>JAJRUM010000050.1 GCA_024277815.1 Gammaproteobacteria bacterium
TGTTGTCTACCTGAAAACCAGCACCGGAAATCAACTCAAGCGCCTGAGCCAGGACAAGAGCCGGCCACTGCTGCAGGCAAAAGACCGCAGGCAGCGATTACGGGAACTCGCCAGCGTCCGTAACCCACTTTACGACAGTACCGCCGACCTGGTTTTTAGCACCGGCAGCCAAAGCGTACTCAACACTGCGAAGGCACTTTTTTCAGCCATCCAACAACAGGTAAACCCACTCAATGCAGACAGTTAAAGTTGAACTGGCCGAGCGTAGTTACAACGTCAACATCGGTTCCGGCCTACTTGGAAAAAGTGGTGCAGCATTCGGTATTCAGAATGAAAGCTCCAACTTGATAATCAGCAACGAAACCGTCGCCCCACTGTACCTGCAAGCGCTCAAGGACTCAGTTGATGACAGTAACGTTCATGCATTGATTTTGCCGGATGGTGAGCGCTTCAAGACGCTTGAATACTGGTCACAAATCATGGACAAACTGGTCGATATCCGAGCCTCCCGGGATACGACCCTGATAACCCTCGGCGGCGGAGTGATTGGTGACATGGGTGGTTTTGCCGCAGCCAGCTACATGCGTGGCATAAGATTTATCCAGGTACCCACAAGCCTGTTGGCACAGGTAGACGCCTCGGTCGGTGGCAAGACGGGCTTCAATCATCCGCAAGGTAAAAACCTGATAGGTGCATTTCATCAGCCTGCATCTGTGCTGGTTGATATTAAGACACTGGCGACACTGCCTGAGCGCGAATTCTCAGCGGGCATGGCAGAGGTCATCAAGATCGCCGCCATTCGGGATGCGGATTTTCTGCACTGGCTTGAGAGCAATAGTGCAAACATCAACGCCAGGAATGCAGAAACACTGATCAGCATGATCCAGCGAAGCATTGCTAATAAGGCCGATGTTGTCAGTGCAGACGAACGGGAGGCGGGTGTCCGGGCGTTGCTGAACTTCGGGCATAGCTTTGCCCACGCGCTGGAAACAATGACTGACTACAAAACGTACCTGCACGGGGAAGCCGTTGCAATTGGCATGATGGTGGCAACCAGGCTCAGTGAACAGAAGGGTTTATGTGCCACAGGACTAAGTGATCGCCTTGGCGCCTTGCTACAATCATTTGGCTTACCTCTCAACATGCCGGATAATGCTCAGCCTGGAGAAATCCTGGAACTCATGAAGCTGGATAAAAAAGTTTTGGCCGGTTCACACCGGTTAATTCTGCTTGAGGCCGCTGGCATGGGATTGATCGATAGCAACTCGGATGATAAGCAGATAGCGGTCGCAATAAGCGCCTGCAAACAACCATAGTCTAACGGGGCAATAATGAATACGACCTTAAAAAACGACACTTACATCAAGGCGTTGCTCAGGCAGCCCATTGACCGGACACCCATCTGGGTAATGCGCCAGGCTGGCCGGTATTTACCCGAGTATCGACAGATACGATCCGAGGCCGGCAGCTTCATGAACCTGTGCACGAACCCGGAACTGGCCTGTGAGGTTACCTTGCAACCACTACGCAGGTTCTCACTCGACGCAGCCATCCTGTTTTCAGATATTCTGACCATACCGGACGCAATGGGCCTTGGTCTGCATTTTGTCGAGGGCGAGGGCCCCAAGTTCCAGTCAGTGGTCAGGTCTGCTGCGGATGTCGAACAACTGAAGCACCCGGACCCGTCGTCGTCACTGGCTTACGTGATGGATGCCGTTGCGCTGATCCGCAAACAGCTGAACGGCGATGTCCCTTTGATAGGGTTTAGTGGTAGTCCCTGGACGCTCGCTACTTACATGGTTGAAGGGGGATCCAGCAAGACCTTCGCGAAAATCAAGAATATGATTTATAGCGAGCCACAAACCGCTCACCTGCTGCTGGACAAACTGGCAGATGCGGTAATTGAGTACCTCAATGCGCAAATTGAAAGTGGCGCTCAGGCTGTGCAAATATTTGATACCTGGGGCGGGGCGTTAGCACCCGACATGTTCCGTGAGTTCTCTTTACGTTACCTAGAAAAGATTGTTGCCGGACTGCATCGCTCCTATGCCGGTGCAACTATCCCCGTAGTCCTGTTCTGCAAAGGCTGCAACGCCCATCTTGAAGCTATTGCAGACACGGGTTGCGACGGTCTGGGTGTGGATTGGACCATCACACTTGCTGAGGCAAGAACCAGGGTGGGAGACCGCGTAGCCCTCCAGGGCAACCTTGATCCAGCTATTATGCTGACCAACCCTGCCGTTATTGAACAACAGGTAAGAGTGACGCTGGCCAGTTATGGCAAAGGCACAGGGCATGTTTTTAATCTCGGCCATGGAATCACACCGGAAGTCGACCCCGCACACATGACTGTGCTGGCCGACAGCGTGCGCCAATACAGCGCCCCATGGCATACCGACTGACCCTGGTTGAGCTTCGCAGAGGGTCCTTCAGCAGGCAATTGCCTGTCGGTGAGTACACCACGTAACCACCACTGCTGAATGCTGCCTGGTGAAGCGCAAACGCGGCGTAAGCAGCATTAAAGACCATCAGCGTCGTGTGTTGCCACCATCGCTGGTTCCGTCTGCCCAGAGCGCATTTAGTTGGCCAGCGAATCGCCTGGCGGTGCCGTGCTACACGTGTTTGCATACGACTGAATATGCTCAGGAATACGTTCTCTGGTAAGTATTTGGGCTTTCCGGGGCTGTCAGCCAGCAGTTGAATGCGACTATGACGCGGGGCCTGGCTCCGAAATATGGAAATATTTCGTGCATAAGGTACGACGGAAAGACCCACAGCTTGCCCGACTCGTGCTGAATCTCCATGCTGGAAAAGTTAAACGGACTTTGCAGGTTCTCACAGCCCGGATCCATATACATATTTGCATTCGAGCGCGGATCATACATACGCACTTTCCCTTCTCGCGGATCGTCTCTGGGCTCGCCCGGATCCACACAGAAAATACCCGACCAACTTGCATTGGGATGGTTGTGCATGGACTGAAAACCACCTTCGCGGGTGATGTGATACCAGGCATGGTAGTTGAACCGCAGCGCGCTCATCTGCCTGGCATCATAACGATTTAACTCTGCCACAACCCTGGCCAGTGAGCGATGGATAAACTCAACCATTGGCTGTATTTCTGGATCCTTCCAGTAGAACAGGTCAAAGCGGCTTTCAAACAGCGGTCCCACCTGTGTGTCACGACTGATATCGTCACGATACTGTTCGGTTTCACGCGCCAGGAAAAAGGACCGTAAGCGTGGACACAGGGAAGCAGCATCCGGGTGGTCGAATTCGAGTAAGGGGACAGAAAAAAGTTGATGTGTTTTCATTTGATGTTTATGTGCAGTCAAGCGCTGCTCCTCAGCAACCACTCCTGCGCTGCTTTACCTTCTGAACAAAAAAAACGGCCCGCATTGCTGCGGGCCGCCTTGTCTAACGCATAAACTTCAGGTGATCTTACGATCAGAAGTTTTGCTTGTAACGCAGGTAGGTAATACGACCCTGGGCATCATACAAAGAGAAGTCCATTGGCTGCCAGCCGTATACGAAACCATTGAATGGAGGATCTGTGTCAAAGACATTTCTCGCACCAACCGCAATTTCTGCGTTCCATGGCAGGTTATACGCGACCTGCAGGTCGTGTACGGTATTGGCCTTGTTAAAGACCGTCTTACCGTCGTTTTCAATCTCATCAGCCTTACCATTGGCACCAATGTAGTTGGTCAACCAACCCACCTGGAAGTTACCCATGGACCAGTTGATACTCAGAGTCGCACGCTGTTCAGGAACACCGTGAGAATCAAGAATGTCAACAAAACCGTCACCCGGTACTGCTTCCTGCTCATACGTCAGAACCTGCGTATACTGCAAGTTGAAGCTGAACAGACCAGCATTGTCGGTATTCAGGTTGTAGTCGGCTACGAAGTCAACACCATCGGTCTTGATACCAGACAAGTTCAACTGTGTCAGCTGTACAAAGTTGACCGTTCCATCAGGATTACGGTTAACCGTGTTGCTACCGCCGTCACGCTCGAGATTGAACATACGCTGCAGAGACAGAGTTGAAATCTGGTCTTGGAACTGAATGTTGTAATAGCTCAGTTCAAAGCTCAGGTCATCGGTAGCGTTCCAGACCGCACCCAGTGTCCAGGAATCAGATGTCTCAGCATCCAGATCCGGGTTACCACCAAAGAACGAGCGATACTGCGCTGCGTTACAGGGTGATACACCATTGGCGCAACCAACGTGGTCGATGGCTGACGGGAAAGACTCTGACTGGTTGCCGTACAGTTCCTGCATATCAGGAGCACGGAAACCTGTACCGTAGCTGCCTCGCAGCAACAAGCTATCCAGCGGACGCCATGCGAGGGAGCCCTTAGGATTGGTGGTGCCACCAAAGTCTGAGTAATCATCATAACGAACGGCCAGATTAAGTTCCAAAGAGCTCAACAGAGGTATATTCGTTTCAGCATAGATGGAAGTAATATCACGGCCAACGTTATCAATGTTGTCACCACCAGATGTACCGGCAATGATCAGACGATTGGATTCCGGATCATTCAACTGGCTCCAGGTCAGATCAAAAATCTGGAAACCAACGACGATCGGTACCGGTCCGTTGTTCATCTGGAACAGATCCCAGCTAACAGAACCATCATACTGAATGGTTGAAGAATCAGCTACGAAAGTACCGGTGTGGTTGAATGCCCGCAGAACGTTCTGGGTATTTTCTAACCACTCCTGATGCGGCAGACCCTGGACGTTGAAGTAATCCAATGAACCATCATCGATAGCATTCTGGATTTCAAGCTTGTTGGCCAGGTTACGGGTCTCGGCATTGGTAATGTTACGGATGTACTCAAAACCAATATCCCAGTCCATTCCACCCCAGAGATCAGCGGTGCCTTCAAAGCCGGCAAACAATGATGATTGAGTGAATTTCTGGAAACCTTCGCGGTTGCCGTTAGGCACGGTACGCATCAGCAGCAGAACTGCACCAACGTCATCAGGTGTAATACCGTCAATACCAGCATTGGCCAGCGCCAGGATCGGGTTATTCGGGTTGTCCGCACCATAAATCGGGAACGGAGCAGTTACCGGAGCACCAGCGAAACGGGACTCTGACTCATTGATAGAGAATATTCCACGAGTGACGAACTGGATTGTCGGTGTTACGTCAAAACGGCCATTGATGTAGCCACTGTTGCGCTCAACCCGGGGAATGTAGATCGTGTCAGCAGCGAAGTTATAACCGCAACGTGTACGATCAGAACCGAAACCACCATCGTTATCAGAACCCGCTACGAAACCGCTGAAGCTCCAACGATAGGAATTCGGGAACAACTCGGAGTCACCAACGTTATTCGGGCAACGCGGATCAGGATAGTTTGCACCCGCCAGATTACCACTGAGAATAAATGCAGTACCCGGGAAACCAAAGCTTGAGATGGTGTCAACACCAGGCTCAACCGCATTGGCGAACTGAGGTACGTCACGATCGAAAACCATATCGCGTCTGAAGTGCTCAATGGAGAAAGTGATATTGCCCCGGTCACTGCTCATACCGCCAGCAACTGAATAACGCTCGGCATCACCACCTTCTACTTCAGGACTTTCGACCTGAACAGTGAAGATCGCTCCATCCATATCCTTGCGGGAAATGATGTTGATAACACCAGCGATTGCATCAGAACCATAAATAGCAGATGCGCCATCACGGAGGATTTCGATGCGTTCGATCATGTCAATCGGAAGAACGTTCAGGTTAACAGCACCCGTACCGCCACCGCCCGGGAAGGCTGCCAGACGACGACCATCCATCAGGATCAGTGTACGTTGTGAGCCAAGGCCACGAAGGCTGACGAATGATGCACCAGAGAAGCCATTGCCGAAGCCGGACTGGTCTCTGAAGGAACCGAAGCTGTTAAACGTTGATGAACGCAGCAGTTCGGCGACGGTTGAATCACCTGAAAAGTCGATGTCTTCACGTGAAATTACAGTCACAGGTGTAGCACCCTCAATATCCACGCGTTTAATGCGTGAACCGGTTACCTGCACTCGATCCAGCTCGACACCATCTTCGTCGTCGGCTTCATCTTGTGCAAAGGCAACACCTGAAGCCAGAGCCATACTTAGTACGGCGCTGGCGCCCAGAGTGTTCTGGATCGCCCGTGACAATGGATTACGGTTGTATTTCATCTTCAAAATTCTCCCAATTGGTTTGGAATTTAGTTTCGATCGAAGTTATCCCTGATCGGGTGCTTCAAGCATGCACAGCACCACGCCAGGGTTTGTACCCCAACTTGGCGTGCATAATATCACTGCTTGGTCTGAATGGAAAGAGTTTGTTAACGATGTGTTAAATCTGTATTAACCCTATATATCATGCGCCTTACAAGCCATTTTAGCGGGCCGATCCCGGAAAAACGCCAGCCGCCTTTCACTGTTGCACGATTAACCTGCGACAGATGCCGCAGACACAGACAATCAATCCCCTTCTAATTTGATGTTACCACTGAAACTTTCCACCCGGATTTCAGCTTCCCCGTTTCCGGCCACATACTTCAAGTGGTTGCCCGGACCATGTTTGGCGCGCACGACAGAACCAAAATCAGTGCTTATCCGGCCACTGAAACTCTGCGCCCTGAACAGACCAGGCTGTGTGGCGGGCAGGCTGACCGTCACATCACCGCTCATGCTCTCAGCACTGAGCTTGCCGCTACGGGACAAACTGGCTGAAATTCGAATATCACCTGATACAGTTTCCAGCTTGCCACTATCCAACGTGTTGACACTGAGCGCCATATCTCCCGACACCGTGGTTGCCTCAATATCTCCTGAAACCCCGGCCAGCACAATATCACCGTATACAGACTCAACAGAAATGCGCGGGGTCTGGCCTTTAAAACTTACGTCACCGCTGACAGACTCAAGTGATACCCAGGCGCTGGCCGCATCAACCTTCACATCACCGCTGACAGATGTGGCCGTCAATTTGCCATTGTTCAGCCCGGAGATTTCTATATCAGCACTGATTGCATCCACATCGACTTCAGCACCTGCAGGCACTCTGAGTTTCAACTCGGTAGCATCGATGTTCCGCTCATTTCGATTAACAACCGAAATCTGCAGCCCGGAACCCGTTTCGCCCACCTCAAGTTCGCTGACACTGTCACCCAACTTGCCCGTCAGGCTCACCTCATCACGGTCCCATCCCATAATTTCGATCTCGCCAGCAGCGTTCTCAACGGAGACTCTGACAGCAGAATCCACCAACCAACTCCGGTCCAGCGGCTCTCCGGCCCACAGTGTCAACGGCAGCAAACTGCTCAGCAAAAATAGCAATTTCATCTTTCCAGCTCTCATGTCCTTCTCCAGTTGTTTTGCTCCAACAACACCATGTGCTTGACAAACCTTAGTTGCTGCGCCCTGAGATCAAGCAGCTTTTCATTTAAAAAGATATCTGCAGGATATTCACGCAATGCCGCCAGCAAAGCAGCCTCAACTTTCTGCAGGTCATCCCAGCTGTTGCGTACCGGTTGGGGATCATCACCTGCCAGTTGCATGCCGGAGTAGTCTGTCGGCACCAGCTCAGCGAAGGCTGCCTGATATTCACGCTCGCTGGCCTCCAGCGTTCCGGCCAGCGAATACTCCAATATCGACATTCTGGCTTGTGGGGGTTCATCAACACCACGGCCAATAATAATGCCTGTAGCCAATGCCAAAAAAACCGTGGCAGCGATTGCGGGGGCATGCCAAAACGATTTCGTGGCGGGTAACTCATTATGCGCTTTCCCCGCATCGAGCTGCTCACTTATACCAGGCCAAAGATCACGCTGCGGCTCGATTCGCCGTGGCAGCAAACCCAGGGCCTGATCAATATCAGTTTCATTCATCATATACGTGTTCCTTTTGCTGTCCATCAGCCACGCTGAGACCTGTCACTTCCCGCCCGGTCTTCATGGCGTGCCGTCCAAAGCCTGTCGTACCAGTTTTCGCGCCCGATGCAATTGTGCTTTCGAAGAACCCACCGCCATACCTGTCATCTCCGCTATTTCTGCATGCCGGTAACCTTCAATGGCATACAGGACCAATACCGTTCTTGCCCGCTCAGGCAACCCTGCGATCGCAGCCTCAAGATCCTTGCGCAAGCCCGCTGTCACGTCTGACACACCCACAACCGTACGTTCCACGCCTTCACTCAGAGCCTGTTCCCGCTGCAATCGTTTAACGCGGATACGCTTGTCACTCAATATCACGTTTACCGTCAGACGGTGCAGCCAGGTTCCAAACTTGCTGTCACTCCGAAACAGGTGAAGCTTGTTCCAGGCCCGCAGGAAAGCGTCCTGCAACATGTCTTCCGCCAAGGCCTTGTCACCACCGCACATACGCCAGCAAAGCGCATATATCCTGTCGCAATGGCTGCGGTAAAGCTGCTCAAATGCCAGGCGGTCCCCAGCCTGAGCTCTCTTTACCCGATCCACTTCAGTGACAGATAGTTCCGACCTATCGTGCCGCCACGATCTCACCGCTTGCATTCCTCCCATAAACGTTTAGATGGAACCGGGGAAAAATGGTTTAAAAGCATCGTTCCCCGTCATACCCCGTGCTGGCTCCACATTTCCCAACGCCATCACAACCCTTGATAGCAGACCACAATCGACCAATACTATTAAACCGTTGGCTATTTGTGTTGTCAGTGTTAGTACCTACGTACTATACATAAGCAAGTCTGTGCAGACTGCGGGAGTTTAAATAATGAATACACGCAAAATTTCAGTTGTTGTTGCTGGCCTCGCGCTGGCCATTCTCGTTTCATCACCAGTCTGGGCAAAAAAAAGCCTGCCTGCTGTCAATGATGAGGGCATGGAACTGATAAAGGATACGAGAACGACAACCATATATGCGGATCCAGGCGCCGATCTTGGTATCTACAAGCGTATCTGGCTTGAGGATGCCAGCGTTGCATTCAAGAAGAACTGGCAACGCGACCAGAACCGCAATACCCGCAGTCCTTCAGCGAGGGTAAAAGATAGCGATATGGAGCGTATCAGGAAAGATGTTGCAGATTTATTCAGGGAAACATTCACCGCGGAACTGATTGACGGTGGTTATGAACTGGCCGATCAGGCGGGTGAGGATGTGCTGATTGTTAAACCAGCCATTGTCGATCTGGATGTTACCGCGCCGGATTTACAGACAGTGGGTCGTACTTACAGTTATTCCGAGTCAGCGGGAGAGATGACTTTGAACCTTGAGTTGTATGACTCAATGACCAACGACAAGATCGTCACCGCAAGGGATCGCAAACAGGACTATCGCCGCGGCTACCTTGAGTGGCGCACCAGTGTTAACAATCGTGCAACTGCCAAGCGCCTGATGGATTCCTGGGCCCGGGCATTCAGGGAGGCTCTGGATGACGCGCGAAAGAACGTTACCTCAGCTGACTCATAAACGGTGGCCGGGCCGGATTTTCTCCGGCCCGGCCCATTTCACACGCCAGGCATCGCCTTGCGTGATGTTATTCCTCGCAGCGCTGCTTGCACCTGCGCACGCATACGCCGCAGAACATGATTTCGAACCCGTTCACTGGGCCTACTCATCAGTTTTCGGGACTGGCTGGTATCAGATTCAGGACAATCGTTCGGTGTTTGTCATGAGGATACCACCGCGCCAGACCTTGAGAAGGTCATCATTCAGTGCAGCAGAAGGACGGCGACTGGGTATCGAAATCAAGTATCCATTGACACTGGGTCTGCATAACATTGATGACCTTGGCGGCATCATCGACGCAGACAATTTTGGCACCGTCAGTTTCGTCCCTGGTGTGGTGGTAGAAATTCCGGTGAATCAGCGTTGGTACCTAAGGTCTTTTGCCAACGCTGGCTGGGGCAAGGAACTGGAAACCAATGAGTCCGCATGGATCTATTATGCGGGTATGAAAAGCCGCTACACATTTCCGGCAGAAAAATATACCTGGTCACTGCTGAACAGCCTTTACTATGCAGGTTTTTCACCTGACCGGGGCAGGTCTGATTTCCTTGCGGTGGGCCAGCTTGGTGTTGAGCTCAAGCAACCACTCAGCAATGCAACGCTTACAGGCCAGCCTATTGACCTCCACTGGAGCTTCATGTATTCATTTCTCGGTCGCGAGTTACATTTCAATCTGCCTGATGGAAATTTCGACCCTGTCGCAGACCAGTTTGAGGCCGGCATAGCAGTGAGCTTGAGAAACGGCCCCTATAAACTCTGGTTCTTCAAGGTCCACCGCCTTGGCCTCGGCTATCAATTCAGCTCAAGTGGACGCTTTCAGGCCATCACACTCAGCATGCGCTCCTGGTTCAAAAGGTAATCAAACTGTCTGACCGGGTTCCTCGATTCGCCCCCCTTGCTCAGTCAATTTTTTCCTTCATACGCACAGCTGACTACCCGGTAGCGTAGCCATAGCGCTTGATATGCCGCTCAAGCAATGGAAGATGAGGCGTCAGGTGTTCCCGGTATCTTGTCCAGCGGCCCGCAGCCCGCTGATAAATAGGCTCGGCAACTTGTTGGTAACTGGCGGTACGCACCCGCTCCCGGGTTTGTAGCCGGGCACGTTGACTCAGTTTGATTGCCTCGCTGTCAATCTCCAGGAACCTGCAGACCCGATCAAGTACTGTTTCAGTATCCGCAACCAGCTCCTCATAACGGACATACTCAACCTGCAATGAAAGCAGCGACTCTGCCTGTTGCCACAGGCTCATCACCCTGTCGTACATTTGCGCGCAGTGCTGCAGGCTATCGAAGTGTACCGACGCTTCACTAACAGCATAATTCTGCATAAAGTTACTCAGTACCACGTCGCAGGGGTGGCGCAGCATGAACAGTATCCGAGCGCGTGGGAACAGGCGTGATATCAGGCCAGCATGCATCATCCGTAACGGCATTTTATCCACCGTCAATTGTGGTTGGTCAGAACCCAGGTATTGCGCCAATGCAGACCGGTACCGCTTGCGCAAATCAGCCAGCACGCCGTCTGTGACGAACTCCAGCGCTGATGGATACCCCCCCTGTAACTTTTCCAGTTCAGCGATGGCAAATTCCAGGGTTGCAGATTCTTCGACCGAAGATACTGCCGGGTTAGTCGCCAGCATGGTGTCAATCAAGGTTGTTCCTGAGCGGTTGAAGCCGACCAGAAAGCACAGGTCGCTACCCAGATCATCGTCTGGATCAGAAGCTTGCGGGGTAGCACCTGACGCACCATTTTTTTGCCAGTCCTGAAGGCTATTGCAACGACGCCAGAATGCCTCACGATCAATCCCCCGACCACGCACACTTTGGTCAGCAAGCTGTTTGGCCGCAGTGAAAGCCTGTACTGCCGCATCAGCTTCCATGCTCCTGTCCAGCGCATGGCCCAGTTCAAAGTAGTACTGTTGTGCGACCCTGCCAGGCAGTTGTTGTGGATCAATGCGGCGCAGACGCCGGGCGGCACTGCCTGCCTTCCCCTGTTGCCGCTCGAGCTTGGCGGCCTCAATGTGCAGCCCCGGGTGGCCCGGGTCTACGGCAAGACCCTTGCGTACTGCATTCCCGGCCTGTTCGAGCTGATTGCCCTGTTCATAAACACTGGCCAGTTCAACCCAGGCCTCAACGTCAGCGGGGTCCAGTTTCAATGCTGTTTCCAGTGAGCTGATCGCTGCTGCCGGCTTGTCCATCTCATTCAGCAGTATGCCCAGATAGCAATGCGCCGTTGCATGCTGCGGGTCAATCTCAATGGCCTGCACAAAGTTCTTCTGCGCGACCAGTATCTGGCCGGCCAACTGCAAACACAGCCCCGCTCCGACCAGCGCCTCAACATCTGCCGAATCGTGTGCAAGCAAGGACTCAAAAAGCGCCAGTGCCTCATTTACTTTGTCGAGGTGGAACAGGGTGACAGCAAGATTGTGGGTGGCCGATCGATAACCCGGTGCCAACTTGACCGCTTTTTGATAGGCATCCACTGCAGCGATCATTTCACCACTGGCGCGCAGCGCGTGCCCCAGGTTGTGCCAGGCCTCGGGGTAATTGGCTTCAAGTTCTACAGCGCGGCGGAAGGCTGCCAGGGCCTGAGGCGTACTGCCCAGGTTGTGCAGCGCTCTGCCGGCATGGTTGTGAGCGGTAGCAAGGTTCGGCTGCAAGGTAAGCGCAGCCTGGCATTCATGCATGGCCTTACGCAAGTCCCCTTGCAGAAATGCAATGATGGAATGACTAACCCGGGATTCAGGGCCGGTACCATCAGCAAGCATACGGAGAATTGGTTCTGCATCTGCAGTCCGGCCCTCACCAAGCAACAACTCACGCAACCGAACCGCACACGCCACCTGGTCGAGATGCTCTGATAGCAGTTCCAGCGCTGCCTCGCTCCGGCCCGCAACAAGCAGGGACTGTGCACGGGCGAGGGGGCTGGTCTCGTCCATATACTCAGTCAGATGTTGTCAGCGCCGCAGCGACTTTATCCAGTTCCGCTATCATTTGGGCAGGCAGGCGATCACCGTACTGTTCAAGGTATTCCCTTATCTGCGCGACCTCAACAGACCAGGCCCCGGCATCAACATCAAGCAAGGCTTCAAGCGCCGCGTTGTCGATCCCAAGGTTGTTGATATTGATGTCGGATGGACTCGGTATGCCACCTATGGCGGTCTCGTTGATACCAGCCTCACCTTTGCAGCGCTTGATGATCCACTCCAGCACACGCATATTGTCACCGAAACCCGGCCACATGAAATTACCATCCTGGTCTTTTCTGAACCAGTTAACGTGATAGATTGGCGGCAGATTGCTGGCGCGTTCAGTAAAAGTCAGCCAGTGGCCCCAGTAATCAGCAAAGTTATAGCCACAAAATGGCTTCATGGCCATCGGGTCACGGCGCACAACGCCGACCGCACCGGTGGCGGCTGCCGTTGTTTCTGATGCCATGCTGGCACCCAGCAAAACGCCATGCTGCCAGGATTTGCTCTCCATGACCAACGGCACCAACCGCTCTCTGCGGCCACCGAAAATAATGGCGGAAATCGGCACACCCCGTGGCGCCTCAGCCTGCTCCGAGTACGATGGGCACTGCTTCATTGGCACAGTAAAACGGGAATTAGGCTGCGCGGCCGGCCCCACCTCCGGGTCATACGGGTTGCCCCGCCAGTCAGTGACGGGTACAGAATCATCTTTACCCTCCCACCACGGCTGGTTATCCGCCGTAACACCCACATTGGTGAAGATGGCATTGCTGTTGAGCATCGCCAACGCATTCGGATTGGTGCCGGCCCCTGTGCCAGGTGCTACGCCGAAGAACCCGGCTTCCGGATTGATAGCCCACAGGCGTCCATCCTCTCCCGGTTGCATCCAGCAAATGTCGTCTCCAACGGTCCAGACTTTCCAGCCAGCGTACTCTGCCGGCGGAATCAACATCGCCAGATTGGTCTTGCCGCAAGCCGATGGGAATGCCGCAGCCACGTAGTGTATTTCCCCTTGTGGGTTCTCAATCCCGACGATTAACATGTGTTCAGCCAGCCAGCCCTCAGTACGGGCCTGGGAACTGGCGATTCTCAACGCATGGCACTTTTTACCCAACAGTGCGTTGCCGCCGTACCCTGACCCATAGCTCTGGATCATCAGATCCTCAGGGAAATGCATGATAAAACGGCGTTCAGGATCCAGTTCACCAATAGAATGCAGTCCCTTAACGAAAGTACCCTCGCGCTCTATGCGCGCCAGTGCAGCGCTACCCATGCGGGTCATCATGCGCATATTGGCAACCACGTACGGGCTGTCTGTAATTTCAACGCCACACCGCGACAAAGGCGAATCAATCGGGCCCATGCAATAAGGAATGACATACAGGGTCCGACCCTGCATGCAACCACTGTACAGATCACGCATTTTGGCCTTGGCTTCAGCAGGCTCCATCCAGTGGTTGTTGGGGCCGGCATCATCACGGTTTGGTGTACATATAAATGTAACGTGCTCAACCCGGGCAACATCATCGGGGTCCGAGCGGTGCAAATAACAATCCGGGTGTGTCTCCGGATTCAGGGAAATAAACTCACCGGTCTGCAGCATGCCTTCAACCAGTTGCTGGTTCTCCTCAGCACTGCCAGTACACCAATGAATATTGTCCGGATGGGTCAGCTCGGATACCTCATCAACCCATTGTTTCAAAATCTGATTAGTGGTCACGTTACACCTCAAGAAAAATCAGTACGAAGATAACTACGTACGTGTGTTGGAAGGCAGGC
Source organism: Gammaproteobacteria bacterium (assembly GCA_024277815.1). GTDB lineage: Bacteria > Pseudomonadota > Gammaproteobacteria > Xanthomonadales > SZUA-36 > SZUA-36. Next base: position 14,229 of record JAJRUM010000050.1, read on the forward strand.
AGAATAATTGCTCGCCAGCTGGTTTTCAATGCACCCGACAGGGTTTCCTTTGGATCGTCAAATGCTAGTTTCAGTGTCCGGGGATCAAAGTGGCAATGACGTGAGTCATATACGCTTCAAATTCTCCAGAGCTCAATATGGGTGCCTGGTGCTGCTTCTGCAACTGCAGGAAGCCAAGGTAGGCAGAATAAGTCAGGCGCGCACGATGTGATGCCTCACTGGCATCAAAACCAATCTCCCTGAAAGCGTCATTAATGTGCTGCATGCGGCGCTCTGCCACCCTTTCCAGCAATGGCTCCACTTGCGGGTGATCGGCTGCCGAACACAACGCACTGTAGACCTGATGGGTGAGTTTCTCGCGACCAGTGCGCCTGAAAAATGACCTCAGCCGACCACGTGGATCAGTGATGGCCCCTAAAGAGGCCTGCAAATTTGCCGCATCGTGCTTCTCCCAACGCAGCAATGACTGCTCGAGCAACGAATCACGGTTGGGGAAATGCCAGTAGAAACTGCCTTTGGTGACACCCATGCGACGGGCCAGGGCTTCTACAGCGACGGCACGGATACCTTTTTCAGCTATCATTTCAAGTGCTTGCTGCTCCCAATCACCTGCGCTGAGTGTTGACCGGTCTTTCTTTTTCGTTGCTGCCTGAGCCACAAACATTACCTGGAAAGCTGTAAATTTTGAATATGCAAGCATAACCGAACAGCAAGCCACAACATAGCCTCTTGAGCAGGTATTCGCACCCCGGGTTGACTCCACCCCGAGTCTTTACCATACTCTACCGTATGGAACGATTTTTTTGTCTCACTGTCTTATCTGAACAGGGCGTGTCTGAATTTTTGGAGGGTTAGTACGATGTTCTGGATTCTGATCTCAAGCTTGCTGGTCATTTCACTTACAGCTGCATACCGCAGCGTACGATTATTGCCATGGACGATTGCCATGGCCGTAACCCTGGCTGGATTTGCAATATTCGCAGCTGTCTCAACCCTGGGGATCATAATCCTGTCGGTGCTGCTGGCAGCTGTTGCCATACCATTGAATTACAAACCCCTGCGTCGACGCTGGCTGAGCGAACCTTTTCTCACCCTGTATCGAAAAATGCTGCCCACGCTGTCAGATACAGAGAAGGTCGCCCTTGAGGCAGGTACGGTTGGCTGGGAAGGCGAGCTATTTGCCGGCAACCCGAACTGGGACACACTACTGGAACAACAGTGGCCGGATTTGACCGAAGACGAACAAGCCTTCGTGGACGGGCCACTGGAAACCTTGTGTGAGATGCTCAAGCCTTGGGAAAATGCCCACGAACTGGCGGGCCTGCCACCGGAAGTCTGGGACTTTCTCAAGCAGCACAAATTCCTCGGCATGATCATCCCGGTTGAATACGGCGGACTTGGTTTCTCTGCCATTGCTCATCGAGCCGTGCTGCAAAAAATTTCATCAGTCTGCCCGATTGCGGGCACGACTGTAGCCGTGCCAAACTCGCTGGGCCCTGCTGAACTGTTGGTTCACTACGGAACCCAGGAGCAGAAAGACTACTACCTTCCACGCCTCGCAAACGGTAAAGAAATTCCCTGCTTCGGCTTGACCGGGCCGACAGCCGGCTCAGACGCAACCTCCATCCCGGATACCGGAATTGTCTGCAAAGGCAAGTATAAGGGTAAAGAAGTCGTTGGTATCCGCCTGAATTTTGACAAGCGATATATCACCCTGGCCCCGGTGGCGACCATTATCGGCCTGGCATTCAGGATGTTTGACCCCGATGGACTGCTCGGAGACCAGCAGGACCTCGGCATCAGCCTGGCACTGGTGCCACGCGAAACTCCGGGCATGGAGATCGGCAAAAGCCACCTCCCACTTTATGTGCCCTTCAGTAACGGGCCAGTCCGTGGCAAGGATGTGTTCGTACCTCTGGATGCATTGGTTGGTGGCGTGGAAAGAGCCGGTGAGGGCTGGCGTATGCTGATTGAACTGCTTTCCGTTGGCCGTGCCATCACGCTGCCCTCATCCTCCACCGGCGGAACCAAACTGTGTGCCCTCTCAACAGGTGCATATGCCCGTATCCGTAAACAATTCAACCTTCCCATCGGGCGCTTCGAAGGGGTTGAAGAAGCACTGGCACGCCTGGCTGGGCATACCTATGCGGTTTCCGCTTTGTCACGAATGACCGCATCGGCGGTAGACAGGGGTGAAAAACCCGCAGTACCCTCAGCAATCGCCAAATACCATGCGACTGAAATGACGCGCAAAGTTATTTCTGATGCCATGGATGTTCATGGCGGCAAGGGAATTATCATGGGGCCACGCAACTACCTGGGCCGCAGCTGGCAGGGTATACCTGTCTGGATTACCGTCGAAGGTGCAAATATCCTGACCCGCAGCATGATGATTTTTGGCCAGGGTGCCATACGTTGTCACCCATATGTTCTGCAGGAAATGGCTGCTGCCCGTCTGGACGACAAATCACGCAGCCTGAAAGAGTTCGATCGCCTGCTGTTCGGCCATATCGGCTACAGTATTGGCAATGCCGTGCGTAGCATGCTGCTGGGCCTGAGCCTGGCCCGCTTTGCTGCAGTTCCATCCGACCGCAAAACCGCCAAGTACTATCGAAAGCTTACGCGCTACTCAGCCGCGCTCGCCTTTGCTTCAGATGTCGCCATGCTCACACTCGGCGGCAAGCTGAAGTACAAAGAGCACATATCGGGCCGCCTTGGCGACGTTCTCAGCCAGCTGTATATTTGCTCAGCCATGCTGAAGCGCTTTGAAATGCAGGGGCGGCCTGCTGCTGACCAGCCAATACTGGCCTGGGCGTTCCATGACGCCATCTACAAAATACAGACCGCATTGGCCAGCGTTGTAGATAATTTCCCGAGCCCTGCAATTCGTGTACTGCTGGCAGTGATGATTTTCCCACTCGGCCGGCTCGAAAAACAACCCGGAGACCGCCTTGGACACAAGGTAGCCCAGCTGTTGTTGTCTCCTTCTGAAACCCGCGAACGCCTGACCTCGGGCGTGTTTGTTTCCGCAAGCACAGAAAACCCGATTGGTTTGCTGGAAGCCGCGTTACCGAGAGTCATCGTCATGGAACCTGTGGAAAGACGCCTTCTGAAAGCACAGAGTGCCGGTGAACTTGATCCTGACAACCAGCAGAATCAACTGGAAGAAGCAGTTTCCAAGGCGCTCATTACCGACGTTGAAGCGAAAGAACTGAAGGCTGTCAGGGCGATGGTCAGTGAAATCATCGCGGTAGATGAGTTTGAAGGCAGTGTATTGCGGATGGGTGTCAGCCAGGATACGGAGGCTTCCACCGAGCGGGCCGCCTGATGCTGTTGAGGCCGGCAGGCAGCTAGAGCATGCCGGTCTCCAGTTTGGCTGCCTCAGTCATCATCTGATAGTTCCACAGCGGCTCGAAAGTCAGTTCAACATCCACTTTGTGGACGGTCGGTATGATCTGTATTTTGCTGCGCACGTCCTCAACAATGATATCGCCCATTCCGCAGCCGGGCGCAGTCAGCGTCATGCTTACAAAGACATTACGCCGGCCCTGATCATCACGGCTTAGTTCACAGGCATAAACCAGCCCAAGATCAACAATATTGACCGGGATTTCCGGGTCATACACGGTCTTCATCTGTGACCAGACCAGCTTTTCTACGTCATCGTCACTGGCGTTGTCAGGTAATGCCGGCGGCATCACAGGCTCTTTCCCGATAGCATCAGCATCCACGCCGGCCACACGAAACAAATTGCCATCGATGAAAACGGTAAAGCTGCCGCCGAGAGACTGGGTAATATAACCAACGGTTCCGGCTGGCATGGTCAGCTCATCACCGGACGGAATCATGACAACGGCACAATCCCGTTCAAACTGGCAGGGCTGGCTGGTATGACTGAACATGCCTGAAAATCAGCCCATTTTTGCCTGCAGGTAGTTCTCAATACCCACCTGTTCAACTAATTCCAGCTGGGTTTCCAACCAGTCAACATGCTCTTCCTCAGAGGCGAGAATGGAATCAAAGACATCACGGCTGACAAAGTCCCTGCACTCCTCACACCAGGCAATTGCATCCTGCAACAGGGGCAGCGCCTCCATTTCCAGGTCCAGGTCACATTGCAGCATCTCGTGTGGGTGCTGGCCAACCCGCAGCCTGCCGATATCCTGTAAGTTGGGCAGCCCTTCCAGAAAAAGAATTCTTTCAATCAACTGGTCGGCATGTTTCATCTCATCTACAGATTCTTCGTGCTCATGATCTGCTAACTCGGTCAGGCCCATGTCCTTATACATTCGCGAATGCAGGAAATACTGGTTGATGGCTGCCAGTTCGTTACGCAGAACACCGTTAAGAAACTCGATAACTTTTTGGTCGCCTTTCATATCACCCAACTCCTCAGAAAAAAATCCAGATAGCAAACAGTCAACACCCCACCCCGGCAAATTCAGCTAAGAGTGAGACAACAGAATGGTTTGAATTTTGGCAGGTGGTGAGCTAAATAGCCAGCCCGGACTGATGGGCCGTGACCGTTGGTGTCAAGCCGGTTGCATCGCAGGGTGCAGACCTCGTGCCTGTCGTTTTTCAGTCAGCGCCTGCTGCAGGACTTCTACCGCCATTTCCTTGCAGCATCCACAATTACTGGCACATCCGGTTGTCTTGACCAGTTGTCGCATATTGCGTACGCCGCCATCAACCGCTGTGCGGATATCCGAGTCAGTTACTGCGTTGCAAATACAAATATACATAGCATTGTTTACCTTGAGGTCATGTCCATTGTAAATACTAATGAGAATGATTGTCAATTAGATTTAAAGCTCTTATAATGCTCTGAATGATAATAATTCTCATTTGTATTTAGAGAAAAAGGACTTTATTACAATGCGCCGAAGGTTTTTGGTTTCGTTACTTACCGCAACATTGCCGCTGCAACTGCTCGCTGATTCTGATTCGGATCAAGCCATGGAAATCGCTTTTCTTAAGCTGGACCCAATAACAATTATAGGCAAAGTTGACACCGCCCGGGATGTCGCGGGTGGCGCCAGTCTTGTCAACCAGGCTGAATTGCGTGAACTGGAAACAACCAGTGTGACGGACGCGCTGCGGCGCGTACCCGGGGTTTCGATGCAATTTGAGGATGGCTACGGTCTACGGCCCAATATCAGCGTACGTGGCACGCCAGCAGAGCGTTCCAGCCGCATCACGTTGCTTGAGGACAATGTCCTGATTGCCCCTGCCCCGTATGCGGCACCTGCAGCCTACTACTTCCCAACCTTCGGGCGAATACACAATATGGAAGTTTTGAAAGGGCCTTCTGCCATCACCCAGGGGCCGTACACCATTGGTGGCGCGATCAATCTTGTCTCTACGCCTGTACCGGCGGAGCGCAGGGGGCTGTTGCAGCTGGAGGGTGGCCCTGACAATACCTGGCGCGGACATGCCTGGTATGGTGGTTCCAGTGACCGCACTGGCTGGTTGGTGGAAACCCACCAGTGGAAATCAGACGGCTACCAGCAAATTGACCGCAGCAACGCTTCAACAGGCCTGGAAAAGCAGGACTACCTGGCCAGGTTCAGCTTCTCAACTGATGCTGCCACTGCCGTCATCCAGCAACTGGACATCAAGGTTCAGTATTCAACAGAAGACTCGAACCAGACCTACCTTGGCCTCAGCGATATAGATTTTAATGCAGACCCATTGCGCCGCTACGGCCTGACTAAACTGGATAACATGGATAACCAGCACCAGCAGATCACGCTGACCTGGCGTATTGAACCAAATGTGAATAACCAGATCGCCATAACTGCTTACAACAATACTTTTGAACGCGCCTGGTACAAGACCGAAGGCATGGACTACAACGGCAGTGACAGCGCCCAGTCGTTCAAAAAGACCAGTTGGTTCAACATCATTGATGCCATCAACCGGGGCGGGCAGGCAGGTGGTATCTCTGCTGACCAGTATCAGGCAGTGCTGGATGGTGGAGATACCGCCGCCGGCGCCATCCAGATCAGGAACAATGCCCGAAAGTACTATGCAAGAGGCGTGCAGTTGGTCTGGAACCGCTCAGCTGGCACGGTGCGGACAGATCACCAACTGCAATTCGGACTGCGTTATCACGAAGACGAAGAAGACCGGTTGCAACGCAATGACAGCTTTCAACAGACAGGCGGCGCATTGCTGCTGAGCGACCGTGGACTTGAGGGCAATGCCGGCAATCGCATCCAGTCTGCTAACGCACTGGCAGCCTATGTCTATGATCGAATCAATTGGGGCAGCTGGACTTTCACACCGGGACTGCGCTTCGAGTCAATTGAGCAAAACCGAATCGACTACGGCGCCAACCCTGATAACCTGTCCGGCCGCACTCCGGCAGATATCAAGCGACAGCGCAACAACAAAGACGATGTCTGGATCCCCGGCATGGGCGTCACCTGGGACATGAATGAAGAGCTCAAACTGATCGGCGGCGTGCACAAAGGTTTTAGCGCCCCCGGCAATAAGGACGGCATCAAGCCCGAAGAAAGTATCAACTATGAAGCGGGCATCCGCTACCTGAGCGGCACCCTGGAAATCGAGGCCATAGCTTTTTATAACGACTACAAGAACCTGCAGGGTATCTGTACTTCCTCATCAGGCAGCAATTGCGAAATTGGTGATGTTTTCAACGGCAACGCAGTCAGTGTCCCCGGGCTGGAGATGATCTTTCGCCAGCAGCTATCAGGACCCGCTGGCTTCACAATTCCCCTGATGCTGACCTACACCTGGATGCAGGCACGCTTTGAAGGCGACATCGACAACTCAGAGTTTTTTGGTGACGTCAGAAAGGGAGACCCGGTGCCCTATGTCCCTGACCACCAGGCATTCGCTTCCGTGGGTCTGGAAAAAGGTGACTGGTCAGGCTACCTGGGCGTCAGCTATGTCGATGAAACCTGCACCCAGGCAAGTTGTGATGCGTTTGAAAAGACGGCTGCACGTACATTATTTGATCTGGGGCTGCACTATCAACTGAACCCAAAGCTTGAGGTCTATGCCGTCATTGAAAACCTGACAGATAAAGAATATATAGCCGGCAGGCAACCCTACGGCGCACGCCCCGGCGCGCCCCGAACAGGCAAACTGGGCGTCAGGTGGGACTTCTAAGCCAGACGCAAAGCACGTAGCAGCAAATCGGGTCAGTCAGATGGATCAACGGGTCCGAATTCAGCTACGCTGTTGGCGGTCAAATAGATAAACGTCACCCAGGCAGCCAGGTTCTGACGCAAACTTTCCGGCTTGACCTTATCGAGCGTATCGTTGGCCGTGTGGTGCAGATCAAAATACCGGCTGGCATCCTGGCGCAGGTCAATCACCGGCATCCCCAGTTTCCGCATCTGCCCGACATCAGCGCCACCACCTGCCAGATTGGTTTCATCACGTTCTATTCCCAGCTTCCCGAGGTGCCTGGCAAGCTGCGCAATGGTTGGCTCGGCCTGCGGCAAAACCCGTGTTCTGAAGCTGTAAATACGGTCCGCACCGAGGTCTGACTCAGCACCGATCAGGTGGCTGTCCAGTTCCAGTTGATGTAATTTCGCATAGGCTTTGCCGCCATAGACACCCTGCTCTTCATTCGCGTACAAAACGACACGCACCCCATACCGGGGCCGCACCGGCAGATCTGCAATCATTTTGGCCGACGCCATGACCAGTGCAACGCCCGCGCCATCATCAATGGCACCGGTGCCGAGGTCCCAGGAGTCAAGATGGGCTCCAAGCAGCAAAAACTCAGTCAGGTCAGCACTGCCGTCAAATTCTCCGATGACATTAAAAGACGTGGCTTCAGCGCTTGTACCCTCAGTAAACTCCTCAGTAGAGTTTTCAACATACTCATCAACCAAAAAGCCAACGTCCAGATTCATTCGGACCACAACCGGTTCTTCCCCAGCCAGCATAACCATCAGGTTATCAGCATCCGGGTTGGACACAGCAGCAGCTGGAACGCGCTCCCCTGACTCCGTACCGGACATCATACCGGTGTGCGGCAAACGGTCATTGTCAGTACCCACCGAACGGATCAACAGGGCCAGCGCCCCCTTCTCGGCGGCTACAAACGGCCCCCGGCTTCGGTTAATGACGGTTTTTCTGTACCCCGTTCCTGCACGCGTTTTTGGCATGCGCGTGGAAAGGAAGACTATCTTATTCTGCACATCTTCCATGCTCGCCGCCTCGAGAGCTGCGAGCGTATCAAACTGGACCAGCTCCGCCTCGAGGCGGCCATTGGTAGTCGGGCTGCCGCCAAGGGCCGTTATCGCCAAGGGCTGGCCCACAGGTTTTCTCAGCCTGACCTTGTTGTAATACCTTTTCTCCATCTCTGATGCATCATCGGCCAGAGGCTCGCGGGGAACGGAATAAAACACCTGTGCGCTTTCACTGGTCCTGACCCAGCGTGGGAATTTCACCGGTTCGGTCCAGACGCGATCAAAGCCAAGGTCACGCATCTTCTTGACCGCCCACCTGACCGCCAGCTTGTCAGCAGGTGTGCCAGCCATGCGCGGACCGACCTCTGATGTCAGTGAGGCCAGAATCTCCCAGGCCGCATCACTGGCCAACGCACTCTGTTGCAATTGCTCAACAATAGCATCTGTTGTCTCATTGCGCGGTGCCGTGCCATGGCACGCCGCAACAACAGCTACCAGGCCTGAGGCCATAACCAGCGAAATACGTTTCAAAGTAAAATCCTTATCAATAGGGAGGGTGCAACCTGCGTTGCCAGAGGACCTACAGGGACACCAAAGGTTCCAGTAAGGTCAACGCCTGCCGGTAGACGCGGCGCTTAAAGCGCACAACATTGTCTACCGGATACCAGAAATTCACCCAGCGGAAATCCCGGAACTCCGGCTCACTGGTTGAATGAAAATCAAATTCAACATCATCATCACGCAACTTCAGTAAAAACCACACCTGCTTTTGGCCGATGCACAATGGCTTGCAATGCGCCCGCTGGTATCGCCTGGGAAGCTGGTAACGTAACCAGCCCGGTGTAGCGCCCAGCAGCTCAACCTGTTGCGACTGCAAACCTGTTTCTTCCATCAGTTCACGATACATAGCCTCTTTGGGCGTTTCATCGGTGTTCATGCCGCCTTGTGGGAACTGCCAGCCGTCACTGTTATTTCGTTGCGCCCAGAAAACCTGGCCATCACCGTTCATGATTACCATGCCAACATTAGGTCTGAATCCATCCGGGTCAATCATATTTATCGTGTATTTATACTCTGATGCTGATCGCTGTTTTGAACACGTCTCATACGTGCGATAATTTTAAGCTTGCCATGTTAATCAATCCTGCAAAATGATTCCAACCAGAATGCGCCGATTATTGCTTTTTTTATTGCTGTTTCTGTCGTTCGGCAGCGTATTGCTGGCCAGCGCAACAGGATCGGTTCCAATGCCATGGGGCGAGTGGTTGGGTGCTATTGGCAATCCTGACAGCCAGTCGGGGGAGCTGATCTGGCAGCTACGACTGCCTCGTGCGCTGGCGGCCTGGGCGGTGGGTGCAATGCTGGCCATGTCCGGCTGCCTGATGCAGGTCCTGTTGCGCAACCCTCTGGCGGACCCCTATGTGCTGGGTGTTTCCGGCGGTGCAGCCTGTGCAACACTGTTAGGCCTGGTGTTTGGAGTTGCTGTCGCCCTGCTACCCTGGCTGGCCTTGTTTGGTGCCCTGGTTTCAGTTCTTATCGTGTTCGGTCTGGCGCGCGGTACCGGACCATGGAGCGGCACCCGGCTTTTGTTGACCGGCGTGGTGACAGCTTCGGGCTGGGGCGCACTGATCAGCCTGATTCTCTCGTTGAGTCCGGATAACAGCCTGCGGGGCATGTTGTTCTGGTTGATGGGAGATCTCAGCTACGCTGTGCTGCCGCCATGGACCCTGTTGGTTCTTACCGGATGTTTTGTCCTCACGCTCGGTCTCGCACGCAGCCTGAATGTCCTCGCCATGGGAGAAACCACCGCACGTTTGCTGGGGGAGCCCACCGGGCACTTGCTTTGGGTGGTATACCTTTTGGCCTCAGTGCTGACTGCAACCGCGGTCTCCATTGCCGGCAGCGTTGGCTTTGTCGGCCTGATCGTACCGCACCTGATGCGCCTGCTGGTGGGTTCGGACCATCGTATCCTGATCCCCGCCGCAACACTGTTTGGTGGTTTATTTCTGGTGTTGTCCGATACGCTGGCACGTACTGTACTCAGCCCCCAGCAACTGCCAGTGGGTGTCATTACGGCTTTGCTTGGGGTACCACTGTTCCTGTTGCTGCTCAACCGTGCCCGGCTGAAAGGCGTATGACTGCGCTGGTTTGCAAGTCTCTGGATATCAGCATTGCAGGTAATACCATTTGCAACAACCTTGACCTGAAACTTGAACGCGGCCAGTTCTGGGGCTTGCTGGGGCCAAACGGCATTGGCAAAACCACGCTTCTCAAGTGCATGGCCGGCTTGATGCCGCCCGATGCCGGTAACGTTTATCTCGCCAATCAGTCTATTGAAAAATTACCTCGCCGGGCAATTGCACGACTCCTGGGCATGCTGCAGCAACATACTGTTTACGTGTTTGATGCCAGCGTATTGGAAACCGCCCTGACCGGCCGGCACCCACACCTGGGACACTGGCAGCGAGAAGGCGCTGATGACAAGCGCAAGGCGCTGGAAGCTATCAAGGCTGTCGACCTTGAGGGTTTTGAAGCCCGCAGTGTCACCGGCCTTTCGGGTGGTGAAGCGAGACGTCTCGCATTCGCCTCACTACTGGTACAGGAGCCTGCAGTACTGCTGCTGGATGAACCCACCAACCATCTGGATATGAAGCATCAGGTTCGTATCATGAACCGGGTTGAGCAACAGATTAATCAGCAGCAACACTGCGCGCTGGCTGCGCTGCACGACGTCAATCTCGCCGCCCGCTACTGTAGCCATATCCTGATGTTGTTTGGCAATGGCTTGTGGCAGGCCGGGCCGGTGGCCGAACTGCTAAACCCGGCAACGCTGGAAAAGCTGTATCAGTGCCCCGTGGAATCCGTTCAGACTTCGACGGGAGAACGCTTTCTGGCCGGCGGGTAACTCAGCGACTGGAATCAAAATTAAACGTCAGACCCGGACCGGACAACCTTATCAGGTGACGCAAGAACAACATCATCAACACTGACATGGCGAGCATTTCAAGGAACTCTTCCAACGATTTAGAAAAATGGGCAACCCAGCGCATGCTTAAATCAAAGGTGCCGCCAAACCAGGCTGCCAGGTTGAGTGGGTGGTTGAATTCCAGCCCTTCAAAAAAATCCAGCCCAACAGCCAGCCCCATCAGGGCCGCTGCCGAAAACAATAACAACCGCTCGCCACCGGTGTTGAATTCCCGCCACAGGAAGAACAGCATAAACAACCCTGCCGCCACCAACGCAGGCAAGGCTACCAACTGCCATTCATAGCTGGGAAACAGTTCCTGAATTTTTCCGAACAGCCCACCCGAATATCCGTAATTATCTGATTCATAAACTTTCTCCGCCAGGGTTCCAAGACGTTCGTGGATCATGGCACCGTCGTCAGCAGACAGATAGGTAAAGAAGCCCGCCAGGAAACCCCAGCCAGCGACCCGTCCACGAGTCACTCCCCGGCTGCGCTGGAGCAAGAATATGACCCACAAAATCAGGCCGGTGATAAAAGTCTGTATGACCATGAACCAGGTCGCCAGGCCATCTTCACGGGTGATATTAAAGAGCCGCCGAATGGTTCCGTACTTGCTCCATTCGGCATAGTTTACAAAGGCGTCGAGAAAAACAAACAGCAGTTCTGCCAGCAGGCAAAAAATAAAAATACGTGTCGGCAGGCTTTGTCCGCTGATGGGTATGCTGCCACCGGGCAAACGGCCGGCCCCATTGTTGCTCGAATTCATGTCTGGCTCCGCATCAACATCAATATAGCACAAGGACTAAAGGTGCTCTGGCTGTGCTGTAGCTCATGCAATGGTACTGTCCAGTTGCCCCCTCAAACGCACATAGGCCCTGCCGAGATGCCAGGCGGCAAACGCCCACATAGCGAGTATCGGGATGTAGGCACAGGCAATCTGACCGATAGAGAGACCTGCAGTCATCATCCCTTTGAACAGCCAACTGGCAGTAACGTCACTGCCACGGTAAACCACAGTATCAATAAAGTTCTTGCTTTTGTACTTGGTCTCGCGGTCAACCACCGTAAACAACATCTCTTTGACGGGTCCCAAAAGGCCATAGTTCAGTGCCCGCTGGGCGACCTGAACCGCCGCAAACAACACCAACCCCAAAGAACTGCCCAGCAGGGTAAAACCTGCCGCCAGTAAAACCGGTGGTAAAACTGCTGTACGGGGCATGCCAAGATACACGACAAGCCGGGCAGTAATCAGAAACTGGAACAGAAAGGCCAGCACCTGCACAACCAGATCTACATAGCTGAAAAACTGTGTGCGCTCATCAAACCCGATGATGCTCTGGTCAACCAGCACCGCCAGGCCGTTGAATAAGAAGGTTGAGGTCAAATTGTGCGACAACATCACCAGGCAAATCAGCAACAGGTACTTTGACCTTAATACATGCACAGCACCCTCCCAAATACTGCCACCAATAATTTTGGCAGGTGCATTGCTGCGTTACTGCCGTTCAAAACGGCCCATGATAATCGCGAAGGCCGTCGCCCCGAACAGAAACAGTATCGCCACAATCATGATGCCGCCCGGACCAATATCAGCGACCCATTTAGCCGTCAGGACGGGGCCGGCAATAGCGCCAAGGCTGCCACCCGCCATAATGCTGCCGAAAAGTCGCTGCGCCTGGCCCGGACGAAATATATCCGCCATAAAGCTCCAGAAAATTGACACCACAAACAGGTTGAAAACGCTGAGCCAGACATAAAAACTGTATTGAATCCAGTCACCAGGCTCATCGCCGTTGAAAGCAAAAGCAAAGGCGAAAAAAAACAGGTTGGAAATAAAGAACAGATAGATACCCGGAATAAAACGGCCACGCCTGAATTTTGAAACCAGCCAGCCAAACAGGGGCACGATCAACAGCATCGAAATAAAAGTTGCGGTATACAGCCAGTGCAAGGATTCAGAGTGGTTGGCTGCCACCGCGCCACGAATTGGCCGCAGCATGAAGTAGCCGGCCAGCAGGAAAAAGAAATAGCTGAAAGCCAGCAGGAAACGTGGCCACTCACCGCGATGGATATTGATAAGATTCAAGTACTGCTAGCCCTGCATGATGGTCACAGTCCGGCCTGTCCGCAAGCGCTCATTACCACGAATTACGACGGTATCCCCCGCATCTATGTCACCGTTTACTTCTATTTTCTGCCCTGCACCGATTCCGACCGTGACCATCACCTGTCTTGCCATCCGGTTCTCATCGAGAACAAAAACAGAAATGCCTTCCGGCCTCAATACCAATGCATCGCGGGGAACCACCAGTGCCTGCCTGGTTTCAGAAGTCGGCACCAAAACACGCAAGGTCTGGCCGACCGGAAAAAGATTGCCCTCAATATCAAGCCGCAACTCAAACTGGTGTGTGTTTTCAGAACCAACTGCCACAACGGTTCTGACCGTACCACTCGCAACGACAGCACCTGCCCTGATTTCCAGTACCTGACCAGGCTGCACAAAGGAGTAATATTTCAATGGTGCCCTGGCGATTACTTCCAGGCGGTGCTGGTTGACCATGCGCACAACATTCTTGCCAACATCCACACGCTCACCCGGCATCGTCAACCGCTCAACCACGATTCCATCGAACGGTGCCCGGATGCGGGTACGCGCCAACTGGTCTTCAATCTGCTTTAAACGTGACTCTGCCACCCGCAAATCACCCCGCGAAACATCCCGGTTGGAGCGTGTTTCCTCAAGTTTGGTTGCCGCAGCCAAATTCGATTCGGCCAGTTTCACATAACGCTGCTCTTCGCTTTCCAGGTAACCCAGTCTGGCCCGGGCACGCTCCACTTCAGCAACAAGCTCGTCCCTTCTTAGCCTGATAACCGTGTCCTCCACCCGGGCAATGATATCGCCTCTGGCTGCCACAGTGCCGACATCCGCCACCTCCAGCAATCGACCAGTCACTTCTGCGGACAGCCGGGCTTCATCACGGCTGACCACTGTTCCAGGCACAACGGTCATCGGCGCCAGCATCTGCATTTCTGCGGTGGCAACCCGTACAATCGCCGCTTGCATATCGCCCTGGGCAAAAACCATACCCGGCAACGCCAGCGCAACACACAGCCAATATGAACTTTGTAGTTTTGTCATTTAGGTTAAGTCCCTGCTCGCGGATTTCAGCTCATCTCTGAGGCTGGTTGGGTTGCAGTAAACGCGTCTTCGTTAGCACGCAACAAACTGGGCAGAAGTATTAAGGTGAACAGCGTGCTGACCAACATCCCACCAACAATAACTGTCGCCATGCCTCTGTACAACTCGGTCCCGGCACCCGGCATCAACATCAGAGGCAGCATGCCGAAAATGCTGGTAACGGTACTCATCAATATCGGGCGCAGGCGCAGGCGCACTGCACTTTCAACCGCAGCCCTTCTGGTCATGCCTTCCCGCTCTGCGTCACGTGCGCGATACACCAGCAAAATAGCGTTGTTAACCACAAGACCCAGCAGAATAACAAAACCTATCATTGTCAGTAAATCCATTTGCTGGCCGCCGGATGAACGTAATACCAAATCCATCATGCGCAGCGAGATGACGCCACCAACCGTTGCCATCGGTATGGTAAGAATGACCAGCAATGAATCCCTGAAGGACCGGAACAGTGCGGAAATCAACAAATACAAAATTACGATCGCCAGTGAGAAACTGCCGGCCATGCTTTTCAAAGCCTGATCCAGTGCTTCGGCAGTTCCACGCATCTGGATTGATCCATCGGGCGGCAGCTGTTGCATTATCTTCGGCACCACCTGTGCATCGAGCACATCAAGTGCATCTTCCAGCGCCATTGACGGCGGCGGAGTCACCTGCAGAGTCAGTGTACGCTTACGGTCTACACGCCGGATCTGGGATGGCCCGGCGGTGCGGGTAACCGTCACCAACTCGCCGATGGTCTGTATCTCACCGCTGGCCGTTGCCACGGGCAGCGCAGCCAGCTCCTCTGGCGAGTACCACTGCTCGGCACGCATAATGACGTTATATCGCCGGTTGCCGTCAAAATACTCGCCCATGAATGCCCCGTCGCCCATCGCGCGGATAATGGTGGCCATGCGCGCCCGATTCCAGCCAACCTCTGCAATTCGCCGGTCATCCGGTATCAGCCGTATTTCCGGCTCAGCCTGCTCCAGGCCGGGCAAGGGGCGGATATTGGCGCCAGGCAGCGCTTGCTGAATGGCAGCAAAACCAACCTGCCCACCCCGGATCAGGGACTCAAACGAGTCAGCCTGTAAGTCAACATTGATCTGCCGCCCCCCCCTTGAACCACCAAAAATTGCACGGCGGCCAGCAAACGCAATGGTATCCGGGAACCCCTGCAGGATTTCTGAGTTGAATATATCGATAAATTCATCCACATCTGCCGGGTTCATGGCACTGCCACCAATGAAGGTGCCAAATGACCGCGAACTGCCCAGAAAATAACCCGCCAGTTGCATGGGGTTCTCACCATTGAGGTATGGTGCCAGCCGCTGATCAATGACATCCAGAACCTCCCGTTTACCGGTTTCCACACCCATGCCAGGGGGCGCCACGATAAAGCCAAAGATAAAGTTGCGTTTTCCTTCGGGTAAATAGTCTGCTGAAGGCTTCAGCAACAGCACCAGGATCAATGGCAGAATTGTCAGCCCCGCCACCCATAAACGGCGGCGAACTGGCGTTTCGGTCCAGCGCATGATGTGGTCTGTGGTCCACCGCCACCAATGGCGATGGACGTCCTCAATCGCACTGCCCCTGACCCAATTGGAAGCGGCCGATGGCAGCACAGTAACCGCCACCAGTAACGACGCAGTGACAGCCGCTGAAATTGTCACCGCCAAATCACTGAACAACTGTCCAGCCTCATCCTGCAGAAAAACCACCGGCATAAAGATAGCCACGGTGGTTGCTGTCGATGCGAGCAAGGCGCCCCATACCTGTTGGGTTCCACGCTCGG
Organism: Gammaproteobacteria bacterium; assembly: GCA_024277815.1. GTDB lineage: Bacteria > Pseudomonadota > Gammaproteobacteria > Xanthomonadales > SZUA-36 > SZUA-36. The sequence goes on from JAJRUM010000050.1 coordinate 30,341, forward strand.
AAGCCTCATCACCATCACGACCGGCCTCACGTTGCCTGAAGATATTTTCCAGCACAACAATGGCCGCATCGAGAACCATACCCGTCGCAAAAGCAAGGCCGGCCATGGAAATAATGTTCAGGGTCCGGCCAGTGATACTCAGCACTATGAACGCCGAAAACAGGCACAGCGGGATGGAGAGCGCCACGATCAATGTAGCCCGGAACTTGCGCAGGAACCACCACAACACCACCACTGCCAGCAACATACCCAGCAACAGGTTATTCCGCACCATGGTGATTGATGCTTTGACGTAAACTGACTCATCGTAGTTCTGCGTAATAGTGAGTCCGGCCCGATCGAGCTCATTCGCTGCGAGGTCAGCAATCGTTGCCTTGATGGCAGTCATCACTTCGAGCACGTTGACACCGGATTCGGGTGTCACATTGACACCAATGGACGGCTTGCCATTCATATGCAGTACGGTTGAGGCGTCCACCATGGTCATGTGTATCCTGGCAATGTCCTTCAGGCGTATGGCTTCACCATCACGCCACTGAAGGACCAGGTCACCCAGCGATTCGACTTCGTATTTACCGCTGAAACGTATCGTATATTGTCGCCGGCCGACTTCGGTGCTGCCCGCAGATATGTTCGCGTTTGAGCCCAGTTCGCGGGAGATAGAGGTCAGATCCAGACCGATACTCGCTGCCTTGAAGGGGTCAAAAGTGATTCTGACTTCATTGTTACGACCGCCGAAGGCACCGGTCCCTGAAACACCCGGCACCCGTTCCAGACGCGTGATAACCGTATCTTCAAGAAAATCCTGATAAGTCTCGATCGGTCGCTCGTTGCCCGGCTTAACCGATACAGCAAACCATGCAATGACCTTCTCAAAGCGACTGCCACCTACCCTGATCACCGGCTCATTGGCATCCACCGGATACCTCGGCACCTGGTTCAACCGGTTCATTACTTCAATCAGCGCACGGCTCATATCCGTGCCAATGGCAAATTCCATCTGGATGGTGCCGCGGCCAAAACTGGATGAAGACGAAATCCTGAGCAGGCCCGGCACACTCCGCAGTACATTTTCCTGTGGTTCAAGGATCTCTGATTCAACTTCGCTGGGGGCCGCAGCCCGCCAGGAGGTACTGACAGATATTTCCGGGCGCTCAATTTCCGGTGTCATCTGGATCGGCAGGCGCATCAGGCTGAGGGTGCCAAAAATCACCACCAGTATGCCTGCGACAATTACCGCAACGGGGTTACCAAGGGATGTTCGGGTTAAGGTCATTTCTATAGCACCAGTCCATCTTCGGGGAACTATACCCGATTTGCAGCCTTCGCAGGCATGGAAATTGACCAGTTGAAACTGATTTGGGTCAAGATGCAGAAGAGTTTTCCAGACACAGGTTTCTGAACTTTCCGCCATTGAGTATGATGGTCTGTCAGAAAGACAATGAGATTTGAAATGGATTACGACTACATCGTTGTTGGTGCCGGCTCTGCTGGCTGTGTAATGGCAAATCGCCTAAGCGAGAACCTCTCCATTCGGGTGTTGCTGGTTGAGGCAGGAGGGAGCGACAACAACCCTTTTATCCACATGCCAGCTGGATTGTGGCAGTTGCGGAACAACCGCAAAATTAACTGGGATTACATGACTGAGCCCCAGGCCGGGTTGAACCAGCGCAGACTGTACTGGCCGCGCGGCAAGGTGCTGGGCGGCTCAAGCTCAATTAACGCGATGATTTATCACCGGGGCCAGCCCGCTGATTACGATCAATGGCAGGCCCTGGGCAATCCTGGTTGGGATTTCGACGGCGTTCTTCCCTGGTTTTTGAAGGCGGAAGACCAGCAGCGTGGCAAATCCAGATTCCACGCAACCGGCGGTCCTCTATCTGTACAGGATCTCCGGTATGTCAACCCACTGACCCGGGTGTTTGTCGAGGCGGGTGTGCAAATGGGCTACCCGCACAATGACGACTTCAATGGCGAACAGCAACATGGCTTTGGTGTCTACCAGGCGACCCAACGCAACGGCCAGCGCTGCAGCACTGCTGTGGCCTATCTCAAACCAGCCCTCAAACGGCCTAACCTGAATGTGCTGACGCATGCGTTAACCACCCGGCTATTGGTAGAGCAAAACATCGCCACGGGCATTGAGGTTTCCCAGCGAGGCAAGAGCCACCAGTTTCGCGCTGGACAGATCATACTTTGCGGCGGTGCGATCAACTCACCGCAGTTACTGATGCTGTCAGGGATTGGCCCGGCAGACCACCTGCAACAACATGACATTCCGGTGGTTCACGAACTGCCCGGCGTAGGCAAAAACCTGCAGGATCACCTGGATATTTGTACCTTGATTTCAACCTCCAGCCACGCCAGCTATGACAAGCTCAACCACGCGCTGGCAGGCCTCAGATACCTGTTTGGGAAAAAGGGCCCAGCCACTTCATGCCTCGCCGAAGGCGGCGGTTTCGTCACCAGCCGGTTGGCAACTGATTCACGACCCGATATCCAGTTTCATTTTCTGCCTGCATTACTGGACGATCATGGTCGCAACCAGTTGCCCGGGCGCGGCATGACCATACATGCCTGCCAGCTACGCCCTGAAAGCCGTGGAGAAATTTTGCTGAAATCCGCGAACCCGGGCAAGCCACCGGCCATCCAACCCAACTACCTGCAAACCGATCATGACCTTAAGATGATGCTGGAAGGTGGCCGTTTAGCCAGGGAAATCTTTGGTCAGGAAGTGTTCAATTCACTCCGTAGCGGTTTTATTTTTCCAGAAGACTCTGTACAAACTGAAGCACAGAAGGTGGACTTTATCCGCCGCAAAGCTGAAACGGTCTATCACCCGGTTGGCACCTGTAAAATGGGAAATGACTCAATGGCCGTGGTCGATTCTGACCTCAGGGTTCATGGTGTTGCAAACCTGCGCGTAGCAGATGCGTCAATCATGCCAAACCTGGTATCGGGAAATACCAACGCGCCCGTCATCATGATTGCAGAAAAGTGTGCTGCAGCAGTACTCGGTGAAGGCTAGCTGAGTTTCAGGTTTCACCGCCGCTGATAATCGGCAACGGCACGTGGATCAATGTACAGATAACGCGTAGCAACTCCATTTCCTCAACGACGACGCGGTTATCTGCCATCACAGCAGCAATCAAAGCCTTGACCAGTTCCTCCTTGTACCGCGGCTTTAGCTGGTCAAGAATTGCCAGCGCGCTGTCCAGCGTTTCGCCCCAATCCAGCAAACGAGGCATGCCAATCGAGCTATCAATGCCCAGCGCCTTCCGGCCGGCATTGAAAGCAATTTCGGCATTTGTCGCATTTTCATTCCCATGCTGGGCCAGCACGGCAACCACGTCCAGCGCCTTTTCCAGCACTTGCTGAAGAGATTTTTTCCCCGCCATCCTCACCTTGCGTGGGTTCATGGACTCCCAGACATGCTGGGCAATGATTTTTGCCAGCATGTACTCGAAAACGTCAATGTGCCCATCAGCCTCGTTCAGGTCGTTGATGGTGGCAAGCACGTCACGAACATAGTCAGGCGGGCGGCGTTTGAGCTCGGGAAAAGCGATTCCAATCAAGGGTAAGCGCTGCTCGCGCGCCATCTCGGGCGTAGCGTCCAGCAAACCACGTACCCGGGACTCACTTTCACTACCCATGCGCTTGGCGATCGCCAGCAACTGCTGTTCACGGAGCTCTGTACCCTTGTCCATCAGGCAGTAGAAAAGCACTTCAGTCGCCCACTCTCCAGAATGAGCCGCCCGGCTGATCTGCTCAGGAATAGATGCCGCTAATGCCGTTGCCATCAGTATTCTGGAGAAATCCGGGTTGCCGATCTGATCAACAATGTTGCCGGCGTCAAACATGCCGCCACCCTGCTTTTCGGTTTTTTGCTTTTCCTTTGCCGCCTGACTGGCCTGGCTTTCCTGTTCGCGCTGTATCTGCCGCGCCAGACTGCCCAGATCATCAGCCGTGAAAGTCGGGTCGATGCGCGCGATGCGCTCGTTCAGAGGAGGGTGGGTGGAAAACATTTTCGTCCGCTCACCATCACCGAAAAGCATATGGCTCACTTCTTCAGCCTCAACATTCAGATAAGAAGCATCACTGTAAACCGCAATTTTCTTCAAAGCACCGGCAATACCGTCCGGGTCACGAGTGAACTGCACCGCCGAGGCGTCCGCTAGGTATTCACGTTGCCTGGATACTGCAGATTTGATCCAGCGGCCAAAAAACAGTCCGATATAACCCACCAACGTAACCGCCACAGCCACCAGTACGATGGCACCGCCATTGTTGTTCTTTGAGCGGCCGATAAAGTAAGAACCGTGCAACATCCGCCGGCCAATCAGGGACAGGACCAGAATTCCAAACAAGGCCCCCATCAGGCGAATGTTCAAGCGCATGTCACCATTGAAAATATGACTGAACTCGTGTGCGATTACGCCTTGCAACTCGCTACGGCTAAGCTTCTCCAGTGCTCCCCGGGTAACGGCAACGGCTGCGTCTGCCGGCGAGAAACCGGCCGCGAATGCGTTGATTCCCGACTCCTGGTCGAGCACGTAGACCTCTGGCACCGGAATACCTGACGCCAATGCAATCTCTTCAACGACGTTATACAAACGACGCCGCAACGGATCACGCGCATCGGCCTCGACCAGGGTACCGCCCAGGTCACTGGCCACTTTCCCTCCACCTGAACTCAGTGCCATGGTTTTGAACAGGCTGGCAACCAGTATCACGCCTGCTGTCACCATGGCGCCGCCAAGCAGCGCCGGCGCATTACTTTCCAGCGTTTGTAAACTGAACAGTGTTTGCTGTTGCTGTGGATCCAGTGCGCCAAAGGCAAGCAGCAGGGCAATATCAATCACCACGACAATGATAATCACGGCGAGAATAAATAATAAAATCAGCCAACGACTCTGCCGCCGTGCCTGCTCCTGATATTCAAAAAAGTTCATTGTGACTGAGTACGGCCCAGCGACTGCTCACTCAGAGCAGCCGCGGTTTTGGTTAACAACTTAAAATGAAACCTGCGGTGTTTCGCGCTTGGTCTCGTCTTCAATTTCCAGCAACTCCGCAGTCTGGAAACTGAACCAGCCTGCAAAAAGATTGTTCGGAAACGACTCACACATCGTGTTGTACTGCATAACCGAGTCGTTATACGCCTGGCGCGCAAATGCCACCTTGTTCTCAGTGGTCGTCAGCTCCTCGGACAGTTGCATCATATTCTGGTTGGCCTTGAGGTCGGGATACGACTCAGACAAGGCGAACAAGCGACCCAGCGCACCGGACAGGCCCTGTTCTGCCTGCGCCAGTTGCTTCATCGCTGCCGGATCTGAAGGATCCTTTGCGGCGGTCTTAAGGCCTGCCACTGCAGTATTGCGTGCGGTGATAACAGCCTCCAGCGTTTCACGCTCATGCTTCATATAGCCTTTGGCCGTTTCTACCAGGTTAGGTATCAGGTCGTGACGGCGCGTGAGCTGTACATCAATTTGCGCGAAAGCATTCTTGAAACGATTCCTGCCTGCAACCAGGCGATTGTAAATCGAAATCGCAAAAAAGACTGCGGCTACGATCAAACCAAGAAAAATCCAACCCATCATAAGCTCCCTGTATTAAATAGACTCATGGTTAAATACTAGCAAAACCCACTCCAATACGAGTGTGCCTCAAGTCACCCAGCCCAAAAGTCATCCTGCCCAAAACTACCTGTTGAGTTTCGCCCACGAGTCACGTAACGACACGGTACGGTTCAGGACCGGCTGTGCGGAACTGCTGCTGTAGGGGTCAACACAAAAATAGCCAACGCGTTCAAACTGAAAGAACTCACCCGGCTGAGCATCATTAACCGCTGGCTCAACCACTGCGTCCATTATAATTTTTAACGATTCCGGGTTCAGAAACTCCAGATAATCCCTCTGCTTATCTGCCAGCGGGTTGGCCGTATTGAACAGGCGGTCATATAAACGTATTTCCGCCCTGACCCCATGCGCAACAGAAACCCAGTGGATGGTCCCCTTAACCTTGCGTGAAGCACCGGGAAGCCCGCTGCGGCTGTCCGGGTCATACTCACAATGAATCTCGGCAACCTTGCCCTCAGAATCCTTTATCACGTCATTGCATTGGATAATAAAAGCGTTACGTAAACGCACTTCACCACCCGGACGCAGGCGGAAGAATTTGCGTGGCGGGTCTTCCATGAAATCCCCCCGTTCAATCCAGATTTCACGCCCCAGCGGCACAGACCGACTGCCCATTTCCGGTTTTTGCGGGTGGGATGCCGCTTCCAGTATCTCGCTTTCACCTTCAGGGTAGTTGGTCAGCACTACCTTGACAGGGTCGAGCACAGCCATCAGGCGGGGGGCATTCTCATTCATATCATTGCGAATGGCATTTTCCAGAACACCCATCGGGATGATGCTTTCCGCCTTGGACACGCCAGCTTCTTTCCAGAATGTACGTATCGATCTCGCCGTGTAACCCCGGCGGCGTAAGCCGGCAATGGTCGGCATTCGCGGGTCGTCCCAGCCATTGACATACTCCTCTTCAACCAACTGTCTGAGTTTACGCTTGCTCATGACAGTGAAATCCAGGTTACCGCGGGCAAACTCAATCTGCTGTGGGTGGCATTGGGCAGGAATATTTTCCAGGAACCAGTCATAAAGTGGTCTGTGGTCTTCAAATTCCAGCGTGCAGAGCGAGTGTGTGATGCCCTCAATGGCGTCAGAGATACCATGCGCCCAGTCATACATGGGATAAATATTCCACTGCCCCCCGGTGCGGTGGTGTGACACTTTGCGAATGCGGTAAATTGCCGGATCACGCAAATTCATATTGGGGGAGGCCATATCAATCCGGGCCCGTAAAACATGTTTGCCATCGGCAAATTCACCATTTTTCATGCGCTCGAATAAATCGAGGTTTTCTTCAACGGTGCGGTCACGAAAAGGACTGTTGGTGCCCGCTTCCTTCAGAGTACCTCGACTGGAGCGCATCGCCTCAGCATCCTGGCTGTCAACATAGGCCTTGCCATTGCTGATCAGGTGAACCGCATATTCATACAATTGCTGGAAATAGTCTGATGCATGGCGCAATTCATTCCACTCAAACCCCAACCAGCGAACATCGTGCATGATGGCCCGGGCGAAATCTTCACTTTCCTTCAGCGGGTTGGTGTCGTCAAAACGTAAATTTGTAGCACCCCCGAACTCAGCGGCAATGCCGAAATTCAGACAAATGGACTTGGCGTGACCGATGTGCAGGTGGCCATTGGGCTCAGGTGGGAAACGGGTAACAATTTTGTCATGTTTTCCGGATTCAATATCCCGCTTGACGATATTGCGGATAAAATTGCTTACATTTGGAGTCTGATCGTTATTCACTGGCTGAACCTTTAATTTATTCTTCAGTTGGCGCTGCTGACAAACAAGGATTCTAGCGCATAACGACTGCAGTTCACTACGTTTATCAATCCACCGCGGAAGATTGACGCTTCGCCTCCAGCAGCAGATCGCAAACCTCACGCACCGCCCCGGCGCCGCCACCAGGAACTGCAACATAATCAACAGTGGCCCTGACCTCCGGGACAGCATCCTGCGGACAACACGACAACCCCACCACGGCCATACAGGCCAGGTCATTGAGGTCATCGCCGATGAAGGCGATATCGTCCAGGGGCATCTGCCAATCTGCAGCTAATTCACGCAAGCGCGCCAGCTTATCGGTGACACCCGGATAATAGTCACGAATCTGTAGTTTCCGCATCCTCGCGTGGACTGACTCACTCTGCTCCTGGGTCATTACACACACGCGCAGACCTGCCTTTTCAAGGCGTTTTAAGCCATGGGCATCACGGGTATTGAATTTCTTCAGTGCCTCACCTTGTGCACCATAGTACATACCTGCATCCGTCAAAGTACCATCTACATCAACCACCAAGCCGCGGATTCGCGCAGATCTGGCCATATAATCGCGCCTTCGCAACAGGCTCTCCACCACAGCCCAGTCACCCGGTTCATCGATCTCGGTCGCAGCATCTTGGTTCATTACGTGGATGCTGACTTCACCGCCGAGGCGACAATGGGTCGCATCAAGTATTTCCCGCCGGGTGAAGTAAAATGCACCGTTCTCCATCAGGCTGCCATCAAACTCCTGCCGCCTCGGACGGGCAGTGGGTTCGTAGTTCAGCGGTAGTCCGCTGGATGTCCAGAAAAATCGTTGGGTTTTGGTAGCGGTCAGCAGAGAGTCAGCACAATCGGCCATAAATTGGTTTTTAGCTGCCCGGAAATCTCCTGCCTGGGTGAGCGGTGAGGTTGCCTGAATCAGGCACAGCACGTCAAAATCCACCTGCGCTGAAAATTCCAGCAGTGCTGCTTCTGTGGATGCCTCATCTGTGCAGGTCTCCGGCGACCTGTCAACCAGGTTGACGGTATCAGTAAACAACGACTTTGCAAGCGCGCGGATTGGTTCTGCGTCAGTACCCACATAAATCTCGTCAAAACAGCCCGAAGCAACGGCCTGCCCAAGCGACCAGGCGAACAGGGGCTTGCCCGCCAGCAAGCGGATATTCTTGCCCGGAATGGACTTGGAGCCACCCCGCAAAGGCATGTAAGCAACCCAGCGCATCAGACTGCCTGTTCACCATACATGCGCTTCAGTTTGCGGCGCTGCTCAACCTCAATCTCAAGAATCGGCTGGCGCTTGCGGGTCAGTGCCTGACTGACCGCACCGAGGTCACGCACCAGGCGCCGCAGTCCATCCGGTTCCAGTGACGCAGAATGGTCGGTACCCTTCCAGGTCCGGTCCAGTGTGTAATGTCGCTCTATCCAGCTTGCACCCAGCGTGTACGCTGCTATGTCTGCCGCGATACCGAGGTGGTGACCGGAAAACCCAAGCGAGGCGATTTCAGCACCAAAGCGTTGCGCGATATCCTCAATGTCCAACAGGCAGACCTGGTCAAAAGGTACCGGGTAACCAGAAGTACATGCATACAACACGACACGATCCACTGCATTTTCCTCACGCATGAACTGGATAATACTTGCCTGCTCTTCTGGGGTCGTCATGCCCAGAGAAATATGGATACCGCCCGCATATTCCCGGGCCAGCCAACGTAACATCGCAAAATCCAGGTTGCAGGCCGATGGAACCTTGATGTAATCCGGTTCAAGGCTGGCGATTTCCTGAGCAGATGTCAGTTCCCATGCAGAACATGCATAGCCAACACCGAATTCTTCGCACCATTGCTTTAATTGCCGATGCTGCTGCAGATCGAACTCCAGAAATTCACGATGCTCCCCGTAACTCTCACCGTAGGCATTAACGGGGTTAGGGTGAGGCCTGGCATACTCCTCTGCGCTCAGCAGTTCACGGTTTGAGCGCTTCTGAAACTTGGCATAATCACACTTTGCAAAGGTTGCCGCTATACCTATCATTTCGTGGGCCACCGCCATGTCGCCTTTGTGGTTGCAACCGATCTCGGCAACTATTTTCGGAGTTGTTGGATTCGTCATATCAGGCCTTTATGTGGAAAATGTGCTCGGAATACTGTTCGACCCGAATGCTGTCGAAACGTTGCAGAATTCGCCCCATCCGCTGCGTCCTGTCAACCACCTCCTGCACGCTGATGCGGGGAAAACGATGGTCATGGTAGGCCGCCCGGTTGAGGCCGGGACGTTGCATGTTCAGGCGAGTCAACATGGCTTTGATCCAGCTCAGGGCACGGGCCTGAGCATGGCTTACCGCTGATGTCACTGCCAATGACCGTCCTTCCCCGTAGTGCGTATCCAGCACGTCGAGTATCCGCTCGCATGCCAACGCGCCCTTCCGAGCCTGCAAATGGGTACCCATCAGCTCCTCACGTTGCGAATCATGTGCCGGCAAGGGCTTGCCCGCCAGAATGTCACGTAATGCGGAAATCAACGCATCGAGGTCAAAGCACTGCTGGCTCAGATGATTTGGAGTACCTTGAAAATCATAATCATAGACTTCATTGAGGGTCTCCAGATAGGCTATCGCCGGTACATCCATAGCATAGGCTTCAACGGCTGTGGTACAGCCGTTATGCACCAGGGCCTTGCTGGCCAACAACCAGGGCAGGACATTCCCTTCCTGCACAACGATCACGTTCGCATGTTTTGCGGCCAGGTCAGCATAGCGTTTCAGGTTCTCGCTGGGATGAGGCCGAACAATAATTTTCATACCGGGAAATGCCTGCTCCAATGCCGGGATCATGGTCAGAAAATCGGCCAGGATTGCCTCCTTGTGGGCAGCCAGGCCAGTAGCAAACTCCAATGGCATCCCCTTACCCGCCTGCCCCATGCGAGGGGGCTTATGCAGATCATCTGAAGGCTCAAACAAGCCGATAGTCGGCAGGTAGGGATTTACATCGGTAAAGTTTGTGTTGATAAGGATAAAGTCACCGTACTGCGAGCGAATGCTATCCACCTTATCTGAAAAATAAGGCCTCAATTCAGGCCTCAGCATGTCGCCGCGCGGATTCCCTGTGACATGTATTTGCAGGTCATCCGGCAGTTCAGGATACTGTTGCATCAGAACTTCATTGTCCCTTCCCCAGGCAAACAGCCGACTCACATGGCGCATCGTCTGCGGCGACAGGCGCAGCGAATAAAACACTTCGGGCGGCGGGTGAACCAGCGCTTCTTCTTCCCACGCGATGATTTCATGGCCCAGTTTACGTATCAGGCTGAACATCAGGCTGCTCATGCTGCGCATACTTTTTGCCACGTAGAGACCCTGTGGCATTCCACCCACTTCAAAATGTACGAACGCCCGCGAGCCGATAATGACAGGGTAACCGCGTTCGGCCGCACAGCAGGATAACAACAGCTTTGCGTCCAGTTCACGAACCTGGCTTTCAACCGGGATGATGAGGGTGGGCAAAACACCCTTTGCTGCCGATTTTCCCATTGATGCGACCTCTTTAAGCCCTTTGATTTAACCGCCAAAAACGGTTAAACGTCTTCGACTCCCAGCAATTTATTCCAGTGTGCTTCAAATATCTCAAACACTGACTCATCAACCGAAATTGCAGCAATTTCATGGTTCAGCCAGTACGACGGTAATGTCCAGTTGAAACTACCGAAGACCGTGCGCCTGATGGATTCATTTTCGACCAGCATAAACTTCAGATGCATTGGCACATTAATACTTTTGCCAATTCGCCTGAAAGCGATACCAGCCGCGGACAGCCGTTTCTCCGTCTTGTGTGGTACCCGGCTCCGCGTATGCTCCGTGAGGACCTCAACTCTGGCACCACGCTTCGCCAGCATGACCATACAACTGACCGAACCCGGGCTGCGAATATGCGAGGCGGCTATTCTGATCCTGCTCCCGGCACCAAACCCGGCCAACAACTGCTCAATAGGATGCCCACCAAGCCGTGGCCAGAAATGCACTACCGTGTGGCCGAAATCAAGTGACCTGGGCTGCTTGCTGGTGAACCTGTAAAGCAGGGAGGACCCGTTCAGGTTCAGTGAACGAACGTGTTCCGCCAAAGCAGATGCCATTTGCGGATCTTTTGCGGCAACCAGTGCGTTATAGGCAACATTGTGATCGCCAATCTTTTCCAGAATACCGGGAGTGTCTTCCGGCGAATCGTTAGACGGGTTAAAAGAACCAATGAACGCAACGGGCTGCGGGTGGGAGAAACAGTAAACCTTTTCATGCACCTGGGGTTTCCAGGCAAGGCCCGGGGGCGACAGCAAGCCCGGCAGGGAGATCGTGCGCAACCCGGAACCCAGACCGTCTTCACCAGACAACATTTCGATGACCTGCCGGTTAGCTGCGGCTATCCGGGGCTTCCGCTCCAGCGTCAGGGTTACACGCACACCCCGGCGTGACGCGGCGATCAAGCCTCGTGCCAGCGGGCGGTCACGAAAATAATAAGTAACCCAATCGATACTCCCGCCCGGCGGCACAGCCGCGATCCGTTCCGCCAGAAGGTCACGCAATGCCCCTTTACGTTTGTCAGGACCACCAAAGTGGATCTCGAAATTGGAGTTTTTCATGCTGATTACATTCTACTCGCTGCGTATCGATTTGGCAGGATAGATGCGACAAAAAAAACCCCGGCAAAACTGCCGGGGTTAGAATTGGTGCATCGCTAAAGGCATAGAAGTGTGGGGACTGCCTGTCATGAGACGCGATACACCAGGCACAGTCAACTTACAGGCTTAGAGTACTCCCGGCGGGTTAAAAAGATGTAAATCTATCGTTGCTTATTTGTAATAGTACGATTTTTTTCACTTGCCACTTCATTCCCACGGCTTTCATAACGTTTCAAAAACACCAGTAATAAAGATATAGCAGCAGGTGTCATGCCGGGAATACGTGCTGCCTGGCCGATATTTTCAGGCAAAGTATGCTGCAATTTTTCACGTAATTCTGCTGACAAGCCCGGCACCTGAAAATAGTCAAACCGTTCTGGCACAAGTACATGCTCATTGCGGCGATTCTTGACTACCTCCTCCATCTGGCGCGTCACATACCCTGCATAGCGGGCCTGCACATCCACCTGCTCCGCCACTTTTAAGTCGCTAACCCCGGGGCCAAGACCCGCGACTTTCACCAACTCCGGGTACGTGATTTCAGGTCGCTTGAGCAAATCCAGTGCCTTTGCCTCCTTGCTTAACACCACCCCCAGGGTTTCTTTAAGGGACTGACCAATGGCATTCTCAGGCGTAACCCAGATAGCACCCAGCCTTTTCTGCTCAGCCTCAATTTCAGCTTTTTTCCTGGAAAATACCTGCCAATGTTCGCGGCTGACAAGCCCCAGTCCATGCCCGGATTCAGTGAGCCTCAAATCAGCATTATCTTCACGCAATTGCAATCGGTACTCCGCTCTGCTGGTAAACATCCGGTAGGGTTCCCGGGTACCCTGCGTAACCAGGTCATCGATTAACACGCCGATATAAGCCTCGTCCCGGCGCGGTGTCCATGCCGCTTTGCCACTGACGCTGCGCGCAGCATTCAGCCCGGCGACCAAACCCTGAGCTGCGGCTTCTTCATAGCCGGTCGTGCCATTGATCTGGCCGGCAAAGAACAATCCGGCCACAGGCTTGGTTTCGAGGCTGTGCTTCAATCCTCGCGGATCGAAAAAATCGTACTCAATTGCATAACCTGGACGGGTGATATGTGCCTGCTCGAAGCCGGCAATACTACGCACAAATTGTACCTGAATGTCATACGGCAGACTTGTGGATATACCATTCGGATAAAGCTCCCGCGTACGAAGCCCTTCCGGCTCGATAAAAATCTGATGGCTGTCACGCTCAGAAAAACGCACTATTTTGTCTTCAATGGATGGGCAGTAACGCGGGCCTACCCCGTCGATTGCGCCGGAATACATGGGCGACCGGTGCAGCGCTGCCCGGATCAGGTCGTGGGTCTTTTCTGAAGTGTGGGTTATCCAGCAGCTGACCTGCTCCGGGTGGTCCTCATGGGTCCCAAGAAACGAAAACACGGGCCGTGGTTCATCGCCTGGCTGTTCCTGTAAATGGGTAAAATCAACGCTCTTGCCATCGATACGTGGCGGTGTCCCGGTCTTCAGGCGGCCCACGTTGAAGGGTAATTCCCGCAAGCGCTTTGCCAGTGATACAGATGGGGGGTCACCAGCGCGACCACCCGCACTTTGTACTTCACCCATGTGGATTTTTCCACCCAGAAAAGTACCGGTTGTCAATACAATGGCCGGCGCATGAAATACCTGACCCATGCTGGTACGGCAACCGGTGATACGGTCATTTTCCAGCAGCAGGTCATCAACCGCCTGCTGAAAGATACTCAGGCCTGGCTGATTTTCTACCTCGGCTCTGATAAAGCTGCGATACAGGTTGCGGTCGCACTGAGCGCGTGTCGCACGCACAGCTGGCCCCTTACTCAGGTTCAGGGTGCGCAACTGGATGGCTGCAGCATCTGCGGCTCTCGCCATGACACCACCCAGGGCATCAATTTCTTTGACCAGATGACCTTTGCCAATGCCCCCGATTGCCGGGTTGCAACTCATCTGGCCAATGGTTTCGATGCTGTGGGTCAACAGCAGGGTAGATGCACCGCAACGTGCTGCGGCCAGTGCTGCCTCTGTGCCGGCATGGCCGCCGCCGATAACAATGACGTCAAATTGTGTTCGCGGGTTCAAGTTGATACTTCGGTTGGTAAGCCGGGCATTGTAATGTATTTACTGCTGTTTGACCGATGCAGAAATCTCTTCAACCAGCTGCAGCGCTTTCTGATAGTAAAAATAATCTGTGTCGGCGTCCTGCCAAATGGCCAATGCATAGTTGGCAGAGGCCAGCGCCAGGCGGGGCATATTCCGGGCCAGTTGCAACTGTGCCTTTGATAGCCACAGCAAAGGCTCGGACGGATCAAGATGGAACCCTTTGGTCAGTGATTGCTCAGCCGCATCAAATTGTCCGCTCTTGATCTGGCCAATAGCCGCAGCAGCATAGGTCTGCGGTATTACCACCCCCAATTCGCCAGCCAGAATCGAGTGCTTCATCAGGTCCAGAGACTCCAGATAGTATTCGGCCATGGCCTCATATTCCCCCTGCTCCCTACTAAGCCAGCCGCGGGTCATAGAAACCTGAAACTCCAGCATCTGCAGTTTGAACAGGTCAATAACTTCAATGACACGCTCAATGGCTTCGTTAGCCCCTGGCAAGTCTCCTTTCCGAGCCAGAATCATTGCCTCGCTAAAACCAAGGAACTGGTCCATTGGTGCCTGCAACATTCCTTTTGCAACGACCAGTGACTGTTCAGCAGCAGCGGTATCACCAAGCAGCAGGTAATAGGTGACCAACGGTGTGTATACGCTCAATGTTACGTTGAGCGGTGACTGGGACTGCAGTAAGTACTCCTCCAGATCGTAAGTTTGGCGAATGGCTTCGCGAATTCTTCCCAGACGTGACTCCAGCAACGTAGCATGTTGCCTCACATAGCCTTTTTCCTGCGACGTCTGCGCCAGACTCTCTGCTTCCGACAGCAAGTCCCGGGAAATCTGCATGTCCCCCTTACGTGCAGCCAGCATAGCTAACCTCAAAGTGGGCCGCACCGGGGAATTCTCAAGTATCTGCGCCTGCTTATACTGCTCCTCCGCTTCATCAAGGTCACCACTATCGCGCAGCAAGTCACCCAATAAAATATTGGCCTCAATATCTTCAGGCTTGTGCTCCTGATATTGCCGCGCGTAGTCTACTGCACCATCCATGTTGCCCATAGCCCGCTCGAGTGCGGACAAACTGAGGTAGAGGCCAACGTTCAAATTGTCTTTTTCCAGCGCTGCGAGATACTCGGTTTTTGCCTCTTCAAACTCACCGGTAATCATCAGCATGGTTGCAAGACTGCTATGCACGGTTGCATCATCACGTATTTTCACCTGCAGCCGTAAAAACGACATGAGTTTTTCATGCTCACCAGCGAGCCGATAACCCATGGCTCTAAGCTGTAGCCGGTCTCGTGCAGGAAGGCGATAATCCAGCTTTTGTGCTTCAGCGAGCGCCACTTGTGCCGCTGGCAGGCTGCCGGCCTCTATCAGGTTAACGGCCTTGAGGAACCAGCCAAGAACGAAATTGGGATCGATACGGGTCGCCTCATCAAACCAGTTGTTCGACTGCTCAAAATCATTGTCGAAAAGACGGACATTCAAGCCTTTGATGTACGCCTTCAGCGCGTCTTCCGATTCGCCATACGTTTCCACTAACGGCAAATCTTCTGCGATGCGGCTGCCGGCTTCTGGCACATCAAGTGCCTGCCGAACATCTTTGGAAAGGCTGTCAATTGCTGCGTATAAGTCCCAGCCACGACTGGAAAGCTCAGAAATCTGTTCCAGTGTCTGGCTGTCCCATATCGTGGCCGTCACTATGTATTCATCGGCCACCCTGTCCAATGAACCGTCGATAAAATATTGCCGATTTGATTCGTTGGCTATTTCCCTCATCAAAGAGCGGGGTAAGTTCAAACCATCACTGAACCCCGCCCGCTTCATGCGCGAATAAAAACCGTTGCTGAAATTACTCCACGGTGAAGTTGCCAGCACAAAAGGGTCTTGCTGCAAATCCTGCACCAGCAGCTCGGTGATGCCATATTGGAGCCAGTCCATATCTGGATCACCGGATTTGTTCTTCCAGAAAAATACCGCCATTCGACGACGGAATGTCTCGCTGGGAATGTAGTGGGTCTCCTGCTGACCGAATTCGTTACTGACAGTTACCTGCGTTGCCGCGAGATTCAGGTCCTTGTCACCAAACACGGTAATCAACAACCCAAGTGTTGCAATCAGGTTGATCGGAACGCCAACTTTCTCTGCCCGAGTGGACTTATCCTTACCGGGCTTGCCGTGCGTCCACGCAATCAGCATAGCGGCAGGAATTAACGAAAAAAGCCCCCAGAAAACAATATCGGTCAGATAGGGGGAGAGCAGATAGCGTTCAACCAGGCGGTCCAGAATTTCAATCAACACCCAGCTGCTGGCCACATACACACCCACTGCGGGTAACACCCGGCGCTCAGCTAACTCCGAAATAAAATCTGCCATCTTGCAAATTACCCACCCTACAAAGATGGGAAACTCTAGCACATTGGTGCGTAAACTCGACTGCCAATCGTCATGAAGGCACTTGTTCTTTGGCAACTACGGCCAGCAAAGCCCGCAGCTATCTGTGCTGACCAGAACCTCCGGAAGAGCGGACAGAATGCCGGGGCGTTGTACTCCTGGAACCAGACCCGCCAGGGCCGGAACTCCTACGGCCGGAGCCACCTGAAAAACCCTGTGAGCGTTTGCCATAGGTAGCAGGCGTGTGGGTTCCTGAACGAACCGGCGGTTGTGAACTGGCAACTGGAGTAGCCCCTGAAACCACCGGCCTTGCATACACAGGCGCAGCATGTGACTTGCCTTGCTTGGCAGCGCTGCGGCCACGAACCTCACCACTACCACCGCCCATTCTGGTGCGATAGTTGCTCTGGGCAGATGTGGAAATTGCGGCAACTCCTGTAGCCTGTCTGCGGTTATGAACCGGGCCGGTTTGCGAGTGACCCGGTTTGCTATCGGAGCGATAGCGCATATCTCCACCGCTAAACCGTGTCCGGTAATCCGGAGTAGCAATACGGGCGGGAGAGAAAGTCAAGGCAGTTGTCTCAAGCGGGTCTCTGCTAACTGGCTCTACGCGGCTTCTGCCAGCCTTGGCTGTCTCACGGTTCCGAATCACCATGCCCTGATCGCTGGCGTACCCGGAAGGTGCAGTAGACACATAACGCCTTACCGGCGCCGCAACAGAGCCACCCACGCGGTGGCTGCTTCTTCCAACCTGTCCCGTATCGTGGCTTTCATCTTCGTCACCGCGGTCTCTATGGCCTGCACGGCCATCTCCGGCATAACGGTCATGATTCCCACTGCGATATGCGCCGTGTGAACCACCACAGCCGTAGTATGACTGGCAATGGTCGGTATAGGCGTAACGTCCGGGATAATACGGATACGGAACATACCAGGGCACGTAGTGGCTGTAATAGGGTGAAGGCCACGGTGAGTAGCCCCAGGAAGCCCCGATCGCCCACCCCCCATAGCCGTAGTGCCCATAGCCATAACCAAGCCGGGGGCCATAGCCAAGGTAGAAATAGTCCATGGACCACCACGGGTAGTAGGCGCTGGTGGCATAGCTGTAAGAGTTAACGTAAGCATTGTTGCTGTAGGCTGGATCATCTTGCGCGTAATAAACACCATCAACCATGGCAGTCTCAGGGTAGTAATAGCTTACACACCCCGTAACCAGAGGCAGTGAAACAAGCAACAATAACAATGTCTTATTCATGGTATCCCTGTCATCGGGAGCAATGACTCAGCGGTGATCTGGCAACTATCATAGCAACCATCAGGTGAATGTTTACTGAACAGATAGAAAGCAATCCTCAACAAAGCCGGTCAATGGTCGTTTACAATACTTTGAATGACAGGAGATGATACATGAGCAGGGATATTTATGAACTGCAGGGGTTTGCTATAGCACTGGACAAGGTGGCACTGGTCAGCCGTGTTTTTGAAGCTGACAACGATGAAGGTTACCAGTTCAATATCACTTTTGCTGGCGATTTGCGGCTACCCGTGAAGCTCCCAACCCGCAACGAAGCTGATCTGGAACGCCAGCTATTCCTCCGCGCGCTCAAGGCGTCGTGAGCTGACGCTGTACAATTACGGCACCGGCAAAGTCAGGTGTACTGATAATTACTCTGACCATCGCCGGCCTGTCGAAATCGATATCATCCGGTATCGGTATGACAAATTTACCGGTTGAGTGGATCTGACCGGCCTGGCTCCAGGTTATTTCGACAGGATTTCCATGGTAGTCGGTTTCCGGAAAAGTTGTTGCACAACTGGATTCGGGTGATATATTTCCACAGGAAATGAAGGTGCCGGTTACCGGCACCAGCAGGCGGACGGCCGAAACCCACATTAACGTCTGGTTCTCGATGACCAGGCCCTCTATCTTCAGGCCTGTCGCCGGCTTTTCAGCTTGTGAAGCGCAAGCCTGGAGAAATATGGCACAAGCCCACAACCGTATAAATTTCCGCACCCGTCAGTCGCCCGGATAGTACTCAAGGCGCAAATCATCGTCCATGAATTCGTACAAATCGACCAGCAGCTGTTTGTTCACTTCAAAAAAGCTCATCACCGGGCGATCAAGGTCAGTGATCAATACAATGACCGCTGAAAAAGCCAACGTCAGCGTCACCGTAGCCACAGGGCTGCGCCTTTCGGTGAGACCGGCCTGATAGCCCATGATGATCATGGACAGCGCTGCCATAAGGTAAAGCGTTATCCAGATAGTGAACGGAATGCGGTTCATGACCGCCGAATGCAGCCGTGTGTAGTGAATGTCGATCAAAGCAAGCACTGAAGTCAGAAATGGAGAGCCGCGACTGACATCGGCCAATCGATCTGTGTCATGCTCGCCTGCATCAACCGCCAGTAGCCAAAGCGCGTGCTGAATTTGTTCTGACACTTTCAGCAAGTTGGCAATTTCCTCCTCGGCCGCACCGTCATGTGACTTGCCGATACCAGCCCGCAATTTTATATAGCCCTTCAAAAGCTCTTTTGCCTCAGACCGCTGAGGTTCCGATATCAGATCAGCCTGCAAAAACGCATTCCTGGCGATACGTGCTTCTTCGGCGAGGCTTTGTACACGGGCCTCAAAATGGGACTGGGCAGTACTGAATGTAAACGCCAGCATAAATGCCAGCAAACCCAGGCCAGCCCCCATGATCGCCCTGACTTGTGATGTCTGGGCCTTTTTGGCCTTACCCCGGACGTTTCTACCCAATCTGAAACCAACTTCAATAAAAAGAACCATGACCAGAACGGTTCCAGCAAGCAGTATCCAGATGGGTATCGAGTCAAAGAAGTGAGCAGTCAGCATGCTTTCATTACCTCGGTTTGTTTATCGCAACGCGTTCTTCACAATCTCCGTAACGTCACCTGACAATGCAGCCAATTCTGAGATACGCTGCAGTTCAGCTTTCATCAAGGTTTGCCGACCTTCATCATAGCGTTTCCGGCGGTTGAATGCCGCGGCCATTCTGGCCGCCATCTGAGGGTTAATAGAATCCAGCTCAATTACGCGGTCAGCATGGAAACTGTACCCTGAACCATCGGCTGCGTGAAACCCGGTGGGGTTGAGCGCGGAGAAAACGCCGATCAGGGCCCGCACTTTGTTCGGATTTTTGATGCTGAACGCCGGGTGCAGCATAAGCTCGCGCACCTTGTTCACCGTTTGCCTGCCGGGCTTGATAGCCTGCATGATGAACCACTTGTCCATCACCAGGGTGTCGCCCCCCCATTTTTCCTCAAATTCCTGCAGCGCGCCGGTGGCCTGGGGTGAATCGATAAAGATCAGGCCACGAATCGCCGCCAGGGTATCCGTCATATTATCACTGGATGCAAGCTGAGCGGTTGCCAGTGCTTCGCCGCCACTTGTCTCAAGCAGATAAGACAAGCAGGTGTTCTTGAGGCTGCGGCGTGCCATGGCAGGACTCGATTTCTGGTAAACAGCGCCATCATTCAACTCGGTGTACCGTGCTGAAAAATAACTTTCCAGTTCTGTAGCCAGCGCTCTGCGAACAAACTGCCGGGCTGCGTGTATACCATCAACATCAACCACCTTCATATGCTCTGCAAGGCAATCTTCATCGGGCAATGTTATGGCCTCAGCCAGTAAAGCCAGGTCGTCCTGACGATCCGAAAGCACCCCCCTGAATGCTTTCACCAGGCCGGCATCGAGCTGTAGTTCCAGGCCCTCAGCATGCCGTCGGCATTGTTCAAGTATGGCATTTTCAGCCATGCGCTGTGCGGCATCCCAACGCACAAAAGCATCGGTATCATGCTCAATCAATATAGCCAACTGGTTGGGGGAGTAGTCATAGGACACCTTGACCGGTGCGGAAAAATCCCTGAACAGGGACGGCACTGGAGCCTCGGGGATATTCACAAAGGTGAACGCTTGCCGGGCATCTTCAACCATCAGCAAGCGGGTAGTTTCAGAGCTGCTTTCCTCCCCTTCCATTTGCAGCGGCAACGCATCCCCCTGTGCGGTTAATAAAGCCAGCGCAAACGGCAATACCAGAGGCTGTTTTTCTTGCTGGTCATGGGTCGGAGGTGTGCTTTGCTCCAGTATCAACTTATAGGTACGAGCGCTGGCATCATAGTAATCTGACACTGAAACCACGGGCGTCCCCGACTGGCTATACCAGCGGGAAAAACGCTCCAGGCTGACATTGTTGGCATCCTCCATGGCCGCCAGAAAGTCATCACAACTGACGGCCTGGCCATCATGTCGATCAAAATACAGCTTCATACCTTTCTGAAAACCCGCTTCCCCCAGCAAGGTGTGATACATGCGAATTATAGTGGCCCCTTTCTGGTAGACCGTTGCCGTATAAAAATTATTGATCTCAACATATTGCTCCGGACGAATGGGATGTGCCATCGGTCCATCATCTTCCGGGAACTGGCGAAGACGCAGATCGCGAACGACCTGGATACGCTTAAGTGCACGGGACTGCATATCTGCTGAAAACTCTTCGTCCCTGAATACTGTCAGCCCCTCTTTCAGGGTTAGCTGAAACCAGTCCTGGCAGGTAACACGATTGCCGGTCCAGTTGTGAAAATACTCATGCCCGATGACGCCTTCAATACCCCGATAGTCCACATCTGTGGCCGTATCGGGCCGCGCGAGCACATATTTGGTATTGAATATATTGAGCGATTTATTCTCCATTGCGCCCATATTGAAGTCATTGGTCGCCACAATGTGATAAACATCGAGGTCATACTCCAGATCAAACCGGTTTTCGTCCCAACGCATGGCATTGATCAGCGACTCCATTGCGTGTCCGCATCGATCAACATTCTCCGCCTCAACATAAATCTTCAAAGCAACTTCACGACCGCTGCGCGTAATGAACTGCTCTTCAACCAACGCCAGATCACCAGCGACCAGCGCAAAAAGGTAGGCAGGTTTCGGAAACGGATCCTGCCAGCAAACCCAATGGCGTCCGGCTGGCAAATCCCCCCTGCCAGCCTCATTGCCATTGGAAAGCAATACCGGGAATTCAGCTTTGTCGGCTTCAAGCGTCACTTTGTAGGTAGTCATGACATCCGGGCGATCAGGGAACCAGGTGATTTTTCTGAACCCCTCCGCTTCACACTGGGTCAACAAAAACTCTCCGGATTGATACAGCCCTTCAAGGGCCGTATTGGCTGCCGGGTGGATCAAAACGGTGGATTTCAGTATGCAATGAGCCGGGGCATCAGGAATCGTCAATTCTTCCCCAACAAGCGAGTAGTCCCCAGGAGCCAGTATCTGATCATTGATACTGAGAGAAACCAGTTGCAGGTTGCTGCCGTTGAGCGTGATACTCTGCGGACCCACGCTCCCCTCCTTTCTCTGCAGTTCCATTTGTGCACTGACAGTAGTGGTCTCCGCCCCGATGGCAAAATGCAATTCCAGCTGGTCGATGTGCCATGGGTAAGCAGTATAATTTTTACGGTATTCAAGCTCGCCAGATACGCTTTGACTCATGTACAAATTCCTTGAAATATCACTGGTGAATTCAGCAAATTGGCCGGTATTATACGCTGATGAAAGACAAAGCTGCGGAACTAATAAAAAAATGGGCAGATTTGCCTGTTTCGAGCCCACCTGACACTGACAGGATCACACCGTCACCATGACTGGACCCAGTAGCGAAAATCACAGGCAAAGGTGTGCCTGGCCGGGCGAGCATCCGCTGAACATTGATTACCACGACCACGAATGGGGCGTGCCCGAACATGACGAACAACGCCTTTTTGAGATGTTGACTCTGGAGGGAGCCCAAGCAGGTTTGAGTTGGCTGACAATTTTGAACAAGCGGGAAGGCTACCGCCGCCTGTTCGCCAATTTCGACCCACAAAAGGTCGCAGTGTACGACAGCAATAAAGTAGCTGAACTCATGTCAGATGCCAGCATTGTCAGGCATCGGGGCAAAATAGAGTCAACTGTCAGCAATGCACGCTGCATTGTCAGTTTATGGGACGAAGGCAAAACACTGGCTGAAACCTTATGGGATACAGTAGACAATGTGCCAGTGGTCAACCACTGGTCTCAGTTGCAGGACCTGCCAGCCAGCACCAGCCAGTCACTGTTACTGAGTAAACGCCTGAAGCAAATTGGTTTCTGCTTTGTCGGTGAGACCACTTGCTACGCATTGATGCAGGCAGCGGGCCTTGTCAACGACCATGTTGTCAGCTGCTTCCGACACCAGCAATGCCAGCACATGTGATTGAATCACCAGGCTGCAAGTTAAGTGGCAACACCCCGTAACGAAACAGGGAAAGTTTATGAGACAGCTATATTTACTGCGTCACGCCAAAGCAGAGCCCTGGAATCCGCTGGGCAATGATTTTTCGCGAAACCTCAGTGGAAGGGGCGAACGCGATGCGAAAGCGGTTGCCGACTGGGCGCTGGAAACACTGCAACCACCCGATACGGTACTGTGTTCACCAGCGAAGCGCACCCGGAATACGCTGGCTCCCTTCTTGTCTCAGTGGCCGCAGTTACTGTCAGTAAGCGACTATGTCGATTCACTGTACGGTGCGTCCCTGAATATGTTATTTACGCTATTGGATGATGCCTTCAGTTACAGTGAGCGATTGTTGATGGTCGGGCACAATCCGGGGTTTGAAAGGTTACTGATAAGCGTATTGCGTCCAAAGCAGGCTTCAGCCATTCACAAAATGGCCACCGGAACGCTGGCTGTTATTGAGTTTCCTGATGCGTTCGACAGAGATGCGCATGATGGCGAGTTGTTACACAATGTGCGCCGCAAGAACCTTGGATCCACCATCCCCTGGGAATGAAAAACCCCGCAACACACGCATTGCTAATCGTGATTTTTTGTAAATACCAGCATAAAGTTATTGGCAGGCATGGCGAGTTTTTTAGTCCGGGACATCCGATTTCTGCCGGCAAGGGCGTCAATATCAGCCATATCACGCAAGCCCATTGAAGGATCTTGACCACGCAAGCTGGCATCGAACCGCGCATTGCCCGGAGAGGTAAAGTTGTTGTTGATGTTGAAAGGACCATAGAGACAAAACAGCCCACCGCTCACCAGGCAGTCTGCAACCCCGGAAAACATAGCCTGCACCGCTTCCCACGACATAATGTGTGCCGTATTTGCCGAAAAAACGGCCGTATAGGCGCGCTCCGGCCACGGGTCCTGTAACACATCAAGCTGCATCGGTTTTAGAATGCGTTCGCTACCTTCAGCCGCCAACCGCGCTTCAAGGCCTGCCAGGGCCTGATGCCGGTCTGTGGGCTGCCAAACAACGCCTGGCAGGTGACGGCTAAAGTGCACTGCGTGCTGACCGGTGCCGGAACCAATTTCCAACACCGTTCCCAGCGCGGGGAGGCACACCTTCAACTGGTCCAGAATCGGCTGCCGGTTACGCTCCGTTGCGCTTGAATATGGCAGCGCATTCACAGGCTTCGCAGCTCTGACAACGCCCTGGCATAACCCGGTCCTACCAGGCCTTCACGACAATGTATTCCCTGCCTGACTACACAGCGACCCGCCACCCACACAGACTTGATCATTGATGAATCGCCGGCAAAAACCCAGCTGTCCATCTGCGCAGCAGGCGGTAAACCTGCAAGCAGGTCATGTCCATCATCCAACTCCAGGAGATCAGCACGGAAACCTACTTCCAGTTGGCCCACAGGCTGACCAATCGCAACGCCGCCGCCCTTTGCTGCTCTGTGGTACAGAAACTGGCCACACGGCATTGCTGGCTCAGCCAGCACATTGCGCTTCCCGCTGGCCAGACGTTCGTTATACTCCAGCACCCGTAACTCCCCGGCAACCGAGATTCTGATGTTACTGTCAGATCCAATAGCAATATGCCCTCCGGTTGCAAGCCAACTGTCAGTCCTGAATACCCCATCACCCAGGTCTGCTTCTGTGGTGGGGCATAAGCCTGCCGCTGCTTCACTGGCTGCTGCCCGCTCCGCTTCAGCATCCGACATGTGGGTCGCATGAATCAGGCACCAATGCCCGTCCACTGGAAAATGCTCCAACAGCCACTCCACCGGGCGGGCTCCAAGGAAGTCCAGGCTACTTGCTATTTCAGCCGGCTGTTCCGCAATATGAATATGCACCGGGCAGTGCTTGTGTGGCCACGCTTGCAGTACTTCCTGCAGCGTGCTGCCAGGCACCGCTCGCAATGAATGTGGAGCCACTCCCAGCGCCAGTTGCGGATTGCCGGAGACCAACCGGTAGCACGCCTCCAGCAACCGGAGGTACTGGTCAGCCGGGTTCACAAAACGCCGTTGCTGATCACTTACGCCAGTCTCACCAAATCCGGCAGCGCAATACAGGACAGGCAGCAAAGTCAGGGCAATACAACTGTCCGACGCTGCATTGATAATCCGCTCACTCATTTCTGCAAGGTTCATATAGGCAGCACCACCTGCCTGGTGGTGGATATAGTGAAACTCCGCGCAGCTGGTATAGCCAGCCTTGAGCATTTCAACATACACACCAGCAGCAATAGCCCCCAACTGCTGCGGAGAGACCTGATTCGCGCAACGGTACATGGCTTCACGCCAACTCCAGAAACTATCCCTTTCAGTGCCACCGGGACCGGTACGACCCGCTATTGCCCGCTGGAACGCATGGCTGTGCACATTTGGCATACCTGGCACCACCACACCCCGGAGACTGGCAGTTGCGTCCCGCTCAGTACCAGCCTGGATCGCGGTAATCAGACCGCCACTATCGAGATGCAGCACCATGTCATGCCGCCATTGCGTACCCCGGAGCAGGGTTTTACAGTGTATACGCATATCAGACAGCCTCTGGTGACCAGTTAATCAAAGTATCAACCAACCCCCGCAACACGACTTGCAACTGTGTCGACCGGCTTGCAGCATAAGCAGGTGGGTGCCCGGACATGTAGGTGGATTGCGATATCTCCAGTTGCAGGGCATGAATGCCCATCTGCGGGCAACCATAGTGTCGGGTGATAT
Source organism: Gammaproteobacteria bacterium (assembly GCA_024277815.1). Taxonomy (GTDB): domain Bacteria; phylum Pseudomonadota; class Gammaproteobacteria; order Xanthomonadales; family SZUA-36; genus SZUA-36. The sequence continues at coordinate 55,912 of JAJRUM010000050.1, forward strand.
ACCCGCCCTGAAACCGCCCATCGAGTACCAGAGAATAGTCCGGGTTAGCAGCAAGTGCCGCCATACAACCAGAAACCAGACCGGGGTCAGCGCTGCTGCCCTTGTTACTACCCAGGTTCAGGTCCGGTAACGTACCATCGAATAACTTCGGTGCCTGGCTGACAATAGAGTGGGCGTCAAGCAGCACCACATAGCCAAACTTCTGCTGTATGGCCTGAAGTTCAATATTGAGCTGTTGGTGATAGGGCTGCCAGTACTGCTGCAACCGCATGACCATTTCTGCCTCATCTGGCTGCATCCCGGGCCGGTAGACTGCCTCGCCAGCAAAAGTCTGTACCGGTAACAAACCAGTTCCCGAACGGGCGTAGAGGGCCGCATCATCAGAGGGGCGATTCAGGTCAATCACATAACGTGAGTAGTTGGCCACCAGTAAGCCCACCCCTATATCCGCGACCCACTTGTACAGGCGCTCCACAAACCAGTCAGTATCCGGCAAACTGCGGGCACAGGAAGTCAATCGGGGGCTGATCTTATCTGGAATCAGGACGCCCGCATGAGGAATACTGACCAGTAGAGGCGTATTGCCACGCTGAATTGAAAAAACCGGTTTCATTGCCTGTATATAGTAAACAAAAAAAAGCCCGGGCACTGCCCGGGCTGATTCTAATTAGTCTAAAACCGGTCAATTCACTACCGGGCGATCTTCCACGATAGTAGGCGTAACAAACACCAGCAGTTCACGCTTTTTCGTCTCATTGGCCCGGCGCCTGAACAGGCCGCCGATACCTGGAATACTGCTGAGATATGGAACCCGGTCCTCGTTACGAGTACGTGAATCCTGGAAGATACCGCCCAGCACAACCGTTTCACCATTGCGTACCAGGACCGAAGTGCTCAGTTCACGTGTATCAATTGACGGTACTGACCCGCCGCGACCGGTCTGGAAAATCTCACCCACAGAATCCTGTTTGATTTCAAGCTCAAGTTGCACACGATTGTCCGGTGTAATCAGGGGCGTCACGCGCAACTCCAGGACCGCCTCTTTAAATTGAACTGCAGTTGCACCGGATGAGGCAGCCTGTTCATAAGGGATTTCCACACCCTGTTGAATAAATGCTTCACTCTGGTTGGCTGTTACCACTCTCGGTGTCGAAATAATCTCACCCTCACCTTCAGCCTCAAGTGCGGAAAGCTCAAGATCCAGCAGTACATTGCCGGCCAGGAAGGACAAGCCAATCGTGCCAGCATTCGCCGCAGAGACGGGCAGGTTTACATTGTACCGGTCTGGAAACTCTGGAAGCCCGGTGGGGAAGGTGCCTGGATTAGCCAGATCTGCACCCGGTCCGTCGCCAGCAATGGCGCCGAAGTTACTGCCCGAATGCCATGCTGTCACACCAAAACGCACACCCAGTTCATGGGCAAATTCGCTGTTGGCGATAACGATACGGGACTCTATCTGCACCTGCTTCACAGGCCGGTCAAGGTCGAAGACCAGCTTTTGAATGGCCTCAATTCTGTCGGGCGTATCGGTTACCATCAAGGTGTTGGTACGCGTATCAATTGCAACCGAGCCGCGTTCAGAAAGCAAACCGGCATCGCCCAACTCACCTGTAGAAGAATCAATAATTAATGATTGCAGATCTTCTGCGGTGGCATAACTGACACTGATCAACGCTGTCGCCAGCGGTTCCAGTTCCTTACGGTCCTGCATGGCTTTCAGCAGTTGCTGTTCACGCGCCGCAATGTCTGCAGTCGGAGCAATCCAGATCACATTGCCGTTCTGACGTTTGTCAAGGTTACGGGCATCCAGCACGATATCCAGCGCCTGATCCCAGGGCACATTGGTGAGCCTGAGGGTCAGGTTACCGCTGACGTTGTCTGCGACCACAATGTTGAGTTCAGACACGTCAGCAATCAACTGCAATACTGAACGCACCGGAATATCCTGGAAGTTGAAGGTCACCCTGCTGCCCGAATATTCTTTTTCTTCGTAAAATTCAACCACGCCCACATCGGAAGCAACAGCCAGGCTGGCAAGCTTTGATACCTCAACTATCCAGTCGTTCCCTGATTGATAAGCCATGTGCTCATACAGTCCGGCAACTTCCAGTTCCAACCTCACGCCACTGCCCATTTCACCAGCATCAATTATTTGCACGGGTGTCGCAAAGTCAACAACATCAAGACGGCGGTTCAGGTCAGCAGGCAGGCTGGCATCAAAAATATCGATTGATAAGCCACCCTCTCGAGAGCTGACTGATACGTTTGCTCCTTCCTTGTTCATGCTGATAATGACCCGGCTCTGACCATCTTCGCCACGACGGAAATCTACGTTGCCAATCGTGTATTTTGCTGTACCTCTGGGGCTTGGTGCGGTGCCTGCAGGCTCGCCATTCCCCATAATTGTTAATATCACGTTGCCATTTTCGTACTGGTAGTCATAGCCGACCGAGTTGGAGAGATCCACCATCACCCGGGTTCTGCCACCAGCAGCCAATGTTGTGAAAGTTTGCACAGAACCAATACCGACAGACACCGGGCTATTATCAACCTGGCTGCTGGTATCCGCCAGATCAAGAATGATTCGTGCCGGGTTCTCCGTTGCAAACACGCTTACTTTTGGCTCATCACCATCAGTAGAGAGCGTTATTGTGACATAACCTCCGGCACCACCACTAAAGCGTGCCGCGGTTACCTCACTTGCCGCCAAAGCTGACAATGCCGGCAATACCAGCAATACCAAACCCAGGCCCAAACGAACTCCAGTCTTCTTACTATCCATAAACTGTCCCCACCTGCCGGCCAGTATCCAATTCAATTTACTATCATTTTTGCTGTACATGACTGCACCCTCATAGTCGCACTTTTCCATGTGCGACCGGACTATCCTTCACCTAAGGCGATGGAGGCTTCCCTGACAAGCCAGCCACCCGTGCCATCCGAAATCAATTCACTCAAACTCATTTTTGTGTCACTGACCGAGACAACCTGGCCATGATTCTTACCCATAAAATTACCTACCAGAACACGATGCACGATACCTTCAGGATCACGCACCAGAGCCCAGTTGAACTCTCCCTTCTCAAAGGTACCCACCATGGTCATGGTGTCCAACTCATAACGCTCAAGGTATTCCTTGGGCCGATCAAAATTTGGTCGCGGTCCGCTATGGCTGCTGGAGCGCTCATCGTCACTGCCCTGGTCCAGTGATGGGCGGAATGGATCCCGACCCACAGAACCGGCATACTTATAGGGTGTATAAGTCCAGACCGGTGGAATCGGCGGGATTGGTTCTCCCGGCCGCTGTTTCACCTGGGCAACATACTTGCTCAGATCTTCCATGCTTTCATTGCATGCGGTCAGTGCAAGTGTGATGACCAGTGCTGCTATGACACTACGCAGTGCCTGTTCGCCTGATTGCTTCATGGCGCTTGCTCCGCTGCCCGTTGGGCTACTTCTTCTTCATCTGCGTAGCGGTATGTCTTGACCTGCCCTTCCAGCACCAGACGTCCTTCGGAATCACCAAATCGACTCTGATTGGCTTTTGCGCGCGTCAGGGAAATGTCATGCATGGTCAATATAACGACCCGCGGCAATGCCGCAACACCACTGACAAACTCGCCAAACTGGTGGTAATCACCCAACATTCGAATTGAAATTGGACGCTCCGCATAGAAGTCATGAAACTCCTCTCCCTGCGGCTCAAACAACTGCACATCGATGCCTGCGGCCAATGCTGTCTGAGAAACATCCACCAGCAACTTGTCCATCTCGGTTTTGCTGGGCAACTGGCGGAACATGGTCTCCAGCAATTCCTGCATATCTGCCAGTTGCTGCTCATAGGCTTCCAGATTAGCCGCTTTCTGCTGCTTGGCCTCAAAGTCAGCCATCAGTTGCAATTCCTGTTTGCCCAGACGATCAAGCTGATCCCTTTTATCACTGATCAGAAGGAAATAGTCTGCAACCAGAATCAAAACCAGTGCTGCCGCCAAAACAGAATAGCGTACGGTCCGTGGTGCGCTGCCAAGGTCAGAAAAATCTGCACCTCTGAAGTCGTCAAGTATCATTGTGCGCCCTCCAGACCTTCCAATTCATCCAGATCTTTCTCTTCATCAGCAGACTGGGCCGGACTTAGTTGTACATTAATGCTGAACTGATAGGGCTCTGTTGCACTCGCCACATTGTTGGCGGACCTGACATAATCAAGCTCTGGGTTGAGAAACAATTCATTCTTATCCAGTTCCTTCAGGTAAGCAGATACCCTGGCATTCGACTGGCTTGTACCTGTCAGTGCCAAATTCATCCCCATCTGTCGAACGGATGCTAACGTCACGCCAACCGGAATCGACCTGGCCAGATTATCCAACAGCTTCACTGTCATTGAACGGCTGGCCTGTAACTGCTCAATAACCTGCTTGCGCGACAACAGACGTGAGCGCGTTTTTTCAAGTTCATCAATTCTGCCAATCCGCAGCTCAAGCTTGCGAATTTCAGACTTGACCAGTTCATTCCTGAGCTGCTGATGCTTAACTTTCTGGTCAAAAAACAATCCCACCAGGAAAACCAGCGCTACACCCACAATGGCTGTCATCAGCAAGGACATCATGAACTGCTTCTGCCGTTCCTGACGTAGTTCCTCCCTCCAGGGAAGCAGATTAATTCTGGCCATCAGTCAAACCCTCTCAAAGCCAACCCGGTGGCTATCATCAGGTTGGTAGCATTTCGCTTCAAGGCACTAATTGCCACATTCTGCGCAATATCCATACCGGTAACCGGATCCGCAATGCGCGTGGTCATTCCAAGCTCCTGCTGCACCATGGGTGCCAAGCCCTTCAGGGATGCCACACCCCCTGACAGGTAAATTGTGCCGATATTTGAGTATTCATTGCTGGACGCAAAGAATTGCAACGCGCGACTGATCTGGTGAACAATATTCAATTGGAAAGGTTCTAAAACTTCTTCCTCAAAGTCTGCCGGTGCTTCTTCATTACGTTCGAAGAAACTGGCTTGCTCACCTGTCATATCATAACGGCGCATGGTCTCTTCCAGCAATTGATGGCCACCAAAAGGATGGTCGCGGGTATATATGACCCGACCGCCCTTGATCACTAACAGTGTCGTGGTGTCATAACCGATGTCGAAGAAACTGACCGCCTCGCTGCGATTGACGCCATCACGTTTACGTATCAGTTCAAACGCGTTGGCAATTGCGAAGGCTTCTACATCAACAACTTTCGCTTTCAAGCCAGCAGCGTCAATTGCATCCTGACGGCTCTCAACATTTTCGCTCTTACTCGCAGCCAGCAGAATATCCATTAAATCTGCGTTGCGCGGCGAAGGACCCAGAACCTCAAAGTCCAGACTTACTTCATTGAGCGGGTAAGGGACATACTGGTTTGCCTCAATCTGCACCTGGCTCTCGATATCAGCCTCGACAAGATTTGCTGGCAAACTGATCGTCTTCGTGAATACTGCCGAACCGGATACCGCAATTGCACAAAACTTGGCACGCGTGCCCGAAGCCTTGACGGCTTTGGTAATGGCGTCTGATATGGCCTCAACGTTCTGTACGGCCTTATCAACCACAACACCCTCGGCGAGTGGTTCGATACCAAAGTGGTCAATTCGATACCCGGACCCATGACTGGACAGTTGTATCAAACGTACACTCGTCGAGCCTATGTCCAAGCCGATGACTGGATCTGTTCTTTTTCCAAACAGTTTCAAAATACCCCATTCCTTTTCTGTGCCAATGGTTTAGTGAAACTTCTTATAGCTGTTTTTAACTTCTAGAAGAGTTTTTAACAGAAAACCTTACAATACACAAATACCATTTCAGTATTAGCCTGTAGAAATAAAACGCGTGCAAAGGATTTTTGCTTTAGAAAAGCAGGGGGGAAACTCTCGGTAAGCTGTTTGGTCAACACTCGTCAATACCGGTAACTTCCCTGTCCGATGCGGTGTATCTTCTTCTGATCCGTCTTCCGCTATCCGGCGAAGGATTAATCAACTAAAATTCTATTTAGGTGCGAGTAATCATAACAGGATAATGCCGTGAAAAAAGTGTTTCGTCTAGTTTTTCGCTTTCTGGCGGCCTCAATTGTGCTTGGCGTAGTGACCTTGACCATCACCTATCTTGCTGTTGTAAAAGACCTTCCCGACGTTGACACATTGCGGGACATACAGCTTCAGGTACCCCTTCGCATCTACACGCAGGATGCCGAATTGATCAGCGTTTTTGGTGAGAAACGACGAATTCCAGTTCGAATTAACGAAATGCCGGAGCACTTGAAGAATGCTTTTATAGCAGGTGAAGACGCACGTTTCCGACAACACCCGGGGGTTGACTATCAGGGTGTAACCCGCGCGGTCTGGACGCTGGTAACAACTGGAGAGAAGTCGGTTGGCGGCAGTACAATTACCCAAATGCTGGCGAGAAATTTCTTCCTCACACTGGAAAAAACCTTCACCCGCAAGATCAAAGAAATATTCCTGGCACTAAAAATCGAACGTGAGTTAAGCAAAGACGAAATCCTTGAGCTTTTCCTGAACAAAATTCTGCTCGGGCACCGGGCATACGGTGTGGGTGCTGCTGCAGATGTCTACTATGGTAAATCCGTTGACCAATTAACCCTCGCACAGTGCGCCATGCTTGCAGCGCTGCCGAAGGCCCCTTCGAGGATAAACCCCATCACATCGCCGACACGCGCCATGCTGCGCCGGGACTATGTGCTCGGTCGCATGCTGGAACTCGACTATATTAGCGAAGCCGAATACCAGCAGGCGAAAAGTGAACGCAACACGGCTTTTTACCACGGAGCCACAACCAAAGTTTCCGCACCCTACCTGGCCGAAATGGTGCGCAAGGATATGCTGAGACGCTTTGGGCAAGCCGCCTACACAGGCGGGTACGAAGTCTATACAACCATTACCTCCCGCCTACAGGTAGCCGCTAATCAGGCACTGACCAGCGGTCTGGAAGCGTATGACCGAAGGCATGGCTATCGGGGTGCCGAAGCACACGTGAACCTCGAAGCCAGTGCCACCACCAGCGAGTGGGGAGAGATATTGCAACCTTACAAAACAGTCGCCGGCATGGTACCGGGGCTGGTGACCGAACTTGATGAAGACATTGCGCTGGTCTACCAGGCTGATGGTCAGACTATTGCCCTGTCTCTGGCCGATGTGCAGTGGGCGAGAAAATTTATTGCACGCGACCGGGTCGGTTTCAAGCCTGAAAAGGTTAGCGATGTACTCAGTCAGGGCGACATCATCCGTACGCGCATGAACGACGAAGGCCGGCGGCAATTGGTTCAACTGCCTGAAGTTGAGGCTTTGCTGGTTTCGTTGCGTCCAGCAGACGGTAGCATCAAAGCCCTGGTCGGTGGCTATGAATATACCCGTAGCAAATTTAACCGGGTCATTCAAAGCCGGCGCCAGCCGGGCTCTGGTTTCAAACCATTTATCTATTCAGCCGCACTTGAGAAAGGCAAGACGACAGCCAGTATTGTCAACGACGCTCCGATCGTTTTCAGCGACGCTGAACTGGAAAGAGAGTGGAAGCCACAAAACTATAGTGAGCAGTTTTATGGGCCTACACGATTGCGGGAAGCCATGGTCAATTCGCGCAACCTCGTATCCATCAGGCTTTTGCGTGACATCGGCATCACTTACGCCAGCAACTACATCAGCAAGTTTGGTTTCGACCCGGCCGAACTGCCAGGCAACCTGTCGATGGCACTGGGCAGCGCATCCCTCAAACCGATCAGTATCGCCAGGGGGTACGCTGTCTTCGCCAACGGCGGTTTTCTGGTCGACCCCTATTATATTGAGCGCATCGTGGACGCAAAGGGAACCGTGCTGGTGGCCACCAACCCCCGGACAGTCTGTGCTGAAATTAACTGTGAGGATATTCAGCAACCCACAGATGAGCACAAAGTGGCCCAACAGACAAAACCGAGCTTCAGGCCATTACAGCTTGCAGACAAATCAGACCTGCAGGTGACAGAGCAGGAGACCACTGAAGTCCAGAGTGCCGTCGCCAGGATGCTGCCAGCACCACGGGCGATCAGTGAACAGAATGCCTTCCTGGTCCGTTCAATGATGATGGATGTCATCCGCAGGGGCACAGGCAAGAAGGCCATGGTTCTGGGTCGTAAAGACCTGGCAGGCAAAACCGGTACAACCAATGAACAACGTGACGCCTGGTTTTCCGGCTACAACAGCGAGATCGTAACTTCAGTGTGGGTAGGTTTCGATAACCATGACCCGTTGGGGCGCTACGAAGTAGGCGGGAAAGCAGCTTTACCCATCTGGATCGACTATATGCGGGTGGCATTGCAGGATGTACCGGACCAGCCAGTGAAAATCCCCGAAGGCATCACCCAAGCCCGTATTAACCCGGATACAGGATTGCTGGCAAGACTTGAAAACCCTGCTGCAATGATGGAAGTGTTTAAAACAGGAAGTCTTCCACCTATGGAAGGCGTGGTGGAAGGAGACAATTCTGATGCCGGCACGGAAGAAGATCCATACGACGGTTTCTGACAGGCTTTCCACCCGCAACACCAGGAAGATCAACCGGCAACAGCGCAAGATAGCAGCAGACGCCGCGCGCACCATGACCACACAGGCACAATACAATTATCGACGGGTGCCCGCAAAAGCGGGCACCGTTGTCCGAGATCGAATTCCTGTTGGCAGGTATTTAACTCAGCGGGTCTCCACCGGTACGTACTGCCTTTCACCTGGACCGCTATAAACCTGCCTGGGACGACCGATAGGTGTGGGAGTGCCCTCTTGTTCGAGCCACTGAGACACCCAACCCACTGTCCGGGCAATGGCAAACATGACGGTAAACATGCTTCTCGGAATCCCGAGTGCCTTGTAGATAATGCCAGAATAGAAATCGACATTCGGGTACAGTTTCTTGCTCACGAAATATTCATCTTCCAGCGCGATACGCTCAAGTTCCATGGCCAGATCCATCAAAGGATCACGGGTACCCAGTTCTTCCAGCACTTCGTAGGCTGCGGCACGAATGATTGAAGCACGCGGGTCATAGTTCTTGTAAACCCGGTGACCGAAGCCCATTAACCGGAACGGATCATTCTTGTCCTTGGCGCGATCAATAAACTTGCCAACATTTGATACATCACCAATCTCATCCAGCATCTTCAACACTGCCTCATTGGCACCACCATGTGCTGGTCCCCACAACGCCGATATACCCGCTGCAACACAGGCATACGGATTGGCGCCGGTTGAACCAACCAGCCTGACCGTTGATGTGCTGGCGTTTTGCTCATGATCTGCATGCAGAATAAATAGAAGATCAAGTGCTTTAGCGGCTACAGGATTAATATCATAAGGCTCAGAGGGCACCGAGAACATCATATGTAGAAAACGCTCGGTAAAGTTCAAAGTATTTTTCGGGTAGGCCGTCGGCCAGCCCATGTGGTGTCGATAACAAGCCGCTGCAATGGTTGGCATTTTGGCAATCATGCGTTTGGCGGCAAGCATACGATGCTCAGGGTTTTCCATGTCCATCTTGTCGTGATAGAAAGCCGACAATGAACCGACAACGCCAGCCATCATCGCCATTGGGTGCGCATCATAATGAAAACCGGATATAAAGGTGTTCAGCTTCTCATGAATCATCGTGTGATAGGTGATGTCATGATGGAATTCATCCAGTTCATCACCCGATGGCAGTTCACCCGTCAGCAGCAGGTAGGCTACTTCCAGAAAGTTACTACCAGCGGCCAACTGCTCAATCGGATACCCGCGATAGCGCAATATACCCTTACCACCATCGATAAAGGTAATGCTGCTGGTACAACTTGCCGTGGCCGTAAATCCCGGATCATAGGTGAAGTAACCCAGAGTTGAAGGCAGAGATTTAATGACCAGCGTAGGCTCGCCTTCGGTACCCCGGATAACGGGTAAATCAAGGCTTTTACCACTGCTTTCGTCTTTGATATATACGCGAGGATCGGACACGGTATGCTCCCTGTAAAATTTCGTTGGGTTTAGTACTTTACCGCCGACCATTATCACATAATGTTCAGGCTCTGCGCCATCGCGCGCACAGCAAAAAGCCCGGAACGGGGCTACCGATCCGAGCTTTGTTGATCTATATCAGGCTTACTTATTGTATCGGCGTTTAAAGCGGTCTACACGACCACCTGTATCCATCAACTTATGCTTGCCAGTGTAGAAAGGATGAGACGCACTTGAGACTTCCACCTTGATCAGTGGGTACTCGTTACCATCTTCCCATTTGATGGTTTCTTTGCTTTTTACCGTAGAGCGGGTCAGGATCGCAAAGTCCGAGGACAGATCCTGAAAAACCACTTGATGATAATCTGGGTGAATATCTGCTTTCATCGCTTATTCCGAAATACATTTGGTCCAAAGAGCCGGCAATTTTAACGATGCTTTAGCTGCAATGCAAGACAATCTACAGCCTGTTTATTGTCGAGATGCCGGCAAAAATATCTGCTGCACGTCATTCAGGAAGCGCCAACCCATCGCCGTCGGTTTAAGGCGCTTGTGCGTGGCCGCAAGCAATCCGGCTTCAATGGCCGTTTGCACACGCTGCTCAACCATTGCCCAGGGCAAACCTGTGCGCGGACTGAAATCATCAATACACACGCCCTGCTTCAGCCTCAACTGGTTAAGAAAGAACTCAAATATGCGTTCATCATCGTTTAGCAGATGGCTGTCTGCCAGCCAGTCACCACTATCGATGCCTTGCATGTAACGGTTTGGATGGCGTTGTTTAGCGTAGCGTTGCACTGCGGTATCCGCCGGCAGGGTCACCTTGCCGTGGGCGCCAGCACCGATTGCGAGAAAATCACCATAGCGCCAATAGTTCATATTGTGCCGGCTTTGCAGGCCCGGGCGTGCAAAAGTAGAAACCTCGTACTGGCTATAGTCCGCTGCTTCGAGCATTTCCACACCCGTTTGCTGCATATCCCACGCCATATCATCCACTGGCAACCCCGGTGGCTCTGCGGCGAATGCGGTATTCGGCTCAATGGTCAGTTGGTAGTAAGAAATGTGTGCTGGCCCGGCGTTAATTGCCCGTTCAATGTCAGTCCTGGACTGTGCCGGGCTCTGGCCGGGCAACGCGTACATCAGGTCAATATTGAAATTGGTAATACCAGCAGCAAAGAGTGACTCTAAGGCCTGTTCAATTTCCGCGGCCCCATGGATGCGGCCAATGCGTTCCAGCAGTTGATCTGAAAAGCTCTGCACACCCAGTGAGACACGATTGATTCCAGCCTGGGCATAGGCGCTAAAACTGTCATGCTCCACGGTACCCGGATTGGCCTCCAGGGTAATTTCCACGTCAGGCCTGAGATCCAGCCGCGCACGTACCGCCGACAGGCATTCGGCAATCTGGCCGGCTGAAAACAGGCTGGGCGTACCGCCACCGAAATAAATGCTGCCCACAGGACGGCCCCAGGCCAGCGGCAAGTCATTCTCAAGGTCGGCAATCAGGTTCCGGAGATATTCTTCAGCCGGCAGGCCGGCCGGTGCGGTATGAGAGTTAAAATCGCAATAAGGGCATTTGCGCACGCACCACGGCATGTGCACATACAGGCTCAATGGCGGCAATTTCAGCAAACGCCATCCCGTTCATGCAACTGCTTTAGCAGCACTCTCAGCGCCTGCCCACGATGGCTTTCCCGGTGCTTGGTCTCAGCATCAAGCTTTGCTGTGGCGTGCTGTAAACCCCGGCCTCTAAATATGGGATCGTAGCCAAAGCCACCGTCACCCTCGGGAGCAGTCAGAATTTCACCATGCCAGCGTGCCGTGGCGATCAGTGGTGCCGGGTCACTTGCCCAGCCCAACATCACTATTGCACAGTAAAAATAAGCCTGCCTGTCTGTGCCGGATCGAGTCTCAAGCCGGGCCAGCAATTTGTGTAGATTTGCTTCGTCACCTGCGCCCTCGCCAGCATAACGGGCAGAGAAAATACCGGGCTCGCCCAGCAGAGAGGGCACTACCAGCCCGGAATCATCAGCCAGGCAAGGCAACCCGGTATGGCCGGCCGCATTGCGGGCCTTGATCAGTGCGTTTTCGACAAAGGTCAGAGCGGTCTCTTCTGCCTCAGGAGTATTCCAATCACTCTGCGGGTGAACGACGAAACCCAGCGGCTCAAGCATGCCGGAAAATTCTCTCAACTTACCCCGGTTGCCGCTGGCCAGAACCCATTCCACCGGTTGCGCCGCCATCACCCTGCTGTCAACCCGACAGCGCTGCGGACTGCGCCTTCAACAGAGAGTTGATGCCCTTCTCTGCGAGTGCCAGCAATTGGTCCAGTTCATCCTTGCGAAAGGCGTGACCCTCGGCCGTACCCTGCAGCTCGATAAACCCGCCGCCATCATTCATGACCACATTCATGTCAGTTTCCGCACAGGAATCCTCCGGGTAGTCCAGATCAAGTACGGGCGTATTCTTGTAAATCCCGACCGACACGGCAGCAATCTGCCCGTGCAGTGGGTTCTTTTTGATCTTGCCATTGCTGAGCAACCACTGACAGGCATCGACCAGTGCTACATAAGCGCCGGTGATGGAAGCCGTACGGGTTCCGCCATCAGCCTGCAATACGTCACAATCGACGGTTATGGTGTGCTCGCCAAGCGCAGCGCGATCGACTACGGCCCGCAAAGACCTGCCGATGAGCCGCTGGATTTCCAGTGTCCGGCCACCCTGTTTGCCCGCCGATGCCTCCCTGCGCATACGCGAACCCGTTGAGCGCGGCAACATGCCGTATTCAGCCGTCACCCAACCCTCCCCGCTGCCCCGCAGGAAAGGCGGCACCCGGCTCTCTACCGAGGCTGTGCACAACACTTTGGTATTACCACATGCGATCAGGACCGACCCTTCCGCATGGCAAGTGTAATTGCGTGTAATGGTAACCGCGCGTAACTCGTCTGTTTGTCTGCCACTTGGCCGCATTGAACTTAATCCTGTTTGTTTGCCTGCATGAAAATAAAAATGTGAAGGCTGCTATTTTAGTCTAATCCGAACACGGGTGGTCTGTTAAAATCGCGGCACTGCACTGGATATGGAAAAAGCAATGATTCGAAGCATGACCGGTTTTGCCCGGGTTGAGCGCCAGTTCGATTTTGGCCGCCTGAGCTGGGAGATGCGCTCGGTAAACCACCGTTACCTGGAGTTTGGACTGCGTTTGCCGGAAGAATTCCGGCCACTGGAGGCAGACATCAGGAAGTGCCTGGGCGAATATCTGAGCCGTGGGAAGATCGATGCAACGCTGCGCTTTAACGAAGCCAGGGGCGTAAGCGGCAGCGGCCTGAAGCTCAACCTGCCGTTGGCCCGTGTATTACTTGGTGTGCAAAAAGAACTGGCCGGACTGGCATCGGTTGAGCCACGGGCTGACATTAATAAGCTGCTGAATTGGCCGGGACTGGTGGAAGAAACCAGACCTGACCCGGCACCACTGCGCAAAGCCGCCATGGCACTGCTGGCAGAAGGCGCGCTGGAGTTACAGGCCGGTCGTGGTCGCGAAGGCGAACAGATGGCCAATGCCATACGTGAACGACTGAAGGGTGTGGCCGAGTTGACGCAACAGGTACGGGCATGGCTGCCAGAAATCCGTGAGACACTTAAACAGCGCATGCTGGATCGCATCGCCGATATGAAACAGCCGCTGGAACCGGGGCGAATTGAGCAGGAAGTCGCTTTCCTGGCGCAAAAAATTGATGTCGACGAGGAATTGGACAGGCTGGATGCACATGTTGAAGAAGCCTACCGCGTGCTCGACCTGACGGAACCCGTTGGCCGGCGACTGGATTTCCTGATGCAGGAGTTCAATCGCGAATCAAATACGCTCAGCTCAAAATCAGTCGACAAACGCACCTCAAAAGCTGCCGTCGACCTGAAGGTCCTGATCGAACAAATGCGCGAGCAGGTCCAGAATGTCGAATAGGCCGGAAAATCCGAACAGGCCAGGCCATGGCAACAAGCAACGTGGTGACCTGTTCATCATTGCCGCACCTTCCGGCGGTGGCAAAACCAGTCTGGTCAATGCCCTGCTCAAACGTGATCCCCGCCTGGTATTATCAGTCTCCCATACTACCCGCCAGCCCAGACCGGCAGAAAAAGATGGTCAGCACTATCACTTCATTTCTACCGCCGGGTTCAAGCAGATGGCAGAGCGCGGCGACTTCATGGAACATGCCAGGGTATTCGATCACTATTATGGAACCAACAGCCGTTCAGTTGCCCGGCAGCTTGAACAGAATCAAGACGTTATCCTTGAGATTGACTGGCAGGGTGCCCGGCAGGTGCGGACTGCTTTCCCGGATTGCTGCGCCATATTCATTCTGCCGCCATCGCTCGAAGCCCTGCGTGAAAGACTCACCGGGCGCGGGCAGGATAGCGCTGCTGTGATCCAAAGAAGGATGCGTGATGCCCAGGCAGAAATTTCTCACTGGGCGGAATTCGACCAGCTTGTTGTTAATGACGACTTTGACGCAGCGCTTGAAGAACTGGCCGGAATCATCAATGATCACCGCAGGCAACAACCACACAGCGTCAATAAGAATTACCAAAATCTGGCACAGCAGCTAGGAAATGGTTAAAATGACTGGTTCTGCCTAACACCTTACAGGATTCAAAATGGCCCGCATTACCGTAGAAGATTGTTTAGACAACATTGATAACCGCTTTAAACTGGTCCTGACTGCCACCAAGCGCGCTCGCCAGATTGCCAACGGCGCTGAAGCGATGGTAGAAGAAGAAAACGACAAGCCGACCGTCATCGCCCTGCGCGAGATCGCCGAAGGCCTGATCGACGAGGAACGTGTTGATGTGCTTCAAGCTGAAATCGAAGCCGCTGAAGTGTTTGACATGGAACCGGGAGACGAAGACCCCAAGCCCTGAACAAGGGCCTGTTAACACTATGCGGAAGCCCTGAAGCATGCTGGCAACCCCGACGACCTTGCCGGAGCCGGTTCTTGATCTGAGGGACCTGCTCAATACCTACCTAGAACCTGAAAAGGTCGCTGTTGTTCTCAGGGCTTTCGAAACCGGCGCTATCGCCCACGAAGGGCAGACCCGCAAAACCGGTGAACCCTACATACTCCACCCCATTGCAGTGGCCAGCATACTGGCCAGCATGCGCATGGACTATGCCAGCGTCGCGGCCGCTATTCTGCATGACACGATTGAAGACACGCCACTGACCAAACAGGAGATCCAGTCACGCTTCAGTGAGGAAGTGGCTGAGTTGGTGGATGGCGTCACCAAGCTGGACAAGATGAAGTTCCGCACCCGCCATGAGGCCGATGCGGAGAGTTTCCGCAAGCTGATGCTGGCAATGTCCAAAGACCTGAGGGTGATCTTTATCAAGCTGGCAGACCGCCTGCACAATATGCGTACACTGGGCTCAATGGAACCCGGATCAAGACGCAGAATTGCACGCGAAACCCTGGATATCTACGCACCGATAGCAGACCGACTGGGCATGAACAGTATCAAGTCCGAACTTCAGGACCTGGGGTTTGCTAACCTGTTTCCCTGGCGGCACCGCACCATTGCCGAGCACATCAGCACAGTGACCGGTGACCGCAGTGAAATCATTGCTGATATCCACAAGGCACTGAAAAGAAAAATGTCCGAGGCAGGCATCCCTTGTGATATTAAGGGGCGGGAGAAAACTCCGTACAGCATCTACCGTAAAATGCTGGCGAAGGATCTGTCATTTTCGGAAGTGATGGATGTATACGGTTTTCGTATCATCACCCATTCCGAGCCCCATTGTTACCTGGCACTTGGCGCAATCCACAGCCTTTACCAGCCCAAACCCGGCCGCTTCAAGGACCATATTGCGTTGCCAAAGGCCAATGGCTACCAGTCACTGCACACCATACTGAACAGCCCTTTCAGCCTGCCGGTTGAGATACAGATCCGCACCCAGGAAATGGATATCCTGGCAGAAAAAGGTGCTGCCGCACACTGGCAATACAAGAGCGGTGAGACCACCTCCGGCTCGGCACAGGTTCGGGCACGTGAGTGGCTGATGCAACTGGTTGAAGTGCAGCGCAACAGCTATGACTCCATGGAGTTTCTGGACAACGCCAAGTCTGACCTGTTTCCCGACCAGATCTTTGTATTCACGCCCAAGGGCAAGATTATTGACTTGCGCCGCAGTGCGACTGCACTGGATTTCGCCTACGCGATCCACACCGGCGTTGGCGACCACACCAGTCGCATCCTGATCGACAAAGTTGAAGTGCCGTTGTCCACCCGGCTTGCCAATGGCCAAACGGTGAAAATCATCACCGATGATGCCGCACATCCAATACCGGAGTGGCTGGACTTCGTCACCACCGCACGGGCCAGAACCGCTATCCGCCACTACATCAAAAGCCTTGAACAGGCCGATACCGTGGCGCTGGGCCTGCGCTTGCTGGAAAAAGCACTTAACTCACGTGGCTCAGATTTTGACGCAGTGCCGCAAAAGCGCATGAGCCAGTACTTGAAGGACAACAATTTCGGCCGCCAGGAAGACCTGCTGGAGGATCTTGCGCTGGGCAACCTGCTGGCCAACGTCGTGGCCGCGAAGTTGGCACCGGAAGTCAGTTCCGAAAAACCGGGAGAATATACCGAGGCACTGACCATTGCAGGCTCTGAAGGCAGCGCAGTTACCTTTGCCGCCTGTTGCCATCCGGTGCCGGGTGATTCCATTATGGGCTATCTCTCGGCGGGTAAGGGCGTGGTGGTGCATCGCAACAATTGCCGCAACGTGCGGGAATTGTGTAAACACCCGGACCACTGTCTGGACGTTGTCTGGGCACCCATCCGGCGTGGAATGTTTGAGGTTGCCTTGCGAATCTCTGCCAACAATGTACCCGGAGTGTTGGCCAACATATCAGCCAGTATTGGCAAAGCCGGTAGCAATATCGAAAAAATTGAACAGCCTGAATCAAATCTTGAAACCGCCATCATGTTGTTCACAATCAGTGTCAAAGACCGCGACCATATGGCACGGGTCATGCGGCGACTGCGACGCAACCGCAATGTCGTCAAGGTCAGCCGGATCATAGCCTGACAATGGCTGGCAGCTCAGTAACCCACCCGGCAGGAGCAAGTAAAATGAGTAAAAAAATCATTCAGACAGATAATGCGCCACAGGCAATCGGGACCTACTCTCAAGCCGTCAATTACAATGGGCTGGTGTTTATTTCCGGACAGATACCGCTCGATCCAACGTCCATGGAGATGGTCGATGGCGGTATTGAGAATCAGATCACCCAGGTGTTTGAAAACCTGTCGGCCATTTGTGCAGCAGCAGGCGGTTCGCTGCAGAGTGTTCTTAAGCTGACGGTTTATTTAACCGACATGGGCAACTTCCCGCAGGTCAATACCATCATGGGGCAGTACTTTGAAACACCATTCCCTGCACGTGCAGCAGTCGGCGTTGCCGCCCTTCCGAAGGGTGCCGAAGTCGAAATGGACGCCATACTCGCAGTTTGAAAAAAGCTGAGTGCATGCCAAGCCCATGCTTCTGACAGATCTTCATGGCGTCGGCCCCAAACTCGCCGAAAAAATCAAGGCGCTGGGTATCAGCCAGGTGGAAGACCTGTTGTTCCACCTGCCTAACCGCTACGAGGACCGCACCCGTATACACCCGATCGGCACCTGCAGACCCGGGCAGCGGGTCCTGATCGAAGGGCGGGTTGAGCACGCTGCTATTGTGCGGGCGCGCCGTTCAATGCTGGTGGTTGTTTTGTCAGACGGTACCGGGCGCATCACACTGCGGTTTTTCCACTTCCACGCTTACCAGAAACAGCAACTGGGCAAAGGCTCGTTGCTACGTTGTTTTGGCGAAGTACGGGTCGGCTTCCAGGGACTGGAAATGGTGCACCCCAGCTACAACCGACTCAGCAGTTATGACGAAGCACCCATTGCAGACCGGTTGACGCCAGTCTATCCAACCACTGAAGGTCTTGGCCAGAGCACCTGGATCAAGCTGACAGACCAGGCACTTGCCCTGTTGCGCAGTGGCGAACTGGCATTGCAGGAACTGCTGCCAAAGGCTTTGCTGAGGCAGCTTAAATTCGCATCGTTAACCGATGCCCTCGATTATATTCACCGACCACCTCCCGATGCCGATGTCACTGCACTGACTTTACGCAACCACCCTGCACAAAAGCGCCTGGCCATGGAGGAGCTGTTGGCACATAACCTGAGCATGCAAAAGCTGCATCGACTACAACGCGAACAACAAGCACCCGGAATGTCATCCCATGGCGATGCAGAAAGTATTTTCCTGCAAGGCCTGCCCTTCGAACTGACGGCAGCCCAGAATCGTGTGGTGGCCGAAATCCATGCTGACCTGGGGAGCAGCAAGCCTATGCTGCGACTGGTTCATGGTGATGTTGGCTCCGGTAAAACGGTGGTCGCTGCATTGGCCGCACTGCGGGCTGCCAGCAATGGCCACCAGACGGCTATCACTGCACCCACCGAACTGCTTGCAGAGCAACATTTGCGCGTATTCAGCGCCTGGCTGAAGCCTCTCGGGCTGGAGCCAGTATGGCTGAGTGGCAAAGTAACCGGCAAAAAACGCAGCGCTGCACTGGAACGAATAGGCAACGGCGCTAAGCTGGTGATTGGTACGCACGCCCTGATGCAGGCAGGTGTTCAGTTCAGACAACTCGGCCTCGTTATCGTCGATGAACAACATCGTTTTGGTGTGCACCAGCGCATGGACCTGCTGAACAAAGGTGGAACAGGCAACCAGCAGGCACACCAGTTAATTATGACCGCGACACCGATTCCCCGCACCCTGGCAATGACCGCTTATGCCGGCATGGACATTTCGGTCATCGACGAGCTTCCACCGGGAAGAAAATCAGTCAGGACCGTCGTAATGTCCAATCAGCGCCGGCCTGAGATCGTGCAACGGGTCGCAACCGCCTGCGCCAATGGCCAACAGGCCTACTGGGTCTGCACGTTGATCGAGGAAACCGATACCATTGAGGCCAAAGCAGCAGAGGAAGTGGCGGAAAACCTGCGCAACGAGCTCCACAATATCAAAGTCGGCCTGATCCATGGGCGTATGAAGTCCGCTGACAAGCAACAGGTTATGGATGCTTTTAAAGCCGGGAGGATCAACCTTCTGGTCGCCACCACGGTCATTGAAGTAGGCGTTGATGTACCCAACGCCTCGCTGATGATCATTGAAAATGCCGAGCGGCTTGGCCTCGCCCAACTGCACCAGTTACGTGGCCGGGTCGGGCGTGGCAGCAACCAGTCAAGCTGTGTTCTTATGTACAACCCGCCGCTGGGAGATTTGGCCAGGCAGCGCATGGAGATCATGCGTGAAACCACCGATGGCTTTCGTATCGCCGAGAAGGACCTTGAGTTGCGTGGGCCGGGGGATGTGCTCGGTACCCGGCAAACGGGCATGCTGCAATTCCGTATTGCCGACCTGGCACGCGACGCAGATTTGTTGAGACTTGTTCCCCCGGCAGCCGATGCCCTGCTGGAATCAGCACCGCTACAGGCCGACAGGCTTATCCAGCGCTGGATTGGCGATGCCTCCCGCTTTGCAGGCGTCTAGTAACAATTATTCCGCGCCGCCTTTCAATCTCCTGCAGGGCCGTAGTGGCAGATGCCGTTGATACAAGCCTCGCATACTCCCCGCTTGGCCCGCCGCAGGCATTCTGCCATCAGGACCGCTGAAATAAAAGATTGATTTGTGCTCATTGTGTTCCAGCCACTACTCTCCAGTCGACCCATCAACGTCCCGTTTCAGGCGAATCAAACCGGAAATGTCATGGTCTCCGTCACCCAATTCCACCAACTGACGATAATCTGAAATTGCAGCTTCAACTGTTGGTATGGATATATCCAGTTCCTGTGCCAGATTTTGGCAAATCAGCAAATCCTTAAGCAACAATGACAGCTTGAAGCCGACATTAAATTTGCTTTCCAGCATGCTTCGGCCCCGGTGCTCCAGAAACCAGCTGCCTGCTGCACCCGCCCCCACTACTGGTAATAGACGCTCCGAAGGCAGATTTAGTTGCTCGGCCATTGCCAATGCTTCACAAACCGCCTCGGCAATTCCGGCGATCATCACCTGGTTGACCGCCTTGGTTGCCTGTCCGGCACCGACCGGCCCCATGTGGGTAACCGATGCCGAAATCGCCTCCAGCACTGGCATAATTCGCGCAATATTGGCGGAACTGCCACCGGCCATAACCGACAACGTACCTTTACGTGCACCTTCCACGCCACCAGAGACGGGGGCATCGACAAAGCCAGCATCTGCACCTGACAAACTCCCGGCCAGTTGCCGTGCTGTGACCGGACTGACGGTAGAGGTATCGACAACCACACTCCCCGGCTCAATGCCTGGCAGCATGCAGGACACCACCTGCTGTAAATCGTCATCAGCTGACACGCAGGTCAGCACAACGTTACAACGGGTCGCCAGATGCTCCGGACCGGCAGCCACTTCCACGCCTGCTTCACTTGCCAGTTCATCGGCCTTGCCGCCGGTTCGGTTCCAGACCGAAACCAGCAAGCCCGCATTCGCCAGATGCTTTGCCATCGGCGCACCCATCGCACCCAACCCTATGACCCCGGCGCGAATTGCTGTGTTATCTGCTTGCATGTAAAACAGCCCTGCTGCGATAAATCAGCCCGTACTTACAGTGCATCATTGCCTTCCTCACCTGTCCTGATTCGTATCGCCTGCTCGAGGGGCTGAATAAATATTTTGCCATCACCGATACGTCCCGATGCTGCCGCCCCGGCAATCGCCTCAACCACTGCTTCAACCCGCTCATCGGGTACCGCGACCTCCAGTCGCAGCTTGGGCAAGAAATCCACCACATACTCGGCACCCCGGTACAGTTCGGTGTGGCCTTTTTGCCGGCCAAAGCCGCGTACCTCGGTGACAGTCATTCCCTGTACACCAACCTCGCCCAGTGCATCACGCACATCATCGAGTTTGAATGGCTTGATAATCGCTACTATCATTTTCATCTTGGTGGTCCCCGGACAGTTGGTTTTGTGGAAAACCATGACTGTATAGCCCCTGTTTCTGTGCCGCAAGGGCCACACTTCCACAAGCCTGGCAACGCCTTGTACATATGACCGGAAATCTTCCAGATGACTCACCCCTGAAAGGCGCAGAACAGACGAAGCGAAAGAATTCAGGGGTTAAGTGCCTGCATGCATTGCAAAACCCTGCGCGTGTCTTTGCTTACTCCAAAAAAAACGGCGAAGTTTTCAAACTCCGCCGTTCATATTTTCCAGGCCTCCGGGAGGCTTGTGATTACTTACTTGCTACCTTCATCAGTTCTGCCCTGGCAAGGTCAAAACGATCAAGATTCATCACCTTGGTCCAGGCATTAACAAAGTCGTTAACGAATTTGTCACTGGCGTCATCCTGGGCATAGACTTCTGCGACAGCGCGCAATTCGCTGTTGGAACCAAAGATCAAATCAACGGGTGTGGCAGTCCATTTAACTTTACCGGTTTCGCGATCACTTCCTTCGTAAACGCCTTCAGAACCGGACGACCTGGTCCACTTCGTTGACAAGTCCAGAAGGTTAACAAAGAAATCGTTGCTCAAAGTTCCAGCTTTGCCCGTCAACACACCATGCCTGGAGTCCCCGCTGTTCGCACCCAGCACACGCATACCACCAAGCAGAACTGTCATCTCAGGTACCGTCAAAGACAGCGTGTCGGCTTTGCCAACAAGCAACTCCACCGGTGATCTTGCGTTACCTTCACCAAGATAGTTGCGGAAACCGTCTGCAGTTGGCTCAAGCACTGCGAATGAGCTCACATCTGTTTGTGCTTGTGCCGCATCCATCCGGCCCGGTGCAAAAGGAACTTCAACATTGTGACCAGCTTTCCTGGCTGCCTCTTCAATCGCAGCATTGCCAGCCACAACGATTACATCAGCCAGCGATACCTGTTTGCCACCAGAGAGTGATTCATTGAAATCTTTTCGAATACTTTCCAGTGTTTCCAGAACTTTTGCCAGTTCGGCCGGCTGGTTAACAGCCCAGTCTTTTTGTGGTGCCAGGCGAATACGCGCACCGTTAGCACCACCGCGGAAATCAGTATTGCGGAAGGTTGATGCGGACGCCCAGGCTGTCCTGACCAATTGAGGAATGGTCAGGCCTGATTCCAGAATGATGGATTCGAGTTTTCCGGTGTCATCATCGCTGATTAACTTATGATCCACAGCAGGGATGTTGTCTTGCCAGATCAATTGTTCCTTAGGCACCATGGAGCCAAGATAACGCACGCTGGGGCCCATATCGCGGTGAGTCAGCTTGAACCACGCTTTGGCAAACGCAATTTCGAACTCCTTAGGGTTTTCCAGCCAGCGTTTGGTGATCTTGCCATATTCAGGATCGAATCTGAGTGCAAGGTCAGTCGTGAACATGATCGGTGCATGCCTCTTCGACCTGTCAAATGCATCGGGTACGAGATTTGACGCATACTCATCATCCGGAATCCATTGCGTCGCACCGGCCGGGCTCTTTGTTTTTACCCAGTCGAATGCATAAAGGTTTTGCAGGTAATTATGTGTCCAGGCAACAGGGTTACTGGTCCAGGCACCTTCCAGCCCACTGGTAATGGTATCCGCACCCTTACCGCTTTTATAACTGCTATTCCAGCCTGTACCTTGAGCCTCAATGCCTTCTGCTTCAGGTTCTTTACCTACATACTTTGAAGGATCAGCTGCGCCGTGGGCTTTGCCGAAAGTATGTCCACCAGCAATCAGCGCTACTGTTTCTTCATCGTTCATCGCCATACGGCCAAATGCAAGGCGAATATCCTGAGCTGCTGCAAGCGGATCAGGAACACCATTCGGACCTTCAGGGTTCACGTAGATCAAGCCCATTTGCACCGCGCCAAACGGTTTCTTCAACTCTTTCTTACCGTGGTAACGTTTGTTATCTGCGAGCCACTCACTTTCGGCACCCCAGTTGATGTCTTCAGGCTCCCAACCATCAACACGACCGCCGGCAAAGCCCAGTGTTCTGAAGCCCATCGACTCCATCGCAACGGTTCCGGCAAGAACCATCAAATCACCCCATGAAATCTTGTTCCCGTACTTCTGTTTGATTGGCCATACCAATCGGCGTGCTTTATCCAGGTTGGCATTGTCTGGCCAGCTGTTTAACGGCGCAAAACGCTGCATGCCACCATAGGCACCACCACGACCATCACTCACCCGGTAGGTACCGGCACTATGCCAGGCCATGCGAATGAAGAACGGGCCATAATGACCATAGTCTGCCGGCCACCAGTCTTGTGAACTGGTCATCAATACTTCGAGATCCCGCTTAACAGCATCCAGGTCCAGCGTTGCGAACGCTTCAGCGTAGTTGAAGTCTGCACCCAAGGGGTTGGATGCTGGTGAGTTGTTGCGAAGTGGTTTCAGGTCCAGGCGATTTGGCCACCAGTAGTCATTGGTGGTTACCGTATCCTGGGCCATGGCCGGGTTGGCGGAGGCGATCGAAGTCAATACGATCACCAGGGAGGTCATCAAAGACCTCTTAGTCAAACTCTTTACATTATTAAGCACTGTGTACTCCTCATTTTCGGATTTTGCTCTTAACAATTCAATTCTTTCATAATAGCCAATAACTATCTAATTCATTATTTTAATAGACTCAATAGATACTCCCTATCAGCCTGACCAGTACTGGCAGGATTAGCCTGATGGGGGCAATTAATAATGGCTACTGGGTTGTGCGCTCGGAAACTCGGCGAAAGTCCAGAAAACTACCGGGCAGACAGAGCAAAAACAACTCAAGGGCCAAATACCTACAAACATTGCAGAATTCTGCCAATGCCTTTGCTGGCCAATGGCGGCACACTTGATATCAGGAGCAAATAACGCCGGCCTGATCCGACCTGCATACCTGAGAGTGGCACGCAGGAGAAGTCTAGCCCGCACAGGAGTACTTGTGGGATTGTCACTGGTGCACAGCCGCGGCTGTGTCGGCATCGAGTCACCTCTTATCACCGTGGAGGTCCACCTGTCCGGCGGGCTGCCGGTGATGCATCTGGTTGGGCTTCCGGAAACCGCTGTCAGGGAATCCAAGGATCGCGTCAGAGCAGCACTGCTCAACTCCAGGTTTGACTGGCCACCCAGCAGAATCACAATCTCGCTGGCCCCGGCAGAACTACCCAAAGAAGGCGGTGGCTTCGACCTGCCAATTGCACTGGGAATCCTGGCTGCCTCCAAGCAGGTTCCCACAACGTCTTTTGCTGATTGTGAGTTTCTCGGCGAGCTTTCTTTAAACGGCGATCTCCGTGCAGTGCGTGGCGTGCTGCCTGCGGCCATCCGTGCTCGCGACAGTAACCGCGTGCTGGTGGTGCCAACGGCCAACGCTGCCGAAGCAGCATTGGTCAAGGGTGGAAAACAGCTTCATGCAGGCTCACTGCTGGAGGTTACCGAGTGGCTGCACGGCCGCAAACAACTGGCAGAGTGCGAACCTGATATGACCCACATACCACCGGCACATCCGGACCTTAGGGACGTCATCGGGCTGGCGGGCGCCAAACGTGCACTGGAAGTTGCTGCTGCCGGTTGCCACAACCTGCTGATGCTGGGCCCACCAGGCACCGGCAAAACCCTGCTCGCAACCCGACTGGCCGGCATTCTGCCGCCCATGACCGAACAGGAAGCGCTGGAAGCAGCAGCCCTCGCCTCTATCAGCCAGGCCGGCCTGGAACACCGTAACTGGGGCCTGCGCCCATTCAGGTCGCCACACCATTCATGCAGTAATATTGCACTTGCCGGCGGTGGCTCACGACCCCGGCCCGGAGAGATATCACTGGCCCACAACGGCATACTGTTTCTCGATGAACTGCCGGAGTTCAGCCGCCATGCGCTGGAAGTACTGCGGGAGCCACTGGAGTCCGGCCGCATCGTAATTTCGAGGGCCGCAAGGCAGGCCGCTTTCCCCGCCCGCTTTCAGCTTATTACCGCCATGAACCCCTGCCCCTGCGGCATGGCCGGTGACCAAAGCGGGCGCTGCAATTGCAGTGCAGAACAGATTCAGCGCTACCGGAGCAAGATATCCGGGCCGCTACTCGACCGGATAGATATCCAGGTTGAGGTGGTCCGCCCCGACAAATCCATTCTGAGTGAGCCGGCAGACAATATTGAAAACTCAGAGGCCGTTCGCAAACGGGTTATCAAGTCACGTGCCCGGCAAATTGCACGGGCCGGCAAACCGAATGCCTTGCTGGACAATGCCGAGTTGTCCAGCTATTGCCATGTAGAGGGAGAGCAGCTGGCGCTGCTTGAAATGGCCGCCGAGCAACTGTTTCTTTCTCCGCGCGCCTGCCATCGAATACTCAAGGTGTCGCGCACCATTGCTGACCTCGATCAGGCTGAAGAGATCGCTTGTGAACACATTTCCGAAGCAATTGCATTCAGGCGTTTGCAAATTTCCCAGATCGGTACTTAGAAGACAAAAGCTTTCAATATTTGAGAAATCAACAGGTCAACCGCAGAAACACATGAAACGCGGGCCTAAAAAGGCGCCGGTCTAATTGACAACAAGAATAGTTTTTACTCTGACCCCAATTATTGACCCCAATTATTGTAATTATTGGAAACTTGGCCGCAAAAACCCTTAAAACCCTGATTGTGGATGATGAGTCCCTTGCTCACCGTGGTCTGGCCCATCGCCTTAAGAACATTGCGGATATTAAAGTTGTAGGTGAAGCCCGCAATAGCCCTCAAGCTCGTCAGTAATTCGCGGTTTCGTGTGTGGTGTCGCGCGTCCAGGTAGGTGTGGTAGCCCACCATCACCCAAAAATAATGGTGGGCTAGTAAGCCTAAATCCTTTCTCAAATGCGGAGTGGATTAGTTAACATCAATTATGGCATTGTCGCATTGTCGCAAGCCCCCCATTGCGAACCCTCTAGATAATCCGTATATGTATGACTTTTGATCAGACAAGTAGATCCCGCGCTCGCACAGCCCGTTCCCTTAACTGTTTTAGTTACAGCAATAATCTGACTCGAAAGTGAGCACAACGGGTTCTCAAAACCAGAATATGTTATTTGACGAATCCCATCGTTGAGAATAGGATGAAAAGTTGTTTCATCAAGGTTGTTGTCTAAGTAGTCGTCACTAAGGTCTTGCCATGAAGTGCCGCAAGGTTTTTCGACAAGTGGGCCAACTGCTGAAGTTGTAACACCAAATAAAGTATGTATAAAATAAAGCCGAACCCAGACATTTTTATCGTCCAATCCCTTCAAATTGTCTAATTTTTCAAAGTTTTGAATGCAAGCTGCTACTTGTCTGACTGTGGAATTTTGGTCGAATCCTTGGGTCTGGCAATCAGCACGAATAGGGGCTCCTCCGTTATGAGTTTCACATGCTTCCAGCGCTGTTGGCAAAACGGTGAAGGCTACCGTTGCGACAAATTAAATATTGATTAAGGTTTTCATTTATAGCTTCTCATCCTTTTAGTTACTGATGAAAATTGGCTGTGGATTAAAGACCAAATTAGTGCCCCTTAGCATTTGTGACTTCTCATTTAATTCCCTCAACAAAGTCATGAAGTACAGCTCTGCCAAAATCAGTTCTTCGCTTTCCCAACCATAGCCTAGCCCTTTGCCCATGAGTCCCGATCCAGCTTCACCCATATGCCTCGCAACTCGATACCAGGCACAGGACACTACATTGTCCTGATCCACCCCTTCACTATCGTTGCTATAAAGGCGAGCCAAATACAAAGCAGCTCCGATTGAACCTTCAACAACCCCATCTTCCAGAGTATTGATTCCATCATGAATTGCTCCCCGCTTAATTTTTTTGAAAGACAAAATTTCAATTGCTGCTAAATTTCCAGAGCGTACTCGCTCTTCTAACTCGTCTTCACTCAACAAAAACAGCTTTGCGTCATCTTCTGGCATGGGAATTCCAACACTTGTCATCCATCTTTTTGTGTTTTTATCGAACGCAATTTTTTCTGATTCGTCATCTATTGTCTTGGAGCTTTCTTCAACACCATCTTCAGAAGAAGCAATTGAATGATTTCCAATTTTCATCGTATTTTGTTCTTGTGCCAGAGGCTCTTTTGGCTGCGCGAGAGGCGTAGGTCTTTTTACTTGTAATTTTGTTAAGGGGGCAGGCTGTCTATTTATCAGGTAGGAGTACACCCCCGCCATTATCAATACTAAAGCCAATACTAGGTATCCAATACGTCTTTTATTGTGCGGTTGTCCCTGCATGTGCATGTTGCTCCAAACGGTATTTGATATTTGATAATGGAGTTGCTTTTTTTATAGATCAGAAATCTCTGTACTAAGCATTCTAACGCGGCGGGCAACATGCCTGCTCAATCTATGCTTGAATTACTTAGGATTCATACCCCCCAAAGTGAGACCTATCGTTAAGATGGTTTGCCTATAATAAACCGTGAATCCAGCTGCCAGAAGTTGCCTCACTTACTCTACTTGTACTTGCAAATTTGCATGTAATATAATGTATTATATATGCATGTTATCTACAACCGAAAGGGAAGGAAGTGAATCACCCCTACTTTACCGGAAACTCTTTTATGTGAGTCGTTCGGGAAACCCTCAAATTTCCACTTAGCGCGGATGTTCATGTGACCGATTCCAGCGTGATGTCATTTCCTTGTTCAGGGTGTCGATTGATAAGTTAAGAAATTGAGCCACTAATGCGCGGTGTTTACAGTACAGGATAGTCTGGCCGCGTTCCCAGTTTCCCCAGGTTCCCGGATCGACACCGAGTGTCGTGGCAGCTTTTTTAATAGACCAGCCCATCTCTCGGCGTTTGTTGAGTAGACATTGAGGCAGGGTTGTTGGCACTGGGAAGGGATCATAGCCCAGGTACTGCACGATGGCAGGTATAGACGTAATTGGTGGCTCTGTACGGCCCTTTTCCCAGTTCAGGATAGTCCACGGAGCTTGCTCGCCACCTGCTTTTGGGTAAACCCCATTTTGAGTCGCTTTCTCATGACATAATCACCTAAAGTTTTTGGCTCAAAGTCATATGGCTTTTTTATCAATGACTTAAGAAAAACGTGGGCAAATGGCAAAAAGGCAACTCAACCCTGCCCCTGCGGCATGGCCGGTGACCAAAGCGGGCGCTGCAATTGCAGTGCAGAACAGATTCAGCGCTACCGGAGCAAGATATCCGGGGCGCTGCTCGACAGAATTGACATCCAGGTAGAGGTGGTCCGTCCCGACAAATCCATTCTGAGCGAATCGGCGGAAGGCATTGAAAGCTCGGATTCTGTTCGAAAACGTGTCATCCAGTCACGCAACCGGCAACTTGCACGGGCTGGTAAACCGAATGCGCTGTTGGATAATAATGAGTTATCCAGCTACTGCCATATTGAAGGTGAACAGTTGAGTCTGCTCGAAATGGCCACCGAGCAATTGTTCCTTTCGCCGCGCGCCTGCCATCGAATCCTCAAGGTGTCACGGACCATCGCCGACCTTGATCAGGCTGAAGAGATCACGTGTGAACACCTCGCAGAAGCGATTGCGTTCAGACGGCTGCAGATTTCCCAGCCGGGCACTTAAATAAATCCTTACAAGCTGTTTTTCCGACACCAAGGACCCGTGCTCTTTCACTGCAGTATTGTCGCGGCTGTCAGTATTGATAAGCTGTGTACCCGGCCTTTTCTTTGCTTTTTCTAATATATTTGAAGCGCCTTTTTTTGTATGGTTTCCATTCCGGGCCCGTTTGAGACAGTGATTGCGTAGGCACCAAAATCCAGGTTGCGGGTGGGTAAGGTCGCAATCAGTATGGTACCTTCCTGATTTACTTTGGTCGCATATTTGGTGCCCTGGAATACGATAGTGGTCTCAGCATTGAAACCGGTACCGGTGACTGTGATGGTGACCTCGCGGCTTCCGTAGGTTAACTTCCAGGGTTTTATCCTGGACACAACAGGCTGATCGACAATCGTTGCGATGGGGGGATGCGTGGATGGAGAGCTAACTGCAGGCGCTGGCGAGGTCTGCACCACAATCTCCTTATCGGCGGCCGCTGCGTCAGCCTTCTCTGATTGACAGGAAGCCGGGCAGGCGTCACCACTTGCTGTATTTCCATCATCACAGGTTTCACCCGGATCCAACACATTGTTTCCACATGTGCCGGAACAAATGATATTTGCGCTGGAATCGAAACCGATCACATGTGCCCCATCAGGGCATAACTGCCCCGCCGGAGCTGGTGCTGCGAATAAGTTCGCATTCAGGCAGACTACAGCTATCGTTATGAGGATACATTGCATAAAACGTGACATTTGCACCATTTTCAATCTCTCTGGAGATGGTTGAAATCAGTTGGATACTATACGGCAACAACGAGCTACGATCTTGGGAAGTTCAAGTTGGATACCGGGATTGACGACGATCACCCGAAATACAGACCCGTCGGGCAGAAGTCAGGAACGCCACTCGTTGCAGCCACCGTCAGGAGTGATAAGCTGTGTGTACGGAGTCCGTTCGACTCGTGAACCCAGACCATGGAATTTGCAGAATTTGAGCGCCAAAACCCTTAAAACCCTGATCGTGGATGATGAGTCCCTTGCGCGCCGGGGCAAGGATGCCGGCGAGCTGGTCAACAAGGAACCATCCCGTCTCGCTATCCGTGACGGTGGCCGCACAACCTGGGTTGACCAACAGGACATCGAGCGCATAGATGCCGCTGGTGACTACATGTGTGTACAGTCGAAAGGCAAAACCTACATCATGCGCAAAACCATGAAGAAGCTGGAAAAGGAGCTGGATGGCAGCATTTTGCAGCGCATTCACCGCTCCACGATTGTCAATATCAGGCAAGTCCGGGAAATGGAGGCCCATATCAACGGCGAGTACTTCCTGACACTGGAATCCGGCCACCGAGTCAAGCTCTCACGCACCTATAAGAATAAGCTCAAACTATTCAGGTAAACCCTGAGTATTTGCACCATTGGCCAATTCCGCTAACCCACCAGGCTCAACAGCACCGCCATGCGCGTGTACACACCATTGCGAACCTGTTTGCGAATCAACGACTGTGGCCCATCAGCCACACTGGAAGCAATCTCCACCCCGCGGTTCACCGGCCCCGGGTGCAGCACCATGCACCCCGGTGCGGCCAGCGCGAGCCGTTCAGGCGTCAGGCCCCAAGAGGCAAAATAAGTCTCGTCATCAGGCACTTCCGAAGCCGCAAAACGCTCCCGCTGAATACGCAACATCATCACCACATCAGCACCGGTGACAGCTTCATCCAGGCTGGTAAAGAAATCAACGCCGTCAATACCGTCAGTGGGCAACAGGTTGGCAGGACCCGCCAGCCGAATCCTGGCCGCCCTCATTTTTTTAAACATCGTGATGCTGGAACGCGCCACCCGCGAATGGCTGAGGTCACCGGCTATGGTCACGGTCAGGCCCTCAATGCTGCCACGGGTACGCAAAACTGTAACCGCATCAAGCAGGGCCTGGGTGGGGTGTTGCGAACTGCCTTCGCCAGCACTGACCACATGTACACCAGGTTCTGCAGCAGCAGCGAGCGCAGCGATCAGGCCATCCCCAGCGTGACGAATGGCAATGACATCCGGCGCCATTGCCTGAAGGGTGTTGAAAGTATCAATCAACGCTTCACCTTTAACCACCGAGCTCGACTCGGGGTGGAAGTTGATGACATGCATGCCAAGGCGCTTGGCGGCAACCTCGATCGAAATTCGTGTTCGGGTGCTGGGTTCGAGGAATAAATTGATCAGCACTTTGCCGGCCAGCTGGTTGGCAAACTGGTCCGGGTCATCAGCAATGCGGACGGCCAGATCCAACAGCGCATCGAGCTGTTGCCGATCCAGGTCTTCAATATTCAGCAGATGCTGCCCTAGTGGTTCAATTACATGTGGCTGGTTCAAGCGACCGTCCCTTTGGTGCGCTGCACTGGTGCGGGCGCACCGATGACAGCAGGTTTTTCAATGTGTAGATTGTAACCAGTTTTCGAGGATGATTTGTGCCGCCATTGCATCTTTCAGGTTTGCGTCCTTACGCCGCATGCTGCCGCGCGCACGGGCTTCAACAAATCGCTGTTCCGCACCGAATGAGGTCAGGCGTTCGTCCTCAAATAACACCGCAATACCGAACCGCTTCCGCAGACTGCCGGCAAACTGGCGCGCGGCCCCGGACATGGCTGTCTCTTCACCATCCTTACCCAGTGGCAAGCCGACAACCAGCGCGGATGGCTTCCACTCCGTTACCAGCCGTTCAATGGTCCGCCAGTCGATCTCTCTGGCAACTGCCACCACGGCCAGCGCATTGGCGGTACCCGTCAGGGTCTGGCCAACCGCCACACCGATTCTGCGGTGTCCAAAATCGAATGCCAATAAAGTACCTGCGGGGCTTGGCGCACCTTCAGCGCCTTCAGGCATGCCCACCTGCTCCGTGTAAATGATCGATGTTGATACCGAGTTTTCCGACCGCTTTCTCCCAGCGGCTCTGCAGGGGTGAATCAAATACGATGGCCTTGTCAGCACCCACCGACAACCAGGCATTCTGGCGGATTTCGGACTCCAGCTGGCCATTGCCCCAGCCGGCATAACCCAGCGCCACCAGGAACGGCTGCGGACCTTCACCCACCGCAATGGCCACCAGAATGTCACGTGAGGTGGTCACCATAATTTCATTATTAATACGAATACTTGACTCATAGCCCTCTTGCGGAGGGTGGAGTACGAAGCCATGATCAGGACTGACCGGGCCACCTTCCAGCACCAGCATGGAAGACACGTCTTCTCGTTCACAGGGTATATCTAACTGGCGCAATATCTCACCGAGAGTAAAACCGGACAGGCGGTTAATGGTAATGCCGATGGCCCCTTCTTCATTGTGCTGGCACATCAGCGTCACGCTGCGGGTAAAATTTGGATCAGCCATGGCAGGCATAGCAATCAACATCTGCTGTTGCAAATAGCCGCTTACGACATCTTGCGAATCATTGCTCATACTGCAAATATTAGTCTTAATTCCAGCCAAATCAAGCATGGCTGCCTGCTTGCAGACTTTTTGTTACATCAAGCCCGCAACAAACACCGGTTTACTTGTTCATTCCCCTGAAGTCACGGGAAAACCGCCAGGTCCGGGTGATATGCAATACGTCAACATTGACACGGATCTGGTCCGGTAGCGGTGAGTAAGGCGCCGCCAGACGAACGATTCTAATCGCGGCCTGATCGAGTTCTGACTTGCCCGAGCTGCGGATAACGTCAATGCTCTCAACACTGCCATCCTGGTTGATGCCCACGGTCAACACCAGGTCACCCACCAGCTTTTTACGTCGAATCTCTTCCGGGTAGTTAATGTTTCCTACCCGCTCGACTTTCGCTACCCAGGCCTGATTATAGGCGGCATACTCATATTCCCTGGTGTTTGCAGAAATCCACTTGCGCCGCTTAAGTTTTGACTGGGATTTACGGTCACGCTGCACCCCCGGTTGCAGTTTTGCGATCTGCATACTGTCCTGCATCAGGGTCGCTGCACTTGGCAGAGGTGGCTCTGGCTGCTCAATTGCCGTTATCTGCTGGGAAAACTCACTTTCATTAACTTCTTTCAGCAGTTGCTCGCGGGCTGCATCCGCAACACTTGAGTCCTGTTTTTGCTGGTCCAGCGGGTCCTGGCCTTCTGCAACACCTGGAGACGCACCTGCGTTTTCCTGCGAAGGCCGGCTGACTTCGTCGAACTCGCCACCACCTTGTTGTGACGCCTGTGCCAGGAAGTCTGCATCCTCCGGTGTGGTTTCCGAGCGCCAATTCACCAGCACGACATCCAGGGTCTCCAACGGATGGGTCAAAGGCTTGAAATCAATCGCAAAGCCTATGCCCAATAAAACTGCTGCATGCAGCACCAGCGCCATCAGAAAACTGATGGTAATCGGATCGTATCGTTGGTGGTAGCTAGCCTGCATTTCGCACGATTTCTTCAGCTGCATCAAAAAGTCCGGCTGCAATGTTCAGCCCGAACTGCTCATCCAGTTCACGAATACAGGTCGGGCTGGTCACATTCACTTCCGAAAGCCAGTCACCAATAACATCCAGCCCGGCAAACAATATACCCCGGCGTTTCAATTCCGGCGCAACCTGTGAACAGATCCACAGGTCCCTGTCACTGAGGGGTATGCCTTTGCTACTGCCGCCCTTGGCCAGGTTACCGCGGAAATCACCCTCACCCGGGAAGCGTGCCAGCGCGTAGGGAACCGGCTCTCCGTTGACGATCAGGATGCGCTTGTCACCGGATGATATTTCATCAATAAACTTCTGGGCCATTACCGGTCGCGAATCATGGCGGGTAATGGTTTCCAGAATAACATTCAGGTTCAGGTCTGCCTCGCTCACCTGGAAGACAGACTCCCCACCCATGCCATCCAGGGGCTTGACCACACAATGCCCGTGTTGAGCAACAAACTCCCGCAGCAAGGTGGAGTTGCTGCTGATCAACATGGGCACGCAACACTGAGGAAAGTTATTGATAAAAAACTTTTCGTTGGCATCACGCAGGCTTTGTGGCCGGTTGATAACCAGCGTCCCCCGATTCTCGGCCAGTTCCAGCATGTAAGTGGCATAGATGTAGTCCATATCAAATGGAGGGTCACGGCGCATCAACACGATATCCAGCTCATCCAGCGAGCGTATGGCCGCGTCAGACAGACTAAACCAGTCCGTGCGGTTGTCGCGAACCTCAAGTTGCTGCATATGGGCAAACACCCTGCCATCTTTGGCGAACAGGTCTTCAGGCTGCATATAATATAGCGCATGGCCGCGCTGCTGGGCTTCCAGCAACATCGCAAAAGTTGAATCCTTGTAGGTTTTAATACCACTGATCGGATCCATCACCACTCCCGTACTCAGTGCTTGTACGGTTTCCTTTCCAGCTTCCGCCATAGTCTTATCCATTCACAATGCAGGCCCTATTATCATGTGCCTGACGGCACGATTCCACCTGTATGAAACCCACAATATATTAAAAACCTTAGTGCTCAATGATATGAAGGACATTCCTGTAAAAATACAATAAGCTGGAAACCGGCCATTTCTACGGGTAGACTAAGGGGACGGCAGTGAATTCCACAAATATATGGGGATCGCTGCGCAGGCTTCAGCAAGGGGCGATTTGCAATGGCAGGAAGCGTTGTTCACATCGCAAAATCAGGGAAGAGGTTATGAGCCAGGAAACATCGAATACGATAGAAGACAATAAGCAAAGTTCAGGCAGGTCAAAAAATCTGGTTGTGCTGATTGTTGATGACAGTGCCACCATCCGCCGTTCGGCGGAGACCATGCTTGCCAATGAAGGCTACGAAGTCGTCTGTGCAGAAAATGGTTTTGAGGCACTCTCAAAAATAACCCGACACCACCCCGACCTGATCTTTGTTGATATTATGATGCCACGCCTGGACGGCTATCAAACCTGTGCCATTATCAAAAACAATAATGAATTCCGCGATACACCTGTCGTCATGCTCACAAGTAAAGATGGGCTGTTTGACAAGGCGCGGGGCCGGGTTGTAGGTTCAGATCAATACCTGACCAAACCGTTCACACGTGAAGAGTTGCTGGGTGCGGTCAAGCAGCACGCCACTGCTTGATTTCAACCTTAGCCGGCGGAACCGGAATAATGATTAAAATCACCAGTTTCTTACAGGCCAGGGATTCATGAGCGCAGTCAATATTTCATTTGAGAAACTGCAGGACTACGAGCAACGCAGTCTTGCATTTGAGCCAGGCAACGCCCAGGGCGAACTGGGTGGCGGCGAGTGGGCCGGTGTGATATTCCGCATCGGCGAGGTCCGGCTGGCCTGCAACATTGAAGACGTCAGTGAATTCTTACCCATACCTTCATTTACGCCCGTGCCGGGAACCAAGCCATGGATACTGGGGCTCGCCAACGTACGTGGCGACTTGTTAACCATTATTGATCTGGCCTGGTTTCTCAACGGTGAACGTACCAATGTAACCATGAGAACCCGGCTGTTGGCAGCAACCCTGCGCGGACGCCCGGTGGGACTACTGGTGGACGAGGTATTCGGGCAGCGCCAATTTGTCAGTTCCGAGGGCAAGAAAACGCGTCTGCCCAAGAAATCCCCGATCAGGGGCTATGTACAAAAGCAATACCGCTCCGGCAAAGATGTGTGGCAGGAACTCGATCTTGATTCGCTGTTTTCAACAGCTGAATTCCTCAACGGTGCCGCAGCCTGAGTAATCTGGGAAACAAAATGGAAAAAGAACTATATAAAACCAAGAGTCAGCGTTTATGGAGTGTATACCTGGCAACAGGCATTCTGATAATTTCACTAATATTCGTGACCGTGACATTTTTCCACCTTGCGCGGCAGGCACAGCACGAGCAGGAGTGGATATCACTGGTTACCGACGCTCAGGTCACTTCGCAGCAACTGGCAAAATCCGCCGGTGAAGCCGCATCCGGCAACCTGGACGCTTTCGGAGAACTTGGCAGCGCTCGCACAAAAATAGCCACGGCCATGGTCAACCTGCGCCTCGGCTCTGTATCCAAGGATCTGCCACCAACACCAAAAACTGTTGAACTGCCAATGACGCAGCTTAACCTGACATGGGACCGTATCAGTACCAACGCAACCAGTATTCTGGACCGCGAAGCGCTGATCCTTGAACTGGCCACGGCGCGCAATGTCGTACAGGAAAACATTCCAGGAATCCAAAAGAATACAGACCTCAGCATACGCGCCCTTACCCAAAGCGGCGCGCCGACCAACCAGGTGGTATTCGCCAGTCGCCAGTTGGTTCTGGCTGACCGTATCCTGCGGCGGGTATCTGAAGTATTGCAGGGCGGCAGCAATGCCGTGGTGGCAGCCAGCAGCCTGCGCAAAGAACAGAACCAGTTTGAACAGGTACTGACCGCCTTGCTGAAGGGCAACAAGGGTTTGGGCGTTACCCAGGTACGCAACACGCAGGCACTGCGATCGCTCGGACAGGTCAAGGAACTGTTTGAGAAAATCAAACCTGAAATTGAAGCAATCCTGGAATCATCCAGTGACCTGTTTGCAGTTCGCGGCGCAGCGGATGAAATCTTTCGCGATAGCCAGGACGCATTTGATGAAGCAGCCGCCCTGAAGAAAGCCATTGCGGAACTGCCACAGAACCGTCTGTGGCCATCGCAGACAGCTGGTGCGATCGGATTGGCCATCATGGTTGCAGTGGTGTGGGTACTGGTAGCCTCATTCCTGTCGGCCGAACGCAGGCGGGCAAAAATCGCGGCCAAAGACAACAAAAAGAACCAGCTGGCCATCCTGAAATTACTGGATGAAATGAGCTCACTGGCCGATGGCGACCTGACAGTACAGGCAACAGTGACTGAAGAAATCACCGGTGCCATCGCTGACGCGGTCAATTTTGCCATTGAACAGCTCCGTGAACTGGTCAAGGGTATTAAATATACTTCCCAGGAAGTTGCCCGCTCGGCCATGGACACACGCACTTCAACATCCAAGCTCGCAAAAGCAGCTGCCTCCCAGGCTGAGCAGGTTGGCGCAGCCACCGATACCGTCAAGAATATGGCGGCATCGTTTGACACCATGGCTAAACGATCACGCGAATCCAGTGACGTGGCCCGCCGTTCTGTTGAAATTGCACACAACGGTGGTGAAAAAGTACGCGAAACCATCAGCGGCATGGACACCATTCGTGAACAGATTCAGCAAACAGCCAAGCGTATCAAACGGCTGGGTGAGTCAAGCCAGGAAATTGGTGATATCGTCGAACTGATCAACGGCATCGCAGAACAAACCAATGTGCTGGCCCTCAATGCAGCCATTCAGGCCGCCTCGGCAGGCGGTGCCGGCAAAGGGTTTGCTGTGGTCGCTGATGAAGTTCAGCAGTTGGCAGAAAGTGCCACCAATGCGACCCGCAGAATCGAGCACCTGGTGCAAACTATCCAGACCGACACGTCGGAAGCCGTGATATCAATGGAGGCTACCACGACCGAGGTAGTCAGCGGCGCCCGCCTGGCCGAAGATGCCGGCACAGCCCTGGAGCAAATCGAAACCGTTTCAAAAGACCTGTCGAACCTGATTGCCAGCATTTCAGCTGAAGCACAAACCCAGTCGGCGACTGCGACTGAAATCTCTGAGCTGATGAAGAGCGTACAGGCTGTTTCCGTACAATCCTCCGAAGGCAGCGCGCAGGCTGCAACATCTGTCGAAAACCTGGCTGAACTGGTGATGCGGCTGAGCGATTCAGTAACTGACTTCAAGCTTCCGGAAGACGAGTAAGTGATGGCAGCGACAACAGCAACCAGCCGGTTGAGCACTCTGCAAGGTGCGGAACCGGTCTGATGTTATTGCAGGGTTCAAATGCCAGCACGGCATTGACGTGGGTGCGTCCGGATCTGGACAAGCACCTGACCCAAATTCGCAATCAGATTGAGCATATCGCCAGCAGTGCCCACATTGGGGACGGTGTGGCCAATGCAGCGAACAACCTTACCCAGCTCAAATACACGTTTGAAACACTGGTGTTAAAGGGTGCTACGCTGGTTGTTGAGGAGATGATCACCGTATGTGATGAGCTCAAACATGCCAGGATCAAGAACCCCGAAAAAGCATTTGGCGCACTGATGGATGCCATCGTTGTTGTGCCGTCCTATCTGGATCGTCTGCAGGCAGGCCACCATGACCTGCCTATCCTGCTGCTGCCGGTTATCAATGAACTGCGTTCTGCCTACAACGCCAATATTGTTTCCGAGGCCACCCTGTTCGCGCCGAACCTTGAGGTGGGATTACCTGAACTGGTACGCCAGGAAGGTGCTGGCGGAGACACGCCGAATGAGCCATTCAGCGTGTTTGCCAGGCGCATACGACGGCAATACGAAAGTGCACTATTGGGTTGGCTGCAACACCAGGAAGACCTGGATTTGCTATCACCACTCCATTCTATTTGTGAAACCATGCAGCGCAGGGTGAGCAAAAAAGAGACGCAGCGCTTGTTCTGGATTGCCACCGAGGTCATGGGCGGGCTTCTGGATGGCGTTACCGAAAATGATTTGCACTTGCGGAGATTGTTCGCACGCCTGAATCTGGTCCTCAAGACACTCGCTGAAGGCGGCGAAGATGCCATTGATACGCGGTCTGTCGATTCGCTCTCCCAGGCCTTGCTTTTCCATATTGCGCAAGCCAAACCGGGTAGTGCAGGCGTGGATTTGTTACGTGAGCGCTTCAATCTGAATGAATTGGTGCCGGACCGCGATGTCCTGATACGTGCTCGAGGCGCAGTCACCGGCCGCAATCGGGAACTGTATGTTTCACTCGGTGCGGCCGTTCGCGATGAACTGTCGTTGGTCAAAGATGCTCTCGATCTGGAGTTACGTACCGGGGAGGTTGAACCCACCCGGCGCCAGCAAAGTAAAGAAGCCCTGCTGAGATTAAAAGATACACTCAAAATGATGGGTTTGGGAGACTCAGCACAATCCATCGATACCTTGATGCCAGCTTTCGAAGCCGGTGAAAACACCAGTGACAAACAGCCGAAGAACGGTGAGTCTAGGGACTCTCTTTTAATGGGGCTGGCAGAAAAATTGATACAGGTGGAGTCAGTCCTTGAGGAGCAGATCGTCACGCTTGGGGAACCGTTGCTGGAAGACCAGCAACCGACCTATATCGACCTGCCATTGCACGAACAACGGCGCATCCGTGCGCACCTGCTGGATGAAACTGTTGTCAGCCTGCACCAGGTTCAGGACGCTGTACGGCGACATTTTAGTGGTGACAAGGCTGCGGATTATTGCACTCCAATGGAGCACATCGCCGGCGCCATGCAACTTATTGGTGAAGCTGAAACAGCCACGCTGGCAACGCAGTTGCGCAACGCACTGAATAACCTGCTCCGTTCTGCGCGTTCAGAGACAGAGGTGGCCCCCGATAAACTGGAAACGGTCACCGATGCGGTAGCCGCATTCGAATTGTACCTTGCAGGTTGCCGGGATCAGCAAAGCAACCGGGAGCGGTTCCTTGAAATCCTCAAGGATCGGCTGGGCAGCCTGCCAGTCGGCAAGATGGAGGTTGTTGAGGCAGTAGCTCCGGCAGTAACTCCGGCAGTAGCACAGGACGCGTCGGCAGAAAGCGAAACCAGCCAGGATGTGGCAGCAAAGGCTGCAGATACCGGGATGTCTCCGGACACCACACTGCCGCCGACACTTGACGCTGATCTACTGGAAGTTTTCCTTGAAGAGTACGAGTCCGTTGCTGCCATGCTCGGGAAGCAGATCCCACGCTGGATGGACCAGCAGGAAGATCACGCCCTGATGACCGAAATCCGGCGCGGTTTTCATACCCTGAAGGGCAGTGGCCGCATGGTAGGTGCGCATGAGTTGGGTGATTTCTCCTGGCACATTGAAGAAATGCTCAATCATTTGCTGGAAAATAACATTGATGCGATTGGGGATGTAGCAATTATCGTGCAACTGGCCGAGGCAGCACTGCCCCCCATGAAACAACGCTTGTTGCAACAACCGTCAAGTCTGAGCACCACTGCAATTGAATTGATCTGCGCTCAGGCAGATGAAGTTTCAGCAAGCCGCAGCCCGGATTGGAACAGCCTGCAACAAGGCCTGCCAGCAGCACTGGCAGCCCTGCTGCCGGGTGGTGCAATACCCGTACAGGAACACCAGCCAGCAGCCTCAAATGATGCGCCTGATGACCTGACTTTAAAACAACTGGTACTCAAGGAGTTGGCAGACAATCTCCTCGTCCTCAAAGGCCTGATGGATGGGATTTCCAGGGATCGAAGTCTGCGGGCCACCGATGAGCAAATTCGTGCCATTCACACCATTGCCGGCACCACAGCGTTAGAGCCCCTGAGCAAGGAATCTGAAGTTGCCAGGGCACTGGAGGGCTTTCTCGAAGCACAACAACAAAGCGGCAAGGCGTTTAACAACAGTGCAATGTGGACAGTGGTCACCAGCCTGTCGCATTTGCATACCTGCCTGGCCGTCCACGAAGGTGACCCGGAAGCTGAGCTGACCGTCGATGAAGAATCTCAGATTGAGCATCTGCTTGCCCTCACCGCTGAGTACGAATTATCACCGGAAGATCTTGCTGCAGTGCAGCAGGCAGAATCTGACGCAGCCGACAAAGCTGACCAACCGGCAACCGATCAACAGGCTGCCAACGACGAGACGCCAGTCACAGAGGCTGATTCAGACCCGGTAGATACTGAAATTCTGGGTATCTTCCTCGAAGAGGCTACTGAAGTGCTGGCAAGCTGTGACTCCCTGCTTAATTCATGGCGTGACAATTTGCCCGACCTATCCATCGTGGAAAATTTACAGCGCGAGATACATACCTTCAAAGGTGGCGCACGCATGTCCGGCGTCAGTTCTATGGGGGACCTCAGCCACGCGATGGAAAGCCTGCTGGAACGCATCGCTGGCCAGATGCTGCCACCTTCTGTTTCCGCCATTGAAGCGCTCGAACAGGGCTGTGACAAATTAAACGGCTGGGTTGAACAAGCCAGCCAGGGTGATATCCCACAGGTGGGTGAGGCGTTGAAATTATTTGCCCAACAGGTGGAAGCGCTGGCTGCAGTACCCATACAACCGAAGGCAAGCAAGGCCGATGCTGAAAAGATCGAAGCCATGCCTGAGCAACCCGAAGAAGCACCTGAAACCAAGGAACAGAGTCCCGAAGACACTTTGGACGCCGTTGCTGAAGCGGATGATGCACGCGAGATTGAAACGAAGACAGGCGAGCAGGCTGCACAAGACACCAGCGATGATTCAATGGGGTCACAACATATCCGCGTCAATGCGGAATTACTCGACTCACTGGTCAATTCAGCGGGTGAAATCAGTATTTTCCGCTCTCGCCTTGAGCAGGAGGTTGGTCAACTACGCGACAACCTTAAAGAATTTGATGAAACTGTTTCACGCCTGCGGGAGCAGTTCCGCAAACTTGAGATAGAAACAGAAACACAGATACGTTCCAGATATCAGCAAGAATCACCAGAGAGCTCAGATGAATTTGACCCACTGGAACTGGACCGATTCTCCTCCATGCAGCAACTGTCACGCAGCTTGTCTGAATCTGTATCTGACCTGCTAAACCTGCAGGAAATGCTGGAAGAATCCACGCGCAAATCCGAGTCCTTACTGGTACAGCAATCCAGGGTAAGCACCGACCTGCAGGAAGGCCTGATGAAGACCCGCATGGTGCATTTCGGCACCATTGCACCGCGCCTGCGACGCATTGTTCGTACTGCCGCGAACGAAACCAAGAAAAATGCACGGTTACAGCTACGCATGACGGGCGGTGGCGACCAACTGGACCGCAACGTACTGGAAAGAATTACGGCACCGCTTGAGCACCTGCTCCGCAATGCTGTGGCACATGGGATTGAAACACCGAAAATGCGCAGCAAGCTGAAAAAGCCCAAAGAGGGCGAGATCAGCATTACGGTGGCGGCCGAGGCAACCGAATTTGTTGTTCGGGTTGAGGATGATGGTGCAGGTCTGAACCTGAAAGCCATTCAGAACCGGGCTATTGAACTTGAGCTGATCAAGAAGAAGAGTAAACCTCAACCGCAACAGTTGATGCAGATTATTTTGCACAGCGGGTTCTCAACATCCAAAAAGGTCACCGGACTGGCCGGACGTGGTGTTGGCATGGATGTCGTCAACACCGAGATCAAGCAGATCGGCGGTTCAATCGAAATTGAATCTGAGACCGGCAAGGGCAGCTGTTTTACCATCAGAATTCCATTCTCGCTGGCAGTCATGCAGGCGATCGGCGTTGTCGCTGGCGAACATAATTACCTGATACCGCTGGCCAGCGTGGCTGGTGTTGCACGCATGCTGCCTACCGACTATCAGAAATTACTTGAAACCGAATCTCCGGTCTATGAATTTGCCGGCGAGAAGTTCGCAGTCCTGGAGTTGGAACCGCTACTGGGCGAACCTGCTACACCATTGGGCGATGACACCATCTCCATCCTGATGATCAAAGCCGGCGAGCGGCGTGCCGCATTCCGTGTCCCGCAGCTATTGGGTCATCGCGAGATCATCATCAAGCCCGTTGGGCCACAAATCAGCAGCGTTCCCGGCATCCTCGGCGGTACGATTACGGGTGATGGACAGGTCGTCATTATTATCGATGCCGGGCCATTGATCCGCCAGGCGCAGATGAGCGGTGCCCGGCCGGCACCACCCATGGAAAGTACAGATATACGGCCAAGGCAACCGTTGGCGCTGGTGGTAGATGACTCAATCACCATGCGTAAGGTGACCTCCCGCGTACTTGAGAATCATAAGTTTGATGTCATCACGGCCAGAGACGGGATTGATGCCACCGAGCAAATGCATGAGCACATTCCTGACCTGATACTGCTGGATGTAGAAATGCCCCGTATGGATGGTTATGAAGTTGCAGAGTACGTGCGCGCCGATACCCGGTTGCGGCATATCCCAATCGTGATGATCACCTCACGTGCCGGTGAAAAGCATCGTGAGCGCGGCAAGAAGGCAGGCGCCAATGCCTATCTGTCCAAACCTTACAAAGAATCAGACCTGATCGCTGAAGTCGATAAATTGCTGGGGCAGGAAGTTTAACCTTATGGCTGAGAAAGAAGTCCGGACCATCATGGCTGCACTGGCTGAAGGGCACGTATTAATGCCGAACAGTGCGGTCGCTGAAGTGGTTGCCTTTACGACGCTCGAACCATTTAAAGAAGGACCCACCTGGTTGCTGGGCGAACTGGCCTGGCGCGGCTGGCAGGTACCGGTTATTAACTACCAGCGCCTGATTGATGACAAGGCGGAAGATGTCGTTACGGCGAAGGCGCGTATTCTGATTGTCAAGACCCTTGGAGAGTCCACCCAGGTTAACTATATCGGGCTGGTCATTCAGGGCTTACCACGCCTCAAAACAGTTACCGCAGCTACCCTGATAGAACAAAAAACCAAAAAACTGCCAAAAGCACTTTTCAGCGAAGTCAGTATTGATGACCTGCCCGCCCTGATACCGGAGCTGGGGTACCTGACACGCATCGTTGAACAAGCGGCTTACGGCAGCTAAAAGTCTCCACCCAGCGCCTGCAGTACGGCAATCGCTGCGGGACCGGCTGATTCGGTCCTGAGCACCCTCGGCCCCAATGATACTGCTGTCACGCCCTGCCCTGTCATCTGCTCCAGTTCTTCGCTGCTGAAGCCACCCTCCGGACCCACCAACAAGGAAACAGAGCCACCCTCAATTGTGCAGGTACTGAGCTTGAGCCCTGCACGCGGGTCCAGCACCAACCGCTGGCACCCGTCTTCACCTGCTAGCCAGGTATTCAGCGACACGGACTCCAGGACCTGTGGCACGACCGCACGCCCACTCTGCTCACAAGCCGCTATCGCAACACCGCGCCAGTGCGCCAGTCGCTTGTCCTTTCGCTGGCCATGCAGGCGCACTTCTACACGGCTGGAAAACAATGGCTGAATACTGTCAACTCCCAACTCAGTCGCTTTCTGCACTGCATAATCCATACGCTCGCCCCGGCAGATGGCTTGCACCAGAATAATTCGTAAACCAGATTCCGTATTGACAGCCTCTTTCGCTGTCAACCTGATCCACAGACGATGCCGATCTATGCGCTCGACCTGGCCGGTGTAATCCTCACCATCACCATTAAACAGCGTGACGGTATCACCCACCGATACCCTCAATACCCGCGCGAGATAGTGGGCTGCCAGCTTTTCTAACTCAACGGTGTCACCCACCGCCAGTATTTGTGGTGTAAACACCCGGGATAAACGCATCAGCAGTCTCCTGATGTCTGGGTACAATTGGATTCTGGTATCATGGAGATTCACAAGCGGCCTTGCAAGCAACACCGGATGACACCAACATTTCCCTCGCAACAGGGACTGACCTCACGCCAGCAAATATCATGACCAACATCAACCCCGAAAAGTTTCTCCCCGTTGCCATGGAAGCGATCCAGGCGGCACGTACATTGATCCTGTCATACTACAATGGCAAGTTCGATATTGAGATAAAAGCAGACCAGACACCGGTAACAATCGCTGATCGCGGCGCCGAGAAGATTATTCGCCGGACGATCAACCAGTCTTTCCCAACACATGGCATTTTCGGTGAGGAGTATGGCGCGGATGACAAGCAGACAGAGTTCCTGTGGCTGATAGACCCCATCGATGGCACCAAGAGCTTCATTAAGCGCTATGGCATGTTCTCAACCCAGATTGCACTGATGCATGAGGGGGAAATCATCCTCGGCGTGTCCTGTGCGCCGGCAATGAATGAACTGGTGTGGGCAACCCGGGGTGATGGTGCATTTGATGAAAATGGTCCACTACACGTCAGCACCGTAAGCAAGGTTGGCCAGGCCAGCATATCCACCGGCAATATCCAGAGCCTGGCCGCAAGTACCCGCTGGCAAGCACTGGGAAGCATCCTGGCGGACACCAACCGAACCCGTGGCTAT
This sequence comes from Gammaproteobacteria bacterium, assembly GCA_024277815.1. Lineage (GTDB taxonomy): Bacteria > Pseudomonadota > Gammaproteobacteria > Xanthomonadales > SZUA-36 > SZUA-36. The sequence goes on from JAJRUM010000050.1 coordinate 100,431, forward strand.
GGTGATTACTATCATTATCATCGCTTGGCCGCCGGCCAGTTGGATGCAGTGATTGAATCGGACGTCAATATCCTCGATATCGCTGCACTTAGCCTTATCGTCACTGAGGCCGGTGGCGTATTTACAGACCTCGACGGCAAGACGCCAGCCCTGGAGACGCGATCCGTACTGGCAGCAACACCACCGCTGTATGCCACATTGTTCGCGGAACTCAACCAGGGCTGACCCGCCATGCCGAAACTTCCAATCATCCACGCGAGCCGCGAACAGGCGCCAGGCAAGAGATTCAGGATCGAGCAACTGGATCTGGAATTCAGTAATGGTGAAAGGCGCATCTACGAACGTCTGTGCAGTCGCGGTCTGGGTGCAGTGATCGTCGTGCCAATGATTGACGCTGATACCGTACTGCTGGTCAGTGAGTATGCCGCCGGCCTGCACCACTATGAACTCGGCCTGGTCAAGGGACGCCTCGAGCAGGGCGAGACCGTACTGGAGGGCGCTGAAAGAGAACTCAAGGAAGAAGCTGGCTACGGCGCACACGACCTGCTTGAACTCACCGCATTAAGCCTCGCTCCGGGTTATATGAGCCATACAACCCACGTCGTACTGGCGCAAAACCTGTACGCAGAGAAACTGGCCGGTGACGAACCCGAAGAACTGGAAATTGTGCCCTGGCCGCTGGCTGACCTGCACTCGCTGGTCCAACGGCCCGATTGTACCGAGGGCCGTAGCATTGCCGCCCTTTATATTGCCCGCGACTACCTGCAACAGGAAGTGAAGTAATGCTGAACTCTGATATTGAATCTGATCTTGCCCGCCTTGTTGACATCAGCCGTCGCGCCGGTGCCACCATTCTGGAGTGGTATGACGGCGACATGGGTATTTCCGTTAAAGCCGACAGTTCGCCACTGACCAAAGCCGACATTGCCAGCCACGAACTGATCAACGCAGCACTGACAAAACACTGGCCGGATATCCCCGTGCTGTCAGAGGAGTCCGCGGAGATCCCCTGGCAAACACGCCAAAGCTGGCAGCAATACTGGTTAGTTGACCCTTTGGATGGCACCAAAGAATTTATCAACAGAAACGGTGAATTCACGGTTAATATCGCCCTGATTCAGAATCACAAACCGGTGCTGGGAATCGTTTATGTACCCGTTACCGGGCTTTGCTATTTTGGAGCCCGCAACTTTGGAGGCTGGCGCCAGGACAACGACAAGCCCGCGATCGCCATTGAAGTAAGGCAACCCGCTGCGGAACCAGCGGTGGTGGTTGGCAGTCGCTCACATGCCAACCCCGAACTCGCCAGCCAGCTCAACCAACTCGGCCCGCATGAATTGATCAGCATGGGCAGTTCACTGAAATTTTGCCATGTTGCTGAAGGTCTGGCAGATTTCTACCCACGCCTGGGCCCTACTTCCGAGTGGGATACAGCCGCCGCTCAAGCGGTAGTTGAAGCCGCAGGCGGCCAGGTGGTTACCGCTGATGGCAGGCCATTGAGTTACAACACTAAAGCGTCCTACCTGAACCCGTTTTTCTTCGTCTTCGGAGACCCGGCAAGAGAATGGTTGTGGCCATTTCAGGATACGGCGCAATAGCCAGATTCATACCAGCAGCCAGATTTTATACAATATTTCCGGGACTGCGCCGGCTTGACGCAGAGGATTTCAGAGGGTATAAACTGCACAACCCTCCTGTGGGGCTTGCCCAAAAAATACAACGATCGAGAAAAATAATAATAATTGCAGGAACGTAAGCGGCTTCGGCCGCTTTTTTTACACACGCAAAAAAATGCAAACGAATCGCAGCAACCTGTCGGGGCTTACCAGGCAATGAATCAACCCAGGCTTAGAAAATGGCAAAGAATAATTTTGCCTGTTGTGCCCATCATGCTCGGCCTGTTCTATTTCGGCAGGTACTACATGGCCGATGAACTGGTCTATGCCAACTACCAGGTAGAGGCGCTACAGAAGGATCTGCAAGCCAGCCTCGAACAACTGGAGATGGCCACAACGAGTATCACCAATGCAGAACGCGAAGCCGATGTACTGCGCCACGCCAACGCATTGCTGCGGGAATCTGAGCGGCACCGCCAGGATGAAATCGCCAGTCTGCAGGCAGACCTGGCTTTTTATCGACGCCTCGGCGGGGCCAACGGCTCACAAGCCGCACTGGCAGTCCATCACATGGAATTACAGGCCACCCGTTCCCCACGCGTATTTCTTCTGGCCTTTACGCTGACACAGAATTTGCGTTGGGCGTCAGGTATTTCCGGGCAGGTGCTAATCACTGTGGACGGCATTCAAAATGATGTTGCCAGGCAGCTTGATGACCAGCGACTGCTGGCTGAAACCGCAGACCCCTTGAAGTTCAACTTTAAGTATTTTCAGCAATTTGAACACCTGATAACCTTGCCAGACGGTTTTTCAGCAGACCGTCTTACCATTCGTCTGACGTCTCGCGGCCTGCGCACCGATGTCGAGCGGTCAACACGCTGGGAGGACATGTTTATTCAGAAGGAGTCAAGTGAAGTTTCCGGGTTAACAGACAATCCGGATGACGAAGATTGAAAAAGCCGGTCTGAACCGCCATAGTTACCACTCACTACTGAACTGAAGCCCTATGCAAAACGAAATTCCAACAGACGCAATCAAATTCACAGATGCTGCCGCCAGAAAAGTTATGGAACTGATCATGGAAGAGCACAATCCGGAATTGAAATTACGTGTCTACATCTCCGGCGGGGGATGCTCCGGATTTCAGTATGGCTTCACTTTCGATGAGGAAAGTGGTGACGACGATATTGCTATCAACAACGAGGGCGTAACGCTGCTGGTCGACCCGATGAGTTTCCAATACCTGATCGGTGCCGAAGTAGACTACACCGAGAACCTGCAGGGTGCGCAGTTTGTCATCCGTAACCCCAATGCTGCAACCACTTGTGGGTGCGGTTCTTCTTTCTCAATCTGAATTCAGGCAATGGCTACTGGCATGGATCACCTGGCACGCTCCAGACTGAACCAGTTTACCGCCGTGCGTCTCGATCGGGACGTTGAGCGGCGGGATGATCCCGAGTGGGTAGCCGCCTCGCTGGCCCGGCCCGGAACCCGCTTCGTACCGTTGTGGCGTAGCCGCAGCCTGCTCGAGCATGGCATTGACGACACCATCGCAATTTACCTGTCGCTTGCCGAACTGACCGAACCAGACCGCATTCAGCCACCCACCCTGCTGGGCAATGATGGTGTACGTGATTATTACGCGGTATCAGTGACGGATGCCCAGAAAGACGATATTCACATCCATTTCCCGAACGCACGCTTTACTGACCTGCGTCGTGCCTCCATCAACATGGCCGCCAAACATGCGGGTATCCTGGCTTACGCCAAGGCCCTGCACTACTGGCAACACCGCCACGCATTCTGTGGCGTGTGTGGGCACCCGAACCGCTTACGCTCTGCCGGCCACCGCATGGCCTGCAGTAACGAAGAGTGCGCTCGGGAGACTTTCCCACGCATCGACCCGGCAATTATCGTACTGGTCACTCACGAAGACGCCTGCCTGCTGGGGCACAACGCTAACTGGCCACCAAAAATATTTTCCACTTTGGCCGGGTTTGTGGAACCCGGCGAAAGCCTCGAAGATGCGGTGGTCCGGGAAGTCTATGAAGAGGCTCAAGTGCGCCTGACTGATATTCGCTATGTTTCCTCCCAGCCCTGGCCATTCCCGGCCTCTGCAATGTGCGGTTTTTACGCCGAAGCCCAGAACCGCAACAGCGGTGTCAGCGAAGAGGTTGTAGAAACACGTTGGTTTACGGTTGAAACACTGTCGCGCGCCGTGCTGGACAACGAGGTCCGTTTGTCACCTCCGGTCTCCATCGCTTTCAGGTTGCTGGCTGACTGGTTCCGGAACCATGGCGGCGGTGACCTGGAGGATCTGGTACGCCGGCAACGCCGGTGACTTGCCCAACCAACCTGTTAGAATAGACTCACTGCCGCAGTGGGTGACGGCAATCACAGGAAGGGCGTGGCCCAATGACCATTATTTCGATACTGATCTCATTTGCACTTTGTCATTTTGTGCGTGAGTTGCAGCAATTGCGGCGTTTTGAATGGGTAACTTCATTCACCCGCCACTGTAACGACATGCTCAAAAGTGTGCCAGGCTGGTCTGGCGCCACCGGCTTTCTTGTAATACTTGGCCTGCCCCTTTTAGCAGCCTACCTGGTCAATAGCCTTTTGTTTTCAGGGCTTGGCCACATCGGCCACTTTTTGTTTGCCATTGCTGTACTGATCTATACCTTCGGCCCAAGGGACCTGGATATCGACGTGCGCAGCGTGATCCGGGCAGATGATGAAGAACAACGGATGAAGGCGCTGGAAACACTGCTCGGCGGCCCTGTACCGAAGAGCGAAGACAAATGCCAGGCAGCCGCCATTGATGCTGTCTTCAGTAGCGCCCTGAAACGCTGGTTTGGAATTATCTTCTGGTTCGCGGTACTCGGTATTTATGGTGCACTGCTGTACCGGCTTGCCAACTGGCTGATCGATGGTGATTTCGGGCTCCATGAAGAACAAAAAGCGCTGATCAGTCGTTTGTGCCAACTGCTGGATTGGCCGGTTGCGCAACTCCTCACACTGTCCCTGGCTATCGCCACAGATTTTGATTCCGTCTATCGGGCCTGGAGGAAGTACCACGATGAACGCGGCCATAGCCTGTTTGAGGGCAACAACCAGTTCCTGTTAACCAGCGCCCGTACTATCGTAATGAGTGGTCACGCCATTAAGGATGGTTATGCCGACCAGATCCAGGGGCCTATGGTAGCGATCAAGCTGTCTATGGACCTGGTATGGCGCTCGCTAGGCGTCTGGGCCACTGTGCTGGCCATACTGTTGCTGGTCAACGTGATCGCATGACGGAACTACCTGCCGGTTCTTGCCGCGCACGCTTCCTCTGTAACTGGAGCCCACCGTCCACCACAACACTGGTGGTATTTGTCGCCAGCCTGCTGGTTGCGGTAACCGCAGTGCCGCAAACCAGCATGGCTGATATTACTTTGCAACAGGCTAATGGTGGCGTCCTCAAGCTCCCGGCACCGGCCGGACGTATCATCACGCTGGCACCAAACCTTGCCGAGTTGGTATTCGCAGCAGGTGCAGGTGAACAGCTAAAAGCAGTGGTCGAATATAGCGATTACCCGCCGCCGGTTGTGCAAATACCGCGCATCGGCAATGCTTTCCGGATCGACCTTGAACGTATTGTTCAGCTGCAACCGGACCTGGTGATTGCCTGGAAGTCGGGTAACCCACAAACTGCACTGGCGAAGCTGGAACAGCTGGGTATTACCGTCTGGCAAATTGAGATCACCCGGCCGGAAGAGATTGCCGACGCCATCGAGAATATCTCTATCGCTGCGGGTACCCGGGATCATGGCCGGCCTGTGGCTCAGAAGCTGCGCAGCAGACTTTCAGTACTGTCTGCACAGAATGCCGGCAAAATGCCGGTGGATTATTTTTATCAGGTTGCAGCCCAGCCACTGTATACCATCAACGGCCAACACATCATCAGCCGTAGCATGGAGGTCTGTGGCGGCCACAACATATTTGCTGACCTGCCGGCGCTGGCACCACAAATCAGCCGTGAGTCCGTTATCCTGGCCAACCCGCAAGCGATGATCGCGCCGGACATTCCAGGGGATACGCCCGCATTGCAAACGTGGCTCAACTGGCCCCGTTTGCAGGCAGTCGGGAACGGGGCCATGCTGTACCTGCCGGCCGATGGCATCAGCCGTGCTGCACCCCGCTTGCTGGATAGCATAGAATTGGCCTGTAAACTTCTGGATAAAGTGCGCAGCCACCAACCCGTTAACCCTGTAAGGGAACAACAATGAACCCAACCATCGTCTCATCCCCTGCCGGTGTCATGGCTGTTTTGGTCGCCGTTGTTGCTTTCTGGTTCTGGCTGGAGAAAAGCACGCACTGGAAGATATTCGAATTCCTGCCACCGCTGGTTTTTATTTACGCCTCACCGGTACTGCTGTCCAATTTTGGCGTTATCCCTTTTCACAATGCTGCCTATGATTTTCTGTACAGGTATGGGCTGCCAATATTTATTGTACTGATGCTGATAAAGGTGGATGTGCTAGGTGCCATCCGCATCATGGGTAAGGGTGTGTTTGTGATGTTGCTCGGCAGCGTTGGCGTAGTAGTCGGAGGTGTCCTTGCCTACAAACTCGGCCAGGTACTCCATGTCGGCAATTATCTGCCGCTTGAACGGGACAGCTGGCGCGCCTTTGGCACGCTCGCTGGCAGCTGGATAGGTGGCACCGGCAACATGACTGCCGCGCATGCCGGACTGGAGGGTACAGCCGACGACCTGACCATGGCCGCCGCTGCCGATCAGATGGTTTACCTGGTCTGGTTACCCATCCTGCTTGGCTCCAAGGCCTTTGCCGAACGCTTCAATCGCTGGATGAAAGTACCCCACGACAGGATTGAGTTGATGGAGCAGGCAGCGAGCAAATTTGATAATGACAATAGCGAAGATCCACCAACCATGACCAGCCTGCTTTACCTGGCTTTACTGGCCATCGGTTTCACTGCCATCGCAATTAACCTGTCCAGAATACTGCCACCGGTGGTGATTGCCGGTGCCACCGTTATCACTGCCGGAACATGGCTGATATTACTGGTCACCACCTTTGCGCTGGTCGCATCGGTAACGCCCGCGCGTAAACTACCGGCCGCACAACCGATCGCCATGGCTATCATCTACGTGTACGTTGCCCGCATTGGCGCCACCATGGACCTGAGTGTTGTAGATCCGGAGAAAATGATTGGCTTTATCGCCATGGCTTACGTCTGGATCACTATTCATGGCCTCTTCATCCTGACTGGCGCCTGGCTTTTCCGTGTGGATATCCATACGGTCGCGATCGCATCAGCTGCCAATATCGGTGGTGCGGCATCCGCACCCATCGTCGCCGCACACCATCGCGAGACGTTGGTACCGGCATCTATTCTGATGGCCCTGATTGGCTACGCGCTGGGCAACTACCTGGCTATTCTGACTGGCCGCATCGGCCAGTTACTGGCGGGTTAGCAGCAAACTCATGGCCCAAGTGCTTAAACCTGAAAGTGAGTTTCTGCAGCGCATTACGCTGATCGGACTGGTGGCCATGATGGCCGTATCCACCGACTTATATCTGCCGGCCATTCCCCAACTCATACAAAGCCTGGGTGCAGACGTTGGTCAGGGCCAATTAACCCTGAGTATATTTTTGCTGGGTTTCGCTGTCGGCCAGTTGTTCTACGGTGGCATTTCTGACCGGCATGGGCGCAAGCCGGTACTCTACCTCGGACTGGTCATATACGTGGCCGGAACACTGGGCTGCATTTTTGCGCCGGACATCGACATGCTAATTGGTGCCCGCTTTGTACAAGGTGTTGGCGGTGCCAGCGCACCGGTGCTGGCCCGTGCGATGGTCTCGGACAGTTATGACCGTGTCAACGCAGCCAGGATCATGGCCTCCATCGCCGGTGCCATGGCCCTTGTACCTGCCATCGCACCGGTATTTGGCAGTTGGCTGCTGTACTTTTTTGACTGGCGCGCACACTTCGTGCTGTTGCTGATACTCAGCCTGCTGACTTTTGCAGGAGTGACCCGGCTACAAGAATCCCTGGTAACCCGCAGCCCGGATGCATTCAGGTTAAGCAGTATCTTCAGCCAGTTTTCCCTCTGCCTGGGGAATGCTAACTTTGTCGGTTTCACACTGTGTGGTGGCGCCATCTATGCCGCCATGTTCTGCTATATCTCAACCTCCTCCTTCATAATCATTGGCCTGCTGGGACTGCCAGCAGAATATTTTGGCTATACCTTTATGGTGGTGGTATTTGGCTATATCGCAGGCGCGATGGCGAGTTCGCGCCTGGTCGGACGCCTTGGTGTTATCCGGGTCCTGACCCTCGGGCAGTTGGTTGGCCTGCTGGCGGCAAGTCTGTTTCTCATGCTGGCAATATTCGAAGTCAATCAGCTCATACCCATACTGATAGCATTTTTCATGATATTCATGGCCGGTGGGCTGAGTCTCGCAGTCAGCCAGATGGGTGCGATCGCAGAACTGCCAAAAGCGGCTGGTAAGGCTTCCTCGGTATTCGGGTTTATGCAGATCGCTTTCGCGTCACTGGTGGGTTTCGTGGTAGGTCAGTTCTATGACGAAACACTGATGCCGACGGCAGTGGGTGTCATGCTGGCGATCGCGATATCAGCCACCGGATATGTGATCATCCGCAGGGCACACGACCCGGATGACGAATTGAAAACCCCACAGATATAATCAGACACCGTTAAACAGCGCACAGCAGAAGGCTTAACGAATGAACGCAGGATCAGCAGAGTACTTTTCTAACCAGCATGCAGTCATCACCGGCGGCGCCAGTGGTATTGGCAAAGCCATCGCAAAACAACTGGCAGCGGCCGGCATGCGCATCACGTTGATGGGGCGTAACCCTGAACGGTTGGCCAATGCCGCCAGCCAACTGAAAGCAGCTTTTCAGCAAGTCGATGTTACCAGTGCCGATCAGGTCCACAGCGGCTTTGAAGCCGCTGTGGAAGCCAACGGCCCGATCAGCATCCTGATTAACAATGCCGGCGCTGCCGAATCGAGCCCTTTTGCAAAAATGGGTGCCGACCTGTGGGACAGGATGTTAGCGGTCAACCTCACCAGTACCTACCTTTGCACACAAGCGGTCATTGGCCACATGTCTGAAGCAGCTTTTGGCAGGGTTGTAAATATTGCCAGCACCGCATCCCGCAAAGGCTATGCCTATGTCTCCGCCTACTGTGCGGCCAAACACGGGGTACTGGGCATGACCCGGGCACTGGCCCTCGAGTACGCCCGCAAAGGGGTCACCGTGAACGCTGTGTGTCCCGGCTTTACCGATACCAGTATGCTGGACCGCTCACTGGATACCATTGTTGCGAGTACCGGCATGCAAAGACAACAAGCGCTGGCGGAACTGGTAAAGAATAATCCACAAGGCCGCCTGATTACACCTCGCGAGGTTGCTGAGACAGTTGTCTGGTTATGTGGGCCTCATTCTGCCTCAATTACCGGGCAGGCGATCACGGTCGCCGGTGGCGAGATCTAAGCGCAAAACCTTACCACCGATGTCCTCTTTTATGTTGACAGGGGGTCTTCCTTTCGTACGCTAGTATTGAGGGCAGACTAAAGACCCGGTTAGGTTACAATTCTGCGTTGAATTGATTTATGCTTAAACTAATCTTGCATAAGGCTGAACTAGATGTTGCGAAAACTGATTTTTCTAAGCTGGGTTTTGCTCCTGCCACTGGCAGGTCAGGCCGAAGTAAAACCCGAAAGCCTGCCTCCCACCGTTGTCCTGCCAGCTGAACCAAACCCGCACTGGGTATGGGTCAATGATATTGTTTTTCATCACATGGTGGACGGCAAAGCCTACCTTGTGGATGGCGATTCCGGCCGCTTCCTGGGTATGCTGAGTACCGGTATGGGTTTCGTTGGCCTGGTACTGCCATCCGACTATGCACAAATTTACTCTCCCGAAACCTACTTTTCCCGTGGCACCCGGGGTAAAAGAACGGACGTTATAACCTTTTACGACCCGCAAACGCTGATGCCCAGCGGCGAAGTTGTCATACCTCCCAAGCGATTTGCAGCAATGCCAACCAACAACTACTCCGTGCTGACAGATGATGACCGTTTCCTGATTATCTACAACTTCACTCCAGCACAATCTGTCAGCATCGTTGACGTGCAGGAACGACGTTTCATTGCAGAGACCGAAACCGCAGGCTGCTCACTGGCGCTGCCATCCGGCGAGCGCTCCTTCATGATGTTGTGCGGTAACGGCGGTTTAATGACAGTGAGCCTGAATGACAAGGGTGAAGTGACGGACAAGCAACGTATCAAACCATTTTTCGATCCACAGAATGATCCTGTAACTGAAAAAGCGGTACGTTGGGGTAATACCTGGATTTTCGTTTCCTTTGATGGCTACGTGTACCCGGTTGACGTATCGGGTGGCCAACCGGTACCTGGCAAACGCTGGTCTTTGTTTACTGAGTCCGAGCGCAAGGCTGGCTGGAAGCCAGGCGGCATTCAGCACCTGGCAGTACATGAGTCAAGTAACAGCCTGTACGCGCTGGTACATCAGGGAGGAAAAGACACCCACAAGGACCCGGGGCAGGATGTCTGGGTATATGACCTGAAAGCACAGCAGCAGGTGCGCAAGATCAAGCTGGACAAACTATCAACTTCGATCCAGATCAGCAAAGATGATGCGCCACTGATGTTCTCCATATTCATCGGCAACCCAACGCTGGATATCTATGATGCGGTCCGTGGTGATTTACTCCGCAGTGTCGATGAAATTGGCTTTACCCCCACCATCATGCAGACACCTTAGGCCTGCATGGACCCGGTTATCACCATCATCATCAGCATTTGCATGTTCCTGCTGTTCGCCGTCGCGGCAACACACAAACTGCGCGCAATGGCAGTCTTCAGGGCCGCCATGGATGACTATCAGTTGATCCCGCAGAAAGTAACCGGCCTGGTTTCCATCCTGCTGGTTATGGCCGAGTTGCTGTCAGCTGTCGCAGTGCTGATTCCAGCGACCCGGTTCGCCGGATACCTCACCATGACCGGGTTGCTGTTGCTGTATACAACAGGCATCAGCATCAACCTGGCGCGTGGCCGGCGCAACATTGACTGTGGCTGTAGCGGCCCTGCATCACGCCACGAACTCTCCAATGGGCTGGTATTGCGTAACCTGGCTTTACTTGGCCTGGTTATTCTGGCGCTGGCATTTCCGGCAACAAGCCCTGCGGGCGACCGCTTGCTGAACTGGCTGGACATACTGGTGATCATTTTCAGCGTGATGGTTATTAGCGGCCTGTATACAGGCATCAATCAATTGCTGGCGCAGGCGCCAAAACTGGCTGCACTGAAGGCTGGCACATGATAAACACACTCATCATTTCCAATATCATTCTATGGATACTGGTGCTGGCACTGGTAGCGGTCGTGTTTGCGCTGGTTCGTCAGATTGGTGTCTTGTACGAGCGGGTCGCACCCGCCGGTGCATTGATGGCAAGCAAAGGCCTGAAAACCGGGGAACTGGCACCGGTGTTCGATCTGCAGACGCTTCAAGGCCGGGCTTTTCGCCTCGGCGGCACGCGCAGTGACGGCAAAAGTACTTTGCTGTTTTTCCTTTCGCCCACCTGTCCGGTATGCAAAACCCTGCTGCCGGTCTTGCAAGCCATGCGCACCAGCGAGGCCGACTGGCTGGAGATTGTGCTGGCCAGTGATGGCGATGAGAATGAGCACCGTGAATGGCTCAAGCAGCAGAAACTGGAGTCCTGGCCTTATATCCTGTCCCCCCAACTGGGCATGACCATGCAGGTAGCCAAGTTACCTTTTGGGGCATTGATCGATGAAAATGGCATCCTGTGTGCCAGAGGACTGGTCAACAGCAGAGAACACATTGAGAGCCTGTTTGAGGCCAAGGCACGTGGTGTCGCCTCGATCCAGGAATACATGCAGGGTAAAAAACAGCAAGACAACCAGGAGCAAGACGTTGCCTGACAAGGAATATCACTTATGAAATGGCTGGATAGATTTTCTGAAAGATCGGCAAGATCCGTCGCACGACAAAGCTCCCGACGTGGTTTTATTGCCCGGGTTGGAACAATGATACTGGGCGGGGCCGCCATCCCGTTGCTACCCGTGGCGAGGGCCAGCAACAACCGGCCGGATGCACCTGCCGAGAGCGGTGACCCACGCAGTTGTGACTACTGGCGATACTGCGCCATTGATGGGTTTTTATGTGATTGCTGCGGTGGAACTTACAACAGTTGCCCGCCCGGAACGACTGTTTCCCCCATCACCTGGATAGGCACGTGTACGAATCCTGTCGACGGCAAAGATTATATTATTTCGTACAACGACTGCTGCGGGAAGTCCAGCTGTGGCCGCTGCTTATGTAACCGCAACGAGGGCGACAAGCCGGTTTACCAGCCACCTCTGTCGAACGACATTAACTGGTGTGCAGGGTCATCAGTCGATACACCGTACAACTGTTCAACAGCGGTCGTACTCGGCCTGGCTGTCGCAGAGTCCTGATGCAGCTTTCTGCCACAACAGCCTCGGTCATTGGCACAGTATTGCTGTTAGGCAGCACAGGCGCCTCGGCTGCAGATTCCTATTCAGCCCGAACCAATTACATGTTGATGTGCCAGGGCTGCCACCTGGCAGACGGTACCGGCACTGCAGAAAAAGTACCGGCACTTAAGAACAAGGTGGGTCGGTTTTTACGGGTTGCTGGTGGACGCGAGTACCTGATCCAGGTGCCCGGGACCTCCCAGTCGCCGCTGACCGACAAAGAGGTGGCCGCTGTTCTTAACTGGATACTGGAAAGTTTCAGTCGTGCTGAATTACCCGCCGATTTCAACCCGTATACCCGCGAGGAAGTGGCGCGCTATCGCTATGAACCACTGGCAAATGCCAGTGAAGTGCGAGCCGGATTACTGCGCAAGCTACAGCAAAAGGACTTATGAGGAATGGCGCTCTTTGCTCACGTACTGGCTGGCTGTAAGACACAGCGTAAACAGTTCATTCTGGGAAGAAATATCCAGTTTTTCATAAGCGCGGCGCCGGTACGTAACCACACTGGACTGTGCAATATTAAGGTCGAGCCCGATACCGACTGAGGTGTAACCCAACAGGATACGTTCACAAACTTCCCGTTCACGCGGGGTCAAGTGGGAAAATGGAGATACATTTTTGCTAATTATGTTGTGCACCAGGCTATGCGCATTCCGGTACTGCCCCTGTTTGTCAGTCGGGCCGGTCTGGAGGGTACGGTAATGCGTGGAAATCAGTGCTGTGATCAAGGGCAGAATGGATTCGAGCAACTGCCAGTCTTTATCGGAATAGGGGCCGGAACGCCCCATACGGTAGAAATTACAGTACACGCTACCCTGCTCAACCTTACCAATGGTCGAAGCCTTGTCAATCAGGTCATGGCGATCAAAAAAATGATTCTGGTAAGCAGCGTCCGAGTCACCGCCAAGCGGTATCATACGACCCGCGCTGCCCTCAGCTTTCCCACTAAGCTTGGGGAAATTAGGGTCTTGCTCGTGGAAGTTTCTGACGTAGTCGTCAGCCAGTTGCTGGGCCTCTTCAACCCGCATTCTGCCATGGGTAAAAAGGTGGCCCGCGCCACTTTCGCCGTAGGTAAAAACCACACAATGATCTACGGGGGTTACCTTGTTGAGTAACTTGAGCAGACACGATTCAAATGTTGGTAAGCCGATACACCGGCATAGGTTTGTCAATCCTTCCAGCCAGTCCGGATCCCCAAAAGCACTGGGGTCCCCAAAGCGGGAATCCGGCCGCCCAAGGTTACGACTGCGACTGGTTTTTTGTGATGACGTCATGGTCTTAGTGTAACAGCAAGACCCGGGAAGTATAAAAATATGCAACTACGTGTGGAAAGAGAGATACTTGGAAGCAAAGATTTCCAGCAACTGGTCACTGTCCGTCGCTGGGTTTCCTGGTCGTTTCTGCTGGTGTTGCTTGGCCTTTACCTGGCTTTCGGCTTGTTATCCGCCTATGCCCCCGCAGTACTTGCCCAACCCATGTTTTCCAGTGCCGTCGTGCCGTTTGGTATCGTTATGGGGTACGGCATTCTGTTGCTGACTTTTACACTCACCGTGGTCTACGTGTGGATTGCCAATAATTATTTCGTTCCCCTCGAAAGAAAAATCATGGCCAGTATCACGTCCGGGACAAGCCAATGAATATGACTGCGATAGTGATGTTCTTCCTGTTTGTCGGGATCACCCTGGTCATTACGGTTTGGGCATCCAGGCGCACCAAGACACGTTCTGACTTTTACGCAGCCGGCAAAAGTATTGGCGGCATGCAGAACGGCCTCGCGATTGCCGGCGATTTCATGTCTGCAGCAACTTTTCTGGGGGTGACCGCACTGGTATACAGCACCGGTATGGATGGCATGCTGTTCATTATCGGCGGCACGCTGGGCTGGGCGGTTATCCTGCTGCTGGTTGCGGAACGGCTGCGTAACCTCGGCCAATACACCTTTTCTGATGTAGTGGCCTTCCGCCTTGAGCGCAAGCCGGTCAGAACCATGTCGGCCATTGGTTCGCTGGCCGTTGCAATCCCCTACCTGCTTGCACAAATGGTGGGCGCCGGTGCTTTAATCCAGATCCTCTTTGGTTTGCCGTATGAGGTTGCTGTTGTGCTGGTGGGCGTGCTGATGACGCTCTACGTCATGTTTGGCGGCATGCTTGCAACCACCTGGATTCAAACCATCAAGGCCGTGCTACTACTGGTAGGCGGAACAATTATCGGCTTCAGCGTCATGTCCATGATGCACTTTGATTTTGCCGAGTTAATAACCGCCGCGGTGGCCGAGCATCCAAAAGGTGCAGCGATTATGGCCCCGGGTGTGATGTTTACAGATACCATCACGATCATTTCAATCGGGTTGGCGTTTGTGTTCGGTACCGCTGGCTTACCGCATGTCCTGATGCGCTTTTTCACCGTTCCGGATGCCATTCAGGCACGGCGTTCAGTGGCTTACGCTATTGGCTTCATCGGCTATTTCCAAAGCCTGATATTCATCATTGGCCTTGGAGCAGTGGTTTACGTCACCAATAATCCCGAATTCCTGACGGCGGACGGCGGCTTGATCGGCGGCAGCAACATGTCGGCTGTGCACCTTTCCAAAGTTATTGGTGGCGACCTGTTTCTCGGCTTTATATCCGCCGTGGCCTTTGCCACCATCCTGGCGGTTGTTTCCGGCCTGACCCTGTCTGCTGCCGCTGCAGTTTCACATGATCTGTACGCCAATGTGATCTGCAATGGAGACAGTGACCGGGATACAGAATTGAAGATATCCAGGATAACGACGTTGGTGATTGGCTTGAGCACCATGGGCCTCGCCATCCTGCTGGAAGGTGAAAATGTTGCAGTGCTGGCACTGATCGCGCTGGCCATTGCCGCCAGCGTGAATTTTCCGGTGATGTTTCTATCCATGTACTGGTCAAAATTTACCACCCGTGGCGCATTGGCCGGCGGCTATGCAGGTCTGGCCACTTCACTGATCCTGGTCATGCTGGGCCCCACCGTATGGGTCACACTATTTGGTTTTGATACACCGATATTCCCTTACCGTTACCCGACGTTATTTGCAATGCTGGCAAACCTGGTTTTTGCTTGGGGGTTTTCGGTAAGCGACAAGAGTGCAAGGGCTTCCGCAGAACTGGAGTCCTTTGACAAACAGTGGATACAGTCCGAAATCGGACCCGTTGAGGAACAATCATGAGCACTATCAATCACGAAGAACTCGAACCTATTGAGAAGGCCAGTCGCGACGAACTGCAGGCTTTGCAACTGCAGCGTATGCAGTGGAGCCTGCAACATGCCTATGACAATGTTGCCCACTACCGCAAAATTTTCGATGCGGCGGGCGTACACCCCTCTGACCTTAAATGCCTCGCTGACCTGGGTAAATTTCCACTCACCGCCAAGCAGGATTTACGCGAAAACTACCCTTTCAACCTGTTTGCGGTGCCGATGGATGAGGTTGTCAGAATTCACGCTTCGAGCGGCACCACCGGCAAGCCTACGGTGGTTGGGTACACGCAGAATGACATCGACATGTGGGCGGATGTCTGTGCCCGCGCCATTCGTGCCGCCGGTGGCAGCAAGCGTGACAAAGTCCACGTTGCCTATGGTTACGGCATGTTCACCGGCGGCCTCGGCGCACATTATGGTGCCGAACGCCTCGGCGCAACCGTCATCCCGATGTCAGGCGGCCAGACCGAGAAACAGGTGCAACTGATTGAAGACTTCAAACCGGATATCATCATGGCCACACCGTCCTATGTGCTCAATCTTGCCGATGAGTTTGAGCGCCAGGGGCTTGACCCGGCAGCATCTTCGCTGCGGGTCGGCATGTTCGGTGCAGAACCCTGGACGGACGCCATGCGCAAGGAGATTGAAGCCCGCTGCGGCATGGATGCCATCGATATTTACGGTTTGTCAGAAGTTATCGGTCCAGGCGTTGCCAGTGAATGCCTTGAAACCAAAGACGGCCCAACCATCTGGGAGGATCATTTTTATCCGGAAATTGTCGACACAGTGACGGGTGAAGTGCTACCGGACGGCGAATACGGTGAACTGGTTTTTACTTCCCTGACCAAGGAAGCCCTGCCTATTATTCGCTACCGGACGCGTGACCTGACACGCCTGTTGCCGGGAACCGCCCGTACCATGCGGCGCATGGATAAAATCACCGGCCGCAGCGATGACATGATGATTATACGCGGCGTTAACGTGTTCCCGACCCAGATTGAAGAAGAGATACTTAAACTCAAGGAGTGCTCACCGCATTACCAGATTGAGCTGTATACTGAAAAGCAGATGGACAAACTGCGGGTGCTGGTCGAGCTGGCACCAAAGTATGACCAACTATCCGCTGAGGAAAAAGCGGCCGTTGCGAGCAAGCTACAACATAACATCAAGTCATATATTGGTGTCAGCTCCAGCATCGAATTGCGCCAGGAAGGTGGTGTTGCCCGCTCTGAGGGCAAGGCCGTGCGTATCGTTGATATGCGTTCCCGCTGATAAACTGTGTTGAATAATATAGATGGGCAATAACGTCCACCTCTGGTCACGTTTTACGTGGGCTGATTTTGGAACTTCACTCTGGCATTATTAACTGTTGCCAAATAGAAACATGGAATTTGTATGACAAAGAAATTTGCTTCCCAGGCTGACCTGGACGAAAAACAGGTCTCTTTCACCCGACTCGCAGATGGCCTCTATGCCTATACTGCTGAGGGTGACCCCAATACCGGTATTGTTATTGGTGACGACTCGGTGATGGTCATTGATGCTCAGGCGACTCCCATTATGGCGCAGGACGTGATCGCAAAAATACGTACCGTTACAGATAAACCCATCAAGTATGTCGTCATGAGCCACTACCATGCTGTGCGTGTACTCGGCACGTCAGGTTATGAGCCGGATGAAATCATTTCCAGCCAGGACACCTACGACCTAATCGTTGAGCGCGGCGAGCAGGATTTCAAATCAGAACTGGAGCGTTTTCCCCGGCTTTTCAGCGGCGTTGAGTCTGTACCTGGCCTGACCTGGCCAACAATGACTTTCGAAGGCGAGATGTCCATCTGGATGGGCAAACGCGAGGTAAGGTTGATGCAACTCGGACGCGGACACACCAAGGGTGACACGGTTGCCTGGCTTCCTAAGGAAAAAGTTCTCTTCAGTGGCGACCTGGTGGAATATGGTGCAACACCCTATACCGGTGATGCCTACCTGAACGACTGGCCGCAGACGCTGGCGCGCGTGGCCGCACTGAACCCGGTCGCACTAGTGCCAGGGCGCGGTGATGCACTCACCACGCCGGAAGCATGCAATGAAGCAATAGAAGGTACCAGGGCATTTCTGAAAGGCATGTTCGAGTCCGTAAAGCAGGGGCGAGAGGAAGGGAAAAATCTCAACGAGATATATGCACAAACCTACGCACGCCTGAAGCCTGACTTTGGCCACTGGGTAATTTTCGACCACTGCCTGCCCTTTGACATCAGCCGCGCCTTCGATGAGGCCGGCGGTATTACTGACCCCCGTATCTGGACAGCAGAGAGGGACGCTGATATGTGGCGCGATCTCGAAACCGGAAAGTAAGGAAAAAACATGCGCGGCGTACGTCAAATATATCCGTTTACAAGACCACCGGAACTGGACACTGACAAACGGACCCGGGTGCCGGTGATCATCGTTGGTGCAGGCCCCATCGGCATGGCCATGGGCCTGGATCTTGACCTGCAGGGTATTCCCAACATCATTCTTGACGATGACAACAAAGTCAGTATCGGCTCACGCGCTATCTGCTGGGCCAAGCGCGCACTGGAAGTGGTCGACAGGCTTGGCTGTGGCGAACGCATGCTGGACAAAGGTGTTACCTGGAACCTTGGCAAAGTATTTTTTGGAGACAGGAAAGACCCGGTCTATGGTTTCAACATGCTGGAGGAGGAGGAGCAACAATTCCCCGGCTTTATTAACTTGCAGCAATACTATGCAGAAGAGTACCTGATTGATGAGATTGACAAGCGGGAACTGACATCGATCCGCTGGGAGAACGAGGTCACCGCAGTCAGCCAGGGCGATGAGGGGGCGACCCTCAGCGTCAGTACGCCCGAGGGAAAATACCAGATTGACTGTGACTATGTGGTTGCCGCCGATGGAGCACGCAGCCCGTTACGCAAGATGCTCGGCTTTGATTTTGGCGGCGAAACTTTCCAGGATCACTTCCTGATCGCAGATATCAAGATGAAAGCTGAGTTTCCGGCTGAGCGTTGGTTCTGGTTTGACCCACCATTCAACCGGGGCCAGTCTGCCCTGCTGCACAAGCAGCCCGATGATGTCTGGCGACTCGATTTCCAGTTGGGCTGGGACATTGACCGGGAGGAAGAGCTGAAATCCGAGAAGGTTTCTGAGCGAATCCACGCCATGCTGGGGGATGATTTCGAATTTGACTTTGAATGGGTCAGTATCTACACCTTCCAATGCCGGCGCATGGACCGGTTTGTCCATGACCGCATCATCTTCACCGGCGACGCAGCCCACCTCGTTTCACCTTTTGGTGCGCGTGGCGCCAACAGCGGCCTGCAGGATGTTGATAACCTGGGCTGGAAGCTTGCTCTCATTCTGCAGGGCAAGGCACCCGCCAGGCTGCTTGAATCGTACAATGACGAACGGATCGCGGCAGCAAAAGAGAATATTCTGAACTCGACCCGCGCCACCGACTTTATTACGCCCAAGAGCGAAGTCAGCAGGATTTTCCGTGATGCCACGCTGGAGCTTGCCGATGAGTTTGAGTTTGCCCGCCGTTTCGTCAACAGCGGCCGCCTGTCCATTCCCACAATTCTGGATGATTCAACCCTGAATACTGAGGACCATGACAGCTTTGACAGCAAACTGGTACCCGGCTCACCTGCGATTGATGCCCCCGTCAAGATCAACGGCAAAGAGAGCTGGTTCCTGAAGTCGATTGGCAACAACTTCACCGGTGTCTACTTCGCCAGGCAAGGTGCGAATGCCCCCGAGGGTGCTGCGCAGCTCGAACACGACGATATCCCGGTCAATACACTGGTGGTTTCTGATATGGATGTGGCCGGCAGCGGTTTGTTGCTTGACCACAAGGGCCTGCTGAAGCAGCGACTGGATGGACAACCCGGAACTTACTACCTTTTCCGGCCAGACCAGCATGTAGTTGCCAGGTGGCGGGAGTTTGATTCGCAAGCAGTCCGGGATGCAGTCGCCCGCGCTACGATGCAAGCACACTAAAACAAGCAGGTTAAGATCGGCATGAGCCAAAATACCCTAAGCAATCCACGAATTGATGACCCCGATGACTTCTATGCAAGCCTCATCGCTCTCCACAATGGCCTGACCACTGAACAAAGCCAGAGCCTCAACAGTAAATTGATCCTGTTGATGGCCAATCATATTGGTGACCGGGCAGTGCTCGATGAGATGCTTAGCGCTGTAGAGACAGATAGCCCGCAAGGCTGATGGCAGCAGAGCTTAACATTTGAAGGGTTTGCTCCGATCTGCTCTGAACGGTGATGTCACGGCTGTCGCCAGGCTGCTGACACGTGTGGAAGCACCGGGTGATGGCGCCAGAGAGGTCCACGAAGCCGCATTCCCACATACTGGCAAGGCGCAGCTGGTTGGCATCACCGGCCCGGCGGGTGCCGGCAAGTCAACACTGATCAGCAAATTAGCTGCCAGCCTGGCCAGCGATGAGCAACGGGTGGCCATCATCGCCTGCGATCCATCCAGCCCAAACAGCGGTGGCGCCCTGCTCGGCGACCGCATTCGTATGCATGAACTGGTTGCTAACCAACAGATATTTGTACGCAGTATTGCCACCCGGGACAGCACTGGAGGTCTACCGCTGGCCGCTTTCCGGGCAGCAGACATTTTTGATGCCTGCGGCTTCGGTACCGTCATTATTGAAACCGTCGGCACCGGCCAGAACCAGGTTGACATCATGCAGGCTGCACATACAGTCGTCGCGGTATCCGCACCCGGTTTGGGTGATGATATCCAGGCGATGAAATCGGGCTTGCTGGAAATAGCCGATATCCACGCGGTCACCAAAAGCGATTTCTCAGGGGCCTCCAGAACGCTGCTGGAGATTCAAAACGCCGTACACATGCGGCACCGGACCACTGAAGCCCCCCCAGCCTGGACCCCCCCGGTTATAGCGATCAACGGCCTCAGCGGGGATGGGGTAACTGATTTGCAGCAGGCCATGCATTCTCACTACGGCCACCTCACGGAGAGTGGCGAAATGCAGATTCGTTGCCAGCGCATGTTCAGGGAACGTATCTACCGGGAGGCCACCCGTCTGCTCACCCAAACCTTCGAAACCACGCCCGACAAGCAAATGGCAGACAAACTGCAACAGGTTATGCAGCGAAAAATGACACCCGCGCAGGCAGCGAGGGCAATCCTCAGCTGAACCGGACTGCAAGCAACCACTTGCAGACAAAACACTTTATTGCCGCACAGCTGGCGTAAAATGGCTGGCATGGCTATGGGACCGCTAAAGGAAAATTTCCAGAAACTACTGGATGACGCCCGCCTGCAATTGGCGCACCCCGATGCATTGCTGCACCTCGCTGTCGTAGGACTGCTGACCGGCCTGGCTGCGGGCGGCATAATTGTACTCTTCAGGCTGGCCGTTGAGGGTGTACAGGGGATGATGCTGCCCGGCGGTGCACCCGAAAACTATGAGGCCCTGAGCGGTTGGTGGCGGCTGCTACTGCCACTGGCAGGTGGTGTTCTGATTGGCTGGATATTCCGCTGGAACAAAGGTGACGACAATGTACTCGGGGTCACCAAGGTGCTCGAGCGCATGGCTTATCACCAGGGGCGCATGAGCTGGCGCAGCGTGATGCTCCAGTTCGCCGGGGCAGCAACAGCTATTATCGCTGGCCACTCCGTCGGACGTGAAGGGCCACATGTTTATCTTGGTGCCGCCAGTGGCAGCCTGCTGGGTCAACACCTGAAACTACCCCACAATGCCATACGTACACTGGTCGCCTGTGGATCTGCCGCAGGTATAGCAGCCTCTTTTAATACCCCGCTGGCAGGTGTGATATTCAGTCTTGAAGTCATCATGCTTGAATACACCGTTGCCAGTTTCATTCCGGTTATTCTTGCCGCAGTCAGTGCCACCATGCTGTCAAACGCAGTATTTGGATCAGAGCCCGCATTCCGTGCTGTATTCGAAACGATGTCATTGGCAGAAATGCCGCTGGTACTGCTGCTCGGGCTGGCAGCAGGTACACTTTCGGCCTTGTTTAACCACCTGGTGGAGAATATTGCGCAACAGTCACAGCGCCAGCCTTTCTGGTTACGCACCGCTCTGGCCGGACTGTTGCTGGGAATATTTGGTGTGTTGGTGCCACAGGTTATGGGTATTGGTTACGATACCGTAAATGCTGCCCTTAACGGGTCGCTGGCTTTCTCACTGTTGCTCATAATACTGACCGCCAAACTGCTCGCCACATCTACTGCCATTGGCCTGGGCATACCGGGCGGGATGATCGGCCCGGCCCTGTTCATGGGGGCCATGCTCGGAGGGTTGGTGGCAATGCTTGGTGACTACCTTCCATTTGGTGCCGTGGTATCAAGCCCCGCTTTCTATGTACTCATCGGCATGGGTGCGATGATGGGTGCGAGCCTGCAGGCACCACTGGCTGCATTGGCTGCCATGATGGAGCTGAGCTATCACCCCGACATTATCATGCCCGGTATGCTGGCCATCGTGGTCGCCGGACTGGTGAGCAAGCGGGGCTTCAACAAAGACTCCCTGTTCATCGCCATGCTGCGCGCCAATGGCATGGATTACGACACCAACCCCGTGCTGCAGGCCATGCGGCGGGTTGGTGTGGCCAGCAAAATGCGCCGCAACTTTGCCCGCACGCGCGGAAACCTGTCACGGGCAGAGGCGATATTGCTGTTAAAGGATGAGCCCGGCTGGTTGGTAATTGAGAATGAGCAGGCTGCCCGCTACCTGATGCCAGCGGTTGACCTGGCCCGCTACATGGAAGAAAGCGACACGGATGAGATTGAACTGGAACAGATTCCGGCGCAACGCTATCAACTCACCGCCATCCACCTGCAGGCCACCTTGCAGGAGGCCATGGACAAGCTGGAGCAAAGTGGTGCGGAGGCCATCTATGTAGAACAGCCAACATCACCCGGCGCCAGTCGTATCAGGGGCATCCTGACACGTGGCCATATTGAATCAGCCTATCGGCTGTAGTCGCTGCCTTAACCAGGCAACATGGACTCCAGTACCTCTTCCATGCGCTCAAAAACAGTTTCCATTTTACGTCCAGTGGGTAACGTAGTCAGACGAAAATGGTTCCGGTAAGGCACATTGAAACTGCTCCCCGGCGCAATGAGTACATGCTGCTGCTCCAGTAGTTCCATGGCGAAGCGCTGGTCGTTAAAATCCTCGAACAGTGAAGTATCTACGGCAGGGAAAGCATACATCGCACCATCCGGCGCATGCAGACTCATAAAACGACTCCTGGCGACACCATCAATGATGGCCTGTCGCGACTGGAACAACCGCCCACCCGGCCTGGTCAGTTCATGGATACTTTGAAAACCACCCAGCGCGGTCTGTACGGCCCACTGGCCGGGTACATTGGAACATAAACGCAGCGATGCCAGCAACTCAACACCGTGTAGATATTCACGGGCAGTCTCCCGCTGTCCGCTAAAAGAAACCCACCCCACCCGGTAACCACAGGCACGATAAATTTTAGACAGGCCGTTAAATGTCGCACACAGGCTGTCATGTACCAGCGTTGCCATCGGAATATGCCTGGCCTCTCCGAATAACATCTGGTCATAAATTTCATCACTGAACACAACGACCTGGTGTTGCTCAGCAATACGCGCTATTTCTTCCAGCAGTTCCCGGCTATAAACTGCTCCGGTTGGGTTGTTCGGGTTGATCAGAACAATCCCGCGAGTGCGTTCAGTAATCAGTGCACGAATTTCATCAGGGTCGGGCTGAAATCCATTCTCCGGGCGGCAATGGTAGTAAACCGGTGTACCGTGATTGAGCGCAACAGCAGCGCTCCACAAAGGGTAGTCCGGACTGGGAACCAGTACTTCGTCACCATCATTGAGCATGGCACGCAGGGCCAGATCAATGCATTCGCTGACACCATTGCCCATGAACACATCGTCTGCTGTGACCTCCATCACACCCCGGGCCTGCTGCTGCATTACCACCGCTTCGCGGGCCGGAAAGATACCTTTCTGATGGCAATATGCCTCACTCTGACTGAGGTTTTCTATCATTGCCAGACGCATGGTCTCCGGCGTACGGTAGCCAAATAACCCAGGGTTGCCGATATTGAGTGAAATAACCTCATAACCCTGGTGCTCCAACTCGGCTGCGCGCGCTGCCAGTTCGCCACGAATCTCATAACGGACCCCGGCCAGAATATGATTGGTTTCTATCGATGTATTGCTCACGTTTTTAGCCTCGAATTCCATATGCAAAGAATATCCAATGACAGGCCTCAATGACAGGCAAGTTTTCCAATTCCCCGAGAATGCATGCGGCCTCTCACCGCTGGCTGCGAATTAGTAGTAACCCACCTTTACCTGTCTTTACATTTCGTATTCACTACATGACACAAGGATGGGTATTAATATATTCTGGATGCCTGATTTCTATCAAAAGAGCGTAACAAAGAGGCCGGAAATGCGTCTGACAAGTAGCCCAATGAAGTTATTACTGACAATGAAGTTTTTATTGATCGTGCTTGTCACCAGCTTGCTCGTGACACCGGCGGTGGCCAGACCCCCCTTTGACTTTGATGATTTTGAAATTCCGATCCTGCTGCCTGATCAGCCACACCCGCCACCAGCAAAGGGCTTGCAAAGCCTGACTGACGAACAATGGGGCAGACAGGAAGTAACACGGATATTGCAGGCATTCGCATTTGGTGGCCAGGCGACTGATCAACAGGTTAACCAATGGGCAAGCATGCATCCCGGTGATGCTATTGACGAAATGTTGACCTTCAGCCCGGTTAACCTGCAACTATCACCGCAGGGAAGGGATGATCCGTCTACACAATACTGCAACTCATTGGAGAAACTGCAGGAGTTCTGGAGCTCTGATGACCCCAAAAACCCCATGCGAGTTGCCAACCGCTCCTGGTACAAAACCCTGGACGATGAGGATGAATACGTTGCCCCTGTGCACCTTTTCCTGACCTGGAGCCGGCTTGCGCATACGCCGGGCTGCAACGGCTTTGTCACCAAACTGGCGTTGTACATTACCAACTACCATGCCTCCATTCACTTCCAGAACAGCGGCTCAACCCTGATCCGGTCCTACTATGACGATGTCGTCAAAGGAATTACCGAAGGCGCCGATTTCGTAGACCTGATGACGCTGGCAGCATCCCATGCAGCCCTGGCTCGCGCCTATGGACACATGGAGAATGTCTTTGATGAGCAAGGCGCGTTTCAGGGCAATGATGATTTTGCCCGCGAGTACTTCCAGTTGCTGTTTGGCATCAAGGGTGTATCAGAAGACGAGGACTACCACGAAAACGTCACTATTGAGCACAACGCCTGGTTACTGACCGGCATGGCACTGGATGCAGTGCCGGATGCCTGGGGCTCAACCCGCCGGACCGACTGGCTGGTCGCCCCGTTGGTATTCACCAATCACTTTGATGCTGCCGGCCGGTTGATTCCCAACCAGGCAACGCATTACATGGGCCGCGGCGGCGAACCCAGTTGTCTGGAAATTCTGCATGAGAATATTTGTGGCAAAAATGCCATGGAGAAGCTGGTTGCCCTCGGCCGCGTGGCAGGCGCCCATCCGGAGAGCATGGCCAATACCCCTGTGAAAATCGTAAGCTTCTTTGCCGATGACAAGCTGACCGAGGAGAAAATCGCTCAACTACAATATAGCTGGAGCGAGGCCAATTTTGATCTGCTTAAATTTTTGCGGGCCTATGCAATATCAACCGCCTTCCACAGCCCGGATACCTTCAAGCTGCACTCTGCTTTTGAACGCAACCTGTTAATCCATAACGCCAACCAGTTAAATGCTGAAGAAGCTTATGCAGAGCTCTTCACAGAGGGCCCAACCATAAGAATGTTCGAGCAGGGTGCACTTGTATTTGCACCTATTCGTGATGTGTTTGGTGGCCAGACCGGCACCGATGCAGCCAACGACAGGTACGTGTTTAAAAATGCCTGGGATGCCAATGTTATGGCGCCGGAGTTTCTCGGCAAGCCAAGTGAACCCTATCGGTTGGTTGCCAATGGTCGCGTTCATGAGTGGCGCAAAGACTGGGGTTCAGTCATACCTGAAAACAAGCTGGGTGAGCATATCGTCGCCGAAGTGGGTGGCTGGCTGTGGGACCGTTTCCTCAACGACAGCAAGCTGAACTACGACGTTGTTGCACAAGCCCAGGTACATGCGCTGTTGGCGACAGGTTTTGATTTTGGCGCCGTAGCGAACGAGAACAATATGGAAGCCGTTTACAGCTCCGCAGAAATCAGCACTGGAGACCTGGCTGAGTTGAATAATGCACTGGCTGAAACAGTGATGGACTTCAGCACTGAAGATGCCAATGTAAGGGTAGGTATGGCGATCAACTTCATTACTGCATTGCCCTATACATTCGCCAGTGGCGGCCTGACCGCAGGAGGCCAATAAAATGAGACGCCGTGAATTTATCCACCGGTCACTATTGGCATCGGCAGTTGCCGGACTGGGCAGCAGCCTGCCCATGCAGTTGCTGGCGGGTGACTGCCCGGTAACTGAGCTGCCGCGCAGTCTGGTCAATGTCATGTTCCGCGGTGGTGCCGATCTACGCTTCCTGTTCATGCCGGCCCCATCTCACCCGGATAAGACTTACCTGAACACGCTCTGGGACGTCAGACAGGTTCTGTATGACGCTGCCTACAACAGCTACCAGGAGATGTTCGACAATGAATACCTGTTGACCACAGATCCGGCCAGCGGATTGCAATTCGGTATTTTCAAGCGCTGCGGCTGGTTGCAGTCTGAATTTGATGCCGGGCGAGTGGCCGTGGTGGCCAACGCCTATTGCTCCCGCAACCGGAGGCATGACCAGTCTATCTTGAATGCTGATGCCGGCATACCGTCGCTTAGCCAGTTAAATTTTGACCGCAATGGCTGGGGCGGGCGCCTGGTCGAACAGCTTGATGGCCAGGCCAATGTGGTTGAACTGGGACAGTCCATCTCCGTATTCAGCAAAGGATCAACACCCGGCGCGCGCTTTGAAAAGGTCGTACACGCCGAGGACATGCGCAATATGGCCCTCGCGGGTGTAAACCCGGATAGTCCTGCCGGAAGCCAGCGCAATATCCTCGCCAGGGCTTTAAATGCCTGGTACGAAGCACGCGGACCGGAGGTTGCACAAGATAAGCCAGCAGATTGGCCATACCACGTATTCTTCAACAACCGCGACGCGCTGCAGGCATTTGGCCTGTCGGTCGAACAGCGGCTTGCAAGCTGCGGAGATTTGCCGCTTGAATTACAGGAACTGGCTATCAGCAATGGCGACTTTGCCCAACAATGTAAGAATCTCTATGACGCCTGCCAATTGCCGGATGTCCTTAATATGCGCGTGATGTCCATGAACTACGATGGTTGGGACACCCACAACAATGAATATGCGGAGATCGGAGCAAACCTGGACGACGTTTTTGGTACCAGTGGCGGCTTGGCGACAACGCTGCCACTGATTGGCCAGCTTCCTTACCTGGAACAAAGTGCACGGGACAACCTGGTGTTCTACTTTGCCAGCGATTTTGGCCGACAGTTGCGCGCCAATGGTTCGAGCGGCACTGACCACGGCCGGGGAACTTACAGCCTGTTGATGGGCAGTGCTGTACGCGGTGGTGTCTATGGCGAGCTTTTCCCTTCTCAGGAGGTTAACCCCGGCACCAATGGATTGATCCCGTTGCAAACCCCGGGCGCTGATATTGAAGGCAAGACATCTACCGAAAGAATTCTTGCGCGTGCCTGTGACTGGGTACAACCTGACACCTCTGCCGCCGTGTTCCCGGACGCAACGATTGCAGATATCGAGACACCCGGACTGTTCGACAGTTTGCTTTCTTCCTGAGTCCGAAAACCCAAAAACTGCAGGCGAGCGCCTGGCGGCACTTTTTTCTTCGCCCGGCAACCTTTAGTATGTGCTATCCACTCACAGGGTTCCCGGTATGAAAAATAAAATGGCCTTAAAGCTGGCCTGCAGCTTCCTTTTGATTACAGTTCTGACCGCTGGCTGCGGTGAGTCGCAGCAAGCAGACACCAGCACACGTGTAAAGCCTGCGGCTGACCTCGACAGTCTTGCACCCGGCTGGAATGTCATTAAGCCAGGTGGCGACACGACCTGCTCAGACGGCAGCCCCTACGAGTTCTATGTCCGCCCAGGCAAAACTGACCGCTTGATGGTGTATTTCCAGGGTGGTGGTGCGTGCTGGACCGGCACCACTTGCGACCCTGACCTGGACCCCACCTACTATGTCAACCTGGAGAAGGCTGACCCGAGTCGGTACGACGGTATTTTCCGGTTTGACAATCCAGACAACCCGCTGAAGGACCACAGCATTGTCTACGCACCCTATTGCACCGGCGATGTTCACCTCGGTGATGCGGTTGAAAGCTACCAGGCACCGCAGACAGAAGAACACCCGGCGCATCCATTTACGGTACAGCACAAGGGATTCACTAATACAGATGCTGTACTTGACTGGACCTACGCGCACTTTTTTACCCCGGCAGATATTTTCGTGGCCGGCTCCAGCGCTGGCTCTATCCCTTCCCCCTACTATGCAATGCGAATTGCCGGGCAGTATCCACAGGCAAGAGTCGCCCAGTTGGGTGATGCCTCTGGCGGTTACCGCATGGACGGACAAAAGGTACGCCCACACGACCGCTGGGGGACACTGGACCGTCTCAGGCAGTTACCCGAGTTTGCGAACATGGACCCCACAGAGTTTGATTACGAAAGCCTGTACACCGCCGCAGCACAGCACCAACCAGAAATCCAGTTTGCACAGTACGACACGGCGGAAGACGCCACACAAAAATTCTTTCTCTCGCTTGGCGATGAGGAACCGCCCTCATTACTCAGCCTGATCACAAAGAACCAGCAGGATATCCGTGCGCAAGTGCGGAATTTTCACTCCTAC
Organism: Gammaproteobacteria bacterium; assembly: GCA_024277815.1. GTDB lineage: Bacteria > Pseudomonadota > Gammaproteobacteria > Xanthomonadales > SZUA-36 > SZUA-36. The sequence continues at coordinate 128,812 of JAJRUM010000050.1, forward strand.
ATCGCCGGCGGCGAGCTACACACGATCCTGGTAAAACCGGAGTTTTATACCTATCAAGTCAATGGTATTCGCTTAACTGACTGGGTGGCAGCACTGGTTAACGGCGAACTAATGGTCGACGTACGGTGTGGGAATTGCACTACGGCACCCATAGCAGAAGAAGTCGTGTCCGAAGGCCAATGAAGACCTTCAGCTACAACGATCCTGAAGCAGGTCAAATCAGCTATGTCGACCGGAAGCGGTATGGGGCTGACGGCACGGAGTGGGGAACAGGGGATGTTGTGGATTCCACTGGTTATTCTTTATGTGGCTATTCCCCTCCTTGATCGCCTTTTTCCAAATGACCGCAGCAATCCACCTGAACAGGTAGTGCCGCAACTGGAAGCCGATGCGTACTATCGGGTACTGAACCATCTCACCTATTACAATAACAGGTTAGAATGCTGATCAGGTAGACGAACAGAACGGGCGTATAGCACAATGAAATACTTGACAAAACTGCAGATCCTTTGCTTCCTGTTAGCAGCGTCAGCGGGTACGGTACATGCCCTTGGCTTTAAGGTGGTGAATGCGGCAGGCGAAGCCTTGCCACAAGTAATGGTCAGCCGCTCTCCGGTTAACACCCCGGAGGCCAACCTGGCTGACAACGGCTATGCTCCGAATGGCGTCACCAACCAGGCAGCCACCACCTTGACGCGATTCACCAACACCCTGGGTCTGGTTGAGTTCGATGATACGGTAGAAGCAGTGACCTACCGCGCCCGCGCACAAGGCTATATCGATACCTACCTGACGGAACCCGGCGACACACTGGTCATGAAGAAAATGACCCGCGAGCAATATATTGCCAGCTTTCCATCCAACGTCTGGCTATCAAAACTGGACTTCGGCGGTGATATTGAACTGAAGAAAACATTTCAGCTCAATTGTGCTTTTTGCCACCAACAGGCCTCTCCATCTATGCGTGCGGAACGCACGGTTGAGCAGTGGCTCAGTATTATTGAACGTATGAACAGCTATGGCGCGCGACTGCCGGATGACGACCACCAGCGAATAGCGGAGCTACTACAACAGGAATACCGTCAACTCCGTACCAACCCACAGCAGGTACCCGAACCCCGTGCATGGGAGACACACCTGTCAACAATTGAGATGACAGAATGGCCGGTGGGTGACAGCTTCTCGCAGATGCATGATTTCCTGCTACACCCGGATGGCCATGTCTACATCGGCGACAACCTGCAAGACCGCATCTACGCGGTGGATCCAACCAACGGTGAGTACACCGTATTCAAGGTTCCGCATGACACGGATGCAAAGCTGGGCGGCTTTCTGGGTAATCGCTTCAAGACCTTTCCCAAAATGAACAACTACTCTGGCGTACATTCCTTTGCCTATTCAAAAAAGGACGGCAATATCTTTATCACGCCATCCATGCAGCAGGCTTTGCTGGAGTTCAATCCCCGTAGCCGGGAGTTCACCGTGCACAAAATGCCGGGGGGCTTCTACCCGCATACCATCCGCATTGACCAACAGGATCGTGTCTGGTTTACCCTGGCGCTTTCGTCCCAGGTCGCTATGTTTGATCGCGAGAAACAGGCATTCAAACTCTATGACCTCCCCACACGGGGCATTAAAGAGTGGATGATTATCAAGGCCTTGCCGCTGATATTCTGGACAGATCCGGAGAACCGGCCAACGCCCGCGCCCGATCGCGATGGCACCGGATTGCCGATGCCCTACGGCATTGATGTGGCACCGGACGGCAGCATATGGGTAGCGCGGCTTTACGCCAACGACCTGGCAAGAATTGATCCGAAAACCGATGAGATCACGATGATTGACTTTCCTTTCGGCGGCCCGAGGAGATTGCGGGTAGATGCTGAAAACAACGTCTGGATCGTGGCTTTTCAGGATTCCCTGCTGGTCAAATATGAGCCGGAAAGCGGCCACTTCAGCAAGTACTCATTGCCAGTGGTAAATGAGATCCCGTACTCACTCAATGTTGATAAAAAACGACGGGTGGTATGGGTCAACGGTAACCAGTCCGACACACTGCTGGCTTTCGATATCGCCACTGAAAGCTGGAAGGTCTACCCACTGCCAAGGCAACGCTTCTTCAGTCGCGACGTGGAAATTGATGAGGAAACCGGTGCCGTTTATACAACCAACTCCCATTTCCCGACCTGGCAGTCAGAAGGTGGTGTACCCACCTTATTGCGCATCACACCGTTGCCACAAACCGCCGGGGCCGGCACTGACCCATGAAAAAGGCCTGCCTGGCGTTGCTGGCTACCTGCACGCCATTTGGCCAGGCTGCAGTTGCGACAGAACCAGGCTGGACTTACTACGGGGGCAATCAGGGTGGCACACACTATTCTGAAGCTGCACAAATCACCCAGGGCAACGTTGGCGAACTGGCTGTAGCCTGGGTTTCCCGTAGCGGGGATGTTGCAACTTATGGCGCTGCGATGGAGAACAGCTCTACACAAAGCACACCCATTCTTCTGCCACCGGATGCCGGTCAATCACTGGTTTACTGCACTCCATTCAACCGCGTTATTGCACTCGACCCGGGCACGGGAAAGCAACGCTGGAGTTACGACCCCGAAATTGACAGACGCGGAGAACGGGCCTTTCGCTGCCGGGGGGTCAGCTATGCTGAAGAACAACGGGTTGCAGCGGGCAGCGCCTGCAGACACCGGATATTTGTCGCCACGCAGGATCGCAGGGTGGTAGCCGTAGACGCGATCAATGGAAAACTCTGTGATGGTTTCGGCGCGGGCGGCATAGTCAATCTTGAGCCTTCCGCGAACCACGCGCCCGGGGAAGTCAGTAGTTCAGCAGCACCGGTCGTAGCGAACGGCATTATCGTAACCGGCTCCACGGTAGTTGATTTCGTGCACGCCAAAACTCCGCGCGGGACCGTCAAGGCGCTGGACACCCTGACCGGCAAGTTGCTGTGGGAATTCGACCCATTGATGGGCAACGAGGACAGTGGCAGTGCCAATGTCTGGTCACAGATGTCCATCGATGAAGCACATAAACTGGTTTATCTTCCCACCAGTGCACCATCGCCTGATTACTATGGGGCGCACCGGCCTGGCAATAACCTCTATGCCAACAGTATCGTTGCGCTGGACCTGGAAAGCGGCGCTGTACGCTGGCACTTTCAGCATGTGCGCCATGACCTGTGGGATTATGACTCACCCGCCCAGCCTATCCTGTTTAAATGGCGAAAAAATGGGGAAACCGTTCCCGCACTGGTATTGCTGACCAAGCAGGGCCTGATTTTCGTTTTCAACCGACTGACCGGTGAACCACTCTGGGAAATCACCGAACGACCGGCACCGCCATCGCTGATCGCCGGCGAAGCCAACGCAGCCACCCAACCAAGACCCATCGCTCCACCACCATTGATTGATGCTTTTCTGATGCCAGAACAAGCCTGGGGCATAGCATCCTGGGAGAAAATGGCCTGCGCCGATCAAATTGCCAAGCTGAATAACCTGGGCCTGTTCACACCGCTGAGCGAGCACCTGACATTGATGTACCCAGGCAGCCTTGGAGGGCCTAACTGGGGTGGTGGCGCATTGCTTGGGGGAAGCGGTAAACTATTGGTAAACATCAACAACCTGCCATTTACCGGCAAGCTTATCCGGACCAGCCAGATTGCTGATGACAAAAAAATCAAACGAGATCATCCGGGTGCCGGACAGCGCATGCAGGTGACCATGCAGGGAACGCCCTACAGCGTGGAAATCGGTGCCTTACAATCACCCATGGGCCTGCCCTGCAGCCCCCCACCGTGGGGCAAACTGGTAGCAGTCGACCTGATCAACGGAACCATTGACTGGCAGGTGCCACTGGGTTCTGTACATGAAATGGGACCTGTAAAATTGCCGTTTCAGGTCAACTGGGGAACCCCCAATCTCGGTGGTGGAATTGCCACTGCGGGTGGCCTGTTCTTTATCGCAGCCACCATGGACCGGCAATTCCGGGCTTTCGATTCAACCAGCGGCGAAGAACTCTGGCGTTACCAGTTGCCTGTTGATGCAACGGCTACACCAATGACCTATTCCTACGAGGGCCGCCAGTATGTTCTAATTAACGCAGGTGGACATCACATGTTCAAGCGGGGATACGGAGATTTCCTGTACGCCTTCGCATTACCAAGAGGGTCTGACCAATGAACGCTGACAAGATATATTCAATCATTTTCAGTCTGTCTGTATTCCTTCTGCCCGGCTACGTCCAAAACCTGCAGGCACAGCCCCCACAGGCACCCGCCACGACCACGTCAGATGCCAATAGCAGCCCTGAGGAAAACTCCAGCCTGGATTTATTTGACAGTGACCCTGAATATACCAAGCAGGGTTGGGCGCAGCTTTATATCGCTGCCGGATTTATGTACCTCGATGGAGATGGCCGGTTTGCTGCGCGCCTGCCTGACGGCAGGGAGGTGACTATCATTGATTTTGATCGTGCCGGGCTGAAAGATACCGATTCTTCATACTGGCTGTCAATTAACTGGCGGTCTGCGAATAACCATTGGGGTGCCTGGTTTGGCTCCTGGCAGTATGACGTAACCGGTTCCCGCATATGGGAAGACAGTTTGCCCATTGGTGATACGGTGATACCGGTGGGGGCATCGGTCAAAAGTGATTTTGAGGCTAGCTGGTATATTCTCGAGGCAACCTATTCATTTTACCGCTCAGAGTTTATCGACACAGGCATCGGATTCGGTTTTCATACGGTTGATATCGACACAACACTTGCCACCCGTATTCAGGTCGGAGAGCAGGAGTTGGAAACAATTTCAACCAGCCTCAAGACACTCGCTCCATTGCCCAACATACTGGCATATTTTCATTGGAAGTTTGCACCACGCTGGAATCTGGCAGCACGCGTGGGCTTCTTTGATCTGAACTACAAGAATTTCAGCGGGCGCATGACCAATGCCCACGCCATGGCAAGCTACCAGGCCTCACAGCGATGGGCCCTGGGGCTCGGCTACCAGTTCGTCGACCTCAATCTGGAAGTTGAGAAACAGGACCTTACACAGGTTTATGATATGGCGTTTTCAGGCCCAATGGCTTTTGCAAGGTTAAGCTTTTGATTCAGGTCGACGGGCCAAAAAAGAGACGACCTGCAACGGGTAAACCCCCACCAGCAACCGGCATATTTTTCACCCCGGCTACAGCGGATAAACATTGAAAAAAACAATACGCATTATCGTTGTGCTGCTGGTTGCCGGCTTTATCGCGAGCACTGAACACCTTCCAGTACGCGGCTGGTTAACGCAGGAACTGGAGGCGTTTGCGCTCAGGCACGCTGATAAATTGCCATTGGCCACTATTGGTGGTTACCTGTTTGACAACCATTGTGCGCAGTGCCATGACAATCCCGAAGTCAAGGCACCTACCCGCGCTGCCTTGTCTTCAATCTCCAAGGAATACCTGATGATTTCCATGGAGTTTGGCAAGATGCAACCGATGGCTACGCATCTGAGCAAGCGCCAGCGGGGCCTGATCGCCTTCTACCTTGCCGGTGATAATAAGGAACAGTACCAGTGGATTGAGCAGGTGCAATGTTCTCAACCGGCGGGCCCGGATACCCGCAAATGGGTAACCAACTGGGGGCTGGGGCCTGCGAACCGGCGCTTCGTCGACAACCCGCACGCGGGCATCAACGCTGATAATGTTGCTGGCTTGAAACTGGCTTGGAGCTTTGCTTTTCCGCTGGTGACTGACATGCGCTCTCAACCGGTCATCATTGGCGACACCATGTATATTGGTGACAAAGCAGGAAAACTATTCGCCCTGGACCGACTCAATGGATGTGTGCGCAAGCACCGGGACATCCTCACCGGCTTGCGCTCGGCCATTACGCTGGCTGAAATGCCTGATGGCAGGAAATTACTGGTATTTGCCAATTCATTGGCGACAGTATTTGCAGTAGACCCCGACAGCCTCGATATTATCTGGCAGCGGCGCGTCAATATTTCTGATTATTCTGTTGTGACCGGATCGATCAGCTACCATGACGGCCGCCTGTTCGTGCCGATCTCCTCCTACGAGGTCGCCGCCGCTGGCAGCCCAACCCACGAATGTTGTACATCGCATGGCGCAATGATCGCGCTGGATGCAGCCAGTGGTGATGAACTCTGGAGTTGGCACAGCACTCCGGATGCCAGGCTGCAAAAAACGACCGCAGATGGTGCCCGGCATTTTGGCCCCGCTGGAGCTTCGGTGTGGACAACACCCACCATTGACAGCCAACGCCAGCGCATTTATTTCGGCACTGGCCAGAACTACTCCCCGCCCGCAACCGATACCAGTGATGCCATCATTGCGCTGGATATGCAAACCGGCTCGCTGGTGTGGAAATTCCAGGCCATTGAGGGTGACGTCTGGAACGCCGCCTGCCTCAGAGGCGGACCCAGCTGTCCGGAGAATGCCGGAGAAGACTTCGATTTTGGTGCCTCAGTTATTATCGCCGACCTGGAAGATGGCCGGCAGATGCTGCTGGCCGGACAGAAGTCAGGTGAGATTTTTGCGCTGGATCCCGACCCAGAAGGTGCTGAGGGTAAGCTGCTTTGGCGACACCGCATTAGCCAGGGCACCTCCAACGGTGGCATCCATTGGGGTATGGCGCTGGCCGGCAACAGCCTGTTTATACCCGTATCTGACCCTGAACGGGATACTCCCGGTTACACACCCAGGCCCGGCCTGACCGCATTGGATATACATTACGGCACTGTCCTCTGGCACCGGCCGATTACCCGTGGCTGTGACTATGACGACACGCTCAAACCACTGGTCGGGCTGGAAAACAATCGCAGCACAAGCCGGCAGGACACTGACCGGCAATACCAGTGCTCTTATTTCTACGGCCTGTCTGCCGCAATCACGGCCACGCCTGAACTAGTATTCAGTGCGGGCCTGGACGGCAAGATACGCGCCTTTCGTAGCGACAATGGTGTGGTTCTGTGGCAAGCAGAAACTGCTGTTCCGTTTACTGCCATCAACGGAGTTACCGGTCACGGCGGAGCCATTGATGTGGCCGGCCAGGTGGTGGCCGGTGGCTGGCTCTATGTTTTATCCGGTTACAGCATGTTTGGCCAATTGCCCGGCAATGTACTGCTGGCTTACAAGGTCGAGTAGCCCGGAGTCAGCTGTGCTTCCCGGCCTCCCAACCACCCTCTCCAATGGTTCGTGCGGCCACGTCGGCCGGGTAATCCTCCAGGCCGGTGGCCATGGTATCGTTCCAGCGGTTCAGGTAGCCAAACAGCGCAATGGTAGCAACCAGTTCAACGATCTGGCCTTCGTCAAAATGCCTTGCCAACTCGTCGAAATCTTCCTGCGTTGCCTGGTTGGGAAGCAACGAAGCATTGACCGCGAGTCGCAGGGCAGCACGCTCTGCGTCACTGAACAGGTCGCTTTCCTGAAACGCCCAGACCGCAGCGATCTTTTTATCCGAAGCCTGATAAATGGAAGCAAGATTCGCCATATGGGCCTGGCAGTAACGACACCCGGCAGCCTGGCTGGCAATCAGACTGACCAGCATCTTGAGCTCTTCATCCACCGTTCCCTCATACAGCACTACTTTGTTCAGTTGCATGAAGGCCGCCGCGATGGCCGGCCGCCGCGACATGGTCAGAATGCTGTTGGGAATAAACCCTCTGGTGTTCTCATAGTGTTCAAAGCGTTCCTTGAACTCCGGGACCGCTTCCCGTGGCAAAGGTGGAAGATGTGGCATGGCTATCCTCGATGATTATTAGATAATTTATCTGCTTGATCTGTTCACCCATATGAATCAACAGCAGGGGGGTTCGGGCTCGAGCCGTCCAGGAAATATGTCTTGTTGGCCGGATCTTGTGAAACAGACTTCAGCGCTTCCAGGGATTGTCCTCCCATTGAAAGTTATATTAACCTCAGAAATCCAAAATCTAAACCCCGCAAGGCTATATGCGATATGCTTCTGCCGGTTAAGGAGGCAAAAATGAACGGCAATCTTGCGCTGGCCACCATCAGGCGTTATGCCCTGGTCACCATATTCTCTTTTGTTGCGGCCATTCCCGCTAATGAGGCTCTGGCTTCTGATGCGGTTGAAAACAGCGGCGACATCATTCGCTTGTTGATACCATCCATAGCTTTCGGCACAACCATCTATCTACACGACAAGCAAGGGCGAAGACAGTTTTACAAGTCCTTTTTTACCAACCTTGCAACCACCTACGCTTTGAAAAATATTGTCGACAAAGAAAGACCAAACGGCAAAAGCCAGTCATTCCCTTCCGGGCATACCTCGGTGGCGTTTCAGGGCGCAGCTTTCATTCACAAACGCTATGGCCTGAAATACGCCATACCCGCCTATCTGGGAGCTTCATTTGTTGGCTACAGCAGGGTGGAATCTGATAACCACTATGTCGAAGATGTCATCGCCGGAGCGGCCATCGGCATCGCCAGTAGTTACATTTTCACTAAACCGTATAAAGGACTTGAAGTGACGCCGGTCGCTGGCAATGGTGTCTATGGCGTGAGCATCAGCAAAAGCTGGTAGCGTTTACCATGCGGAACAGGTCGCAGCGGCCTGACTACTTCAACACATCGAAAATATAGCTGTATTTGACAATCACTTCACGGCCCCTGGGCGGCGCGCCGCTGCTACGGTCGTCAATCTCGTTGAGTACGAGAAAGAACCCGGTGTTGGCGGACCGCAGCCAGGAAAACCTGAGGTTGGTACCAAAGATGTCGCTGTCGTCACTGTATTGAATGAGCGCCTGCACAAGAATCTTCGGGGTAAATGAGTAGGCCAGTCGCAAACGACTGAGCATGACTGAAAATGCTCCGCCGGGAAGTTTAAAATCACTATAGACAACCGACAAACCTGACGTGAATTTCTCACCAATCCGGTAATTGATACCGGAAGAGATGCTGTAACGCTCACCACCAAATTTGCCGCCAATCGTAGTCCGCGCGATAAAAGACAAAGGTGCAGAGCGATCGGTGGTAAAAAAGAACTGCCCCTCGGAGTGATCGTAAGTCCCAGGCTGGACGGTAACCCCATCTACAATGTCGAATGGCTGCTTGATACCATCACGCGTGATATTGAACCCGGTGTGAAATTCATAGCCGTTCTTCCACTCCCAGTGCGTATCCATATGCAGAAATCCGGTTTCCTGGAAACCATCAAAATCCCAATACCCCCGGTAGCTGACATGTGGTCGGATCTCATGCAGGCCCAGCAGGTCAGCGGGACGTATACGCCGCAAGACAAAAATGGAAGCCTTGCGGTAATCTCTGCGGGTCAAAAAACCAACTTCCGGATTAAAGTTACCTGCGACCTCGGAATACTCCAGGCCATGCCGCCATTTTTCCGAATCATAATTGGCTTTCAGTGAATATGCATAGTCATCCCCCTCCAGTCCCGGCGTATCCGTCAGCGCCGCCCAGGCCTGCAAAATCGTGTTTTCACCGATCCCCAGGCGACCATCAATACCATAGGTACGGTTATTGTCATCGGGTTTCGCAACCAGATATGACCCATCACCGCTACGGTCAATAAAGATGGCGCCGATTGAGGAGCGATTGGCCAATTCCTGATTAACCCTGAACACCGTGAACTGATTACCCGGCGCGATGTTCTCTACATCATCAGAGGACATGTATAGAAAACCAACGTTGGTGTTGCTACCCATTTTCCCCGAGACACGCACACCGCCGTCGATAGGGATCACCTCACCGCTGCTACCGATGCCAATACGGCGACTAAAGAACAGCTCTACCTCGCGGTTATTGCCCACCTTGAACTGGCCGGCGTTCTCAAGAAAGAAGGGGCGTTTTTCCGGAAAGAACAAATTGAAGCGGTCAAGGTTGACCTGCTGTTCATCGGCTTCCACCTGGGCAAAGTCGGTGTTGTAGGTTGCATCCATCGTCAAACTCGGTGTCAGTGAATACTTGATATCGAAACCAAACTCCTGGTCAGACTCCGTACCTTCCAGTCCGCCGCCTTGCTGACCCCTGACCAGAACGTAGGGAGTGATTTTCAGGTTGCGCTGTGCCGGCGGGACGATGCCCTCCACGGTACCCGCTTCGGACACGCGGTTCAGGTTGCGCTGTCGTGTTAACGGTGCCCAGTAGGCCACTTCGTTATTTCGGCGGATATTTCTCTGGAAATTGATACCCCAAACCTGCTTTTCACCCTTGCCGTAGCGCAAGGTCTTGAAGGGTATCTTCATTTCAGCGCTCCAGCCAATTTCAGATATCCGAGCCTGCACGCTCCAGCTTGCATCCCAATTCAGGTTAAAACCACCGCTGAGACCTTCCTTGACAACCTGGGCATCGTATTCAAGTCCGGCAGGGTTGGTGCCGAATATATAGCCATTCTGCTTATCCAGCAGGCCATCAATAATGACACGGAAGCTATCAGTCTGGTCCAGCCCTGAATCCCGTCGGCTGTCGGTAACAATGATGCCATCAGGATTGTCGTCATAAGCCACCAGGCCGATGTACAAGGCATCATCCAGAAAGCCAATAAAGACCTCCGTACGCTGTGTCGCTGCAGTTCCTTCATCCGGTCGAACCTGCCAGAAGCCACTGGCAGGAACCAGCCCCTGCCAGGCCGGGTCACCAAGTACTTCTCCATCTATTGCGGGGGCACTTCGCAACTCAGAAGCCTGCATCACCGGGCGTTCCGCTGGTGGGGTCTGGGCACCCAGGCTGTTCACGCAGCACACCATGAACACCAACATAGCCAGCCACTGCTTCATGACAACGCCCGCATCCCCTGTTCGAGGCCACTGACCGTCAACGGGTACATCCGTTGCTCCATTAACTGCGACAGCATCTGGATGGAGGGTGTGTACTCCCAGCGTTGGGTAGGCTCAGGGTTCAGCCAGATAGCCTTGGGATAGGTATCCAGCAGGCGTTTCATCCAGCTTGCACCCGATTCTTCGTTCCAGTGCTCAACACTGCCGCCGGGGTACTCAATTTCATAGGGGCTCATGGTGGCATCCCCCACCAGGATCAGCTTGTAGTCCGCTGAGTACTTATGCATCAGGTCCATGGTTGGCATCCTGACACTGTGACGCCGCTTGTTATCCTTCCACACACCTTCGTACACACAGTTGTGAAAATAAAAATACTCGAGATGCTTGAACTCGGAACTGGCTGCAGAAAATAATTCTTCACAGACCCGTACGTGGTCGTCCATGGAGCCGCCAATATCCAGGAACAACAGCACCTTGGTCGCGTTATGCCGCTCCGGAACCATTTTGATATCCAACATACCGGCATTTTTTGCAGTCGATTCAATCGTATCGGGCAGGTCCAACTCTTCCGCCGCGCCCTCACGGGCAAAGCGACGCAGTCGCCGCAGCGCCACCTTCAAATTACGTGTGCCCAACTCCAGCGAATCATCAAGGTTGCGAAATTCACGCTTGTCCCAGACCTTTACGGCCTTGCGGTGGCGTGAGCCCTCCTGTCCGATGCGGATACCCTCCGGGTTATAGCCGTAAGCCCCAAAAGGCGAAGTGCCACCCGTGCCAATCCATTTGCCGCCACCCTGGTGGCGCTCGTCCTGCTCCTCAAGACGCTTTTTAAGCGTCTCCATCAGCTTGTCCCAGCCACCAAGTGCCTCTATCTGTGCTTTTTCTTCCTCACTCAGACCCAGTTCCATCTGCTTGCGCAACCACTCCTCCGGAATATCAGCCCCATCCGGGCCGAACAGGTTCTGAACCCCTTTGAAGTGAGCAGAAAATACCCGGTCGAAACGATCGTACAGCGATTCATCCTTGACCAGGCAGGCACGTGACAGGTAGTAGAACTGCTCAATATCGAAACGGATCACCCGTTTTTTCAGCAATTCCAACAGCGTCAGAAACTCGGTGATCGAAACCTTCAGACCCCCCTGTCGCAGCAAAAAGAAAAAACCGACCAACATGGCTATTAACGCGCGTTTCTCTGGTTTAAGAATATCAACCGTTCAAACAGGTGGACGTCCTGTTCATTTTTCAACAGCGCACCGTGCATCGGCGGCAGCGTCTTGCGCCGGTCATCACTGGCCAGCGCTTCCGGCGGCACATCCTCGGCCAACAGTAATTTGAGCCAGTCCAGTAATTCCGAGGTCGACGGCTTCTTCTTTAAACCTGGAATTTCCCGTAACTCGTAAAACGCGTTAAGCGCCTCACTCAACAACTCCTTCTTCAGGCCGGGGTAGTGCACGTCGACAATATCGACCATGGTTTCCTTGTCAGGAAAACGGATATAGTGGAAGAAACAGCGCCGCAGGAACGCATCTGGCAATTCTTTTTCGTTGTTGCTGGTAATAACAATGATCGGACGATGCCTGGCGACGATGGTCTGCTTGGTTTCATAAACATAGAACTCCATCCGGTCCAGTTCGCGCAACAGGTCATTGGGAAACTCGATATCGGCCTTGTCGATCTCATCTATCAGCAGCACAGGCTGCATGTCCTGATCGAACGCTTCCCACAACGGACCCTTGACGATGTAATTCGAAATGTCATTCACACGATCATCACCCAGCTGCGAATCACGTAAGCGGGCAACTGCATCATACTCATACAGGCCCTGCTGGGCCTTGGTCGTAGACTTCACGTGCCATTGCAACAAGGGCCGGTCCAGACCCCGGGCAATTTCCTCTGCCAGTTGGGTTTTTCCGGTACCAGGCTCACCTTTGATCAGGATTGGACGGCCCAGTGTGACCGCGGCATTGACCGCAGTGGTGAGGTCTTCGGTAGCAACATAATTGTCGGTACCTGAAAAGCGCTGTTCGGACATGAAATAACTGCCTGTATTAAAGCCTCTATTTTACCCTGTTTGGGTGCTCCGGAGATTCCCTGTTTGACTATTTAGCAAACTCTGGCCATGCTTGCTTGATATAAGTCACAGGCAATAGAATTGTCCCGTTCGGAAATCATCAGGAAGCCGATAACCATTAAGCGCTGGACCAGGATAAGCTTGCGAACACTACACCTGCTGGCAATCGTCGGGGTGGGCGGTGGCGTGATATTCGGCCTCGAAAAAGACCTCTGGCTCAGCTACTGGTGGCTCGCGATCACAAGCGGGGCTCTGTTAATTCTGATGGACGTGATTCCAAACCCGGTATGGCTGGTGCAGGTGCGGGGTATCACCATTATGCTGAAGCTGGTTCTGCTGGCATTGCTGGGAGTTTATCCGGGCTGGGATGCTCATATACTGATGCTTACCATTATTCTTTCTGCGGTGATTTCTCACGCCCCGGGCAAGCTCCGGTATTACTCACTCTACCACCGGCGTGTCATTACTTCGGACAATGATACAAAGGGTTAAGCCGGATGCCTGCTGCCCACCTGTTGCGAGACCATCTGCCCCTACTGCTGGAACTGGATCGTTCGCGGCCTGTGCTGGACCTCGCCTGTGGCAGTGGCCGCAATGGCCTGCTGCTGACGGAACATGGCCTGTCGGTGGTATTCGCCGACAAGTCTGACAGCGCGCTGCAAAATGTTGCGCAACACCTCAAAGAGACTGACCTGCAGGGCCGTACCTGGAAGGTGGACCTGGAACAGGCCAAAAGCACGCCATTATCCGGGCAAAGCTTCGATGCCATCATTTGTTTTCGCTATCTGCACCGCCCCCTGTTCCCCGGCATTAAGAACGCGGTTAAACCCGGCGGCCTGGTTATCTATGAAACTTTCACCATTGAGAACCAACGTTTTGGGCGGCCGAATAACCCTGATTTCCTGCTGCGCCCGGGTGAACTGCAGTCTGTATTTGAAGACTGGGAGCCAGTTTATAGCTTTGAAGGCATACTGCGAAACCCGGGCCGTGCTGTCGCCCGGGTAGTTGCCAGAAAACCTGCTGCGATAATTAGTTAAAACCTGTGGAGCAACGGAATTGTCAGGCTACTCCATGACCTTTGAGTGGTATAAAACAATCACTATTTGCCTCACGCTTTACCCGCAACCGCCTTATTTTCCAGCAGTTCGATTTTGTAGCTATCAGGATCCTCGATATAGGCGAGGATTGAACTGTTCCCCTTCATTGGCCCGGGTTCGCGGATGATCTTGCCTCCCCTGGCACGAATTGTTTCACAGGCAGCGTAGACATCATCGTAGCCAATGGCGATATGCCCATAGGCGCTCCCCAGCTCATAACCTTCGTCCACATCCCAGTTGTAGGTCAGCTCCAGCACGGTATTTTCAGATTCATGCCCATAGCCGACAAACATAAGTGTGAAACGCCCCTCGGGAAATTCAATTTCCCGTAGTACTTTCATGTCAAGAATATTGGTATAAAAGGCCTTCGATTTATCCAGGTCCCTGACCCGTAACATTGTATGCAGGAAACGCATAGATAACCCCTCCTCATTAATATTGGACTGAATCACTTCTGCCCCACCAACCCTTTCCCTCATTCCGCGGAAACGTACTAAGGCGGGCACTCAAAATGGGTGAAAACTTCAACGCCGAGACACCTGACTAACCTCATATATCTATACCTGCTGTAACCCCATCAGCCATATTTAAAGTGTCTATAAGCATCATCAAGAAGCCTTTTCTAATTAGTGATTTGTAAAGCACTATACATTCAAATATACTCTCCCCGATCACATCTGATTACACTACAACTTTAAGCAAAGAGGGGCACACATGAAACTGTTTTCGAGGTGGTTACTCACCGTAAGCACATCCTTGATGCTATTGGCACTTGTCACTGGGCAAGCAATGGCCAACCAGGTCACGGGCAGCGCCGAACGAAGCACTGCAACCATATTGTTCATGAATGACTCATCGCAAACCGCGATCCATGTCACAAAGACAACCAAGATGCCGGAAGGCGCAACAGTTGCAAGCCTGGTGGGGCAGCGCATTGACGTGACCTATCACCAGGAGGGTAATCGCAACATTGCAGACTCTATAATGTTAGCAGCAAAATAGTTTAAAGCAGAGAGAAATATAATGAAGACATATATCAAGGGTAGCCTGCTGGGATTGGCGATGTTACTGGCCGTTCCGGCTCAAGCTGCCAACGTCCTGTACGGTTTTGACTTTTTTTTGGGTACTGATGTAATTACCCCGGCGCTAGCTGCGGGCGGGCACACTGTGACAACTCACAATAATAACTGGGCAGGGTTTGATACAGACCTGGCGCTGGGCGGCTGGGATGTTGTTATCGCCGTCGTGCAAAACTCAGCCGTATACCCGGATCAAACGACATTGGCTAACTATATTGCCGGCGGCGGGAAGGTAATCTACGCTGACTGGACCGGGGATGCTGCCTATGGAGCCCTGTTCGAAGCAACCTATACGGGTAGTGTTAACGACGCTTCCGCGACTTTTAGCCCTCTTTTTAATGTGACCAATCCAGTCACTATTACCAACCCTGGCTGGGGTACCTATTCCCTGGGGCTGGCACCGACCGGCGGGGGCGTGTCACTCTGCACCGGGTCTCCAAGCGGGGATTCCTGCATGGTGCAGGGGAATGGCGGTAATACTTTGCTGCTGGGCTTTCTGGCCGATGTGTTTACTGATGCTGAAGGCCAACAGATATTTGAAGACGCCGTTGCGCTGTTAGTAACGCCACAGGAATCAGTGCCTGTTCCGACCATGTCACAGTGGGCGCTTATCGTCCTGGCACTATTGCTGATGACGGCGGTATTCATGCGGCGGCGTAAGGTTTAGCCACATTCTGCAGCAGTAATTGCCTGAAAGTACTTAGTCCAGGTGCCCTGACAATGAGGCACCTGGATATAAGGAAGGTAATTTGCGTTTATAAAACCTGCTGCGCGAACCCACTAGAGCCTGCAAGCCAGGTGGGCAGAAACACGGGCGCAGGCCAGAGAGTCGCCGCCCAGGTTGAGTCCACGGGGGAAACCATCCAACTCGCGCGGCAGTCCTTTTGCTCGACAGGGGCTGGCCTCGTCTGCTGCCATCTCTACCTGGCCATCCGCAAATTCTTCTGCGGCGACAACCGCGAAAACACCAGGCAAAGAAGCAGGTATTGGTCCCGCAGGCCCGGGCTGCCCGGCGGCGACCAGGATTGAGCCCGCCTGTTGTGCGGAAGCACAGGCATCTGCAACAAGCCCGACACCGGGGCCGGGTGGCACGCTGCAACTCAGGTTGATGACATCACAGCCTGCCGCAGCAGCACGCAAAATGCCCCTGGCGAGCAGCGACGGATAGGTCGTAAGGCCATCATCGAATACCCTGACTACAAACAGGTCCGCTTCGGGCAAGGCCTGGCGCAGCACGCCAGCAATCGCGGTGCCATGGCCGACCGGATCACTGAAGTCGTCGTCTTCGCAGATCTGCCCGGCGTGATTCACGTACAACCGACATCCCTGCACCTCCCCGCGCACGTGGGAGTGCCAGGGGTTGACGCCGGTATCGACAATTCCGATCAGCTGTTTTTTCATGGCCGTACAGGCTGTTGCGTGATCTGCGGTTCGTTGACTGTAAAATAACCTAGCAAAGTCTCTTCGCTGACCGCCTGCAGTTGCCCCTCGCGCAACAGCAGCAAACGATCAAACTGCCCAAGTCCCGTCAGGCGATGGCTGATAGCCAGTACCGTTCGCTCAGAAAAAGCTTCAAACAAATTGCAGCGCACACGTTGTTCCGTTTCCGGGTCCATCGCTGAAAAGGCTTCATCAAGCACCAGCACCAATGGGTTGGCAAGAAACAACCGCGCGAGCCCAAGCCGTTGCCGCTGCCCATCGGACAGTGTCTGGCCATGGCCGCCGATAACCGTGTCAAAACCACGGGGCAGGGACAAGATGAACTTGTTGGCCTCCGCCAGCCTGGCGGCTTCCACCAGTGCCTCATCGGTTGCGCCGGGGTTTCCGTAGAGCAGGTTTTCCCTGACGCTGGCATGCAGCAGAAAGGGCTCTGATGAGGCATAGGCCAACGCGTCATGAGGATGCTTTTGCGCCCCACCAACACCTATACTGACCCGTCCCGTAAGCGGTTTGCGCAAGCCAAACAGTATCTGCACCAGTGTGGATTTTCCGGCCCCGGAAGTGCCGAATATCGCCACTTTCTCACCCTGCTTGATGCACAGGTCCAGTCCTGCCAACACGGGTGCATCCGCAGTGTAGCCAAACGAGATATTCTCAAACCTGACCGCTACCTGGTCGGAAGACTGCCTGAAATCAGCACGTGTCATTGACTCTTCTTCACCGAGCACTTCTGCCACTCGCTCAAGGCTGACGCGGACCTCCTGCAACGACCGAATTAATCCCAGCAGGCCAGAAGCAGGTCCGAAAAGCCGGCTCTGATAAAGCACAAATGCCACGAAAGTACCCAACGTGATAGCACCGCTCTCCAGTTGGCGGCCACCCAGCAAATATATCCAGGCCAGGCTGATCGATAGTGCCAGGCCGGGCAACTGGGAGGCCGCAAACTCCGTCACCTGGAACCTGACCACACGCTTGACCAGTTGCTTGTTCAGTCGCTCGAAAGCCGTCAGGTCATGTTGTTCGGCGTGGTGGAAGCGGATGCCCCTCAAGGCGCCCAGGCGCTCCGATAGAAAGTGGGACAAGTCGGCCATTTTCTCTCGTATACCGCGGGTTCCGGTCTCAATAGGGCCGCGAAAGAACGTGGTTACGAGCAATGCAACACCCAGGCCGACATAACTCCAAAGCGCCAGCACCGGTGACAGATAGATCAGAATGACTGCACACAGTATTAAAAACAGGACATTGTGCAAAACACCGATAACTCCATCTACCAGCAGCGCCTGAATTCTGGGTATGTCCGATCCAAACCGGCTTAGCAGATCGCCATGGCGAAAGTGTTCGATGCCCTCGATACGCGCATACAGGCAATGCCGGAAAAGCCTTTGCCGGATATCAACCAGCACGCCTGCGGAAAGCCGGGTGTGTACCAGGCGCGATATGAACCCGAAGATGACATCAACAACCGCCAGTAACACCAGCGCCGCGGCAATCATGGGTATGACCTGGTAATCCCCTCTTTCGACCACCGCATCAATAAAGGCTTTACCGATCAACGGTGTTGACAGGGCGGTAGCCGCACCGATCAACCCCAGCGCGAAAAGTGCCGCAAGGGTTTTCTTACGCTGTTGCAGGTGACGGCTAAACAGCCTCAATGTGCTCACAACTGCACCTCTTGCTGGCCCGGCCACAGATCCGGGTAATAGCAGGCACGCGCATCGGTACACAGCGACGCCCCGCCCCGCAAGGCGATAATTTCCTCTTTGATATGTTCGGCCTGACCACCGTTGCGGCCGATGTCCCGGGCCACTGCCGCCAGCCTGACCGAAGCCAGTTTCCGCTCCAGTGATGCTTCACGGCCAACCACCTTCAAGCACCTGATACCCGCAGCCTGCAGTCGCGGAATAGCACACAGCCCGCAGGGACCGAGTGGATAGCCTTTGCTGGTGGCACAGCCGCAATTGTTCTGCACCCATTTCCAGAAATCATAACGTTCAAGAACATCTGCAGGCATACACTTCAGGCCACCACCATCAGCCAGGCAGAAAGTCCCCGCTGCGTGCGTCGTGGCACACAGGCCCTCCTCAAAAACACAACCGTCATTGATCAGGAACGCCTCAAACTCCAGGCCGTCGACCACGCAACGTTCGATCTCCGTCAACGTCAGGTGGCGTGGCAATATGACCCTGCCAAGACCCAGTTCACGAAAGAATTCACAACTGGCGGCATTGTTAACCGCTGCCAGGCTGGAAAGGTGCAGTTTGCCGCCATGACCCGCCTCAACCAACGCGAGCATCAGGTCCATATCCGCTACGATCAAGGCGCTGACGCCAGCATCACGGAGCAGACGATCACCGAACTCCGCCAGCATGGTCACTGCACCGGGCGGATAGTGCAGCGAGTTCAAAGCCACATGAACCGGCGCTGCGCCTGCGGCTAAAATGATATCAGCCAGGGCCTCTACACCCGGCACACCCGCTGCATCCGGGTGCCTGCGATTACTCCACCTGGCACCATACGCTGCTTTCCAGTCGGGCGGCTCAAGGCCACAATAAAACTCATCCGCACCGGCAGCCAGCAAAGGTTCAACTTCGCTGGCAGCTCTGAGTGGTGAGAGTATTTTCATGGCATGGCTTGCTGATGAAACACCAGCTTGTCCGCCAGCGCAACGTGACGGGAAATCCACGCCTGCTGTGCCGTGAAAAACAGGGTGTTCCCCGCTCGCCAAAGCGGCTGATCGGTATCCTGCCGGACTTCCCGCCGGCACACGCCCCGGCACGGGGCCGTGCAACCGGTCTTGAGCCCACGGGTGAAAGTTCCCGCACCGACCGGCGTCACAGCGGCTTTTTCGAGGCAATTCCGCCCGGAAGCCACGAAAGTGAACGGTACATGCAGGGTCCGCTCAAGACCATCATCTCCGCTACCCAGGTAGCCGGGCTCCAGGTCAGCGTCTGATTCAAGTGCGCATACGCCCAGGGATTTGGCCAGTTTTCTGATGCCCGCCCCACGAGCAGTGTTTTCGCCGTCCGGCCCCATATCCTGCATGGTCAGACGCGGGTCTCTCAAGCCCCGGTTCATCAACCGGCCCATGCGTGGCGGGATAGCTGGATATGATTTTCGCAGCAACTCCAGAACACCCCAGTCATTGAATACCACAGCCGGGAACCAACCCTGTCCGGTCAGGCTGGCCAGCAAACGGTCGAGGCGGTCCAGGCCTTTATAGGTGACGATGGGTGTCAACAGCACAGCCTCCAGGCCCAATGCCTGGCAGTGCGCGCAAAAAGCTTCAGTGTCTTCACGACCCGGCAGCAATTCCTGGCAGAACTCCGAGCCGAAGTAGAGTGCTGTCAGCGACGCATCGGGGCAGGCCTCATGCAGCACTTCTCCAGCCCACTCCGCGGCCAGCAGTTCCTGGCAGCCTGGTGGTGTGCTTTCCGGGCTGGCTATGCGAAGCCCATAGTCCATTCAGGGGTCCTGGTGTTGGGTAACACGCCTGAAGTCCATGCCATCCGTCTCCATTTGCAACACCTTGATGGCCTGCTGGCTCTGTGCATCAAAAACTGTGGTGGTGGCGCCGCCGCCGGCAACATAGATTTTCTTGCCGTCACTGGAAACATTGATGGCATAGTTGGTGCCATTCGGAACCATGGTAATGGACTCATAGCTGGCAGTAGCCATATCAATGACTGTCAACTCATCCATTACCGCATAGACTTTCTTCTTGTCGGGGGAGCGCATCACGCTGTAGGCAAAAACAGGCGGGCCTTCGAGTGGTGTTGCTGTTATTTCCCCGCTGGTTGTATCTATTGAAAGCAGCCCCATCAGTTCAGGCGTATAGTAATTGACGATAAATACACCATTGTTTTCCCTGCTGTTATCCCACAGTGGCAATATGTTCCACTGTTTTTCAAACATCGGATACTCACCGATGATGTGCATTTCTTCAGCAGCCACGTCGACCTTTACGATGTCTTTGCCAATAACATAAATCTGGCTGGAGTCTTTGACCGAAACAATGGTTGCAGAGCCCCACGGCACCTCGATACTACGAATGATTTTGCCATCGGACAGGTCAATCTGCGCCAGCATCGGCTTACCAATGATGACATCACCTTTATGGGTTTTGCGGGACAATAAGTTGACCCAGGCCGTCTTGCCATCCGGCGCGAGGTCGAAGCCGAAGATGAACCGATCCCAGCCACCACCTGCGACATCGATGGTATGCACCACCTGCCTGGAAGCCAGGTCAATCTTGTGAATCAGGTGCCGGTTGGCCGTGACGTACAGAAACTTATCGTCCGCACTGAAATCCGTTTCCCGCAACCAGCCTTCCACGGGTATTTCACCTACAATGGCATCACTGTCGCCGTCCACGATCTGGATTAACCCGTAGCCAATATAGTAGTAAGTGTCCTTTGCCCACGCTGTCGCAGTGCCGGCCACGGCCAGTATCAGCGTGCCCACAATGGTTGCACCGAGCAACACGTTCTTCATTTTCGCATTCATTTCCGGCTCCTGCCTTTAACAAGCATGACGCCCGGACACAACCCGGGCCAATAAACATCAGTCATATTTCAATACCCGCCAGTCTCTGGCGATATTCGGACACTGCTTGTCAAAATCTTCATGATTGGTCAAACCATCCGGCACCTGTGCCGGCCACCAGCAGTCACCGGCACAGCCGTGAAAGTCCTTGGCCGAAGACATGCAGTTGCCGACCGGGTAAGTCGGACGCGGATTGGTTTCCCAGCCGGTATCAAAAATGGTGGTACAGCCCACGGGCATGGCGGGTGGGCCCTGCTGGCTGGCCCGTACTGATTTGTTCTCGCCGTCAGCCAGCGACTGGATGGCCCGGGCCTTTTCATTGAGCGCCTGAATGGGTCTTTTTGTCTTCATTTCTGAGTCCTTGGATATAAGCTTCCCAGCCAGTTAATTAACATTGCGCACGCTGGCTGAGCCGCTGGCCCAGCGCTTCAATGGCATCATCCGAGCGCAGCTCTGCGTAGGTTCTTAAGCCCAGTTCCAGCCAGCCGCGAATAACCCTGCAACTGCTGCCGCGCGGCAAGCCAAGATGGTTCTCCCGCAAGTGGTTTTCGTAATGGCAGCCACCTGCGCACAGGTTTCTTGCCCAGCAACCGGAACAGTGCTGGTCGCGGCCCTTGTTCAGGGACGCCAGTGAAATATTGATCCTGTCGTGGTCAATTCCGTCAGCCAGGCCACCGGCATGAAAGTCCATTTCCCCGGTCAATCGATGGCAGGGGAAAAAGCGGCCATTGGCATCCACTGCCATGTAACCCAGGCCGGCACCGCAGGACACAGGCCTTGTCTGGCCGATGTGCAAGCGTCCCAGCAGATCAAGGATGTTCGAAAACGGCATTACAAACCCTTCCCTGGCGACTTCCACAAAGCGCCGAGCCAGTTCGCTAAAACCGGCCATTAACAATGTCTCCTCGCCAATACTGGGTAACAGCGCCTTGCTGACCGGACTGACCGGTGCTATACCCACCTCGTGAAAACCGAGACCGATCAGATGGTCATAGACTTCCGGAAGACGGTGCCATTGGTCAGGCTCCAGCGTGACCCGTGCCGCCACCGGCACTGGTGAATCCTGTAGCAACATTTCCAGTCTGGAAGTAATTTCGGCATAACTGCCCTGCCCGTCCTTGCCCGGGCGATTGCGGTCATGAATGTCTGGCGGGCCGTCCATGCTGACGGCCACTGCAACCCGGTGAGCGTGCAAAAAGGCCACAATCTCTGCGTCCAGCAGCGTGCCATTGGTGGTCACGGAGAAATGCACCTGCTTGCCGAGTTCGCGAGCATAACTTTGCGCTTCGCTGACCGCCGCTCTTATCGCCGGCATGTTCATCAGTGGTTCACCACCAAAGAAAATCAAGGTTACATGACGCTGGTCCCCGCAATGCTCCAGCAGGTGGCGTGCTGCTGCCCGGGCCTTGTCGACATCGAGCAAACAGGGTGCGGCACCATAAGTGCCACCTTCGGCGTAGCAGTAGGTGCAATTGAGGTTGCAGTCCTGGGCCACTTCCAGCACCAGCGTCGACAACGGTACGGTGCCGACTTTCAACGGTTGCGGTGACGGTTGTTGTCCAGGCTGTGTTTCGTCTTGCCTGGGTACCGGCCGCAGGATGCGGGCATCACGCAGACCTTCAAGGACTTCGTAGTCAGAAGCAGGTACGCTGTTCAGGTCAACAAATTTTGAGCTTCGCCACCTGCCCAGGGTCTGGCATGCTTGCGGACTTAGTGCAAACAGACTGAGGTCCTCAACGCCAAGAATAAGGCTTTCATCAGGTCCGGCGAAGACACGGTGGTCCGCCCACGAATGTAGTGCCTCCATCACCGCCGACCTACCTGATCCGCTGAATGTAGTCCGGCACGGTCACAACCAGCCTTGCCGCCGCGGTATAGTTTTTCGAGCCACGGGTATAGTTGGCGATCACTTTGACCATGCCGGTTGCTTCACCGCCGGGGCCACGCTCCGGTACCGGTGCATAGTCACCGACTGGAATGTAGGTGCCGTTCGGCCTGATCCCGCCAAGGTAGGCAATATCATCATCTCCGGGCCGCGTCTCTTCTTCCACAAGGCTGAAATCTGCTGTCACCGGGCCCAGGCGGATGTCGTCCGAAGGATCTCCCGGGTCTTTGCCGCTGGACCAGGCGAAGGCCTGGAATTGCACACCCTCTGCCGGATTGTGCGTGCCACCATTGACTCTTGCCCGGCCGGTCTGGGGGGCAACCTTCAGGTAGTCAATGCGCTGCGCAAGCCTGATTTCCAAAGTACTGGAATCCGCCCCAAATCCCTGCACGCTGATGCTGGTAGTGCCTGTGCCTGTTCCCTGATAAACAAGTTCCAGCTCGATGGTTTCAGAGCCGGTGGTAGTGGCCTGCAAAACCTGGATATCCGGGTTGGAGGCAACAATATCGCTGTCGGTTACGGCGGTGAAGTTAAGTCCTTCGACAAGGACCTTGGTCGTTTCTCCAGCCAGCAAATAGGCAGGCGTCACCCGTAGCACACGCGTTTGTTGGGTCACAGGAACCCAGCGGGAAGACGAGGTACGAAATTCAGGTGCATTCTGGTGGTGATCACCACTGATTACACCTTGCTCAAAGCTGTAGGCACCCATGGTTGCTTTGCCGTTCTGCTCGGTCCGGGTTCGCAGCGCGTAGCCCCCATAAAGGGTTGCCTCGCCCGTGAACTTCTCGATGCTGCCGTCGGAGTACCCCCACTCACCCTGCATCACATATTCGTCATCTCCACTTGATGTGATGTTTATGCGGCCACGATAGTTGCCCTTGCCTGGTTCTGTGCCGAGGACTATCCACTCACCATCAAGCTGGCTTTCCGGTGCCTCCCATGACTGTCCATAAGGCAGTTTCTCTGCCAGCCCGGCCAGTGCCGTATCGGCCTCACTTCGCCAGTAACTCTCCCGCATTTGAAGCAGGATGGCGGGATCAATATAAAGGTGAAAATCACGCAATTTAGCCCACCCGGACTCCGTCATACGATAGGAATAAATCTTGCCCGCACTGTGGCAACGGACACAGCTTGCGAACATCTGTTCTTCTTCGCTGTCATCGGGCACTTCCATTGTCTGCGGATTATTAAACAGGTTCAGGTAAGCCACCTGGGCCGCTTCTTCCGGCGTCAGTATCTGGGTAGCGTTGAGCTCCTTCAGCAAAGTGGCCATTTCGCCATTCCTTAGCTTCATACCATGCAATCGATGCATGCGGTCGACAATCACCGTCCACTCTTCCGGCGTGGTGCGCAATTCTTCCACACGCACCATCTTGCCGTTCTCCACGGGGTGACAACGGGCACACTTTTTATGGACCAGTGAATCAGAATCAAAAGCGATGGCGGTTCCGGCTGCTGAAGCCAGTAACAACAGGTATAAAATTGGACGCAGTCGATTGGTTTTCATCAGTTGTTTGTTATCCTTAATACTCAGAGCCTGACAACATTTTAGGACAAGTGTACAATATTGGACGCTTGCACTAGAACTGTCAAGCACGAACAAGGCTGGCCCGGGCGGGGCCGACCAGGAAAAAACCGGAGAGAAAAAACACCCATGCAGGGAACCAGGCAAAAAAGTCGCGCGCGAACAGCAACCTATGAAAAGGGCCAGGCCACTATCAATGCCATCCTTGATGCTGCTGCCGAGGTCCTGATAGACCAGGGCTACAAAAAACTGACACTGCGGCAAATCGCCATGCAGGCCGGTATCAAAGTGGGCAACCTGACCTACTACTACAGCAATAAAGAGGCTTTGCTGAAAGATCTGTTGGAAAAAATCCTGTTCAGTTACCTCGATGAAATGGATCGCATTGTCGAAGCCAGTGGTGACTCGCCACAGGTTCAGTTTGTTGCCATCATTGAATACCTGATCGAGGATTTACACTCACAACGCACCACCCACTTTTTCCCGGAACTCTGGGCACTCGCCAACCACGACACCCATACCTCTGAACTGATGGATAACATGTACGCAGCTGAGCGGGCGGCACTGCAAAAATTGGTCGAAGCCATAAAGCCGGAACTGGGCAAACGTCAGGCCAGTCAGCTGGCACTGTTCGTGTCATGCTCAATTGAGGGAATGACCATGTTTGTCGGGGCGGGCAAGAACCAGGAAGACAATCTCCAGGCCATGAAAGAACTGGCCTGTACAAGTTTTTTGCAACTGATTGAACAGGCTGGTGAGGAGAGCCACACGTGAGCGGCCAGTGGCTGGTACTCAAGTTGGGCGGCACCAGCGTCAGCGGCAGGCAACAGTGGGAAACTATTGAAGCCCTGGCCCGGCAACGCCTCGACGAGGGCTACCACGTACTGCTGGTGTGTTCAGCTCTGGCAGGTATTACCAACGCCTTGCAACACCTCGCTGATCATGCAGATTCGCTGGCCGGCAACGAGGTTGCAGATATCCTCTCCCGCCACCGCCAACTGGCCGCGCAGCTGGAAACAGAGATAGAAGACCTGCTTGATGCAGCAGGGCAAGAGATCAATTCAGTGCTCAGGATGATTATCAGTGCCACGGACGAGATCGACCGCTGCAAAGCTGTTGCGTCCCTGTTACCAGTCGGGGAATGGCTAAGCACCCGCATGGGCGAACGCTACCTGGCGCGCACAACGGCAACTGACTGGGTAGATGCCCGTGAAGCTTTGCAAACCGTCAGAGAAGAAGATTCACATGCCCGCCGTGCGTGGCTCGCGGCACGCTGTATCAGCAAACCTGACACCGGACTGCAGCAACGCTGGCTGGCCAGGGCTCCGCTGCTGATCACCCAGGGGTTCATAGCGGCACATCCTGATGGCGGAACTGCTTTATTGGGTCGTGGCGGCTCAGACACATCCGCGGTATTGCTGGCCAGCCGTCTTGAGGCCGACCACGTTGAGATCTGGACCGACGTCCCGGGACTGTTCAGCGCAGACCCGAGAACCGTTCCAAATGCACGCCTGCTGAAAACACTTGATTACGATGAAGCGCTGGAAATGGCTGCCAGCGGCGCCAAAGTGCTGCATTCGCGCAGTATCCGCGCAGCGGCCAGGGCCGGCATTCCAGTGCGCGTGGGCGACCTGAGTAATAGTAACTGTTTCGGCACTACAATCCAGCGCCCTGACGGCAGTGACAGCCATATCACGGAGGGTATCCGGAGCGTTTGTTGCCAACCACGAATGGCAGTATTGCTATTGCAGAACCTCGATATGCGTGAACAGGTCGGGTTCCTCGCCTGGGTATTTGCAGAGATTAGCCAGGCCGGTATATCCATCGACCTGGTGTCCACTTCCGAGACCACCACGACACTGGCAATCAATATGGATAGCAATCAACTGGACGAGGCTACCCTGAATAACCTGGCGACCAGACTGCAACAACGTTGCGCAGTCACTGTTTTTCCCCACTGCAGCGCAATAAACCTGGTCGGTCGTGGCGCCCGCATGGCCCTGGGCCGCATGGACCCGAATTCCACATTCTTTGACGACCATCCGTTGCTAATGTTGTCACAATCAGCAAATGACATGTGCCTCAGCGTGCTGGTACACGCAGCGGACGCGGAAGAATTACTCAAAGTGCTGCATTCAGCTCTGATTGAAAAATGAACTTCGAACAACATCTGACGCCTTGATCAATATCAGACACTGATTCCCAAGGGGTAAAAACTACTTGATGTGGCGAACCACAACTTAGCGTAAATATTAAAATTACATTAAAAACTGCTCGAAAGTTGACCGCGCTTGTGATAGATTCTCATCGGGTATTGTTCCTGAATTTTGTTGCTACGCATAAATTAAGAGTCATAAATATAAATATTAACCAGTGCCTTGGCTTGTTACCAGCCAGCACCGTTCACAATAAAACCTGGATGACCGTCATGGCCAGAAAACTTTCTATCCTGTTCGTACTTGCTGTAGGTGTATTCAGCTCATCTTTTGTCAACGCGGATGCTTACATCCGTGGTGCCACTGCACCCTGGGGCGAAATAACCAACGAAGCTGCCATGGATGCAGTTTTTGGTGCTGGTAACTGGGCAGACCTGCGCATGTCCGGTGGAGCGGGTCCATTCACGCCGGGGTTGCATAACTTTATCTTTCTTGAAGGTGGCGACGGCACCGCTAACGAGCTTAGCGCATTCCTGGCTGCCAACCAGGCTGCCATCGAGAATTTTGTAAGCAATGGTGGCACCCTGCTGCTTAACAGCGCACCGAATGAGGGTGGCAATATCAGCTATGGATTTGGTGGTGTTACACTCACCTACCCAAGCTTCTCAAGTAGTGTCGTGGCCGCTAACCCCACTCACCCTATTTTCATTGGACCTTTCACACCCGTCTTGACCAGTTACACGGGTAACTCCTTTGGCCATGCAGTTGTTGGTGGTGGAATCAGCCCGATTATTATCGGCGCACCTGGGGACTCCGCAGCTGGACTTACGGTTCTGGGTGAGCTGAGTTTTGGTTCAGGCCTCGTGCTTTTCGGGGGTATGACTACTGATAACTGGCAATCCCCGCAACCAGAAGCAGCCAACCTTCGGGCAAATATCATTACATATGCATCTGGGGGCGGAGTTCCATATACAGCTGTGCCAGTACCCAGCTTGAGCGTGTGGGGCCTGATTACCCTGGCTGCTCTAATGCTGCTTTTCGGATTCAATATTCGTCGCCGCCTTAACTAGCTGCTACTTTTCTCGAAGAACCACTTCTGACTTTTGTCAGGAGTGGTTTTTTTTGCTCTCAGGAATAACGGCTTTTCAGGCTTCTCGCTCTGAACACCAGGGCCGATAACAGGGTAAACAGCACCACGCCTCCGAGGATCATCGCCAGCCTCTGCCAAGGCATGCCCCACTCTATTCGATACTGTACTAACATCACCAGGCTAAGCAACCATTCAAGCGCGCCCAGTACCAGGGCGGCCTGCATAAGATATGGTACCCATGACTTCTTCACCCACAGCAACAAGATGATCAGAACACTGGCCAGCGCCAGCAATTGCTGTCCGGCGCGATAAAAATGAGCAGCCAGCAGCAGAAAACTGAGAACAGGCATTAGCAATTTGAGCACGTTCATGGGAAATTCCTGAGCAGGAGGCTACCAGCGGAGCTGACCCATATTACCAAAATTATACCGCTGACCGCATGAAGATCGCCGGCAACGAACTCCGACTTGTCAGTGCTGTACCAACTCATACCCCGCACGCACAGCGTCCAGGTTCATCTGCGCGTACTTCTTCGGGGTGACCTGTTTAATCGCTGCTTCCATGGTCTCAATGCTGCAGAAATCACCCAGTGCAATCAAGGCTCCGAGGCTCACGACGTTGGTGACCCGCAGGTTGCCCAGCGAAATGGCGGTTCTGCTCAGTGGCAGCGCATGTACTTTGAAATGTCCTGAAGGTGGATCAGGCACCAGTTCTTCATCAACCAGCACCACGGCATCCTTGTTGATCATGCCTTCTGAGATGGAGATGGCCCGCTTGTCCAGGATCAACAGGTAGTCAAGCCCGGTAGCCAGTGGGTAGTCAGCCGTTTGCCGGGATACCACCAGGTCGGAGCGACTCATTCCACCACGAGAGGTGGGCTCATAACTCTGTGACTGCGCAACATGCAGCCCTTCAGAGCTCAACGCTGCCGCCAGCATTTTACCGCCCAGACCGAGCCCCTGACCACCGGTACCACTGAGTCGAATTTCATAGCCGTCAGTCTTGCTCATTTGCCCAGCACCTTGTGACAGTGTGCGCGGTAGGCCGAGTAGTACTCAGGCCGCTCTTGCCGCGACAATATTCCGGTTTCCCAATTGCCGGCCCGGAAAGGCTTATCGACCGCTGTACCATCGAACCTGGGTAAAACACTGCGCTTCTGGCTGAGCACCATTTCCGGCGAGGAGCCCAAATCATTCTTGCGGCCATAGATTTCCGTACAGTCAGATATCACCTCTACGAATGAGAACCCCTTGTGTACGAGGCCTTCCTGCATCAGGTTTTTCAATGCCGTGGTCTGAAGCGTAACTTCACGCCCGACAAAGGTTGCACCGGCGCCTTTGGCCAGCGCGCAGGCATCAAATCCGGGTTCCTGGTTGCCCATCGGGGTGGTCGTTGTGAAACGATCCAGGCTGGTCGTTGGCGACACCTGCCCACCGGTCATACCATAAACCTCGTTGTTCATCATGATGCAGGTGATGTCCAGGTTACGCCGTGCCGCATGAATCAGGTGATTACCGCCAATGGCCAGGCAATCCCCGTCGCCAGTGATAACAATCACGTGCAGGTCCGGACGTGCCAACTTGAGGCCGGCAGCAAATGCGAGGGGGCGGCCATGGGTGGTATGAAATGTATTGGCATCAACGTACGCACTGAGACGTCCCGAGCAGCCAATACCACTGACAATCGCCAGTTGGTCTTTTTCGATGTCCAGGTCATGGATCGCCCAGAGCAAAGCCCGTAAGGCGATGCCATGACCACATCCCGGACACAAAAAGTGCGGGAACAGGTCCAGTCGAAGATAGTCACGTATCTCAAATTCATCCCGGGCCCCATCCACGGATTTTTGCCTGATCTTCAGGGGCATTGCTGATTCAACCATTGTTCAGTTCCTCGATCTTCGCCAGTACCTCATTGGGCTTGATAGTCTCGCCATCGAAGCGGTTGATCCCGCTCACTGGCACGCTACCCGCGCACAGGCGCTCGATCTCCAGTATCAATTGCCCGGCATTCATTTCCGGTACCAGCACATGCTTCGCATGACCTGCCAGTTCCTGCAAAGCCTTTTCCGGGAATGGCCACAGTGTAACCGGACGCAGCAAGCCCGCCTTAATGCCTTTATCACGGGCCATATTGACAGCACGCTCACTGGCACGGGCAGTAATGCCAAATGCCACGATCAGAATATCGGCATCACCGCAGGACAAAAGCTCATATTGTTCGATCTCATCACGGTGATTCTCTATCTTGTCCAGCAAACGGCTGGTGACACGGGTGACATCATCAGGTACCTGCGTCGGGAAGCCGGTTTCCAGGTGCGTCAGGCCGGTGGTGTGCGTACGATAGCCGTCACCCGGCCGTGGCATCGGTGGGATGCCATCCTTATCCGGTGCGTACGGCAGGTAATCTTCAGCGGGGCCGGTAGCCCACTTCCTGTCAGTGGTCTCGATATCTTTCGGGTCCGGCAGTTCTACCGTATCGACAAGATGGCCGATGGCCTCGTCATACAACACAATGACTGGAATCCGGTAGGTTTCAGAAAAATTGAATGCCTGGATAGTTTGCTGGTATATCTCCTGCACCGACGAAGGTGTCAGTACGATAATCGGATGGTCGCCGTGCGTCCCCCAACGCGCCTGCATGACATCACCCTGGGCAGGGCGAGTCGGCATGCCCGTGCTGGGACCACCCCGCATCACATTGATTACGACACAGGGTATCTCGGCCTGAATGCCATACCCTATATTCTCCTGCTTGAGCGAGAACCCCGGGCCAGAGGTCGCCGTCATGGATTTGACCCCGCCCAGCGAGCCACCCAGACAGGCTGCCATCGAAGCAATTTCATCTTCCATCTGTACGAATACGCCATCGACGCGCGGTAACTCTTTGGACATGCGCTCGGCAATTTCAGAGGACGGTGTGATCGGGTAGCCGGCAAACAGGCGGCAACCGGCGGCAATGGCACCCAATGCGCAGGCCTGGTTGCCTTGCAGACTTTGGAGTTGTGGCGAATTTCCAGGTACGGGGGACATCAGATTCTTACCTCTGTAGTGGTATCTGCTGAAACAGCTTCCAGCGGTACGACATCAACATGAACTGCAATCACAAAATCCGGGCACAGCCACTCACAAACCCGACAGCCCGTACAGGCATTGGGTTTCACAAGCTCAACAATCTGGTGGTCATCAAGAGCCAGGCAGCGTTCCGGGCACATCTTCACGCAAATATCACAGCTCTTGCACCACTCGCCGGTAATTTCCAGGCTCACCTGACGGCGCATCGGCGCTTGCGGCTGTGGAACGGCCTGCTCCTGAACTTCTGGTACCGGCGGCTGAGTCGTCCAATGGCGGCCGGCCTCGAATGCTTTCAGGTTGGTTTCCAGCGTTTTGGGTGGCACAAATTCCGGCAGCACCTGCAGCCAGTCTTCAGCCGGAAAATCCATTACGGTGGACAACACGCCCAACAGAATGGTGTTAGCAACCCGCTCGTTACCCAACTCAATGGCCATACCGGTGGCATTCGGGGCATATGCACTCGGCACCTGTTTGACAATCTCGGCAACCGTATGGTGTGCGTAACCGTGCAAAGCATCATGGTGCCGGTCCCGGCAGGAAAACGGTGGAACAATTCTCTTGGTATCTGAAATGAAGGTGCCGCTGCCCGGTTTCAAATACCGCAGCCAACGCAACCCCTCGGCCCATTCAAGTCCCAGCACAACATCCGCTTCACCCATTGGTATGGTTGGTGACCACACTTCTTCGCCAAAACGGATGTGGCTGAATACAGAGCCGCCGCGCTTGGCCATGCCATGCACTTCGCTTTGTTTAACCTGCAGACCCTGCATCTGGCTAAGCCGTGCCAGTATCTTCGACACCATGATGACACCCTGGCCACCAACCCCAACGATCAGGACGTTGGTTGGGCCACTGACGGCAACCACCGATTTAGCGCTTTTCTTTTTGGCGTTCATGAGGATTTGAATTCCGCTGCCGGACGAATGCAATCGCTGGGGCAAATCTGCACGCACAACGTACAGCCGATACACGATGATTCGTCGATCTTGATCTTGTGATGACCTTCGAGCATCTCATCGCTCCACGACAAGGCTGGACAGCCCAGGTTCATGCACGACTGGCAAGCAGTGCAACCCTCGGCACGTATCTGGAACGCCGGTCCTTTGATCTTGATCGGATCCAGCACACAGGGACGGTTGGCGATAACCACTGAAACGCCCTTGTACTCAGTTGCTTCGCGGATTGCCTGGTACAGTACGCCAAGATCATAGGAATCTACTTCCTTCAGTGATTTCACACCCACTGCCCTGCACACATCGGCATAGTTGACCGCATGGGTCTCTTCGCCGCGCAGAGTTTTGCCGGTGCCGGGGTGCTCCTGGCCACCGGTCATTGCCGTCGTGCTGTTGTTGAGCAACAGCACGGTAATGTTGGCATTGTTATAAACGGCATCAATCAGGCCGGTAATTCCGCCGTGCAGGAAAGTCGAGTCACCGATGGTGGCAACAATCGGCCGGGTTTCATTGCCTGCCTTGGCAAGACCTATGGCAGTTCCAATACTGGAGCCCATCGATACGCAGGTATCCATCGCCTGTAAAGGCTGCATCGCGGCCAGCGTGTAGCAGCCAATGTCACCGGCTACGCGGGCATTCAGGGCACGCAAGGCCATGTAGCCGCCGGTGTGTGGACAACCCGAACAGAGTACCGGTGGCCTCACCAGTTCTTTGATCTCAATTGAACTTTCTGTTTTACGTGATTTGAGCAGGCCCGCCTTGGCAAAACCTTCATGCACTAATTCGGGTGACAATTCACCTGCCCGCGGGAAGAATACTTTGCCTTCAACCTTGTAGCCCATGGCAGCGATTTCTGTCTCAAGGAACGGTTCAAGCTCTTCGACAATGATGACGCGATCTACTGCTTCACAAAACTCACGCACCGCATCGCGGGGCAACGGGAATGAGGCTGGCAACTTCAGTATGCTGACACCTGGCAATACTTCTCTTACATAGCTGTACGACATGCCGGCAGTAATGACACCAACGCTCTGGTCACCCTTGATCCATTGAATTCTTTCAGACTGGCTGAAGTAAGCCTCCAGCAGGGCCTCACGCTCGATGACAATTGGGTGGCGGGCGCGCGCTGTGGTCGGCAAGGCGATATTCTCCGGGCGCTCGACAAAGCCCCGGTCTTCCACTTCCTCACGATCTCCAA
>JAJRUM010000051.1 GCA_024277815.1 Gammaproteobacteria bacterium
CAACAGCGGTGTGCGATCAACCACCGCCGGCATGATAAAGCTGCACCGTTCAGTACTGTCGCTGACATTGACCAGTATCCCTGCAGCCGTAGCGAACTCATAGAGTTTCTGGTTGACGGCATCATCCTGCGCGCAGCCAAACACCACCACGCAACCCTGCAGATCGCTTGCTGCCAACTCACCGGTTTTGTGTTCAAAACTGTAATCCGCCGCCAACAGCAACATTTCTTCACCCATATCCGGCGCGAGCACGGTCAGGCTACAGCCTGCTCGCAGCAGCAAATCAGCCTTGCGCGCGGCGATCGTGCCACTGCCGACAATCAAGGCGCGGGCATTCTTCAGGTTCAGAAAGATGGGTAAATGGTCCATTGGTAAATCCTGTATTTGGGTCTGCGAAGCTGCAATCAGACGGGGTCGTAATCTACTGAGCCTCTGCTGCCCACTGGCTCATGACTGCCGCCCAGCCGGCAGCAGTTTTCTCATCAATATCCATCACGGTGAAGCGGCTGCCTTCACGGATGTGTATGCGCAACACCCGCATACCATTTTCATAGTCGACGTTTTCTAGCGTAATTTCCCGCCCATAGGGGGCGCTTAGCTTCTCAAGTTGCTTAACTTCTTCGCCAATCATTGCTCACCCGTTCCGAAAACTGACTCCAGCTTCCATTCCCAGTTACGGGGGGTGTCCCGGTAGTCGGGCTTGACGTCAAAATTCAGATAGAGCATATCTTCCGAACTCATCAGCCGAACCGCCTCCATCAACTCAGGAAATGAGTTGATTCCGGGATGCTGAATGATGATGTCACTTAACTTTACCTCAATAGCTTTCATCGACCTGACCCTCTGTTCAGTGCTGTATAAATGTATGGATGGGGTTAGCTTGATTCAATACGGTCGAAAAAGCGAGCGCGATACAACAGGCGCTGCTGTTCTGGTCCATCTGCAAACGCCGTGCGGTTATGCAGGACATTGTTTGAAATCAGACCTTCCCCCGGTTGCAGTCGATAGCGTAATACCGGGCCACTTTCATCCGCCAGTAATTCTGCAAGAAATTGCCGCGCTTGCCGGGTAACGCGATCATCACGCCAGTGAATATTCTTCTTGCGCGCGCTGAAGCGCATATGTAGTGCCCCACTGTCAGCGTCATGGGTAAACACCGGCCCACATGCGGCAGGCCGGGTTCCGCCCTCTGCATCTGGGTTGGCTGGAATGGTCATGCACTCAGGATGTTCGAGGGCAGTAATGAAATCCGGATTCTCATCCCGCAGCAGAATGTAGGCTATCTCGAAATCCAGCAATGCGTTCTCACCGCCTGTTGCAGCAGTCTGCGCGCAATGCAATACGATCGATCGCACCTGTCGGGATTTGGCGTTGTAGTAACCATCCGTGTGCCAGCTAAGGCCACGATTGGAGTAGGGGACATAATCGCTGCGCGTCCCCTCCACCGCGACGGACAGTTCAGAAACCCCATCCGCATGTGTGCACATATGATGATCGAACCGGGTCAAACCAAAACTTGCGGCAAAAGTGCCGACCGCAGCACGGTCTGAGAATTGATTGCGACACCTGTAAACAGCCATGTTGAAGCGCTTACAGCGCGCCAGGATTGCAGCCCTTGCAGGTTCACTTACATCAAGCAAACCGCCAACATCAACCACCAGGTCACCGCTGTTACGTGGATAGTTATCCAACTTATATGTTCTCCATTGCTGGTAGCTGGCTTCATTCATCATGAACAATTACTCCATCGAAAAACATCAACAAGACTTGGGAAAATTACACTATTTTGAGTGACAGTTTTTAGCACACACAGAATCCCGCTGGAATTAACTTGGGAATTCTTATATCATGATTTTCTAATATAGCAAAATTGGCGAAGATTACCGAACTGAATTTCACACCGCGTTTAAGTTTCTTACGTGTTTTTCAGCGTTGATTTAGTACATGAGCTATATTGATAAATAGCCGCCTGTTTTATCCTCACGGGATAGGCAGCAAAAAAACTTCAGGACTGATCTGGTGGAGCAAATCTATGACCAAGAAAGCACATGACACCCCCTTACTTGATGAATTAAAGAGTGGCCCATGGCCCAGTTTCGTTGAAGGGCTCGAGCGACTTGCGAATGATGGCGACACCCCGCATGCCAGAATGATGACCGACCTGCTGGGTCAGCTCGAACATTCTTATGAGGAGCGCCGGGGTTTCTGGAAAGGCGGTACGGTCAGTGTGTTTGGTTATGGTGGTGGCGTTATCCCACGTTTCTCAGAGGTTGCGGAAGATTATCCTGAATCATCAGAGTTCCACACATTGCGTATCATCCCGCCCGCCGGTTTGCATTACTCGACCAAGCTGTTGCGGGATATGTGTGACATCTGGGAAGAACATGGCTCAGGCCTGATCGCCCTGCATGGCCAGTCCGGTGACATCATGTTCCAGGGCTGTACTTCAGATAATGTACAGCCGGCTTTTGATGCCTTGAATAAAATCGGCCTCGACATGGGCGGTGCTGGACCCGCATTGAGAACCTCCATGAACTGTGTTGGCCACGCTCGTTGTGAACAGTCCTGTTATGACGAGGTGCGCACGCACCGTATGATCATCAACGGCCTGCTGGACGAAATGCACCGGCCGGCATTACCTTACAAATTCAAGTTCAAGTTCTCCGGTTGCCCAAATGACTGCGTCAACGCCATCCACCGCGCTGACATGGCCGTCATTGGTACCTGGCGTGATGACATGCAGGTTGACCAGGAGAAGGTCAAGGAACATGTTGCCAAGGCCGGACGTAAACAAATGATCGATACCGTAATCGCCATGTGCCCGACGCGCGCACTCAGCCTGAACGATGACGACACCCTGGATATTGACAACAAGAGCTGTGTGCGTTGCATGCATTGCATTAATGTCATGCCCAAAGCATTGTCTCCAGGTAAAGACCGCGGCGTCACAATTTTGATGGGCGGCAAGCGCTCACTGAAAATTGGTGACCAGATGGGTACGGTTATCCACCCGTTCCTGAAGCTTGAAACCGATGAGGATTACGAAAAACTGTTTGAGTTCACCGAAGAGTGCATCGACTTTTTTGCTGAAAATGCTCTCGAACATGAGCGCATCGGCGAAACCATCGACCGCATTGGACTCGCCAACTTCCTGGACGCACTTGACGTCCCCGTTGACCCGAACATGGTCAATCATCCACGCACCAGTTCTTATGTGCGTACCGATGACTGGGATGTGGAAGCTGCGAAGTGGTTTGAACACAAACAAGCCACCACCAAGTAATCACTGTTTACGAATATTGAATATGCAATACGAGCAAAGTATAGCGAGTATGAGGAATACACAATGAATAATGCAGAAATGCCACGCAGGCCCGATGAACACGGTGTTCCAGATCCTTTTCCATATATGCACCCAACGCTGAAAGCAAACTATGGCAACTGGGCCTGGCATGATCGCCCGCGCCCTGGCGTACTCCACCACATGTCCCACAGTGGCGAAGAAATCTGGACCGTGCGTGCGGGTACACAACGGCAGATGGATGTCGGCACAATTCGTAAACTGTGCGAACTTGCAGATAAATTTGCCGATGGCTTTATGCGCTTCACAACCCGTAGTAACGCGGAGTTTATGTGTACTTCGGCAGACAAAACCGGACCATTGATTGAAGGCCTGAATGACGCGGGCTTCCCGGTCGGCGGAACAGGTAATTCGGTTTCAATGATTTCCCATACGCAGGGCTGGTTACACTGTGACATTCCCGGCACTGATGCGTCCGGCGTGGTCAAATCACTGATGGATGAATTGCACCATGAGTTTACGCATGAAGAAATGCCTAATCGTGTACGCATGACTACTTCCTGCTGCCAGATTAACTGCGGCGGCCAGGGCGATATCGCTATCAATGTTCAGTATGTCAAGCCACCAAGAATCAATCATGATCTGGTAGCCAATGTTTGTGAACGCCCCGCAGTTGTGGCTCGCTGCCCGGTGGCAGCTATTCGCCCTGCGATGGTTAACGGCAAGCCCTCGCTTGAAGTTGACGAGAAAAAATGTATCTGTTGCGGTGCGTGCTATCCACCCTGCCCGCCAATGCAGATTAACGGTCCGGATTCAACCAGGCTGGCCATCTGGGTCGGCGGCAAGCATTCCAATGCACGCTCGAAGCCGACCTTCCACAAACTGGTCGCAGCCAATTTGCCCAATAACGCACCACGATGGCCTGAAGTTGCCGATATCGTGAAGCGGATTCTTTACGCATATAAAGAAGACGGGCAAGCCTGGGAGCGTTTGGGCGAATGGATCGAACGTATTGGCTGGTCACGCTTTTTCGAAATGACGGACCTGGCCTTTACCAAGCATCAGATCGATGACTGGCGCGGCGCCCGTAAGAGCCTGAACGCTTCCGCCCACCTTCACTTTTGATGAATCAGCCAATGAAATTTGGAATATTAATCAACGAAGGCCCATTTACGCATCAGGCTTCAGACAGTGCGCTCCGGTTTGCCGAAGCAGCCATCGCCAAAGGGCACAAAATCGCCCGCGTGTTTTTCTATAACGATGGCGTCAACAACGCCAACAAACTGTCAGAGCCACAGAGTGACGACCGGGACCTGGTCTCACTATGGTCAGAACTGGGCAAAGAACACGATATCGATCTGGTCGTTTGCATTGCCGCTGCGTTACGGCGCGGTATCAAGGACGAAGTCCTGAAGGATGGTTTTCGGATTTCTGGTCTCGGCCAGTTGGTCGAGGCCGGTATTGAAAATGACCGTCTGGTCGTATTTGGCGATTGAAGGAGCACTAACGAATGGAACCATGGGAAGAAGATGGCCCTGAAGTAGTAAAACGCTTCATGTATGTCAATCGCAAAGCACCATACGGCACAATCTACGCACTGGAATGTCTTGAGGTGGTGCTGATTACGGCAGCATTCGACCAGGACACCAGCGTAGTTTTCGTTGACGATGGCGTTTATCAACTGAAAAAGAACCAACAAACTGAAGGTATCGGGATGAAAAATTTCTCCAACACCTACAGGGCGCTGGATGACTACGACGTAGAGAAAATTTATGTCGAACAGGCGTCACTTGACGCACGTGGGCTGACTGCTGATGACCTGATCATTCCGGTAGAAGTCGTCACAACCGAAAACCTGCGCGAAATCATGGCGCAACAAGACGTGGTAATCAGTTCATGAGTACGATGCTGCATTTGATTAACAGGTCCCCTTTTGACGCACCAGCGCTGGAAAGCTGCCTGCGACTGGCGCAAGCCGGAAGTTCGGTATTACTGATTGAAGACGGCGTATACGCAGCCTTGGGCAAGGCCGCACACGCGGCAGCGATTGGCGAAAGAATGGATGATCTGAAATTTTATGTTCTTGGACCCGATGTTGCCGCACGGGGACTGGAAGACAAGCCTTTGATCGATGGCATCAGTGTTATCGATTATGGCGGATTTGTTGACTTAGTGGTTGAACACGAAGTCACTCAATCCTGGATGTAGATTGGTTCTTAATTTTATTAATGAGGTAAATTATGGCATACGACGTAAACGGCACGATACATGAGGCCGACGAAGAGGGCTATATCACTGATATCGGCGCCTGGAATGAAGATTTGGCACTGATGATCGCCAAGGAAGAAAACATTGATATGAATAGTGATGCCTGGGAAGTTGTAAATTTCCTGCGCAGCTATTATGAAGAATACCAGATTGCACCAGCAGTCCGTGTTCTGACCAAGGCCATCAAGAAAAAACTTGGCGCCGACAAAGGCAACAGCAAATACCTGTACGAGTTGTTCCCGTACGGACCTGCCAAACAGGCTTGCAAAATTGCCGGGTTGCCGAAACCGACAGGCTGTATCTAAGCAAATACCACGGGTAAGCATTTAGCTGCCCAGCTGAGAGGGAGAGTGTGTTGCTAAGCACGATCTATGCAGTATTATTTTACCTGGCGACGGCAGTTTTTGTCGTCGGTCTGGCGTATAGAATCCGGCTTTATGCACGCACTCCCGCCCCGCTGAAGATACCCACGACACCGGCTCCGGTTACACAATCGGGTGTGGTTGTGCGAATGGCAAAAGAAGTCGTTCTGTTTGAAAGCCTGTTCAAGGCCAACAAGTGGACGTGGCTGTTTGGCTGGGTTTTTCACATTGCGATGCTGCTGGTTATTCTGCGTCATTTCCGTTACTTCAATGAACCCATCTGGTTTTGGGTTAACTGGGTTCAACCATTTGGAATGTATGCCGGATTCGCAATGCTGGCCGGACTGGCCGCGCTCTGGGGTCGGCGTTTTCTCGTCGAGCGCATTCGATATATTACCGGCCCTTCCGACCACCTGATGCTACTGCTGTTGATTGGCATCGCAGCTACCGGGCTGTTGATGCGCTTTGTCGAACATACCGATATTATCTCACTGAAAGCGTTCATCCTCGGGTTGATTTATTTTGACTGGCAGCCCATTCCAGCCGATCCACTGCTGCTGGTCCACCTGGGTCTGGTCATGCTGCTGATGTTCATTTTCCCATTTTCAAAATTGTTGCATGCCCCGGGTGTGTTTTTTAGCCCGACACGTAACCAGGTTGATAACCCCCGCGAACAAAGACACCTTGCCCCCTGGGCTGCAGCACTGGATGCAGACCGGACCGAAGCAGGAGGCGAATAGCCGATGGCTGACCACGACACAGTAACGATCAATACCCTGTTTGAGATTCCGGTCCTCAACCGCGGGGCCATGAAAGACCTGTCCACCTTCCCCGCAGCCCCGGAGCACCAGGAGGCGCTGGGCTTTCCCGGCGAACTGGTAGACAACTGGCAAATCAAAGCCATTGAAAAATTTGGCGAGTTGCTGAAAAAATCCCGCGCACTGCAGGTCTATATGGATGGCTGTGTAAAGTGCGGGGCTTGTACCGACAAATGCCACTATTTCCTCGGTACCGGTGACCCCAAGAATATGCCGGTTGCGCGACAGGATCTGTTGCGCAAGATCTATCGCCGTTATTTTACTTTTGCTGGCAAGTATTTTCCAAAACTGGTCGGTGCTGAAGACCTTACCAAAGAAGTTCTGGATGACTGGTACAA
This sequence comes from Gammaproteobacteria bacterium, assembly GCA_024277815.1. Taxonomy (GTDB): domain Bacteria; phylum Pseudomonadota; class Gammaproteobacteria; order Xanthomonadales; family SZUA-36; genus SZUA-36. The sequence continues at coordinate 7,088 of JAJRUM010000051.1, forward strand.
CTACTTCCACCAGTGCTCGCAGTGCCGACGGTGTTCCGTCTACTGCCCTTATGGCATTGATACAGCTGAAATATCCATGGCAGCCCGCGAAATTATGGACCACATCGGTAAAGGACAGAAATACTGCAATGAAATCATTGCCAAGGTTCACAAAATAGGCAACAACCTCGGACTGCCTGAGGCAGCGTTGATCGACACCCTTGAGGGCCTGGAAGAAGACATCGAAGAAGAAACCGGTGTCGCCGTCAAACTTCCGGTCAACGTTAAAGGTGCCGATATCCTGCTGGTAACCCCCAGTGCAGACTTTTTTGCCGAACCGCACGTGGATGGCCTGATCGGTTATGCCAAGGTTTTCCACCAGGCGGGTGTCAGCTGGACGGTCAGTTCTTACGCGTCTGAAGCCGCAAACTTCGCCATGTTTATCGGCTCATACGAGCAAATGAAGCAGATTGCAGAACGGATCAGGAAAGCAGCTCAGGACCTGGGCGTCAAACGCATTATTTTTGGTGAATGCGGGCATGCATGGCGTGTCGCATACAGTTTCCTGAACACACTGGCTGGACCTTTCGACTTTCTTGATTCCAGGTATCCGGTACCGCAACACATTTGCGAATTTACCTGGGACCTGATCAAGGATGGCAAGCTGAACCTGGACAAGTCTGCCAACGATCATATGACACTCACATTTCACGACTCCTGCAACGTGGCTCGTGGATCACGCATGGGCGACAAGCCCGGTGGCCAGTTTGAGATCCCACGCGCCATTATCAGGGCTTGCTGCAACAATTTTTATGACATGGCCGCGGATACGATCCACGAGAGCACATTTTGCTGTGGAGGCGGTGGTGGCCTGCTGACCGATGACCTGATGGAACTCCGATCCAAGGGCGCATCCCCCCGTATGGAAGCCCTGAAAGAAGTTGTAGAAGAGCATGGCGTTACGCACATGGCAGCAATTTGTGCGATCTGCAAATCACAGTTTTCTAAAGTCATGCCGACCTACGGGTTCGACATGGACAGCATCGTCAGCGTCCATCAACTGGTATCCAATGCGATTATCCTTGATGGACAAGTTACTGAAGAGGATGCAGATGAAGAGGGCGATGCCCAGGAACATGCTGCTGAACAAGTCAGCACATAACAATAGAGACACTGAACCAAGAGATTGAGCGATGACTGAAAAACTTCTCACCACACGCCGTTTCAAAGATGGCGACAATACACACCGACCCTGGGTTGAAGAAATCTTCACCGCTGATGCGTCACATAAGTGTCCGACCTATGTACACCGCGCGCCGCCCTGTCAGGGAAGTTGCCCGTCAGGTGAAGATATTCGTGGCTGGCTCAATATCGTGCGCGGCATTGAGAAGCCACCTGAAGGTAAACCCTGGCAGGAATATGCATTCAACCGTGTAACCGAAGCCAACCCTTTTCCCGCAATTATGGGCAGGGTATGCCCCGCACCTTGTGAAGATGGCTGTAACCGTAACGAAGTCGAAGATCATGTCGGCATCAACTCGGTTGAGCAGTTCATTGGTGACTATGGGCTGGAGCACAAACTGGCGCTCCACTCCGCAGGGGCTGACACCGGCAAAAAAGTCGCCATCATCGGCAGTGGTGTAGCCGGTCTCGCCTGCGCCTATCATCTGCGTCGCATGGGTCACGCCTGCACTGTTTTTGAAGCCCACGAGAAGCTCGGTGGAATGATGCGTTACGGCATTCCCGGCTACCGCGTTCCTGATAAAGTTCTGGATGGTGAGATTCAACGCATACTTGATCTTGGAGTTGAGGTTCGCACCAATACCAAGATTGGTGAAGATATTTCCTTTGCCGACCTGCGCTCAGAATATGACGCTGTGTTCATCGCCCTCGGTGCACAATCCGGAATGGCGCTGCCAGTGCCCGGTGGAGATGCACCCAACGTCATCAGCGGCGTTGCCTTCCTGCAGGCCTTCAATGACGGTCGCCTGCAGCATACCTCCGGCCGTGTTTTGGTTGTCGGCGGTGGCGATACGTCGATGGATGTTGCTGCGGTAGCCCGCCGCCTCGGCCATATTGAGAATAAACGGGAACACGACAGGCCAGAGAATATTATCCTCGGCCACATGGCACACGATGTAGCCACTGTCGCCCAGCGACAGGGTGCGGATGTGACCCTGATCTCCCGTGAATCCGCCGACATCATGCCTGCGACCAAGATGGAAGTTGAACACGTAACCCAGGAGGGTGTGAAAATCAGGCCCGGATTGCTGCCGATTGAAGTCATTGTCGGTGATGATGGCCGCGCTACCGGTGTACGTGTCATCCAGACCGACTGGACCAGCGGTGACATGGTTACCGTGGAAGGTACCGAATCAGAAATCGAATGTGACCTGCTGGTCTCGGCAATTGGCCAGCGCGGCGATCTGAGCGGTTTTGAAGAACTCGACAGCGGTAGGGGATTAATTGATGCGGACGGTTTCTATCGCGTCAAGGACCACCCTGATTTATTCGTTGGTGGTGACATTATCAGGCCACACCTGCTGACCACTGCAATCGGCCAGGCATCAGTCGCTGCTGAGGGCGTCAACGCCTTCCTGTCAGGTAAGGACCCATCAAAACGACCCAAGGTGGATGTGCATCACTTCAACCTGCTGGATAAATTGCGCGAAACCGATCACGCACCTGCCGAGTATCCGCATGGGCAGGACCGGGGAACCGATTCCGCAAACTATGCTATCCATAATTATGAAGACCGTTCATTCGTTGAAATCGTACCAGCAGATGAGTTGTTCCTTGGTCATTTCAGCTATGAGGAACGGCATAAGCGCCAGGAAAGCACCATTACCTCAGACTCTGTACTCGGCTCTTTTGGCGAACGCATTGAGGGCCTGACCGAGGAAGAGGCCCAACTCGAAGCCAATCGCTGCATGAGTTGCGGTATGTGTTTTGAATGCGATAATTGTGTCATATTTTGTCCTCAGGACGCTATTTTCAGGGTCAAGAAAACCGATGCCACGATGGGTCGATACGTTGACACTGACTACGGCAAGTGCATCGGCTGCCATATTTGTGAAGACGTCTGTCCATCAGGCTACATCCAGATGGGCCTGGGGGAATAACCCATGACGCCGCGTCGCAACACCTTTGTGATGATCGCTGTTGTACTGGTTTGCATGACCAGTCTTGCAATCGTGGCGAGCGCTGCAGAGAAGCCACAATCATCTGGTTCCGGCCGGGTGCCAATGCCCGTTATTTCCCCGGGGCAAGGTGATAGTTGTGTCGAAGACACAGACTTTATGCGGCGCAATCATATGCTGGTGCTCAAACACCAGCGCGACCAGACCATGCACGAGGGCATCCGCAGCAAAAAATACAGCCTGAAAGAATGTGTTACCTGCCATGCGGTCCCCGGGCCGGATTCAAGGCCTGTCACGACTTCCAGTCCGCAACATTTTTGTCGCTCCTGCCATGACTATGCAGCGGTAAGTATTGATTGTTTTCAATGCCACGCATCAAGGCCTGACCCGGATGTACTACCCAGCGGTCATGCACCAAGCAGCACATCTCCAGATGGACCGGTGGCAGAGGGGATTGAATGAAATGAGCCGGAAAACAGATAATACCCAGACTCAGGAATCACCTGATTTCGATCCACAGCGCCGCAGCTTCCTCGGCGCAATGGCCACTGCAGCAGGCCTGACACTTGCTCCAGGTGTCATTCTCTACAGCATTACGAAATCTCAGCCAACTGAAGCGCGGGAACTCTATGCCGCAGTCTCATCAGATGTGCGCTGGGGTATGCTGATCGATCTCGGTCGCTGTGAAAGTGGCTGCGACGATTGTGTCTCAGCATGTGCAAAAGAAAACGGACTGCGCGGACATGGCCGGCCCACAACGGATGCGCAGTGGATCAGAAAAGTAGACATCAAAGACCCTCAAACCGGTAACAGCAAATCACTGCCAATGCTTTGCCAGCACTGTGAGAACCCGCCTTGTGTCGATGTCTGCCCAACCGGCGCTTCGTTCAAGCGAGCTGACGGTATCGTATTGGTGGACAAACACACCTGTATCGGCTGCCGCTATTGCATGATGGCATGTCCATACAAGGCACGGTCTTTTGTGCATGAAGTGCTTGAGGACCAAAAGTCCTTCGCGCCGAGGGGCAAGGGAACGGTTGAGAGCTGTACGCTCTGTGTACACCGCATCGATTCCGATCGTCTGCCTGCCTGTGTTGAGGCCTGCTCAGACACCGGTGGCGGGGCCATGTTGTTTGGCGACCTGAACAACCCCGACAGCGAAATATCAAAGCGTGTTGCCAAGTACGCCTCACAACAGATTCGCGCAGACCTCGGGCTCAAACCCGGCATCCGGTATCGGAACCTTTGATGGGAGTGACGCGGTGAAACGAATCATTTACAGCGAAATCGACGGCAATAGCAAGCCATTCTACGCGCTGGCTGCATTGCTTGGCGCATTCGTCCTGGCGGCTCTGGCCTCTGCGTTTTATATGGAGCACTACGGCCACTATGTGACCGGAATGAACAACCAGGTCGTATGGGGCATGCCACACGTATTCGCCTTTTTCCTGATCATTGCCTCATCCGGAGCACTCAACGTGGCATCGATCGGCACCGTGTTTGGCAAGAAGATATACAAGCCACTGGGACGGCTTTCCGGCCTGCTGGCAATCGCACTGCTGCTCGGCGGCCTGACAATCCTGGTACTTGATCTGGGCCGGCCTGATCGCCTGATCGTTGCGATGCTCAACTACAATTTCAAATCAATTTTTGCCTGGAATATTTTTCTGTATGTTGGCTTCATCGCAGTCATAGCCCTGTATGTCTGGCTGCAGATGGAACGGCGAATGAACCGTTTTGCCAGGCTGGCCGGCACGCTCGCGTTCTTTTGGCGATTGGTGCTGACCACCGGTACGGGTTCCATCCTTGGCTTCCTGGTGGCACGTGAAGCTTATGACTCGGCCATCATGGCACCGCTGTTTATTGCGATGTCCTTTTCTTTTGGCCTGGCAGCATACCTTCTTGTTCTGATGGCTATTTGCCGGGGAACCGGGAGGGAGTTGGGTGATACCGTCATTCTCCGCATGGGCCGCCTGCTGGGTGTCTTCGTTGGTTCGGTTCTCTACCTGACCGCCATTCAGCACCTGGCCAACATATATGCGGCACAACACGCCGGTGTTGAACGATTCATCCTGTTGGATGGAGGCATCTTCACCAGCCTGTTCTGGATTGGCCAGGTCTTTATTGGCGGACTCCTGCCTTTGCTGCTGGTTTACCGCACACCAAAACAAAACCTCCAGCGTGGAGTGGCCATCGCTTCGGCTTTGGTTATTGCGGGTGGCTTTGCACAGCTTTACGTACTGATTGTCGGCGGCCAGTCCTACCCGTTAAACCTGTTCCCCGGCATGGAAGTGTCTTCCAGCTTCTTTGATGGTGCAGTCGCCACCTATGCTCCAAGTCTGCCAGAAGTTGGCTTGGGTCTCGGCGGTGTGGCGCTGGCCGGCCTGATCATCCTTGTGGGCATTAAGGTGCTGCGTTTTCTGCCGACAACACTGGCCAATGCGGCTATTGACCCGCACCATGAAGTGACGACCGGCAGGCCTTAGCGCCCGCACCTGCCGGTGCACTCCCTATGGCCCACCTTTTCGTTGCCGCTGCGCATAAATCCTCTGGCAAGACATCCATATCGGTTGGCTTGACGGCGGCGTTGGTAAAACGTGGCCTGGCGGTTCAGACCTTTAAAAAAGGACCGGATTTTATTGATCCCTTGTGGCTGGCGCGGGCTGCCGGGCGCCCGTGCTACAACCTGGATTTCTTCACCCAGTCAGGCAGCGAGATAAGCTCCGCCTTCGCAGACGGGATGAAGGGCTCAGAAATAGGCTTGATTGAAGGCAACAAGGGTTTGTTTGATGGGTTGGATGTCATGGGCAGCGATAGCAATGCTGCACTCGCGACCCTGCTATCAGCACCTGTCATACTGGTGATAGATACCGGCGGCATGACGCGGGGTATTGCACCGCTGATACAGGGTTACCTGGATTTTGATCCCACAGTCGATATCCGCGGGGTGATACTAAACAAGGTCGGCGGTGCGCGGCATGAAGCCAAACTCAGAAGGGCGCTTGAACACTACACCAACGCTGAAGTACTCGGTGCCATCGGTCGTGACCGCGCGCTGGAGATCCCCGAAAGGCATCTGGGGCTGGTGCCAGCCAATGAGGCCACCACGGTTGATTCGGTCATTGACCGCCTCGCTGTAGCCATCGCTGCGGGTACTGAGCTTGATCGCATTATCGAGATAGCCGGCAAAACTGCACCCGTCGTGTTACCCACTACTGGTCAAAACAAAGTTAAGCATCCCAGGGCGGATGTACGTGTTGCTGTTGCCCGCGATGCGGCCTTTGGCTTTTACTACCCCGATGACCTGGAAGCATTTGCACGTGCCGGTGCGACCCTGATACCTTTTGACACGCTTAATGACCCGCACTTGCCCGAGGTGGACGGCCTGTTTATCGGCGGTGGCTTTCCCGAGACGCAACTGGCCGCCTTGGCAGCCAACACAAGCCTGCAAGCAGATATCAGGCAAGCACTGGCAGCAGGAATGCCTGCCTATGCGGAGTGCGGTGGCCTGATGTATCTGTCTCGCAGTATTGAGTGGCGGGGTGAGAAACAACCCATGGTCGGTACTGTAGCTGCTGATGTGGTGGTCGGTAACCGTCCACAAGGCAGGGGTTATATGATTCTCGAAGAAACTGGCAAAGGTCCCTGGCCTTCCCCGCCCGCGGGCAAAGCAGGTGCAACACCGGAGGTACGTGTCCACGAATTTCACTACGCGCGTTTACAAGGCCTCGATCCTGCCCATAATTTCTGTTACCGGGTACTGCGGGGAACGGGTATTGATGGCCATCATGACGGGTTGCTGGTCAACAACCTGGTAGCAGGTTTTGCCCACCATAGAAATACTGAGACCAATCCCTGGGTAGAACGTTTTGTGACGTTTATTCGTCAGCAAGGGTGTTAAACGCAAGGCCTACATATCTATAGCGTATCGCTGCCTGATCTCCGGTCCCAACGCTTCCTTAAGCGGGTCAAGGTGCGCCTCGAAGTTGCGCCACTGCTCCAGCCCTTCTTTGTAAATAGGTTTACGTACCTGCTCTGAACTGGGTGTACGCACCGCACGTTCGGTCTCATAGAACCTCAGGCACTGCTCCTCGAATTCCAATCCGCAATACTCGAGCAGTGCGTGTATCTGGTTCTCGGTATCAGCGACCATCTCCTCATATTGCACCCGATAAACCCTGCCGGGTAACACGGCATCCCAGTGGTCCATCAACCTGACATAATCCCGGTAGTACTTACCGATATCCTCAAGCCCGTAGGTAAATGTCTGGCCATTCGCAAACAACTGCTTGTAACCCGAAAAGCAGCCCCCCATAGGATGGCGCCTCGCGTCAATAATCTTCGCATTGGGCAATATCAGGTGGATAAGCCCGATGTGACGAAAATTATTGGGCATCTTATCGATAAAAAATGGTGTGTCACTGCGTTGAATACGCGTGGTTTCCAGGTAGCTCTCCCCCAATTCCCGGAACTGTTCGGCCGTCATCTCAGCCAGGCACTCAGGATACTTGCCAGCCGGGTGCTGACGCGACTTGTCACCAAGTTTTCTGGATATCCTGATGATATCCTGCAGTTCGGAAGTTCCCTCGACCAGTGAGTGGCTGGCTAAAATCTGCTCCAGCAGGGTAGAACCGGCACGTGGCAAGCCGACGATAAATATTGGATCAGCAGCCTGGCAACCCCAGCCTTTACGTTGCTCAAAAAACGCCTTCCCCAATGTCCTGACCTGCCGCACAGCCTCAAGGACATTGATCTTTTGATTGTGCTTGTGCTCAATTCTGCGAATAGCGTTGCCACGCCGGTAGAACTTGAAAGACTCGTCATAGTCACCGCGGTCTTCCAGTGCTTTTCCGAGCGCGAAAGCCAAGTGCGACTGGTCGTCCGCATCACCACCCTTGGCGGTAACCTGCTGGCGCATATTTTCAACATCATCATCACTGAAACGAAATGTTTTCAAATTCGCCAGGCTCCAATACGCCTCACCCACTTCCGGGCTTTGACGGATACATTTCCTGTAAGCTTCAACGGATTCTTCCAGGCGTCCCACTGTTTTCAGGGTGTGACCATAACTCATCTGGGCCCGGCCCTGGTTGGGATAGTTCTTCAGCACTTTTTCATAAATCTCAAGCGCCTTGTCATGCTCACCAATACGCACCTGGATAGAAGCCTTGAGGATCAGGTAGCTGGGGTTGTTCGGTTCCAGGTCAAGCAATCTGTCAACCTGCTGCAACGCCTCTTCAGGCAATTGCCGCCGTAACAGCACCGAAGCATAACTTCGGCGTGCAGTATGGAAATCGGGTGCCAACTCCAGGCACCTCCGCAGAAGATGGCTGGCATCTTCGAACTGGCCAACCTTAACACCTATATCAGCCAGCACCCGGATCGCTGAAACATCCGTGGGAAATTTTTTCAACAGGTCACGAACAATACGTTCAGCTTTGCCCAGCTTACCCTCCCGCAACAACTTGACGGCGTTGATCAATTCCGGATGGCGGGTTGAAATCTCGAAATGTCGCTCAAAGGCCTTTCTGCTGCCCTCTTCATCACCGGCCACTGCCAGTTGCTGGCCGAGGCTCAGCCAGGATGGGGCGTGCTTCTGATCCAGCTTGATGGCTCTGCGCAGCGTGCTCACGGCTTCATCGCCCCGCCCCACTGCACCCAGGCACTGTGCAAACTCGTGCAGGAAGTCTGGAGAATCACGGTGTTCTGCCAGCAGTGGTTGCAACACATCCAGACCCTTCTGCGGATTCTTCTGCAAACGATAGGCTGTCGCCAGTATGCGTTTTGCGCCGACAGTATCGGGGTAGATTTTCAAAATTTCGCGGGCCTGCTCTGCAGCCAGCAGGGGGTCATGGGCAAGCAGGTTTGCTGCATTCCTGAGGGCGGTTTGCAAGTCTCCGCTGGCGGGCTTATTGGTCATCGACATGCACGACATTATCCACGATTAAAGTCCAAATAGGGATAAATCCTGATAGCAGCAATATAACGCCTTATCGCATTCCTGAGTCACCTTATTGTTTTTTAAAGCGTCAAAGGAATTCTTGTAAATAAACTGTTAGTATATTGTTATACAAATGTAAAAAATAACCAAGAACCCGTCACGGGCTCAAGCTTGTGAAGAAAGTATTCCACAAATTTGTACGCAGGAGATCTCAGGTGAAGGTATTCAAACGAAATACATTGGCAAAATCCATTTCCATGTCCCTCGTCGGATCTGTCGTCGCAGCAACCGCGGTGATGCCAGTACAGGCACAAGACAGCGAGTCATCGCTGCTCGAAGAAGTCATGGTCACCGCACAAAAACGTTCGCAGAATTTGCAGGATGTTGCCGTATCAGTGCAGGTACTGGGTAACGAGCAACTTGAGAACCTGAATGTGAGAGGTTTCTCGGATTTTATTGATTTCCTGCCAACCGTTTCCTATACCTCCGCCGGTCCGGGTTACGCCAAGATTTACATGCGCGGCATCGCCTCAGGCGGTGACGGCAACCACTCTACCTCCATGCCCAGTGTTGGCTACTACCTTGATGAGCAACCGGTGACCACCATTAACCAGGTGCTCAACATCCATATGTACGACATTGCCCGTGTCGAAACACTGTCCGGACCGCAAGGCACACTGTATGGCCAGGGCAGCCAGTCAGGCACCATCCGCATCATTACCAACAAGCCGGAAATCGGTGTATCAGAAGGCGGTTATGACATGGAACTCAATACGGTCAAGAGTGGAGACGTGGGTTACAACCTGAATGGCTTCATCAACATACCGCTGGGCGAACGTGCAGCAATCAGGCTGGTAGCCTGGCATAAAGAAGTCGCAGGTTATATCGACCTCGTACCCACGACCATGACTTTCCCGGGCCCACAGACCAACACGGTCAATAACTACAGTTTTGCCAGGGAAAACTACAATACTGAAACGACTTCCGGCATGCGTGCCCTGCTGAAGATCGACCTGAACGATAACTGGACGGTTACCCCCGGCATCATGTACCAGACTTCAGATATTGAAGGTGAGTGGGCCCACAATCCGGAGTTCTTTGGTGATTTACAAACCGGCAAGCTCTGGGATTCGTTCTCCAATGATGACTGGTACCAGGCCTCTCTGACGCTGAACGGCCAGATTGGTGATGTCGACATGGTCTATGCCGGCGCCTACCTGAACCGTGATGTTATCAGTGAGTACGACTACAGTGACTATACCGAGTACTGGGCCTACTATCTGACCAACCCGGACTACTATGCCGCCCCAGGTTATTGTGTTTACTACAATGCCAGCGGCGAATGTGCCATCGGCACCCAGTACGTCGGTGGTGATGAGACATTTACCCGCCAGAGCCACGAACTACGCTTCCAGTCTTCACCAGACCAGCGCCTTCGCTGGATAGCTGGCCTGTTTTATCAGAAGCAGGAGCATAACTTTGATTTACAGTGGATCGTTCCTGATTCAGATCCCGCCGGAACGGTGGTGCTGCCCGGCAACAGCTTGTACGGCGGAAATACAGTCTGGCAGACTTACCAGGTTCGAACCGACCGGGACACCGCGTTGTTCGGCGAGCTGACCTTTGATTTTACCGAGAAATTTACCGGCACGGTCGGCGCCAGGTATTTTGAGTACGAGAACTCACTCTATGGGTTCAACGGCTTCCTCCGCCATTGCACCGGTCAGTACATTGACGGTGATTTCGTCCAGATTCCCGCTGATGAAGGCGGTGAGGTGCAATATCCGTGCTTTAACACCCGCATTCTTGACGACGTGGCCAAGGGCGATGATGTTGCCTTCAAAGCCAACCTCGAGTATCGCCATGATGACGATAAGCTGTTTTACGTCACCTGGTCTGAGGGCTTCAGGGCTGGTGGTGTAAACCGCGCACGGGTGCCGGGTATTCCCAAGTACGATCCTGACTTTGTCACCAACTACGAGTTTGGCTGGAAGGTGACATTGGCGGATGGTGCCGTACGGTTCAATGGCGCTGCTTATATCATTGACTGGGATAACTTCCAGTTCGGATTCCTCGACTTTACCGTCTCCAACCTGACTATTGTGCAGAACGTCGGTAACTCACAAACCAAGGGTGTGGAGTGGGACATCGCCTGGGCTGTGAATGACAGCAACACGCTGACCTTTGCTGGCTCCTATAACGATGCTGAACTGCAGACCGATTTCTGGCGTCGCCAAGCCGAAGAGGACGCCGGCCTTCCAGCCAACGCGCCGGCCGGCACACCTATGCCCTACGTGCCGAAGGTACAGTTGACCGGTATCTGGCGGAGCAATTTTGATGTCGGGTCCTTCCCGAGCTTCTTCCAGACGTCAGTAGCCTACACCGGTTCACGCTGGAATGACCTGAATACGCTCAATGTTCCTGCCAGGCAGAAAATGGATGCTTACACCCTGGTTAATCTGTCCGCAGGCATTGAACAGAATAACTGGACACTATCCGTTTACGTCAACAACCTATTTGATGAGCGTGCCGAACTTGATATCAATGACCCGGGTTATGGTGGATTGCCGAACCTGCAGCGCCCACCGGGACACGCCTGGACGACAGTCACTAATCGACCACGATCATTTGGCATTCGTTTCGGTCAAAGGTTCTGACCCTCTGATAAAAAGCCGCGACTGGTCACCCAGTCGCGGCTTTTTTATGCATGGGGTATTTTGGGTATTAAGGAGTAAACGATGAGAAAGAAAACTGCTATCCTGCTGTCAGCTACCCTTCTGACTATGGTCATCACAACGCTTCTGCCCGCAACAGAGCCCCTTTTCAGCAACCTGACTCCCGATCAGAAACGGTCTGAAGACATACTGGCAGAGTTGGTCAGTTTTGAGAGTACGGTTGAACATCCTGCGGAAACCCACCGAGCTTTGCAGGCCATGGCGAACAGGTTGCGCCAGGCCGGCTTCCCCGACAATGACATCCAACTGGTCAACCCGGCAGACGACCAATTTGGACTGGTAGTGTACTATCGTGGTATCGCCGAGAAGCGGCCCCTGCTGCTACTCGCACACGTTGATGTGGTTACAGCAACACCGGACGCGTGGTCATTCCCACCATTCACTCTCGGCAAACAGAACGGTTACTATGTCGGCAGGGGCACCGAGGACAACAAGGCCGGCGTAACACAGATCATTAGTAATTTTATCCGTCTGAAACAAGAGGGCTGGGTTCCTAAGCGGGACTTGATTGCCGCTATTTCCGGAGATGAAGAAACTGCGGGAAGTGTGGCGCAGTGGCTATCCGGCGAAGGACGGGAACTGATTGATGCCGAGTACGCCATCAACTCGGATGCAGGCTACGGTGAATACAGCGACTCAGGAGAGCGGCGGGCGTTTTGGGTACAGACCAGCGAAAAGCTGTACCAAACCTACCAGTTGACCGCCACCAATGAAGGCGGTCACAGTTCCGTACCGCGCCCTGATAATGCCATTCAGGATCTGGCGACTGCCACTACCAGCCTGGCAAACTACCGCTTCCCGATTATTCTCAATGATGGCACCCGTATGCAATTGCGGCGCGCCGCAGCCATGTACCCAAAAAATATCGCACGCGATATGCTGGTGCTGGCTGAAAATGAAAGTGATCAGGACGCTGCTCAGAACTTGTCGGTGAAACCAGCATTCAATGCCATGTTGCGTACAACCTGCGTCCCAACCATGTTGAGTGGCGGCCACGCGGAAAACGCACTGCCACGTGATGCAACGGTAACCGTCAACTGCCGCATCTTGCCCGGCACCCCGGCGGTTGCTGTTGAAAAAGAAATAGCCCGCCTGGTCAGCGGTCAGAATATCACCGTTAAAGCCATTTACCAGGGTCTGCCCAGTGAAGCTTCTGTGCTGCCGGATGCCATACTCGAAAACATAGAAACATTGGTGGAAGAACGCTGGGGAGATGTTCCGGTAATCCCCAACATGTCTACCGGGGCCACCGATGGCCTTTTTTACCGCAATGCAGGAATACCCGTATACGGCATCAGTGCCATTTTTGGTAAACCCGGTGACTCTCGTGCCCACGGGCTTGATGAAAGAATCGGCATTCAGGATTTCCACGAATCCGTGGCATTCTGGTACCAGATGCTCAAGACCCTGGGACGTTGACTAGGTGAATATCTGTCTTTTCAAATAGTCATCCGGTACCAGTAACGGGTTATCTGGTAAATGTGTCTGCACACGCCTGCACCAATCAACAATCTCTGGCCTTTCAAGGTAAACATTGCGGCCGTGCAGACCCATTAAATGGGCGAAAATAATAATCGGATAAGCAGACAAATCTGCCAGCGAAGGTGTCGGCAACCCACCCAGGAAAGGTCCGCCAGCTAAATGGCTGATCAGCTCATCAGCCAGGCGCTCATGCATATCCCACAGCGGTTCGTTGAGATCCAGCTTATTGACGATACGGTGCAGGAACCCAGCGCGCTTGATCAACCACGGCCAACTAACCCGCAAGTACAACGGTATTGAAATCGCATTGTTCATCGCAGCAGCCAGCAACCAACCGTTTCTGATGGTATCCCAGGACTTATCCCAATGCAGAGCAGCCCTGAATCTGGCCGGGAGCAGGCTGGTCGAAACCCAACCATCAATTCTCAAAATGGTTTCTTTCTCAACGTCATTCGTCCCCAGAATCGGCCTCTCCGGAAACCGCTCATCAAGCCACACACCGATCGGTGACGAATCGTTTTTCCACTCATCACCGATCGATAGAACCGGTACCTGCCGCTGGTTTGAGAATGCGATCTGTTCCCGGGTTACCGGATGCACCGGCACAAATTCAAAGGGCAGTTGCTTGTACTTCAAGTGGCACCCGGTTTTAAGCACAAACGGGCTGGTTGGGTAACCGTATAACTTGATTTCAGGATACTTACTTTTATCAGACTGGCTCACCGGCATTTCCTTTGTGTCGAAAACATGGATGAAGATAGATGCACAAACCAGGGCTCTTTTAGAGGCACCGGATGTTTGATACAGGTAGTTGATTTTAGCAGAGAAAGGATGGTGTCGGCACCAGGATTTAAACTGGAACATGCTGACTGCAAGTTCGCAGGAATTATCACTAATAATCTCCAGAAGTGTCCTGCAATATAATGCTGGCACAGCCTTCATACCACTCATGCGAAAATAGCTTAAAGACAATACAAAACAGGTCTTCCTGGGTCACTTTGAGTGATGGCTCAAGCAGCGTCTGTAGATGCGGGATTCCTCTCTATGGAGTTCCCAACCGACACTGTTCTGGCGCACCACCACCACAAACGCAAATTACGTCTGGTGGGCAATAGCACTGCTCTGCTTTAATGTAGTCGCACGCCGTCATACTCTCACACGACGCAAGCGTACCCTCAAGCTCCAGCCAGGCAATCTCGCAAGGGTCATTAGTTGGTCGACAGAACTTCCCGGTATAGGCACACCGTGGCTCCTCCATACATGCCTTCTGATATAGTTTCTCGCACACTGATACTTCTTCTGCATTTACGGAAAATATAAATACTGACAATAAGCCAAGCATCAATATCTGGACAGCCAGAAATAGTTTGTACGCTTTCGGTTTAGTCCGCATTGCCATATCTCACGTTGTTATCCTAAACTCAACCGTAACATATCGGGCTATAAACCACGGTTCAGCGAGTCCCCAACATGAAAACTTTGAAATTCTCCCCCTTGTTTATTGCTGTTGTGTTTTTGATTCTCTTGTCTGGAGGCTGGGTATTGTGGGTCGAGGATCAGGCAAGAACATATCAGACCGAGCTCGGCCCCGAGATAGAACGGCAGTTTGGTTTTGTGCATGGCACTCCATATATCAGCGCAGGGGAGAACCGTATTGAGGTACTTACAGTTCACCCTGTTCCCGGTGGTCGTCTCGCACGGGCAGGATTTATGGCGGGTGATATTGTGATCTCAGAAAACATCAGCTCATTTTATAAACTGCTTCATGAGTCCGGGGACACCGCAATAAGTATAGATGTTGTCAATGGTGGTGATGGCGCCCCTATCCAACAAAGGTCAATACGAACGCTCATCGTTAACGACAAAAACTGATATGTGGATACCTTGGCTAAAGGTGGCGTAGGCGGACAACAGCGCCGACGGGAAACAGTTCGCCGGTTATTCCTCAATATTCTTTAGCACTTCAATCACTCTTGAATCTTCCTCTGTCAGCGTGTTCTTATCAATTCTTTCTCTGATCTTGCCACTTTCGTATGACTTTCTGGCCCTCAAATAATCGACTTTTGTAAGCATCTCGTCCGCGGTCAACTTTTCGCCCCGTGCACCTTTCGCAATTATTTCCTCAATCTTCTCACCTTCTGCCAGGAGCCGCACACCCGGGTTATTCTCAAAAACATCCACCTGTCCTTTGGGTAAGCCAACGCTGGTTTCATTCGGCAGGTTCCGCAAAGAATTGGGCTGGAGCGGGCTTAAACCAATTTCTGTCGCCATTTCAGATGGATCCTTCGTACCTGGATCAACTTTTATGGTTTTATCAGGGTCAGGGCTGAGTTCGCGGATATCCCGACCTTTCTCATAGACCCCGTCATCCCCCGACCTGGTGGCTCCCGGCACCTCCATACGCTCGGTTGGGGGAAGTGTGTCAACGGCCATCGCTTCTGTATCAGGCAACCGGTTGATATCGCCGCCATTCGCGTTCCGCTTCAATCGCATCAGGTCAAGCTTATCCAGCAACTCGCTGTCGGCAAGTGTTTCACCACGCGCGCTTCTGGCCTCAAGTTCACGCAGGTACAGTTCTTTGTCCTCTATATTTCGAACACGCGTTCCCGCTTTCTCAGAAAAGATGTCTTGTGCTTCAGCCTCCCTTAACCGGTCGGCTTGTTTGGGCAATACATCATCCAGATCATCCATCAACTCATCAAACTCCCTTATTCGTTTGGGAGACAAGATATCCATTTCGGTGGATGAACCGCTGCGGGGCGGTGGGAGTGTCTGATCAGCCACGCCGCTTGCCGGGGTATTCGCCGAGGGTACGCTTTCGCCTGAACCACGCGTTCCAGGGGCTCTTGCCTCGCCTGGGCTGCTCGTTCCTGGGCTATCAGGCGAAGGCCTGCCCCCGCCTGGACCATCAACACCCACCGAATTTCTCCAACTGCGGCGCATCAAATGTGTGGCACCGGACAACCCGATCGATACAGAAGTCATAAACATCTGTTGTTGAAATGCGTAGCGGGCAGCCGTTGCGATGCGTTCAGCCTGACGAAAGTACCCGGCTCCCAAAATCAGGGTTTTGCCCCGGTCAACCACAAGATTTTCCCGGCTTTGATTGTATTTTAGTGTTGCACTGGTGATGCCATAGGCAGCATCACCAACATCGAGGGCAACACCCGCCCAGCCAGGAACAACCAACCCGGCGATAGCGGTCTGAAACTGAAAAGCTGTGCTGTCAACTTCTGCCTCCTTATCCCGGTATCTCACTTCCTGTGCTAAATCTGACACCATCATTACCCAGTTAATTGCTGCCTTGTCCGCCTCCCAATACTGTTGGTACCCCTGGTTGACCGGCTTAATCAGCTTAGGAATCAGGCCTGAAGACACCGGCCCATGAACATCAGCCACCAGGCGCAGTAATGCCCTGGAATCACACGGATCAACGTTTACGATTGCTCTGGAAGTATCATTGGCGAAGACATTCAGGGCTTGAGTAACGCGCTTCATTTCACCAGCAATCCATCCGTCCAGGGCACTGCCTTTCAGATTGGTTCGTTTCTCAAGGTGTTTTCTGCCCCCCTGCAGTTCCTGAAACGCGATTTCTTCGCCTCCGGGTAAACGTATGTCGATAACGTTATACGGGTTTGATTCCGAATAAGGCATGTTTGCCAGAACCTGCAATAACTTTTTGTCACTATCTATCGCAGATAAGGTCTCAGCCTGTGCGCTAATTGAGCGCAACAGTTCATCGCGCAATAGCAGCAATGCCGCATGGTGGCCATAGCTGACCATCGCCTTGGGTTGTACAGACTGGGCATTCCATAATTTTTCTACTTCCCGCGCAGCTTTCACATCATCGGCGTCCAGTGGCGTCACTAAGGAAACCGTTCCACCTGAAGACAACCAGGTTTTTGCGAAGAACCCCAGCGAATTCACCGACCAACGGGATATTTCACCTTTTTGTCTCGAGGGGATACCGTCAATGGACTCATTTGGAGATATTGTGAAACCTGCTTCACACGCAGCGGTACGCTCCAGCGCATCACGCCAAAGTGTCCGGTCGGGCGGCGAGCTGTACACCGGAAACATGATGGATGCCGAACGGGTCATTGGCGCAACCGGGCCAAGAAAATTTTCACCGCGAAAATCTGTATCGACGGAGAGCAGCACATCACCCACGTGGCTATCAATGGACTCATAGTCCTTAGCTGTATTTGGAGGAATGGTTATTACATGCTTTGCCGGCGACCATTTATCATTTCGGTTAATAGGCCACAGGGCTGCGGTGACATCGATGGTGCCGGAGGCGTAAATTTTTCTGTCACCTGTCTTCGATAACATAATCTTGCTGCCGGAATTCAAAGGCAGGTCTATACCTGTATCCCCGTCCGGAACTTGTGATTGCCACACAGGTATAGTGGGGATATTGGGCGCTTTACTAAACACCAATTCGATACGAACCCTGTCCCCAACCATCAGGAAATCTGCCGGTCGCCAATCACCATTCTTATATTCACGCGCAAACTGGAAATTTGCACCGAGATCCGCGTACAGCAACTCCCAGGGGCGGTGGTTATCCTCAAACTCAAGCATCTTGTAATTCGACAATGCGCCTGTGGGAACCCCCGCCTGGACCAAAACCAATTCCGGATCTTGCGAATTACTCAGACCCCACTCCTTGAACAAGTAGTCCCTCTCACGCTGATTGTAGTCATCACCTTCAATAAAATACGAAACTGCCCGATAGTCGATTTCCCCTGCAGGATCTGAAAAATCAGGCCTACCGTAGTCATGCCAGTCAAAATCCTTCAGTTTGACCAACAGCGTGACGCCCTTGGAGTTCCCGAACAGGTTTTCAGCCGGAGGGCCGGTACGATCTTTCTCGCCACCAGAAATGAAAAACGGATTGGTCTGATCAGACAGTATTTTCAAGCTGACCATGACAGGTCGTTTGCGCTCAACGATCTCCAGTTGCGAAACCGGTTCGCCAGCCAGCACGAAAAGCCGACCGGCCTTAAACTCGTCCGGCAGGAAAAAGGTCACGTTATTCAAGTCGCGCTTGTTAAGGCCTTCAATTTTTTCCTGCGAAATCGCAGATGACCACAACTCTATATAATTGCTTATGGAAATAGCTTCGGCTTCCAGCTGTGACTTTATCTGGTTTTTTGATTCTTCATCAGAAAATGAAAGCGCTGCCTTAACATCAAATGTATATTTATAGTTACCCTGCGAGTCTTCAGCCAATTTGGGAGTGAGGGTCAGTTCCAGCGTGCTGCTAATCGCGTCTTCTTTGGAAGAAGAGGCTTTGTTATCTGAAGATTCTTCCGCTTGTGCCGAATTGTCTGAGTCACCAGGCCCGGAATTCTCCATTTTTTGTGTCACACAATTAAGTGCGCCGACAATAGAGCCTCCTTCACATTCATATCCTTTTGTCTCATTTCGTTGACTGCCATTGTCATCAAAAAAATCATCCTCGCCGTCAACCGCGTCTTCATCTTCACCCGCATATTTGAAATATATCGTCACAGGATCGCCGGCCAGAAGGCGGTATTTCGGCAGATTTTTTGTTGCAGCGAAACCATGCTGACAAATCAGCAGAAACAGCAACAGAACTCCGGTTCGAAGAAATACGAGAATCATGGGCTGGATTCCTGTGAAACAGTCCTAAGTCTGTAACGTATGGCATATTGGGTAGTGGCCAGCGGGAAATTCAATTGCCAGTCTTCCTCAAAAGCTTTCATCTGAACACTTAGCAACCCTTGAAGTGGATTATCCACATTGACAGGTATTTCAAATATATGGGTTCCGCCTGAAGTGGTTCGCAAAAATTTCAATACAACTTGCTTGTATTCCCTTTCAAGCACTACCTTGTCGATAAGGGACAAACTGGAATTTTCCAGATAGGCGGCAATTTTTTTGTCGTCACCTCCAATCATGACAGAAAGGCCGGAACTGCTGCCAATGCCAAACGTCGAATCCAGTTGTATGCCAATTTGCAAGGTTTTGCCCTTGACCCTGGGCAAAACGGTAACTATGGAGGCAATTGCAATATCCGGATTATCGAAATTCACAACCCGATACACCGCACGCCGTTCACCCCTGTCCATGCCTGACCTGAATAAATCGGTTACTCGATGAGTATCTTCAGTAACTTTCAGGTAGGTGCTTAACAGTTGCAAATATAATGGGGTGTCCGAGCCATCAAACCATGACGGCATTTCATTATTCAAAGCACTTTCCAGGTAGTTAACCTGGTTCAGCTTCAGCGAATAGTCCAGCAACGAATAGTCAATCTGGTTTGGCTTCAGCGAATCGTTGTCTCTCAAGCTTTTCAGGACCGGTGAGATTTGTTCGTAAACGCCATCCTGTTTTACCCATTTCAGATAAGCGGAATGCTCGTCCTCATGAACCTCCCAAATACCGGACAACAGGCGACTGCTCAACCTGCAACGGGATAACTGTTTTTCGTTATACAAGTCAGCAAAGTATAGGGTGTAGCTGTTGATATCCTCAGGTTTGAAGGCCGCCTGAACTTGTAGCTGGACATAATTTGCAATGAGGCGCCCAACTTCATCTTCAGAACGGTAGAGAAATGATGCACAGTACATGCCAAAGCGGAATATTTTCTGGTAAAAGGAGTCTTGGAATTGGTCAAAAAACAGGTTGCCCGCATTGACGGTTGCTGCCCAAAATAAAGCCACTACCAATATATTTTTACTCAACGGCAGCCCAGCCAATAAAAGCCGATCTGCTTCATTACCATAGGCCATGAGGTAGACCGTCGCGTAGGTGATATTCACCCATGGCAAATATTTAATCTGGCCTGATGTGAATTGATTAACTTCTCGTTTGTAAACCCCAAGGAAATTCCGCATGATCTGCAGGGTTCCTTTAGGGCGCAGAGTGGCCAGCAGGTCGAGACCCTTAAAATCCAGGTTATCCAATGCGGCAATGCCAGCGTCAGCGAGGAGTATATTCACAAGTTCCTGCAGTGCTTGCGTCGAACCCATGAGTGCCGCGGCATTATATGCTGCTACCGCTCTGGTTAACTCACCGGCTTCTCTGAAAGCCTCTGCCTCTGCGAAGTTTCTTCCAGCGTCAATGTCTGTCCGCCCGGGAGTATTTGCCAGTACTTCAATTCTTGTCGCCCAGTCTTTTACTATACTGCGGAAAAACCGGTCCGGACCATTTTTATCTATACCTGGTTGAGCGTTATCTTCCTTTATCTTTTGCTTGGTCAGTGCCGCAAGCTGTTTGGCCTGTTCCAGTTCTTTTGCGGAAATACCCATTGCAGGTATCACAGCATTGAATGGAATGTAAATATCATTGAGGAGTTTTCGTAAAACCGCCTTATCCCGAAAAACAACCTGCTTTAAATCCTTGTCGCCATAAATTACCGGCCCGGATAAATGTTCATCAGATATAGCTGGAAACGAACAGACAACGAGAGATAATGACAAAATTCTTACAGCACGTGCAAAACACGTCCCAGGGAATATGGTATCTAGCATATGGATGCTGCCCCCTTTATTGGTTATTGGTATAGCAGTGTTTCGTGATGAACCGGAATTATAAAAAGAAGTATAGCAAATGAATTAAACCAGCAATGTGGCCGGCAACACACTCAGTGTCTCAAAAGCGGATAGCTCTTTGAAAGCAATTCCAAGGATTATCACAGTAGCGGGCACCCTGATTGATCTTTGAATCTTTAACTCTGGCACTTGACTCTAACCCCTTCAGGCCAGAAATATTCAATAGCGTATCGTGTTTGTATTGGCCGTAAATTGACATGTCCTGATATTCTTGTGCCATGATCAAGATCAAAATCAGTTCTAAAGTTGAACAACGCGAGTGGGAAGCTCTGCATGTGGTGCCGGCACCAAGATTCGAACTCGGGACCTACTGATTACAAATCAGTTGCTCTACCAACTGAGCTATACCGGCACTGGTTATATCAGGGGATGGGATTTTAGGTGTTAGCAGCGTTCAACGCAATGTTTCTGTGCAAAATTTTAGCCGTCTGCAGGCGCTTCTCCGTCGCCGGCCTGTGGCCCATCCACTGCCCCCCCTGTACTGCTATTTGCTACCGGCTCAGATGCCTGCAACTGCACATCGGGTAGCCCCTGTTCTGGGGTCGCCGATTCAGCCTGGTCCGGCTCCTGCACTATCGCGCCTGAATCACCTCCCGCCTGCTCCGGACACGGCATGCTGCGCTGCATGAAATCATTCGGCCGATCCTGCATATTGAGGGCCATGACGCTGGAACCCGGGTTTTGCTCATAGTCCAGCCAGTAACGGGGTTCTGCGCTGCGTTGCACACGCACCAAGGGTTCGTAGCCCTTGGTTCTCAGTGCCTGCTGGCGCTTCAAGGCATTTTCCTGACGCAAAAAGTATCCCAGCGAGACAGAATTCCTGAACTCACCCTCGAACACAACCGCGACATCTTTCAAGCCCAGTGCCTGCAGGGCAAACAATTCCTCATTGGCCTCCAACAGTGACCGGTAAGGCCGTAAAAACACCCAGTAACCTTTCTCTACCAGTGCCTGTGTCTGCCGGTCTTGCGTGTTGAGCGCAACCTCCAGAAGATCATCACGAACCGCTTGCATGTCTTTGATACCATGAAATGGTCCGATGGTAAAACACTGGCGACTGCCGGCCATCAAATCCTGATCCTTCACCAACTCACTGAACAGATGGATGGTTGGAATACCGCTATCCTCCATCGCAGCAACACTGGCAGCAGTTTCTGTTTCCACTTCAGGCTTTCCTGCCTGGAAGCCCAGCAATAGCAGGTTGGCTACGAACAGGCTGATAACAATTATTCTTAACATAAATGCAGCTTAGTGTTTACGGGAGAACAGTTGCAAGGGTTGGAATCGATGTTCTGTCCCCGCCCGAAGCTTACGCATATTGCTGCGGTGGGTAAACAGCAGAAAGGTGGCGAGTACCACCGAAAAACCTAACACCGTGGAACTGCTCAACAACCATGCCGTTGGCACCAAACTGAAGCCGGCGAGTACGGTCGCGAGACCTACATAACCTGTCACCAGCAACACCAGCAACCAAACCAACAGCACCGGCAACAGCAGTAGCGGCTCAATAACAATTAGCACACCGACAGCGGTTGCCGCGCCCTTACCGCCCCGGAAACCATGCCAGAATGGAAAGCAATGTCCAAGCACCGCTGCGAAACCACAAGCCATCACCAACAATTCCCGGTTAACTACAGCGGGTGAACTGCAAATATCCAGGAAGGGCAACCACCAGACTGCCACAAAGCCCTTACCCACATCAATAATGACCACAGCCAGCGCGAATAGCAGCCCCTGGGTCCGGAAAGCATTGGTGCCACCGGCATTGCCGCTGCCGTGATGACGAATATCAATCTTCTTCAGTTTCCCCAACACCAGGCTGCCGGATACAGAACCCAGCAGATAAGCCAAAATAATTTTTACAATAAAAGCAGTCATACTCAAATTTGGCCTAGTTCAACTGAGGTGGTTGGGGCAGAAAACCAACCACCAACCCTCCCGACCCAAGGTGTATACCCAATGCCGGGGCCATCTCGGTTATATGGCTCGGCTATATGGCAGGAATGCACCTGCGTATGCCTGCTCAGTATATACCTTCGCAAGGCGCGTGCACCGTCGTAGTTGGCCCCGTGGGAAATCAAAATACGTTAGCTCCTGTACGGGTTCATCATCACAAACCTGCCATTGCCGGATACCCGCAAATATGTGGCGAAAATAACCGGCTAATAGCCAGATTCACGCTAAAACTTGCGAGCTGCACCAACAATACCCATATAGTGCCTTATGGCACATTTGGCATGAAACCTGCATCTATACACTACAACAAGCTGGAGGAAACAATATGCAAGACGACACTTTTTTTGCGAGCATCAAGAGAAACCTGAACGGTCAGCCTGGACAGCCAATCGTGCTCGGCGTCTGTAAAACGATAGCAGCGCGCTTCGACCAGGAGGTCTGGCTGATCAGACTGGCTGCGATCGTGCTTGGCGTGGTCTTCACATTCGGTACGTTGGTCGTCTATATATTGCTGGGCCTGTTTATGGAGGAAACTTCAGACCGTACAAAAAGCCTGTTTGAGGGCCTGGGAATCTGGTTCCGGGAGTTTACCGATAAAGTAGCCAGCTACTCGAATGAAGTCTTCAAAACAGACAGGTCGTCACGCCGGGACACGTAGTCCAGACACCTTTCCTGTAAGTTACCCGCCCAGTCATCCGCGAGCCAAACAGCATCGACTCTGATGATTTTCCCCTCTGCCCCGAAGCGTGGCCCGGTATACACCCGAACCAATTGATTTTGTAGGATAAATTAGTATATAATGTATGTGCGTCTTGATATAGGTTAATTCAGCCACCTGAATGGGGAAACTCGGGAGCTACCATGCCTAATGTTCACCTGACTAAACTGGCACGCGCAATTCGTGCTCAGCTTGGTACTTCCACTTCTATTGCTGTCGGCGTTGCATTGATTTCAACCACCGCCGCACACGCAAAAGCCGTTCCACAATTATTACCGGAAACAACTTTCTTCCATGCGGACAATGCCGTCACTAACCGTGAACTGGTGTTTGTTGATGCCGATGTTCCGGAACCTGAACAGTTGCTGGTGGGCCTCAAGCAGGGTGTGGAAATTATCACCCTGAACCATGAACAGGATGGTATCGAACAAATCACTCGGGTACTGGATGCACGTGCTGATATTTCCGCCGTGCATATTGTCGCGCATGGCCAGTCAGGCAGCCTGACACTGGGCAGCACCCGACTTGATTCACAGGGCCTGAGCGACCGGGCCAAACTGCTGCAACGCTGGTTTAAAGACAATGGCCAGGATAACCCGGACGTACTGCTGTACGCCTGCGACGTTGCCCGGGGTGAAGACGGTGCCGCGTTTGTTCAGCAACTGGCCATACTGACCGGTGCTGACATTGCTGCGTCTACCGATAAAACTGGCATGGGTGGCGATTGGGACCTGGAATACAACATCGGCAAAATTGATACGCCGCTGGCGTTCAAAGAAGAAGACATGCTGGCCTACCCGCACAGCCTGGCCACCTTTACTGTCACCAAGACTGCTGATACGGCTGATGGCACCTGTGACACGGACTGCTCGTTGCGCGAAGCGGTGGTTGCTGCCAATGCTGCCGCAGGCATTGACACCATTGTTTTCGACCCGGCGGTAACCGGTACCATTACGCTGACGCTGGGGCAAATTAACATCACAGATGATCTGGTGATGAATGGCCCGGGTGCAGCGACGCTAGCCATAAGCGGCGGCAATACCAGTCGCATCTTTGAGGGTTCGTTTGGTGTTGACTTTACCCTGAGGGATTTGACGCTCAGGGATGCTAATGCCAGCGGCGATGGCGGCGCTATTCGCAGTAACCACGGCATCCTGCGCGTCGAAGACTCGGTGATCACCGAAAATAGCGCTTCATCGGATGGTGGCGGCATCTACGCAGATGAAGGTGACGTGTATATCATCCGTTCTGAAATCTCCAATAACTATGCTGGCGATGATGGCGGGGGTATCTTTCGTTATAACGATGGTGAGAGCGACTATTTGACCATCGTTGACAGCCTGATTACCGGCAATACAGCCGATGGCGATGGTGGTGGTATTGCCATTTATGCCGATGATGATGGCGGTACTAACAACATACTGAACAGTGTCATTTCCAATAACGAAGCGCGGGGGGAAGGTGGCGGTTTATGGATCTATTCTGATGATGAAGGCTACTACACCTATATAACCGACAGCACCATTTCCAACAATACGGCTGGCCGCGATGGTGGTGGCATGTGGATATATCACGATGACGATGGCTACATAGTTATCAATAACAGTACGATCTCGGGGAACTCCGCAGCGTATGATGGCGGTGGCATTTTTATTGATGATGCTGACAGATTGGAAATCAACAACAGCACCATTTCCAGTAACACCGCAGTATATGATGGCGGTGGTATTTTTCTTAGGCGGGGTCGCGCTCCGATTAGTAACTCCACCATTGTATTCAATTCGGCGGGAGACCAGGGTGGCGGTATCAGAAACCTCTCCTTACTATATGTCGAAAACAGCATAATTGCCGAAAATACAGCCCCAAATGGACCGGATGTGTCTACCGGCAACTACCTCGATACATTTGAAGCCAGCTTTAGCCTTATTGGCGACACCAGTGACTCCATGATTATTGACAGCGGCGGCAACATACTTGATACCCCATCCGGGGTCTCGCCAACCCTGGTCAACGCCGGTGGTCCAACGATGGTGCATCTGCTTGATGCCGGCAGCCCGGCCATTGATGCCGGTCAGCCTGGATCTACCGGTTTTGACTATGACCAGCGTGGCATAGGGTTCCCTCGGGTGATTGGTCCGCGGGTGGATATGGGTGCTGTTGAGATGCCATCGCAGTACGAAGCCATACCCGTGCCCACACTGCAAAACTGGGCCCTGATTCTGCTTGGACTATTACTGCCCGGCCTGGCTCTGCGCTGGCGTGGAAAGCTGGAAAAGAGGCAGGTAAGAATAAACAGCTAAGATGGTTTTTCTGTTTGATTCGTGAGACGGGCACCCTCAAGTGCCCGTTTTATTGTCCGCTCCAGATAGTTTTCACAACCGCTTTTTGATTCCTGAACTTTCGGCTACACTAGATTTCAGCCAACAAACGCTGCAAGCAATTTCCTGCCTCGACAACTAGGGCCTGATATGGATCTCAATCATGACTTTTATCGCCTGCCCGTGCATTTTGACAGTGCGAGACTGGCTGCTGAGGTCGCCCGATTCAGCGAAGATGACTGGCGTCCACATCCACAGGGGTTTGAAGGCAACTCAGCACTGCTGCTGATTTCAGCACACGGCAGCCTGGATGACGATGGGCTACTGGGTCCGCAAAAACCCACCCCGTTACTGCAGCGCTGCCCCTACTTAAAACAAGTATTGGCATCATTTGAGACGGTGCTCGGGAGAACCCGGTTGATGCGGTTGGCGCCAAATGCCGATGCCAAAGCGCATATGGATGCCAGTTACTACTGGCATCAGCGGGTCCGTATCCATGTACCCATCCAGACCCATCCCGACATTTCATTCCATACGGGCGATAGCAGCGTGCATATGGAGGCCGGTGATTGCTGGATTTTTAATACCTGGAAGATGCACACCGTAAAGAATTCAACCGATCAGACCCGCATCCACCTGGTTGCTGACAGCGTTGGTTCGGGCGCGTTCTGGGACCTGATCGAAAATTCAGTGACCGTTCCGCCAGGCAGTGATTCCATCAGCACCAAAAGCCGTCGCTTTATCGGCTATCGTGAGAATGCTAAGCCGGTGATAGAAACCGAGGCGGTGAATTTTCCGCTCGTGATGTCCCCCTGGGAACAGCAGAGCCTGCTGACACCGATCATTCAGGATCTTCAAAGCCAGGCGGGTTCCAACACAGAAATATTTCCGGTTCTGGAAAAAATATTGCTTCGCTTTCGCCGCCAGTGGCACAACATCTGGGCCTTGCATGGCGATGGCCCAGCGGGCTGGACAGCTTACAAAAATGCCCTGGAGCACCTGCAGAGTGCGTTAACGCCGTTCAAGGGCAGCATGTACCTGCACAATGGTATGGAGGCCACTGGCATGATCAGACAGGCAGTGATTGTGCCTGCACTCAACCTGGAAATTCCGCCAAAACCCAAGCGTGCCGGTGTGGGTGCCCCCGAACAAACAACACGGTCACAACAAGCATCAGCACAGACCGAGCCGCCGGTGCCACCAGCAAAAGCAGTTCCCGTTGATAAGCAACCAGCAAAAACCCAGCCGTTCGATCGCCCAGTCATTATAGTTTCTGCACCACGCTCTGGAAGCTCCTTTCTTTTTGAAACCCTGAGCCGTTCGCCCGGGTTCTTTACCATTGGCGGGGAGAGCCACGGTGTCTTTGAGTCTATTCCAAAGTTGCAGCCTGCCAACCGGATTTTTGAATCGAACCGGTTGACGGTGCAGGATGCAGATGCTGAAACGTGCGATACCATACGCCGGTCTTTTTATCAGAAGTTACGCAACGCCAGCGGTGCAAAACCACCCCGGAATCGACCTGTCCGGCTGTTGGAAAAAACCCCTAAGAATGCGCTTCGCATTCCATTCCTGAACACTGTTTTCCCGGATGCCTTGTTTGTCTATTTGTACCGCAATCCTGCTGAGAGTATCAGCAGCATCAAGGAAGCCTGGGATAGCCAACGTTTTATTACCTATAAGAATGTACCGGGTTGGCCGCGCAAAGACTGGTCATTGTTGTTGACTCCGGGTTGGCGTGAACTTGCCGATGCCGGAGATTTTGAAATTGCCCTGCAACAATGGCAGGTCAGTAACCGGCAGATCATGCAAGACCTTGCTGATATTCCCGATGAACGCTGGATTGCAATTAGCTACGCCGAGTTGCTGGAGGATACCAGCGCAAGCATGGCACGTTTGAGTCTTTTTGCAGGGGTTAGCTGGGAAGGTAGCCTACAGGACCCATTGCCATTATCCAGGCACACCGTCAGCGCACCGGAATCGGATAAGTGGCGCAAGAATGAAAAAGAAATCACCCCCCTTCTAGCTGCCACCAGTGACATTGCAACGCAAGCACAGGCCATGATTTCAGTCACCAGGACCCGAAAATATCCCGAGCGTCTGAAACAGGATATCAGCACTGATCCCAAGCGCTCTCCAATGCGTAGTTCACACACCAGCAGCCTTACAAAAATGCTGCACGATATGAAATTCAGTCTGCTGGTAACCACTTACCAGGCGGGTAAACTTATCCTGGTACGCCAGAGTAATGGAAAGCTGAATACCCATTTCAGCATTTTCAAAAAACCCATGGGCCTGGCAGTCAACCAGCAGAAACTTGCCCTTGGCACCAACAATGCCGTTGAGTTCTTTGTCAACATGCCGGATGCTGGCAATAAGGATAGTGCTGCGACCGGCAACGATGCCCGTTTTATGAAGCGACTGGAGCAAGTCACCGGCAATATCGACATTCATGAAATGGGCTGGGGCAAGAACGACCTGTGGCTGATCAACACCCGTTTCTCCTGCCTCTGCACGCTGGATTTAAACAATAATTTTGTACCCCGTTGGCAACCTTCCTTTATCACCGCATTGGCTCCTGAGGACCGTTGCCACCTCAACGGCTTATGCCTTATCGACGGCCAACCTAAATACGTAACAGCGCTGGGCCAAAGTGATCAAGCACAAGGCTGGAGATCCAAGCGCGCCAACGGTGGAATTATTATCGATATCGAAAGCAATCAACTGGTGGCCAGTGGCCTCTCGATGCCGCACTCACCGCGCTGGTATCAGGAGCAGTTGTGGGTTCTGGAATCCGGCAAAGGTTCACTGGCGAGAGTCAATATCAAGACGGGTGAAATCGACACGGTTGCCGAACTGCCCGGCTTTACCCGTGGGCTGAGCTTTGTCGGTCACTACGCATTTGTTGGCTTATCAGAAGTCCGGGAAACCGCAGCATTTGGCAGCATTCCCATCACCGAAAAAGCAGCAGAGCGCACCTGTGGTGTCTGGGTAGTTGATATTCGAAATGGCAAAACAGCTGGTTTCCTTCGTTTCGAAGGAGACATTCGCGAAATTTTTGCCGTCGAGGCACTTCCCGGCATTACGTTCCCGGATTTAATCCAGGCTCAGGATGAAGCCATTAATTCCGCCTTTGCCCTGCCGCAACATAGCCCGAAGTCGGAATCACCAAACCAGAAACCAGGCAGTGATAAATAAGCCAAGCCTCATTTCAGCAATGTTTTACTTATTGCTGGTCAGCTTTTTCCGGTGGATCTTCCACTTGCCTTTGTCTGACAAGATGCGCGCCCTGTTGCCGCTTTTTAGCGGCTTTTGAGCGGGTCATCCCTTTGGTTCGCAACCCCCATTTCTTGTCCAGAACTTCCGGGTACCTGGCTGCGATATCGACAAGCTGCTGTTTATCCAGCACAGCGAGCCCGGAAATTTTGAATTCGATCTGACGGGTGGTATCTGCCGATGCCATATCTACCATGGCCTTTTTAAGACTGGTAACTTTTTCAACATCACCGGCGAGTATCGCCTGACCCAGTAACTTTTCCTGCTCCTTACGCTTCTCTGAGTTCTCTTTCAGTATTTTACTGAGGTCCTCCTGCAACTTTGCCAGCGCAGCAACTTGCTCCTTCTCAAGCTTTAGCACTCGGGCGGCAGTTGGTTCATCCCACCAGTTTTTAAGCTTGCGCTGCTCTTTAACATAACCCGGCGACCTGGTCTCACTCGGCTCAGGCTGTGCAAAACACAGGTTGCTTAAAAAAATAAGTAGCATTAACACGATGATGCGGCGACAATTCTTTGACATATTCAGTTCCCGGTACAGGTAGCAGTAACTGACCTGTTGTAAGGTCAGGCATCCATAATAGTAGATTAAATCGGCTCAAGCGAGAACCCAAAGTAATGAAACAAGGTCCCGTTTACCAATTTGCAATTGAGGACATCCCTGCCCTCGCAGAATTCTGGAATATGGTAAAAACGCTGTCCTTTATTCCGGCTGAATTTGATATGCAATCCTATATAAAGCATATCTCCCAACCGGCACTGGTCAAGACCAGCGATGAAATTGAACGCCACCCCACCGCCGAGTGCATCGCTAACGAACTGGCGCTCACAGAGCGCAGCATCAAGAAACCAAAAAAAGTGCAACGGCCTTTGAGCCTATACCAGAAAAAAAATGGTGTGGTAAAACTTGGCCCGGGTATGGATCGTCAGCAACGTATGAAAATGACGAACCTGCTGTCAGAGTTTTTTTCCGAAAAAGTTCTTGAAAGTGGCAACTACCTTTATCCGCCCGGCGGCTTCAAGGAGTGGCATACCAATATGGTCAGTGTGCCTGGCTGGCGTATGTACATCGTCAACAAGTCGGAACAGGGCCGTTCATTTTTCCGCTATGTTGATCCCGAAACACTGGAACTCAAAACATCATGGGATGTGGCCGGCACAATTAATATTTTTGAGCTAAGACAAGATCTCGACTTCTGGCATGCCGTGAAATCCGTTGATGCCTATCGCTGGAGCAAGGGTTTTGTCATTCCAGATAACTGGCAGCGAACGCTGGGGGCATAGCCAATACGTCAAACACCCTAGTCCGGGTTGTTCTCCAGATTCTCCCAGTTCCTGTAGGTTCTCAGTCGCGTACGGCGGACATTCTGTGGACTGAATAAGCCGCCACCAGTTAACGGCGCAGAATCATCGCGGGGACTCCACGTACCGCCATTCTCAAAGGTG
Source organism: Gammaproteobacteria bacterium (assembly GCA_024277815.1). GTDB lineage: Bacteria > Pseudomonadota > Gammaproteobacteria > Xanthomonadales > SZUA-36 > SZUA-36. Next base: position 37,656 of record JAJRUM010000051.1, read on the forward strand.
TAACCTAACTCTTTTATCTCAGTTGAGTAGTGTTGCTGAATCCGGGCCTTCAGATCGTCCGGGTAGTATTTGCGATAGTCCTTCTTATGCGGGGTTGTATTGATCCGTGGTAGCGCAAAAGTGCTGTCACCCAACAACTTTTTCATCTCGCTTTCCAGGTCCTCGTAGCGCAACAATATACTGCAACGGCTCCACAAAGGCTGATATAGCTCCGCACAACCCGCATCTACGTTGACATAGCCCCGAAACGTAAAACGGTTCAACCGGGAACCGGGGGAAAGTATTGCCTCGATCCACTCGGCAAATGGCATTTTGCGCACCCTGGAATCCTTCGATCGCCAGGTGGCCTTGATCCACGAACTGACAAACCAGTCGTAGTGGTTTCGAACGACCGCCACTACCTCAAGCCCGGGCGGTATATCCGCCGGGATATCGTGATGGTCACCAATATCCCGACCACCCCGGGACCGCAACGCGTAGAACAGTGCATTGCTACCCGTGCGGGGGGTCGCCAGGAAAAGGTAGTTATGGTATGTGATTGCCATATTAGAGAAGATTATAGGCTAAAAACTTTTCTGAAACTGACAGCCACTTAAACTAACGTCTACCTGCTTATCCAGAGGAAGTTCTTGTACTAACTGTATGATTTTTGTATCCTTCAGCCCATAACAACAAGAAATATAACTTAAAGCTATCTACCAAAGCAGGAGTGATTCCCATGAAATCCATACGTATGGTTGTTGCAGCAACTGTTATTTGTCTGTTTTCTCCTTTGCAGGCAATGGCTCAGACGTTCTATCTCACCAGTGGCGATGCTGGTACCAGCTATATTATTGACCTGAGCAATGGCAGCTTTACATCATTTAGCACCGCCTTACAAACTTCAGCCTACGCGCTTGGGGTGACCGATTCTATTCTTCTTTCTGATATTTCAAACTCGGCGATCGTAGAATATTCACTTGCAGGTGTGCCCACCGGAAATAGCTGGGTCGGCCCCGGCGGATTTGCGGAGATGCTTGATGGCACAACAAACGGGCAAGGTACTTACTACGGTGCCTCATGGAACACCAGGGGCGTAACAACCTCTGACAGCACATTCACAAACACAACTGTGCTGTTCGACCCGGGTTTCCCGGTGATCGGAATAACTTATGATTCCAGCGACAACACACTCTGGCTGGTCAATGACAGCAACGGCAGCGTAAGCCACTATACCTTGCTTGGCACCCAGATTTCGACCTTTTCACCTGGTCTCGGTGGGCGCGAATGCTGTCTTGCCTATGATGACGTTAGCGACACATTGTGGTTGAGCGAGAATGGTTCAAACGTAATATCAAATTACTCCAAGACAGGCACCTTGATCGGAAGCGTCACCGTCACTGGCATGTCCCCCGGCAACACCTGGGGTGGCGAAATTGCGCTTGGTGCGACTGTACTGCCGATGGTACCCGTTCCGTCAATGGGCACCTGGTCCGTGGTGGTTCTGATTGGGCTGGTCATGGGGTTTGCTTTTTATCGCAGGAAATCCGCTCAACACGCTGTTTAGAAGCTTCCTGACAGACACCGGGCTACAGCCTCAAGATTTCTATCTACAGAGAGGTGAGTTCGCAACCAGCGGACTCACCTCTTATTCGTAGCATCGATTCTATTGGACCAGTGCAACCACATTTTCGACCGGCACCGGCATATCGATCGCCCATGGGTTCATCCCGGTTCCCGCACAAATGCCGCGAGTTGTGTCGCATCAAAGGGCCAGAAAAGCTCCTTTTGGGTATCACTGCGCTGCAGTACCGGTACGTGAATTCCGTAGCGTTTGAGCAATTCGAGATCAGTCTCAATATCGACTTTTTCGTACTGCACGTCCATTCCACAGGTATGGAGGAGGCTTTCTGCGTCATCGCAAAGGTGACAGTCGGGTTGAAAATATAAAATTAGCTGGCTCATTTTAGTCCTCATCTTGCCCTTTCTCGGGTTAAAATCGTGCTGGGCTCATACAGGGAAGCATGACATGGCTGTCAGCGTTTTTGAATTATTTAAAATCGGAATCGGGCCCTCCAGTTCACACACCATCGGGCCAATGCGGGCGGCATTCACCTTTGTGCAAGATCTCACCGAACAGGCGCTGCTGCAGCGGACCACACGACTACAGGTCACCCTGTTTGGCTCACTGGCTCATACTGGCCGCGGCCACAGGACAGATAAAGCCGTATTGCTGGGCCTGTCAGGTGAACTTCCGGACAGCATAGCTCCTGACACCATAGATGGTATTCTCGAACGGGTTCTCTCAAACCGGGCGATAGATCTCGGTAGAAAACGGCAAATTGATTTCACACCCGCAACCGATCTGCTGTTCAACACAAGTACGGCCCTTCCTTATCACCCAAACGGTATGCAATTTACAGCACTTGATGAGCAAGGCACCGTACTGCTTGAACGCGAATACTATTCCGTTGGTGGTGGCTTTGTGGTCAACCAGGACGAGGCCTCAACAGGCCGCATTGCCAAAGATGAAACACCCTTGCCTTTCACTTTTAACAGCTGCGATGAATTACTGGCCCTGTGTGGTCAGCACCAATTGAGTATTGCGGAAATTATGCTTGCCAACGAACAGGTATGGCGCACCAAAGCACAGGTCAGGGCAGGTCTGCTACACATCTGGCAAGTCATGCAGGACTGCATACAACGCGGCTATAAAGGTACCGGCCTGCTGCCGGGAGGACTGAATGTGCCAAGGCGTGCACCATCATTATATCGAGAACTGGAGAAGCAACAGCGTCAAGGCACCGATAGTGACCCCTTGAAGGTTATTGACTGGGTCAATTTGTACGCCTTGGCCGTCAATGAAGAAAACGCTGCGGGTGGGCGTGTGGTTACTGCACCAACAAATGGAGCAGCAGGTATCATTCCAGCCGTTCTGAGCTACTATTGCCACCACATCAACAGCAGCGATGAGGACGGCATCATTGAGTTTCTGCTGACGGCTGGAGCGATTGGGATTCTGTACTTGCTCAATGCCTCAATTTCGGGGGCGGAAGTTGGCTGTCAGGGTGAGGTAGGAGTGGCCTGCTCAATGGCAGCCGGTGGGCTGGCCGCAGCGATGGGAGGCAGCATGGGCCAGATCGAAAATGCCGCTGAAATAGGTATGGAGCACAACCTTGGCCTGACTTGCGACCCGGTCGGTGGTTTGGTGCAAATCCCATGTATAGAACGCAATGCCATGGCATCCGTAAACGCCATCAATGCACAACGGTTGGCCTTCCTGGTCAAGGGTCAGCACAAAGTATCTTTGGACAAAGTCATAAAGACCATGTGGGAAACTGGTGCCGATATGAAAAACCACTACAAAGAAACCTCACGCGGCGGCCTGGCCGTCAATGTCATCGAATGTTGAGCTTAAAGTCCCCGGCAGCTTTCCTGCTTGCTTTCTGCCTGTCAAGCACGGCTTATGCCGGCGACATTTACAAATGGCAAGATGAGGACGGCATCTGGCATTTCAGTTCAATGCCACCTGCTACCGATGAAGATTTCGCTACGATAGAAATGCCCGTCGAACCAAAACAAACCGTCACCATGCGAAAACTGGGAACGGCGAGGGAGCCTGAATATGTGTTCTTCAATAATACCTGGGGGCCCGTGGAACTGGCGCTGAAACTTACTCAGGAAGAAAATGTTGTAAGCGAGCCCCCGCTGCCAGTCACGTTGATTTTGCCCGGCCAGTCTGAGAAGCGCCTGCTAAAAATCAGAGCGGAGAACCCGGACGAGGGTTTCAGTTATCAGCTGGCATACGAGACAATGATCGGGCCGCCGCTCTTGGAGTTACCGGAAGAAATCAATTACTACCCGCCTTTTCCCTCGGGTGTGCAATATGTCATCAGCCAGGGGTTTGACAGTGGCGACACACATAACAGCCCGCCGAACCAGTACGCAGTTGATATTGTCATGCCCATCGGTACGCCCATACTGGCAGCCCGGGCTGGCCAGGTTATTGACCTGGAGGACAATTTTCACGGCGCCGGAAAACAGGACCGTTACCTGGCCCGCTCCAACCAGATCAGAATACTGCACAGCGATGGAACCATGGCTGTTTATGCACACCTGCAGCCCAACCGGGCGCGGGTGCGCCCCGGCACAATGGTTAAAACGGGACAGTGGATAGGCAGTTCGGGAAATACCGGTTACAGCAACGGGCCACACCTGCATTTCGTCATTCAGATAAATACCGGTATGTCGCTGGAGTCCGTGCCTTTCAAGTTTTATACGCTGGACAAAAGCACCGTATTACCTGACCAGCAGATGATGATAGACGGTGTATTGCCAATAAAATAATTTCATCGTACCGGCACACATGTCTGTTAATATTTACACCTCTGTTTCCGGTCTTGTACGCATCCATGTCAGAACTTCAGCAACAAATCGCCCGCAGGCGTACATTCGCCATTATCTCGCACCCGGATGCAGGTAAAACCACACTGACTGAAAAACTCCTGCTGTTCGGCGGGGCCATTAAAATGGCGGGCGCGGTCAAATCAAAACGGGCCGCCCGGCACGCCACTTCTGACTGGATGAAACTGGAGCAAGAGCGGGGTATTTCGGTCACCTCCTCGGTGATGCAGTTCAGCTATAACGATTGCATCGTCAACCTGCTGGACACGCCCGGCCATGCCGATTTCTCTGAGGATACCTATCGCACGCTGACTGCTGTTGATTCTGCCCTGATGGTGATTGACTGTGCCAAAGGCGTTGAGCAACGAACGATCAAACTGATGGATGTCTGCCGCCTGCGTCAGACACCCATATTTACCTTTATCAACAAGCTTGACCGAGAGGGCCGGGATCCAATTGAATTGCTGGATGAGATCGAGTCTGTACTGGGCATTCAGTGCGCACCCATCACCTGGCCCATCGGCATGGGCAAACGGCTCAAGGGTGTATATCACCTGCTAGACAATACCGTGCACCTGTACGAATCCGGGAAGAACTATGTCACCCAGCAAGCCGACATAATTGAGGGCATTGACAACCCGCTACTGGATCAGCGCCTGGGTGAGTATGACGCGCGGGAACTTCGTGATGAGATTGAACTGGTACAGGGTGCAAGCCACAAATTTGACCCGCAGGCATACCTGCGGGGAGACCAGACCCCGGTATTCTTTGGCTCAGCGATCAATAATTTTGGTGTTACACCGCTGCTGGAATCCTTTGTTAAACACGCACCTTCACCCGGTTCACGCGCCACTGTTGGGCGGGAAGTTGAAAGTTCCGAGCCCGCATTGAGCGGATTTATTTTTAAAATCCAGGCCAATATGGATCCTGCCCATCGCGACCGGATTGCGTTTATGCGCATCTGCTCCGGTAAATTCAGTCAGGGCATGAAGCTGCAACATGTGCGGCTAAAAAAGGCAATTAAAATACCGAATGCCCTGACCTTCATGGCACAGGATCGTGGCCACGTGGAAGAGGCCTGGCCCGGAGACATTATCGGCATCCACAATCATGGCACTATCGCCATTGGCGATAGCTTTACAGAAGGTGAAAAACTGCAATTCACCGGTATCCCTAATTTTGCCCCTGAACTGTTCCAGCGGGCCCAGCTACGCGACCCGCTGAAATTGAAGGCACTGCAAAAGGGCTTGCTGCAACTGTCCGAAGAAGGTGCGACCCAGTTTTTCCGCCCATTGGTTGGCAATGAGCTGATACTGGGTGCTGTTGGCGTACTGCAGTTTGACGTCGTAGCCTACCGTCTGAAGAATGAATATAACGTGGATGCTATTTTTGAAAATGTAAATGTGCAGACCGCCCGTTGGGTGAGTTGCAGCGATGAAAAAATGCTGACAGAATTCACCAACCAGTTGATGGGCAACCTGGCACGCGATGCGGCAAACCAACTAGTCTATATCGCACCTTCACGGGTAAACCTGCAATTGACTGAAGAACGCTGGCCGGATATACATTTCGCCGCCACGCGCGAAACCCTGCTGTTCGCGGAATGACCGTTTGACCTCTGCCTTCGCACGATTGCATGCACTGTGGCCCAATCTGGACCGGCGCAAAGCCATTTGGCGAATAGCCCTGCCGATTATGGGCGGCATGATGTCGCAGAACATCCTGAATCTTGTCGATATCGGTATGGTTGGCCACCTTGGCGACTCGGCACTGGCCGCCACGGGCATAGGCAGCTTCTCAAACTACCTGGCCATTTCCTTTATTATCGGATTGTCAGCCGGTGTTCAGGCACTTGCGGCGCGAAGACTGGGAGAGGAACGGTTTGATGAAACAGCCATTCCGCTGAATGGGGGGCTGATGCTTTCGTTGCTCATCGGCATCCCGCTTTGTGCGGTATTGTACCTGGCCATTCCTTCCGCCTATTCATTGCTGAGTGATGACCCGCAAGTGATTGCACAGGGTGTACCCTACCTGCAGGTCAGGATTCTCAGCATGGTCGCAGTCGGGATGAATTTCTCCTTCCGTGGCTACTGGAGCGCCATTCACATGACCGGCGTTTACCTGCGCACCCTGCTGATCATGCACACCATCAATATATTTCTGAATTGGGTGTTGATATTCGGCAACCTTGGCGCACCGGAGATGGGCGTGGCCGGTGCCGGATTAGCAACCACCATCTCACTCTACATCGGTACCGCGTTGTATTTCTTTTTCGCACTGAGGCACGCGCGCGACAAAGGATTTTTGCACCGCATTCCCAGTCGCAGCACCTTATGGCAACAGTTTAAGCTGTCGCTACCCTCCAGCCTGCAACAATTGTTCTTTTCTGCCGGACTCGTGACCCTCATCTGGATTATGAGCCAGATAGGTACGGCAGAAGTGGCTGCGGTCAATGTGCTGATGACATTTCACATAACAGCGATTCTGCCAGCCTTCGGTATCGCTTTGGCGGCAACCACCATGGTTGGAAATGCACTGGGTAAAGGCGACACTGACGATGCCGCCATGTGGGGTTGGAATGCTGCCGTCATCAGCCTGGCATACGGGGTGACCCTCAGCCTGATTCTGATTCCGTTCGCCGACCCGCTGCTGGGAATATTCCTGACCAACCCGGAAACCCGCCAACTGGCGTACCTTCCAATGATTCTGTGGGCACTGGCGATTGGCTTTGATACGGCCGGCATGGTATTGATGAACGCGTTGATCGGTGCCGGTGATACACGCCGCAGCATGTGGATAAGCGTTATTGCCCAATGGGTGTTTTTCCTGCCGCTGGCCTACTTCATCGGACCGGTGCTGGGATTCGGCCTGCTGGGCGTCTGGGTTGTCAACGGTTTGTACCGTTCTGGTCAGGCGATCACCTATGCCCAGCAGTGGAGAGGCAGGCATTGGGCTGGAATCAAGCTTTGAACACGGCACTGAATTTGCCAGCCACCCATAAAGCCTATACATTGCGTCTCTAACAAAAACATTCCCCCTCCAAGGAGCACTGCATGATCGGCACCATTGCATTTGGTTTATTCGGGTTGGCGGTACTGATCTCAGTAGCCTTCGCCTTCTCAGGCCATAAAAAATCAGTGGATTGGAAACAAATTGCAGCAGGTGTCGGCCTGCAAATCCTGTTTGCCATCATCGTTATCATGGTACCGGGCGGGCGCGAGTTCTTTGACGTGATAAGTCGTGTTTTCGTCAAAGTTATAGACTTTGCGATGATCGGTGCACAGTTTATTTTCGGCGATCTGGCTAACGCTTCAGAGGTAGGGTTTATTTTTGCGTTCCAGGTCTTGCCAACAATAATCTTCTTTGCCGCCCTGATGAGCGTGCTCTACCACATTGGGTTGATGCAAAAAGTCGTGCAGGGCATGGCCTGGGTGATGTTGAAAGTATTGCGTGTCAGCGGTTCCGAATCTCTGTCCGTGGCTGCCAACGTTTTTGTCGGCCAGACAGAAGCACCATTGGTTGTACGCCCCTACATTGCCAAGATGACCGAGTCCGAATTATTCACCATGATGGTAGGTGGGATGGCTACTATCGCCGGCGCAGTATTGGCTGCCTACATCGCCATGCTGGGTGGCACGGATGAAACTCTGAGGCTGTTCTATGCCCGCCACCTGCTGGCTGCAAGCGTCATGGCGGCCCCGGCAACCATCGTAATCGCCAAGTTACTCAGACCGGAGACCGAAGAGTCCCTGACCAAGGGCTCAGTCAAACTGGATGTTGAAAAAACAGCGACCAATGTGATTGAAGCCGCCGCCAACGGCGCGGCCGATGGTGTCAAACTGGCGCTAAACGTAGGCGGCATGCTGCTGGCATTCTTCGCCCTGATCACCATGATCAACTTTCCGCTGGAGTGGGTTGGAGAAGTCACAGGAATTGAAACGGCCATCGGCCAGCCACTGAGCCTGTCCATTATCCTTGGCTTTATCCTCTCGCCGCTGGCATGGATCATTGGCATACCATGGAACGAAGCCATTCTTGTCGGTGGTCTGATCGGTGAAAAAATTGTCATCAACGAGTTTGTCGCCTACATGCACCTGGTGGAAATCAGGGAACAGCTTTCCGAGCACTCGGTACTGATCTCGACGTACGCTTTGTGCGGCTTCGCCAATTTCTCCTCCATTGCCATACAATTGGGCGGCATTGGGGGTCTGGCACCCAGTCGTCGTTCCGACATCGCCAGGCTCGGCCTGCGTGCAGTTTTGGGCGGTGCGCTGGCAACCATGATGACGGCCACCATTGCGGGTGTTCTGACTTCGCTGGCCGGATAAGCCACCCGGCCAACTTGCCTGAGTACCCACATGTCCAGCCACTCACAATTCGAGCTATTCAAGCAACGGCGTTTCATGCCGTTTTTCATCACCCAGGCGCTGGGTGCCTTCAACGACAATATCTTCAAGAACGGCCTGGCCGCCATGCTGGTCTTTCACAGCAGCCAACTGGCGGGCCTGAATACCAACCAGGTCGTCAACCTCAGCGCCATGGCATTTATTCTTCCATTTTTTCTGTTCTCAGCGCTATTCGGGCAGTTTGCTGACAAGTACGAGAAATCTGCTCAAATCCGCGGCATCAAGCTTTTTGAGGTTTTCATCATGCTGATGGCGACGTTGGGATTCTGGCTGGACTATTTGCCGCTGCTGCTTGGCGTTCTGTTCCTGTTGGGCTTTCAGTCCACCATGTTCGGTCCGATAAAATACGGCATCATTCCTCAGGTTCTTAAACGGCAGGAATTGGTCGGTGGCAACGCCCTGGTTGAAATGGGCACGTTTGTCGCCATCCTGGCCGGAACCATTGCCGGACCCTTACTGATGGGCATAGAAGCAGATTGGCCACTCTGGATCAGTGCCGCTGCCTTGTTGACCGCTGTTGCCGGTTACCTGGCAAGCCGCGAAATACCGAATGCACCTGCTGTTGCCCCGGAATTGAAAGTAAACTGGAACTTTATTGGGGAGACTATCCGCAATATCCGTTTTATCCGCGAAAACCGCATCGTGCTCAACAGTGTCCTTGGCATTTCCTGGTTCTGGTTCTTCGGGGCAACTTTCCTTGTGCAGATACCGAGCTTCTCAGAGAGCGTTCTGGGTGGCGACGAGAGATTGATGTCGACGCTGCTGGCAATGTTCATTATCGGAATCAGCACCGGCTCCCTTTTATGTGAGCGCCTGTCCGGTGGCCAGGTGGAGATCGGCCTGGTGCCGTTTGGCGCCATGGGCCTGACACTGTTCGGGATTGATATGTATTTTGCCAGCCCGTCAGAAGTGGTCAGCTATACGACTTTGAGCAGCTTTTTCGCGGTTGCCGCCAACTGGCGGATTGTATTTGACCTGGCCATGATTGGTGTATTCAGCGGCTTCTTTATCGTGCCTCTGTATGCACTGGTACAACAAAACACTACCCCTTCACACCGCTCACGAGTCATCGCAGGAAACAACATCCTGAATGCACTTTTCATGGTGGTCTCAGCCATCATGGCAATGCTGTTGCTCGGCAACGCAGGCTTTACAATTCCGGAGCTATTCCTGGTAACAGCCTTGCTGAATCTCGCAGTAGCGATATATATCTTTACTGTTGTGCCTGAGTTCCTGATGCGGTTCCTGGTCTGGATGCTGACCCACACCATTTACCGCGTAAAAGTAACAGGCCTGGAGAATATTCCGGAAAGCGGGGCGGTGATCGTAGCTGCCAACCATGTCAGTTTTGTCGACCCACTTATTATCGGCGGTGCGATCAGGCGGCCGGTGCGGTTTGTCATGTACTACAGGATTTTCAATATCCCGGTGCTTAAATTCGTATTTAAAACCGGTAAAGCCATCCCCATTGCCGCGCGTAATGAGGATAAGCAAGTCCTCGAACAGGCCTATAAACGCATCCATGAGGTTATTGAGCATGGCAATATTCTGGGGATTTTCCCGGAAGGAAAAATCACCTCTGACGGTCGTATCAATGACTTTAAAAAGGGTGTGGAAAAGATCGTTGGAGAACAACCCACCGTGGTTGTTCCGATGGCGCTGTGTAACCTGTGGGGTTCATTGTTCAGCCGGCGAGACCCGCTACTTAAGCGCCGACCCTATAAATTCCGCGCACGAATAGAACTAAAAATTGGTCAGCCGATCCAGCCTGAAGACCTGACTGCTGAAGGACTGGAAAGCGCAATCCGGGCCTTGCGCGGTGAACAGTGTTAAACGCTCTCAGTATTGAGGTCCTCCTGTAATTCTTTGATCAGGGAACGCGCACGGGGTTCTTCAGCATCATTCAGCACCCAAATCTGAGGGATGACTTCAACAAACGGCAACTCACCAAGCCCACCCGTGCCAAACTGGTTTTTCATGAATGTCTGTATTCCATTTGCCTCAAGTACAGATTGGTAATACCCCACGAGCGCAATATCAAAATCTTCAAATACTTTGATCATGGTTTCCTCCTGGAGCAAGCTACCGCCATTCATGAACATCGGGGCTGGGTACAGCCCGACAGTGGCGGAAGGATACATTACAATGTGCCGTACTATGAAGAAAATAAGCAAAGACCCAGAACAATGGCGACAGCAGCTGAATCCTGAGCAGTTTCGGGTAAGCCGTGAGGCAGGTACTGAAGCACCCTTCAGCGGCCAGTACTATGATCATTCCAACGATGGCACCTACCTTGGCGTTTGCTGCGGGCATCAACTGTTCGGTTCCGGCAGCAAGTATCATTCCGGCTGCGGATGGCCCAGTTTTCATGGCGAACTGGACACTGCGGAAATCATCCAGCGGGTCGACAACAGCCACGGCATGCAGCGTATTGAACTGCTCTGCCCACAATGCAATGCACATCTTGGACATATTTTCGATGACGGCCCACCACCCACCGGCCAACGCTATTGCATCAACTCTGCTTCACTTGAGTTTGTACCTGAAAAATAGGCTGAAGCCGGCTCTTGGCCTGCCGCTGCTGCTATTGCTGGCAGCCTGCTCCGGGCCTGGATACTATTTACAAGCAGCCTCCGGTCAGTGGAAACTCATGCACGCCCGGCAGGACGTCCAGTCTTTGTTGGCCAGCCCTGCAACTGAACCACAGCTTGCGCTACAACTGGAAACCGCCAGGCAAATCCTGACGTTTGCAGAATCATCACTCGACCTGCCTGCCAACGGCAGTTACGCAAGCTACGTTGAACTCGACAGCGATGCACTGGTGTGGAATGTTGTCGCTACTGAAGCGTTCTCACTACAGCCGAAAAAGTGGTGCTTTGTCATCGCGGGCTGCCTGCCCTACCGTGGTTTCTTCAAACTGAAAAAAGCGCTGCAGTCTGCAGACAGATTGCGTCGCAAAGACATGGATGTCTATCTCACAGGCGCAGCCGCCTACTCAACACTGGGCAAATTCAAAGATCCCCTGCTCAGCAGCATGTTCAGCAGTTCAGACGCCGGTATTGCCGCGTTCCTGTTCCATGAACTGGCGCACCAACGCGTTTACATCAAGGGAGACGGCCAATTTAATGAGAGCTATGCGGCTTTTATGGAAGAAACAGGTGTAAAGATATGGCTTGAATCCACCGGGCAGTATGCTGAACTGCAGCAATGGCAAACCCTGCAACTGGCCAGCAAGGCATTTAATGCACTCATCAGCGAGACGCGCAAGCGCCTGACCATACTCTATGGTTCCAATAGCAGCGACGCTGACAAGCGCAGAGAAAAGACTGCTATTTTGCAGGCGATGGTGCAATCATACGACCGATTGAGAGCAAAGGAGTGGGGTGGCAGGGATTACTTTTCTAATTGGTTCTCCGAGCCCGTCAACAACGCAAAACTGGCTCTTTATAATACCTATGAAGGCGGGCATTGTGCTTTCCGGAACCTGCTCATACAGGCAGGTGAGGATATGCCGGCGTTTAACCGCCAGGTCCAGGCACAGGCAAAGCTGGCGAATGACAAACGCAGAGAATGGCTGAAACAATCATGTGCAAGCATTCAGTTCACAGGTGAATCATGACCCTTTATCTGTATATTGATACCCCTGTAGCATGTTCTGCGGGTAGAATATATCCGCTGACTTTGAGCAAATACGGCGCCGATCTGTGATCCCAGAAAAAATAAGACTACCGATCTTGCTATCGGCCCTTACCATTGCGTTGGGTGCCAACCCGGGAACGGCATACGCCGCTGCGGGGGATGACGCAGGTCTGGCATGCCCGGAACCAAGCCTGGCGCCATTACGGGCTCGCACGCCCGACCGGAAGTCCTCTCCTGTTTTCCTGAAAACCAAAGAGTTTGATGCAGGACAGGGACAGCTCGCTGAGGCCCGGGGAAACGTGGAGTTACGCCGCGCTGACCAGTATCTGGCAACCGGGATTCTGCGCTTTGACCCTGAGACAGAGACCATCACCATGCCCGGCGAGGTCGACTACGAAGATTCAGTCTTGCGCATTAGCGGCAGCAGCGCCCACTACAGTTTCCTGACCGAAAACGGGCGGTTCTCTGATGTGGATTACGGCCTGACCGGCTCCAGCGCAAACGGTAGCGCAGCTGAAGTAGTGGTTGATGCCGGCAATCACTCCCTGTTGAGGCAACTAAGGTTTACGACCTGCCCCGGGGAAAAACCGGAGTGGGTTCTTACCGCAAAAGAACTCAAGCTGAATTTTGAAGAGGGCGTTGGTACTGCCAAAGGTGCAAAACTTCAGTTTTTTGATATTCCGATAATATATTTGCCATACATGACATTTCCTATAGATGATCGGCGTAAAAGTGGCTTTCTCTACCCTTTCATCAGCACTGCAAACGACAACGGTTTCGAAATAAGCTTTCCTTACTACTGGAATATTGCACCCAATCAGGATGCCACAATAAAACCACGCTATTTCACCGAGCGCGGGGCCATGCTCACTGGTGAATATAGGTTTATTACGCGACGCACGGGTGGCGCACTGAACTTTGACTACCTGCCGGTCGACAAGAGGACCCGGGAACTCCGCTATCACTATCGCTTTAACCATGATGCCCGGCTTAGCAGACGATGGGGAAGCCGGATACTTATCGACAGAGTAAGTGATGATCGCTTCTTTCAGGATTTCAGTAACAGCCTGGCTTCTGCATCACGCCAATACCTGCGCAACAAAGCAGGGATAACCGGCAGCGGGCGCCACTGGACTTTCTCGGCAATTGCAGACGTTTTTCAGGTCGTCGACGAATCCGTCAGTGCTGTCAACGAGCCCTACCGGCGGCTCCCGCGCCTGGCCTTTGGCCTTGACCGACCGCTGGGCCACCTCGGATTGAGGCTGCAACTGGATGCCGAGCTGGTCTATTTCGACCGCAATGTCGGAACCACGGGGTCACGTTTTGATATGTACCCGCGACTCGAGTGGGATATCGGTACCAGCTGGGGGTATATGCGGCCAAGTGTGGGCTACCGGTATACATCCTATCAGCTCGACTGGCGCGGCCTTCAAGGTGATACGTCACCTGACCGCGGCACCTCGATCATCAGCTTCGACACCGGCCTGTTCATGGAGAAATACCGGAAAAATGGCAAAGTACAAACGCTGGAACCCCGCTTGTTTTACTTGAATGTACCTTATCGAGACCAGGAAGATCTGCCGGACTTTGATTCAGCACCCTTTACTTTCGGCTTTAGTCAGCTTTTCCATTTTAACCGGTTTACCGGTGCGGACCGGCAGTCTGATGCCAACCAGTTGACCCTGGCACTGACCACACGGTCCAGTAATCAGAATACAGGTCACGAACTTTGGAGCCTGAGTTTTGGTCAGATATTTTATTTTGAAAATCAGCGCGTCATGCCAGCGTTCAATGAGCCGTTAAACGACAATGCGTCACCCTTTATCGCCGAGTTCGTGTTGCATCCAACCAGGCATCTGAGCAGCCGTATCAGTGCGCAGTGGGATTGGCAAAATAGTGAGATTGACGTTGCCATACTCGGAATAACCCACAAGGCCGCCAACGGCCGGCATATGGGTGCCGAGTACCGTTTCCGGCGTGATAGCCTGGATCAATTTGATATTCGCTATTACCAACCCATTAACGAACGCTGGAAGATCCTGGGACGGGTTAACTATTCGCTTCAGGATTCGGATTTACTCGCTGCCGAGGCGGGGTTCGCATACGACAGTTGTTGCTGGGCGTTGCGTGTTGTTGCCAAACGTTTTCTCAGGAACCGCAATGGCGACTATCGTGATGCTGTCTATGTACAGCTGCTGCTCAAAGGGCTGACAAATTTAGGCCGTGGAACAGCTCCGCTTTTTTATGACCTCGCAGACTGATTCGTGGCAGGAGTATTTTCAATAAAAATGCTAGCCGGGAGCTTTTTCTGGCCCTCGAATGGGTTAAAATGGATGGTTCGAGTTGGCGCGCCATCGCCCTGGATTACTTGGCAAATTGCCGGAGACAGACCTTTATGAAATATTCAAACCAACCTATGGGCCACCCCATGGTATGGCTTGCATCATTTGCCCTGATATCAGTCATGGCAATAAATTCAACTTCAGCCCAGGCCCAGCAAGCCCCCCCACGCCAGAAAATAGATTCTATCGTGGCTCTGGTTGATGATGACATTATCCTGCGCAGTGAACTGGATTTGGCCATCAAGGGGATTGTTGACAGGATTCGCCAACAAGGCGGCGACCTGCCGCCAAAGCACCTGCTGGAAAAACAGGTGCTGGAACGCTTGATTGTGCGGCGACTACAGTTGCAGCGCGCTTTCCAGACAGGTATTCGCATCAGTGACACCGATATCGACCAGGCCATGCTCCGGCTTGCACAGCAGAACAAGCTCAGCCTGATGCAAATGCGCCAGGTGATCGAGGCCGATGGCGAAAGCTTTGTCGAGTTTCGTCAGAACATCGGTGAAGAGATGATGACTGATCGCCTGCGCCAGCGCGTGGTCAATGGCATGGACCCGATCACAGAAACTGAAATCGATATTTTGCTGGCCTCAGATCAGTTTTCCAGCGGCGAATACAACATCTCCCACATTCTTATTGCCTTGCCCGAAGGTGCGACACCACAGCAAATCGCTGAACAGGAAAGCAAGGCGAATAATGTCTATCAACAACTGCAGGAAGGACTGGATTTTGCCTCGGCCGCAATCAGCTATTCGGAAAGCCAGGAAGCACTGGAAGGCGGGCTGGTGGGCTGGCGCGACCTGAATTCGGTTCCGGTGGTTTTTTCGGATGCAATCAAGCACCTGAGAGCAGGACAGTTCACTGTTCCAATTCGCAGCCCGGCTGGATTCCACATCGTGCGCGTTAACGACTACCGCGATCAGAGCCAGGTGATGGCAACGGAGTACCACGCCCGCCATATTATGATTGAGGTCAATGATCTGATCGGTCCGCGTGAAGCCATGAAACAGATTCGAAGTATTCATAAACTACTTAACGACGGCCAGGATTTTGAAACACTGGCACGGGACTACTCTGATGATATTTCCAGCGCCAACCTGGGTGGCGACATGGGCTGGTTCGCCCCGCAGGCCTATGGCGAGCGCATGGAGCAAACGCTGGCCGCACTGAAAGATGGTGAAGTCTCGGAACCATTCCAGACTGAAAACGGCTGGCACATCATTGAGCGCCTCGGCAAGCGCGAGAAAGATATCACTGACGAAGCCCAACGCAATGCTGCCCGCAACAACCTGCGGCAACAGAAAATGGATATTGAAATTGAACGTTTTCTTCAGCAAATGCGTGACGAGGCATTTGTTGAAATCAGGCTGCCAACCTGAGCACTACCCGGGCTACTGAAGTCAGGTCATGATAAGAGATATCCCGGTGCTCGCACTGACGCCGGGCGAACCCGCCGGCATCGGACCGGAATGCACTGTGCGACTCGCACACAGGCACCCTGAGTTGCGTTTGCTGGCAGTCGCTGACCCGCAGATGCTGGAGAATGCGGCATCAGCACTTGGTATCAAACTGGCCATAAACTCATGGCAGCCCGGTGACACTGTCACTGCCGGAAAGCTCAGCTGTTTCCCCCACCCGCTCGCGCGACCGGCACAGACTGGCCAGCTGGATATCGCCAATGCCGCCTACGTAGTTTCCACCATCAAATCAGCCGTCAGGCTGGTTCGCTCCGGCCACGCGGGCGCACTGGTGACCGGGCCGGTCCACAAGGGTGTGATCAACGATGCCGGTATTCCTTTCAGCGGCCATACAGAGTTGCTGGCCAGCTTAGCCGGCCTCAAAAAAGTCGTTATGATGCTGGCAGCAGACAAACTCCGGGTAGCGCTGGTGACAACTCACCTGCCGTTACGCGATGTGGCCGATGCAATTACGCCCGACAATGTATTTAACACCATACGCATCACCCATCATGAGCTGCGCCATCGATTCAATATTGAGAACCCCGCCATCCAGGTGCTGGGCCTTAACCCTCATGCTGGAGAAGGGGGGCATCTCGGCGGCGAAGACGATCAGGTCATACGGCCTGCCATTGAGCAGTGCCGGGACAGCGGCATCAACGCCTATGGTCCAGTACCGGCCGATACGGCCTTCAAGCCACCCCGACTCGAAAACTGCGATGTTGTGGTAGCCATGTACCACGATCAGGGCTTGCCGGTCCTTAAGCACGCAGGATTTGGTAACGCTGTGAATATTACGCTCGGCCTGCCATTTGTGCGCACATCGGTGGACCACGGAACAGCGCTGGATATTGCCGGAAAAAATTGTGCTGACGCTTCCAGCATGTACATCGCTGCGCTGACTGCACAAACCATGTGCCAATGAAAACCGCGCAGTGAAAATCATCCTGTGAAACACCGGCCACGTAAACGTTTTGGTCAAAACTTTCTGCACGACCAGCAGGTAATTGACCGCATCATTGCCAGCATCGCGCCTCAACCCGGCGAATTGATACTGGAGATTGGCCCTGGACAGGCGGCATTGACAAACCCACTGGTAGCGAGTGGTGCCGACCTGCACGTGCTGGAAATTGACCGGGATCTGGTTGCACGCCTTCAGCACCAATTTCAGCACACCGGCAATATCACCGTCCATGCATGTGATGCATTGCAGGTTGATTTTTCAGATATTTCGGGCAACCGCCCTTTCCGTCTGATTGGTAATTTGCCTTATAACATTTCCACACCACTCATTTTTCACCTGCTTGGCTGGCATGACCTGATCATTGACATGCACTTTATGCTGCAGAAGGAAGTGGTAGACCGAATGGCATCAGGACCTGGTAGCAAAGCCTATGGCCGCCTGTCTGTCATGACGCAGTTTCGTTGTAACATCACACCGTTGTTTGACGTGCCACCGGAGAGCTTTACACCTGCACCCAGGGTCAGTTCCAGTATCGTGCGACTGCAGCCTTTGAAGGCACGGCCTTTTGATGTGGGCTCAGACAAAAACCTTGAACGGGTAGTAGCGGCCGCTTTCTCCCAGCGCCGCAAGACGCTGCGCAACAGCCTCCGCAACCTGCTCAGCACAGAACAGCTTCTTGCCGCCGGCATAGACCCCGGCCAGCGGGCCGAGCAACTCAGCCTGTCGCAATTTGCCACGCTCGCACGGGCACTGCCGTATGATGCAGACTAAAGGTTGGTTTATAATTTCCAATCCGGTATTCAGTCAACGGCGGTTAAAATGAGCTTCAACATCCCGGTCCGCGTGGTAGCGCATCCAGAGTTTCTCGGCCAGCATGATGACAAGTATGCCTTTGCCTATACCATCTATATCACCAACCGCTCCGACCAGGTTATCACCTTGCGCAACCGCCACTGGATTATCACCCATGCAGATGGCACGATCGAAGAGGTCATCGGAGAAGGCGTGATTGGCGAGACCCCGCAGTTGGCGCCAGGGGCCTCCTACAACTACACCAGCGGAGCATTGATACCTACACCTGTCGGTTCAATGAAAGGCTCCTACGGTTTTGTCACCAGCGATGGGCAGTCCTTTCGCACTGAAATCCCCGAGTTTACATTGCATGCTCCGGACACACCACTTCATTAGGGCCGGCTAACACGTATCTATGGCAATTTATCTGGTTGGCGATATTCAGGGTTGCTATGACTCCCTGCAGCGACTGTTGGAGCAGGTTGTATTTGACCCAACTGCAGACCAGCTCTGGTGTTGCGGTGACCTGGTCAATCGGGGTGGTCAGTCATTGCAGGTTTTGCGCCTGCTGAAGAGCCTGGGCGAGGCCACCAGTGTCAGCCTGGGGAATCACGACCTGCACTTGCTGGCCCATCACCAGAGCCACCCGGGAGGTGGCTCCAGTAACCAGGAGTTCAACAGAGTACTGCTCGCTCCGGATTGCAATTCACTGCTGGACTGGTTGTGTACTCAACCGCTGGCCTGTTGGTCGGAAGAACACCAGTTACTTCGAGTCCACGCCGGCGTCATTCCACAATGGAACTGGCAGGCTGCAGTCAGTGCCGGCCAGGAAGTATCTGCTGTTTTACAATCGGACGAACGCGGCAACTTCCTACGTAAAATGTATGGCAACAATCCGCGACTCTGGCGAGACAGCAGATCAGGCTGGGGACGCTTGCGGCTGATCACCAACATTCTGACCCGCATGCGCTTCTGCGATCAGGATGGCCGCGGAGCATACCGGATTTCCGGCCCCCCCGGGTGCCAACCCAAAAAGTACAAACCCTGGTACAAGCACAAGCACCGGAAAACAAGAGACATAACAATTGCATTCGGGCACTGGGCAGCCCTGGGCCTGCGCGTAAAGAAACGCTACATAGCCATGGATTCCGGCTGCGTGTGGGGCGGCAAATTAAGTGCCCTGAGGCTGGAGGACCGCGCACTATTCCAGGTGCCCTGTCCGTAAACCGTTTCTCTGGCTGGTTACTTTACCCGGGTGAGTTCAATAATCCTGTAGGCAATATTGTTCCTGTCATCTACCTTGAATATCTGCTCATCAGTCTGCCGCCACTGGTTTTCCTGCCAGGCGGGAAACCAGGTGTCTGCTTCTGGCTCAATATCAATAAGTGTCAGCATCATGCGCCGGGCGAGCGGCAAGGCAAGTGAATACAGTTGCCCACCACCGATCACCATAACCTCTGCACTGCGGGCAATTTCAACGGCCGCTTCCAGTGACATACAGACATCTGCGCCGGCAGCACTGAACGATGGGTTTCGCGAAATAACGATATTTTGCCGACCAGGTAACGGCCGGCCAATGGCCTGCCAGGTTTTACGGCCCATGAGTATGGCCTTACCCAGGGTCAGCTGTTTGAAATGCTGTAGTTCTGCCGGCAAATGCCACGGCATGCGGCCAGCCAGACCGATCTCACGATTCCTTCCCATCGCTGCGACCAGGGTAATATTCGTTTGCATCTTAGCTGTCGTCAAATGGCAATGGGTGCTTTGATACCCGCGTGGTAACGATAATTCTGCAGATCAAAATCCTCATAAACAAAGCCAAACAGGTCTTTTCGGTCCGGATTAATCTTCATGACCGGTAGCGGGAATGGTTGCCGGGAAAGCTGCGTTTTCACCTGCTCCAGGTGGTTAAGGTATATATGTACATCACCGAGTGTAATGATGAAGTCACCTGGCTCAAGATCCACTACCCGGGCAATCATCATGGTGAGTAAGGCGTAAGACGCAATATTGAAAGGAATACCAAGAAACACATCTGCACTGCGTTGATACATCTGGCAGCTCAACTTGCCACCCGCCACATAAAACTGAAACATTGTGTGGCACGGCGGCAAGGCCTGCAGGCCTGCCCTGGCATTGTCGACGGGACTGCGCGCCTCATCTGGCAACACAGCGGGGTTCCAGGCGGAAACGATATGCCGGCGTGAGTGTGGTCGCTCCCGCAAATCATCCAGCAGGATACTCATCTGGTCAATATGCTTGCCGTCCGCAGTCACCCAATCGCGCCACTGGGCACCGTATACCGGCCCCAGGTTGCCTTTTTCGTCCGCCCAGCCATCCCATATTGAGACCCCGTGTTCATTCAGATAAGCGGTATTGGTATCGCCCTTCAAGAACCACAACAACTCATGAATAATAGAACGCAGGTGCAACTTTTTGGTTGTTACACACGGAAAGCCCGCGGCCAGGTCAAAACGCATCTGATAACCAAACAGGCTGATTGTGCCCGTGCCGGTCCGGTCTTCCTTACGGTTGCCTTTGTCGAGAATGTCCTGCAACAACTGCAGATAGTTTTGCATGTTTATGCACTTCCCTGTGGTCGTTCTGCATCATACCGGTAAGCCAGCAATAAGATAACGCCGCCCGCGACAATCATTGGTATTGACAGCGCCATGCCCATGGTTAACCACTGCATGGCAAGGAATCCGATGTGGTCATCCGGTTGGCGGAAAAACTCGACAAACAGACGAAAGACCCCGTAGCCCAGCAGGAACAGGCCGGAAACAGCTGCTGCAGGCCGGGGTTTCGCTGCGTACCACATCAGGATAAGAAACAAGGCCAGGCCTTCAAGGCCGGCCTGGTAAAGCTGACTTGGATGCCGTGCCAGATGATCAAGTGCGCCGGCGCGCCAGGCTTCGTTCATGGCCTCAGCGCTACCTGACGGGAACCCTGTGGACCTGGCAAATATCATTGCCCAGGGAACATCCGACAATCGCCCCCAAAGCTCGCCGCCGATAAAATTCCCGAGCCGGCCAAATGCCAGCCCCAGTGGAGCCAGCGGTGCCACAAAATCCGCGACCTGCCAGAATGACCTGTTGGTGCGCCGGGCAAACCAAGCCATGGCCAGGATTACCCCCAGCAACCCACCATGAAAGGACATGCCGCCGTCCCAAACTTTGAACAACGAGAGTGGCGACTGCACCAACCGGTCAAAACCATAGAACAACATGTAGCCGATGCGGCCACCAAAAATCACACCCAGCATACCGTAAAACAAAACGTCGCTGACATCCTGTTTCGTCCAGCCAAACCAGCTTCGTGTAACCGCCACGCGGTTACCGATGGCCCAGAAGGACAGAAACGCCAACAGGTACATGATGCCGTACCAGTGTATGTCCAGTGGTCCGACAGAAACAGCGACCGGGTCGAAATTGATCAAAGGATATTTGGATTGCACTCGATAATGCCTGCAAGCAGTACAATGAAAACCGCAACGAGCATATGACAGTCTCACAGTGCTGGCAAGCCAAAGTACTGACGAGCCATATATTTAATTAATGGGGTACACTGCTACGCGCTTGATACAGTCATTTAACTGTTGGGACTAACATGCTTGAGCTTGCTCTGCCAAACATGCACGCGCTGGCGGTCATGATCATGATCGTCATAGCCCTGGTGCTGTTTACCCGTGACAACATCCCGCTGGAAACGACCAGCCTGGTGGTGCTGGTGGTGCTGACTGCCGGTTTTCAGCTGTTCCCGTTCGAGGCGGATGGGCAGGCTCTCGCTCCCAGTGACTTTTTCCTGGGCTTCGGCAACCGTGCACTGATTGCAGTTTCAGCATTGATGATTGTTGGCCAGGGCCTCATCAGCACAGGTGCACTTGAGCCGGTTGGCCGCTTGTTAGCCAGGTTGTGGCGCCGCAGCCCGGCCATGTCGCTCCTGTTAACCCTGATTTTTACCGCCTTCCTGAGTGCTTTCATTAACAATACGCCCATCGTCGTATTGATGCTGCCTATCCTGATTGGCGTAGCCGTCAAGACAGGCACCTCACCCTCCGGTTCACTGATTCCGATGGGCTTTGCCAGTATTGTCGGGGGTATGGCCACTACCATCGGTACTTCCACCAACCTGCTGGTTGTTAGCGTTGCTGCAGACATGGGCATGGAACGTTTTAATATGTTCGATTTTGTAGGCCCGGTTGTGGTTGCCGGCGTGGCCGCCATTTTGTACCTCTGGCTGATTGCCCCAAAACTGCTTCCGCAACGTATTCCTCCAATGAGTCGCGGCGTATCAAGAGTGTATACCGCCCAGGTCAGGCTGGACTCAAACAGCCCCGTTGTCGGCCGTTCGCTGACAGATGCTATTGCGCGCTGCGGAGAGAACGTCAAGGTAGAAACGATTCAACGCGGCAGAGGCGTCTTCATAAACCCTTTGCCGGATGTCAAATTGCGCGCTGGCGACCGTATTACAATCAGCGATACTCAGCAAAACCTGAGGGAGTTTGCGCGTTTGCTCAATGGCACACTGTACTCCGGTGAACATGAGGTCGATGCCAACCACCCACTGTCTGCGGAGGGCCAGCAAATCGCAGAAGTCGCTATCACCCCCGGGTCAAGGTTAAACGGGGTGCGGATTGGCAACGCAGGATTGTTATCACGGTTCAAACTGCGATTGCTGGCTTTTAACCGTTTTGAAGGCATGGAAGAAAGAGAGTCTCCCGGACTTGATGAGACGCGCTTGCGCGCGGGCGACGTGTTGCTGGTGCAATCGACGCTGAAAAACCTGGGTGACTTGAAGCAAAGCTCTGACTTTTTGATTCTGGATGGCAGCATTAACCTGCCGATGGCACGTAAAGCCCCCATCGCACTTGCTGTTATAGCCGGTGTCGTTGCGTTGGCTGCCACCCGCATTATGCCAATCGAAATCAGCGCATTGCTGGGTTGCCTGGTATTAATTCTGACCGGCTGCCTGAACTGGAAAGAGGCCATGCACGCGCTGAGCACACAGGTAATCCTGATCATTGTGGCTTCGCTGGCCATGGGCATGGCCCTGCTCAAAACCGGCGGTGCAGACTACCTGGCGAACCTGTTTGTCTATATTACCTTCGGCGCACCGCCAGCATTTGTGTTGATGGGCCTGATGCTGATGATGGGTGTGCTGACCAATGTGGTTTCAAATAATGCAGCGGCCGTCATCGGTACGCCCATCGCCATCGGCATCGCCCAACGGCTTGGATTGCCGCTGGAGCCATTCGTGCTCGCGGTAATTTTTGGTGCAAACCTGAGTTTCGCTACACCGATGGCTTACCAAACCAACGTGCTGATCATGAACGCAGGTGGTTATAAATTCGGGGATTTTGTCCGTGTCGGCGTACCCCTTACAATTCTTATCTGGCTCATTTTAAGTGCAGTTCTTATTTGGGCATACAGCTTGTAAGAAGCAATAAAACAACTTTACCCAGCATGTGAATTGGCCTCGCCCAAGGCGTTTGATCAAATTGATTTCAGATAAATTCCCTCTTAGCAATTGACTGAAAGGCTTTCTTAAAATAGAGTGTTTCTCCCAACCCTTACCAATCAAACATTTTGAAGCAATTGAGACGAAGCATGTTAAACACTAGAAAGCGTATCTGTCTATTGTCCTCAGTCCTCATTTTTGCCGCCGCTGGCCTGTCAACTCAAGCCTTTGCCGTGTCGGTAAATGAAGTCATGCAGGAAGGTGAAAATCGCGCAAACGCCGGCGCAAACGCACAGAAGAAAGTAGACTCTGTTGCCGACCAGACTGAGAAAATCGTCAACGATTATCGAGCAGTCACAAAAGTTGTCGACGGACTGAAGGTCTATAACGCCTTGCTGCAGACACAATTGAATAATCAGCTGGCTGAAATGCAGGCATTGTCAGAGTCGATCGGTAATATTGCGTTGATCGAGCGGCAGATCGTTCCATTGATGCTCCGTATGCTGGATGCCCTTGAAAGCTTTGTCACGCTGGATACGCCTTTCCTGATGAAGGAACGTACTGCACGTATAGCTCGCCTGCGTGAAATGATGGAACGCTCTGATGTCACCGCTGCTGAAAAATTGCGCCGTGTCATCGAAGGCTACCAGATCGAAAATGACTATGGCCGGACCATTGAAGCCTATAAGGGCTCCACCGACGTCAACGGCAAGGAACTTGAAGTAGACTTCTTGCGCATCGGGCGTGTTGCACTGCTGTACCAGACCGTTGGTGGCGCAACCACAGGCGCGTGGGACCAGGCAGCACGTGCGTTCGTCGAACTTCCACCAGCAACTTACCAGGCCCAGGTCGCTCGGGGACTGAAGATTGCTCGTAAACAGATTGCTCCGGACTTGCTTGTCGTCCCGGTAGCTGCGCCAACGAGGGCAATGCAATGATTAACACAATGAAAAAGATCGGCCTGGCCGGCAGCCTGTTATTGGCTTCAACCGTTGTTGCCCAGGCAGCAACGGCCGTTTCACTGGATGAACTGTTGCAGCAGGTCAAATCCGGCCGGGTAGCAGATGCCGCTGAAAACAAAGCCCGGCTTGACAAGTTTCGTGCCAACCGCGCAACCCAGATCAAAGCGCTGAACGCTGAAAAGGCCGAGCAAAAACGGCAAGAAGCCAAGTCAGCCAGAATGGAAAAGCAGTTCGAAGTTAACGACTCCAAGATCATTGATCTGGAACGGGCCTTCCAGGAACGACTGGGTGGCCTGAAAGAGTTGTTCGGTGTGCTGCAACAGGCGTCTGGTGATGCACGTGGACAATTCGAAACTTCGGTCACACAAGTACAGTACCCGGAGCGTACAGATTTCCTGCTTGAGTTTGCCAAGAAGATGGGGCAGTCAAATCGGCTTGCTTCAATGGAAGAAATTGAGCGTTTGTGGTTTGAACTGCAACGTGAAATGACGGCGACCGGTAAAGTTGTCACCTTCAGCACCACGGTTGTCAACGCCAACGGTGAAGAAGCCATACAGGACGTAACCCGTATCGGTGCATTCAATGTAGTGTCTGATGGCAAATACCTGGAATTCGTACCTGAAACCGGACGACTGGTTGAACTTCAACGCCAGCCCCAGAGTCGCTACACAAGCCGCATTGGTGACCTGACCAACGCATCTACCGGCCAGTACCCGATTGGACTGGATCCAACCCGTGGACAGTTGCTCAGCCTGCTGGTGCAGTCTCCGAGCCTTACAGAGCGCATCGCGCAGGGTAAAACCGTAGGCTACGTAATTATTTCTCTCGGCCTGGTCGGCTTGCTTATGGCTCTGTGGCGCCTGCTGTCACTATCCGCAATCAGCGCCAAGGTAAGCAAACAGATTAAGAACCTTAATCAACCCACCACCGATAATCCGCTGGGTCGTGTTCTGAGCGCCAATAAAGATGGTGGCTCTGAAGATCTTGAAACCATGGAACTGAAACTTGGCGAAGCCATACTCAGGGAAACACCCAAGTTGAACGCCATGCTGCCACTGTTAAAAATTATCGCTGTCGTGGCTCCGTTGCTCGGACTTCTGGGTACGGTGACAGGTATGATTGTGACCTTCCAGGCTATCACCCTATATGGTGCTGGTGATCCGAAACTGATGGCCGGCGGTATTTCAACCGCGCTGGTCACTACGGTGCTCGGTCTGACGGTTGCTATTCCCATGGTGTTCCTGCACACGCTGGTTTCCAGCCGGGCCAAACGTCTGACCCAGATATTGCAGGAAGAGGCCGCCGGCATGCTTGCAGAGCGTGCTGAAGGAAAACATTCAGGCGCATAAGGCAGTAGTCGCATGGACTTGATTTATTACTATCTGCCGGCGCTGGAAACAGTTCGGGATTTCCTGGAACTTGGTGGTGGTGTGCTGTACGTCATTGGCATGCTGACCATGTTCATGTGGGTATTGATCATTGAAAGGCTGGTTTATATACGCTTTGGACATAAACGCCTGGTCGCGGCAGTTCAGAAACTGTGGGAAGGCCGTAGCGATCATAAATCATGGAATGCTCACCAGATTCGGATTCGCTTGGTATCCCAGGTTTCCGCTCAGGTTGAGCGCAACATACCCATGATTCAGACCTGCGTGGCCCTCTGCCCGTTACTGGGATTGCTCGGTACCGTTACCGGCATGATCGAAGTATTCGAAGTCATGGCCATATCCGGTTCCAGCAGCCCCCGTTCCATGGCTGCCGGTGTATCAAAAGCAACCATTCCGACAATGGCCGGCATGGTTGCAGCACTTTCCGGTGTGGCAATGGGCACCTTTTTGCAACGCAAGGTCGGCCGGGAACGCGCACTTCTCGCAGACCATCTTGTCGTAGAACACGAGTGACATGAGTGTCACTGGAGAATTTGAATGAAACAATTTTATCAGCCTGAGCCCGAAGAAGAGTCGGCGATTGATATCACGCCCATGCTGGACGTGGTTTTCATCATGCTTATCTTCTTTATCGTCACAGCGACCTTTGTAAAAGAGGCAGGCATTGATGTTAACCGGCCCGATGCAGCCACCGCAGTCAAGAAAGAAAACGCCAACATCCTGATTGCAATCGGACCGAATAACGATATTTGGATCGACAGACGGCAGATAGACATCCGTTCAGTGCGTCCCAATATTGAACGCCTGCACGCTGAGAACCCACAGGGTTCCGTGGTGATCCAGGCGGACAAAGAATCCAAGACCGATACGCTGATCCAGGTGATGGATGCGGCCCGGCAAGCCGGTGTTTATAACGTCTCCATTGCAGCGAATGAACCTTAAGGGCCGCCATGTCCGCAACCATTAATCAAAGTTTGGCACAAAACCAGTCAGGTGGTCTGGCCAGGATGGTGGTCGGCATCATTGTGGCGCTGGCTGTCACTCTGAGCCTGTTCTGGCTGATGCAATACCTGATCGCAACCGCTGACCGCAGCCTGAATGAAGATTCGGCTGGCCACCTGCTGGATTTCGTACGTGTAAAACGGGACGAGTCTATTCAGCGTCGCCAACTGAAGCCCAAGAAGCCGCCCCCCCCCGAACAAGCACCACCACAGCCGCCCACACCGCAACTGGACGATCTGAATCCCAATGCTGAGAAAATTGCCATCTCTGCAGTACCGGTTAAAACCGATATTGAAATGACTGGCGGATTCAGCCTCGGTGTTGGTGAAGGTGATTACCTGCCAATCGTAAAGGTGGCTCCCATCTATCCCAATCGGGCCTTGACCCGTGGTGTTGAAGGGTTTTGTGTTGTTCAGTACACCGTGACAAGCCTGGGTACCACCAAGGATCCGGTCGTTATTGAATCACAATGTACGTCCAGCCTGTTCCACCGGGCATCGGTTAATGCCGCACTGAAATTTAAATACAAGCCCAGGATTATTGATGGCGAAGCCGTAGAGGTTCCTGGCGTACAGAACAAGTTCACTTATGAAATTACTGAATAAGAACCTGATGGTGCATAAAACTTCATCTACTTCTGTATGCAAGCGCTGGTTGCTCGCCGGATTTGCAGTTGTCCTTACCGTGATGATTGCATCACCTGTTAGTGCCGCAAAGGATAAAGAAAAGAAGACGCGCAAAACCAAGCAAACGGTAGCCATGAGCCAGCCGGTTTACGAAGCACTGATGGAAATTCAGGAGTTGGTCGAAGCTGACCAGCATGCAGAAGCGCAACTGAAAATCAAAGAAATCCAGCACGGTAAAAGGAAACTGTCTCCATATGAGTCGGCCCAGATTTGGAACCTTTCCGGCTACGATTTCTACCTGCAGGAACGTTACAGCGATGCAATACTCTCCTATGAGCAAGTATTGAATCAACCTGAACTGCCGGAGGCATTACAACAAAGCACGCTCAAAACGCTTGCACAGCTGCACTTTTCAGTTGAAAACTACCAGGTCGCACTGGAAACAATTAAGCGCCTGATGAATGTCATTGATGAACCAGCAGCCGATGTCTACATGCTTCTGGGGCAGGCACATTTCCAAATGGAGCACTACGAGGAGGCAATTCCGCCAATTAAGACTGCGATCGCAATGTACCGTGATCAGGGCAGGGTGCCGCGGGAAAACTGGTTGCTGTTGCTGCGAGTGTGTTACTGGGAACTGAAAGATTTCCCCAATATGCTGATTGTGCTTGAAGAGTTGATCCAGGCTTACCCCAAAGACTCCTATATCCTGACGCTTGCAGGCGTATATAGTGAACTGGGGGATACCAAAAAACAGTTGGCCCTGACAGAATCACTGTATGAGAAGGGCTATATCGAGGGTAAATCCCACGCTGTGAATCTCGCGAACTTATACCTTTTGCACGGGATTCCTTATAAAGCAGCAAAAGTTCTCGAGAAAGAAATGGCTGCCGGCAACATCGATTCTGATGTTCGCAATCTGCGCCTGTTATCCCAGTCCTGGTACCAGGCCAGGGAAGATAAGAAAGCCATTCCACCTTTGAAGCAGGCGGCTGCGGCTGGCAAAGATGGTGAACTCTACATCCGCCTGGCACAATCATATATCAATCTTGAGCAATGGGCGGAAGCCGCAGAATCTGCGAAAAAGGGCCTGGCCATGGGTGACCTTAAGCGCGAAGACACGGCCAATATCATGTATGGAATGGCCCTGTTCAATCAAAAGAAGCTGGAGCAGGCCAGAAAAGTGTTTCAGGCTGCCAGTAAAGACAAACGCAGCAAACGTGCAGCTGGACAGTGGATAAAGTACGTAGATAGCGAGATTCGTCGACGCGATACGTTGGAACAGAAGTTACCGGAAATAAAAGCCCGTGACGTTGACGAAATATTGAAAGCCAACCAGCAGGCAATAGAATAACTGGTCGTGCCAGGGCTGGAGTTTCAGTTATTCCTTTCCGGCAAATAGTGAATGACGCGGATGTTTTCCAATGTCACCAAACCACCACATCCAGCCTGTTCAAATAAGCTGGATAGTTCTTTCTGAAATGCCGTTATCTTCTGCTCTTCATCCACAATTTCGATAACCAGGGAAAGATCAGAAGACAGATCCAGTATCTTGTGCGTGCGTATACGCGCTGTCGCACCGTAGCCAAGCACGCCTTTCAGCACAGTGGCGCCTGCCAGCCCACCTTCCCGCGCTCGTTTTACGATCGCCTCGTAAAGGGGCAGATGCCCAAGCTTATCGCTTTCACCAATAAATACGCGTAACAAGACGGCCTGACCTGAAATTTCCATACATTATCTCAACAGTAGATCGCTAAGTATCAACCCCACAAA
>JAJRUM010000052.1 GCA_024277815.1 Gammaproteobacteria bacterium
AAATCATCGGTGGTGGACACCTCAACATTGGTACCTGTTGATGACTCAGCTGCGAAGTGGGCCGCTGTTTCCAGGTAGCCACCAAAGCCCGGCATGGGGATCATTGTGTAGGCAACTAACATATGATTGTCACCTGCGATCAGGTCTTCTTCTTTCAGACTTAAGTCTGCATAACGGCCGGATTGGTCCATAATTTTTTCCTCGCTTGTATAAATTGGTTGCCAGGCGATACTCAGACCGCCTGTAAGTCAGTGGGCAGTCTGTTGTAGCTTCTGCCCAGCATCACGAAGCAGGCCGGGTAAGCCGGCAAGGTCGTGTAAAACTAAATCTGCACCCAGTTCTTCCACCGGTACTGCCCGATAGCCCCATGGCACCACGCAGACACCAACACCGGCAGCACGTGCGGCATTCACGTCGACCGTGGAGTCACCTATCATCAGGCTGAGTTCCGGTGTTGCAACGAGCTCTTTCAGGCAGGTCAGCAGTGGTAAAGGGTCGGGTTTGCGACTGGGGGTGCTATCACCACCAATCACGCTGTCGAAATAGCTGGATAGCCCCAGGCCATCCAGAATCTGGCGTGACAAAGCTTCCGGTTTATTGGTGCACACCCCCATGGGGATATTCATCTCGCGGATCTGATCCAACACCTCAACAACCATCGGATAAGGCCGGGTTTGGTCTGTCGCACAGGCGACATATTCTGTGGTGAACATTTCGACCAGTTCATCGAGTTGCCCGGCATCCGGGCGTATGCCAACTGCGTTGAAGCCTCTCTCAACCAGTTTTGGCACACCATTGCCGATCATCGTCCGCACCGTGGTGATGGAGTGGTTGAAAAAACCACGCTTATCAAGCACCGCGTTCAAAGCTGAAGCAAGGTCCGGTGCGGAATCCACAAGGGTTCCATCAAGATCCCAAACAATGGCGGTTGGCTGAAATTCAAACATTGTCAACGGCACTCAACGTGTCCGGCGCTTGCGCTCCATCAAGCGCAGAATCAGCGGCGTCAGGATTAACTGCATGGCTATATCCAGTTTGCCACCAGGAATAACAATCGTATTGGCACGTGACATAAAACTGTCATGGATCATTGAGACCAGGTAAGGAAAATCGATTCCGCGCGGGTTTTTAAAGCGAATAACGACCATTGATTCGTCCGCAGAGGGTATGTAGCGGGCGATAAAGGCATTCGACGTATCGACGGTAGGGATGCGCTGGAAATTGATATCGGTCTCAGAAAACTGCGGACAGATATAACTGATGTAGTCCGGCATCCGGCGCAGGATGGTGTCGCAGATGGCTTCGGTGGAGTAGCCACGATCGCCGCGGTCGCGATGGATCTTCTGGATCCACTCGAGGTTAATGACCGGTACAACGCCGACGCTGAGGTCGCAGTGCTGGGCGAGATTCACTTCCTCCGTCACCACGGCACCGTGCAGTCCTTCGTAGAACAACAGTTCGGTCTCCTCGGGGATTTCACGCCAGTCGGTAAATGTGCCGGGTGGAGTGCCACGTTTTTCGGCCTCGATCTCGTCATGCACGTAGTTACGAATACGTCCTGTGCCATTTTCACCGAATTGCTTGAAGACACTTTCAAGGTCCTCCAGTCGATTGGCTTCCGGACCGAAGTGACTGAAATGGTGATTACCTTTTTCAGCTTCCTCGGCCATCACGGCTTTCATGTCTGCACGGTCGTAGCGGTGAAAGGCATCGCCTTCAATCGAAGTAGCCATGATACCTTCACGTTCGAATATGCGATCGAAGGTGTGTTTTACCGAGGTCGTACCGGCACCGGAAGAGCCGGTCACGGAAATTATAGGGTGTTTTACGGACATTTTCTTTTCCTCGCCTCAGTTGCGCAATAAGCTGCGGTTGCCGAACAGTTGAGGCCGTTCATGATAGGGATTCAGATCGGCGTAGTATTGTCCGACCAGTTCTACTTCGTGCAATGAACCAAAAATCATCGGCACGCGTTCGTGAATATTCTGTGGTTGAATTTCCAGTATGCGTTGGGTGCCGGTGGTGGCTGCGCCACCTGCCTGTTCGACCAGGAATGCGATGGGGTTGCATTCATACACCAACCGCAGGCGGCCTGTGCCATAGCCCTGGCGTATATCACCGGGATACAGAAAGATACCGCCCCGGGAAACGATGCGATGGCACTCTGCGACCAGCGAGGCGATCCAGCGCATATTGTAGTTGGCGCCGTGGGGACCTTCCTCACCTTTCAGACAGTCGTCGACGTAGGCCTTGATGTGGCCGTCCCACTGGCGGGAGTTTGAGCTGTTAATCGCGAACTCGGTAGTGTCGGTAAAGATCGCTACAGAAGCGGTTGTCAGGCGGAACTCCCGGCTGAGGGGATCCAGGGTAAATACCATGGTGCCATCTCCGACTGTGAGTACCAGGGCAGTTTGTGGCCCGTATATTACATAACCTGCCGCCAGTTGAGCAGTGCCGGGTTGCATCAGTTCGCAGCTGTCCCCGTTATTGTGCAAGGCCGGCAGGATAGAAAAGATGGTGCCGACCGAGACATTGGTGTCGATGTTAGAGGAACCATCCAGCGGGTCGGTTGCCACATACAGGCCTGCATCTTTGTGCAACGGGAAGGGTTCTTCCAGTTCCTCGGATACCAGGCAGGCTACCGGGGCATCCTGGATCGCCTCGATGATCAGGTCGTTGGCAATCAGGTCGAGGGCTTTTTGTGTGTCACCGTCGGCATTGTCGCCTTCTTCCGCTCCGAGTTCGCCGGCCAGTGGGCCGCGGGCGACCAGGGCTGAAATTTCAATGCAGGCCTCGGTGATGGCCTCAATGGTTTGAGCAATAGCCTGGCGATCTTGTGACGCTTCTGCCCATTCAGCCAGTTGTTGCTTCAGGGTGGGAAATTCGCTCATGTGATAGTTCCTTGCTGCGCTTGCCGGAGTGCTTGTGTTAAGTATAGGCAAGGCCGGAATGGAGCGGAATATGCAAATGGGGGGTGGGGGAGAACTTATTCGGGTAGGACAAACCCCACCCAAAAGACAGGGTTCAGGCTTTCAGGTACAGCGCTATGGCCTGACCACGGTTATTGACGCCAAGCTTTTCAAACAGGTTTCTGACGTGATATTTGACGGTATTGGTAGAAACACCTTTTTCAGCCGCAATTTCCTTGTTGGTCCGCCCGGCGGCCAGAGAGGAAAGTATTTCCAGTTCCCGCTTGGTCAACGTCGACAGAGGGCTGGCATTGATACGGCTGACATCCAGATAGGGAAATACCATGCGGCCACGGGCCACCTCGGCAACGGTATCGAGCAAGTACTCAGGTTGTTCGTTTTTGGACACGAAAGCTGCTCCGCCATGTGCCATGACATGGGCGGGCACGGTTTCACTCTCAATGCCGGTATAAACTACGATCCTGGGCGCATTCGGCCGGGTGCGCAGGTGATCGAGTATGAAACGTGCATCTCCAGGCGCTATGACCCAGCCGACAATGGCCACATCCATGCCACCATTGCTGGTTCTGTCTAAAAACTCTTCGGCAGTGCTGCTGGCGCCGGCCACCTTAAAACGCCGGTCTTCACTCAACAAGGTGCGCAACGCGGTTTGCATTAACGGACTTTTATCAGCGATACCTACGCGGATTGGGTTTTTCTGTTGCGGATCATGTTTTCCGGCCATGTAAGCAGTTTACTCCATGGGCAATTTTTGCAACAGGCCAGGATGCCGCTTACGGGTCTTTGCAGTAGTTTGAGATTTTGTTGATCTCAATGGCTGCGTTCTTCCATTTCCCGTGTCCACCATCGGTGAAGTAGTAGTAACTGACCCCGTTGGGCAACAGTGCCAGTATGATGCCTCCAAACCCGGACATGAATGGAACCCAGGCCGCCTTGTCACAAGGCAAGTCAGGACCGACATTGAAGCCCCAGAAACCGAAGCTGTAGGCATCGCGGTCTGAATAGTCCCAAGGCTTCAGGTGGCTGGTATCGGTGAACATCGCGGCAGACCATTCCTGGTATCTGAACAGCGTGGGATACGCATGGTCGCCATGGATGAACCCACCCAACAGGGCAATATCATTTGGCCGGTAAAACAAGCCATAGGCCGCCAG
>JAJRUM010000053.1 GCA_024277815.1 Gammaproteobacteria bacterium
CTTTCACGGCGGCAACAGGGGTTCGAATCCCCTAGGGGACGCCATACAAAAGAAAAGCCCGCCACCCGGCGGGCTTTTCTTTTGCACGACACCCCCAGGGGACCGAACCACTAGTCGGGCAGCGCCCGACCGGGATCGACAACCTCAAAAAAACTGGTAAGCACCTCCTGATCATTCTACCCTTGCCCCTGTACGACATAATTCAGTAACTGACCCTGGGTGTAACAAGCATGAAAGACGGTATTCTTATTGGCGGTAGTGACAGCGGCCAGGTATTCCTCAACCCCCGTTACGCCAATCGCCACGGCCTGGTAGCCGGTGCTACCGGCACAGGTAAAACCGTGACTTTACAATGCCTGGCAGAAGGATTTTCCGACCTTGGCATCCCGGTATTCCTGGCCGACATAAAGGGGGATATCTCCGGGATCAGTCAGGCGGGCAAACCGCATAAAAAGATTGCTGAGCGCGTCGCTAAAATCGGCATTGAAAATTATCGCCAGCGTGGCTACCCGGTGGCTTTCTGGGATGTGTTCAGAAAAAAAGGCACCCCGGTGCGCTCCACCATATCTGAGATGGGGCCACAGCTGATTTCCCGTTTACTGGACCTGAACGAGGCCCAGGAAAGCATCATCACACTGGTATTTGAATTTGCTGACGATGAGGGCATGTTGCTGGTAGACCTTGCGGATTTGCGCACCACGCTTGAATACCTGGGCAACAACGGCAAAGATCTGGGTGTGGGCTTCAGTGTCTCAAAAGCGTCCGTAAATGCAATTTTGCGCCGTTTACTGATGCTGGAACGTGAAGGTGGCGACCAGTTCTTTGGTGAGCCCGCGCTACAACTTGAGGACCTGATGCAGGTCAGCCGTGATGGGCGCGGCGTGATCAATGTGCTGGCAGCAGACGTTCTTGTTCGCAGCCAGAGAGTCTATTCCACATTCCTGTTGTGGATTTTGTCAGAGTTATTCGAGAACCTGCCGGAACTTGGTGATCCGGAACAGCCGGTGCTGGTGTTTTTCTTTGACGAAGCACACCTGTTATTCAAGGACGCTCCAAAGGCCTTACTGGATAAAATTGAACAGGTGGTGAGGCTTATCCGCTCCAAGGGTGTGGGTATCTACTTTATCACCCAGAGCCCGGGAGACATTCCGGATAGCGTGTTGGGTCAATTGGGTAATCGTGTGCAACATGCGCTACGTGCTTATACGCCAAAAGAGCAGAAAGTTGTCAGGGTCGCAGCACAATCTTTCCGCGCCAACCCCGCGCTGGACACCGTCACTGCGATCACTGAACTGGGTGTTGGTGAAGCACTGGTGTCGACACTCCAGGAGAAAGGTATCCCTGCCCCGGTCGAACGGGTACTGGTGCGTCCTCCACACTCGCGCATGGGTCAGGCCACAGTGGCTGAGCGTAAAGCCAACATGGATTCAGACCCGAATATGAAGCGCTATGGCAAGTCTTATGACCCGCGTTCGGCGCATGAAGTGTTGCTTGAGCGCACGAAAGCCGCCCTTGAGAGCAAACAAAAAACGGAACTGGAGAAGCGCTCGGCTACGGCAAAACCACGCCGCAGTAGCCGGCAAAGCTCTACAGAGGCTTTTATCAAAAGCATGGCACGCAGCCTGGGGACGGCTGCGGGTAGCAGCCTGGGCAAGAAGTTTTTTCGAGGACTGCTGGGCTCGTTGCTCAAATAAAGGGTATCTACGCTGGCAGGATTATAGAGTCCCGCCGGTCGAGTCTGTGGGTCAGGTGGAGTCCTGCCTGTCGAGGCCGCTGAATTCACCCATGAATTGCCGGTAATAACGTAATTCTTCGATGGATTCCCGGATGTCAGAAAGCGCTTCATGGCGATTGCTTTTCGGGTAAATGGCCTTGTCAGCCGGCATCCAGTGCCCGGCCAGCACTTTAAGTGTGCTGACATTCAGGTTCCGATAGTGAAACCAGTTCAGCAACTCCGGCATCAGGCGGTGTAAAAACCTGCGGTCCTGGCAGATGCTGTTGCCGCACATGGGCGAATAGCCTTTTTCTACCCACTCGTCCAGAAATTGTATGGTTGCCAATTCTGCTTCACGCATATTTCGCTGGCTGTTGGTTACCCGTTGCCACAAGCCTGAATCGGTATGGTGGCTGCGATTCCAGTCATCCATGGCTTTCAGAAGCTTGTCATCCTGGCGAATAGCGCAAACCGGACCCTGAGCCAGTACATTCAACTCGGAATCTGTCACGATGGTGGCAATTTCGAGAATAGTATCCTCATCGGTATCCAGGCCTGTCATTTCCAGGTCAATCCAGATCAGTCGGTTACGCTTGTCTGCAGCCATAAAGTTGCCTTCTGAAAGTTTTGTGAACTATACCGGCCATTGTGCTTTTGTGCCATGCCTAAAACACAATCAACAGGTACAATAGTGCGCATGCGACGGGCAGCGACAACCACAACACAAGCACTTGTGCTCGTCTCCTACGGCAGCCAGGGTGTCGTGTTATTGCCGGGTGGCGAGCGCCAGCGCTGTAAATTCAGGCGTGGGGTAGGACGCCCCTTCTGTGGTGACCGGGTTTTGGTTGCTGATGCGGATAATGACTCACTGGTCGTCGAATCGATATTGCCACGCGATAACTATTTTGTCAGGGCTGATGAGCGTCAACGCCAGCATATTATTGCCGCCAACCTGCACCAGGTTGCGATTGTGATCGCGGCCGCTCCATTACCGTCACGTGACCTGCTGGAACGGTATCTGCTGGCCGTACACAGCCTTGGGATTGAGCCGGTGATCGTGCTGAATAAAACCGACCTTGAAATAGCTGACGACGAGTCTGCAGCGGGTGCGACCGTTCTGCAGCATATGCCGGACTACGAATCGTTGGGTTATACCGTGGTGCGGACATCGTGCAAGGCCAGCCCCGGTATTACCGGCTTGCAACCCATACTGACAGGCCGCACCAGTATCCTGGTGGGCCAGTCCGGGGTTGGTAAATCGTCGCTCATTAACCAGCTTTTACCCGACCTGGACCTGCAGACAGGTGCCTTGTCCCACGCCACTGGCAAGGGCACACATACCACGACTTCAACGAAGTTGTATCAATTTAGCGACGGTGGATTTTTGATCGATTCTCCAGGGGTATGGGAATACGGTATCTGGAAACTTGAGAATCATGAGATAGCAACGGGGTTCCGGGAGTTTCGACCGTACCTTGGGCGCTGCCGGTTTAACAACTGTATGCATGCGTCTGAGCCGGATTGTGCTATTAAACAAGCGGTTGATGCCGGCAGCATAATGTTGTGGCGTTATGAATCCTACTTAAGATTATTGGCACAAAACGCCTGATCGCATGTTATTCTGGCTTACCTCAATCAAGACATGAGAGGAGAAGAGCAATGGTAAGGACTGTTCTGGTATTGATGCTGGCTTTAACCATCCAGACCGTTAGTGCGGACGTATTGCTGATCGATGAAGTGCGTCAGTCAGAGCGTATGCAACTGCCGGCAAACGGGCAAAGTGAAGCAGATGTAATTACTGAGTACGGCTCACCTACGGCGCGGCATGAAGCGGTTGGAGACCCTCCGATCACCCGTTGGGATTATGCTAACTATAGTGTCTACTTCGAATATGACCTGGTGTTATTCAGCGTATTGAAGCAGGGCGCAATTATTGAAAAAGGCGCAGAAAAATAGGCACCAGCAACGCTTCTGCGCTATCCTAGCGCCCTTCTGAACCCAAAGGGGTCCCAGTGGGGCTCGCGATGCTGAATGTCTGATCCCAATACCTCTGAAACTTCCAAAATCGGTGCTGTTCAAGCCCGGGACGAAACTGTTGCTGAACAACCTGTTAGGGAAATAAGCCGCGATGGTGTGCACTACGTGCTGCTGGGAACTGCGCATGTTTCCCGTGCGAGTGTCGAGGCGGTAACGAGTATGGCGACCAGCGGTGACTTTGATGCCATCGCAGTGGAGCTGTGTCCTGCCCGCCACCAGGCCCTGACCCGGCAGCAACAGTGGAAGGATATGGACCTGTATCGCATTATTCGCGAGAAGAAGGCAGGTCTGGTGATGGCCAATCTGGCCCTGGGTGCCTATCAGCGGCGTATCGCTGAACAGTTCGGGATCGAACCGGGTGCCGAGCTTAAAGCTGCGGCCGATGCGGCCGCAGCCCATGAACTTCCCCTGCAGTTGATAGACCGCGATCTGGCGACTACATTGAAGCGCAGTTATCGTGCGGTGCCCTGGTACAAACGCATGATGTTGTCGGCTGGTCTGGTCATGAGCACTGTCAGTTCAGAAGAAATTGACGAAGAGCAGATCGAGAAACTCAAGCAGGGTGACATACTGGAATCGACCTTTACCGAATTTGCAGAGCAGTCACCGGAGCTGTACGAAGCACTGATCGGTGAGCGTGACCGCTTCATGGCAGCCCGCCTGCGCCAGGAAAACAGTGCGAATGCAGGTCAGAGAATACTGGTTGTAGTGGGCGCCGGGCACCTCGAAGGCCTGACAAAGCATCTGGATTCAGGCCAGCAGGATCCCCAGGCTGAAGTGGACGAATTATCACGGGTACCGCCACCTACCCACTGGCTCAAACTGATTCCATGGTTGATCGCAGCCGCTGTTTTTACCGGTTTCTGGCTTGGTTTCTCGCGCAGTCCTGAGCTGGGTTGGCAGTTGGTGACCCTGTGGGTTGTCATCAATGGTGGTCTGGCTGCATTGGGCGCATTGGTTGCGCGAGCGCATCCCCTGACCATTCTCAGTGCCATGATAGCGGCACCGCTGACCTCATTGAATCCTGCCGTAGCCGCCGGCATGGTTACCGGGCTGGTAGAGTCCGTATTACGTAAACCCAGGGTCTCGGATCTCGAGAGGCTACGCGATGATGTCACGACATTGAAGGGCTGGTTCAAGAACCCGGCAACACGCATTCTGCTGGTATTCTTCTTTTCAAACCTTGGCTCTGCCATCGGTACCTGGGTGGCGGGATTCCGGATATTCGAAGCGCTTAGTTAAGTGCAAATCGGTCCATACAGCCTGCCAAACCCTGTTGCGCTGGCACCGATGGCGGGCGTGACGGACCGGCCTTTCAGGCAGTTGTGCCGCAAGCTGGGTGCGGGTTACGTGGTCACCGAGATGGTGGCAGCAGACCCCGCACTGCGGGACACGAAAAAATCCATGTGGCGCAGTGATTTTGCAGGCGAGGCAACGCCGGTTGCCGTGCAACTAGCCGGCAGTGATCCGGCGTGGCTGGCTGAAGCGGCCCGCTATAACGTCGGGGTTGGCGCGCAGATCATCGATATCAATATGGGTTGCCCGGTCAAGAAAGTGTGCAAGAAACTGGCGGGGTCTGCCCTGCTGTCAAATCTTGCGTTGGTCAGGCAAATACTCGAGGCGGTGGTGGCGGCTGTTGAGGTTCCGGTAACACTCAAGATACGCACCGGCCCGCACAGTGAGAACCGCAATGGTGTCGAAGTGGCCAGGCTTGCTGAGCAGTGCGGCATCGCCGCCCTGGCTGTCCACGGCCGCACCCGGGCACAACGGTTCCGCGGTGTTGCAGAGTACGACACCATCCGCGAAATTTGTTCTGTGGTTTCCATGCCGGTATTTGCCAACGGCGATGTAACCACTCCGCAGCAGGCGCTTGAAGTGCTTGAATACACCGCTGCAGAAGGTTTGATGATTGGCCGCGGAGCACAGGGCAACCCGTGGTTGTTTCGGGAAATAAACCATTTCCTGCGCACTGGAAAAGAACTCGCGCCACCCACGGCAGAGGAAATTCATGCTGTCATGTACGAACACCTGGTCTGTTTACATCAGTTTTATGGCGCACGCACCGGTGTGCGGGTCGCACGCAAGCACATTGGCTGGTATCTTAAGGGTCGCCCCGGTACGGAACAGGTAATATACGATCTCATGCGTGTGCAATCCCCACAGGAACAGTTCCACTTACTGGAACAGCATTTTCTGGCCCAGGCGTTGGTGGCCTGATTTGCAATGAACTGGAAGCAGCGCCTTTTCAAGCCAAAATGGCAACACAAAGATGCCGACATCCGTTTGGCAATCGTCAGCACTGACGGTGACCCGGAACTCATCAGCAACCTGGTTGAGATTGCTGCGACTGATACCGACAGCCGCGTACGTTGCGCAGCCATCAAACGTTTACATCAGCTTGGCAATATTTTAAAGCTGGTTGCCGGTGA
Organism: Gammaproteobacteria bacterium; assembly: GCA_024277815.1. GTDB lineage: Bacteria > Pseudomonadota > Gammaproteobacteria > Xanthomonadales > SZUA-36 > SZUA-36. The sequence continues at coordinate 6,181 of JAJRUM010000053.1, forward strand.
AACAGATGTCGAAGTAAAAACCCTGCTGGAAGACCGCATTCGTCAGTTATCCACCTCGGCTGATGCGTCCAGGCCTGCTCTCGAGCTGAGAATGCAGGCGCTGGAAGCAACGGTCGATCGCCAGTTAATCGAGCAGCTTGCAAGCCATGCTCCAGAGGCAGAATTGCGCCGTGCCGCACTCGCCAGAGTAGAGCGGCAAGGTTTGCTGGGCGATTGTTGCATTGAAGACGATGATCCACAGAATCGCCGCTATGCCGCTGAGCGGATTACCCAGCACAAAACCCTGAAACGGGTCATTGAAGGCCTCAGAAAGCGCGACAAAGCGCTCTACACGCAGCTGCAGGCCCGGCTGCACCAGGAGTTACTGGATAAGGCTGACCCTCAAGCTGTCGGTGCGGAAGCATTGGCTATTTGCACCGCACTTGAGCACCTCGCGGTTGAGTCAGGCAAAAGGGACACCGCAGCCATTGAAAGCCTGCACAAAGACTGGAAACGTGTCGCAGGAATGGCAAAAGCGGAAATGCTTGTTCGATACCAGCGCATATGTGAGCGCCTTGCCACGCCCGTGCCGGCGCGCCCTCCCCCGGTGCCCGTAGTAGTCAAGCCACCCGTGGAGCCGGCGCAGGCTGCCCCGGTTAAGAAGGCCTCTCCGCCACCGGCAGCAGAGGCCATACCGGTGGCTGAACAACTGGCTATCAAGCAACTCGCTACTGAGCTTGACGAGCAACGTAAACAGGTAGAACAACAACTGACAAAGGCAGAGGAATTGTTAACCCGGCTCGGTGAGGAGCTTGAACAGGGGGCACTGCACAAGGCGTTTGAAACCCGTGCGCTGGTACAACAATTGGCTAAAGGGCATGGTAAACACAGGGGCTGGCAGCAGCTGAATAAGAAAATGGCTGGCATGCAGGGCCGATTGCGGGAGTTGCGTGAGTGGCACCACTGGTCCAACAATAAAATTCGTAAGCGCCTGATTGCCGAAATGGAAGTATTGCCGGCAGCTGATCTGCACCCGGATGCCCTTCTTGATCGGGTCAAGAGCCTGCAGGCAGAATGGAAAACACTGGAGAAAAGCGAACAGATTCACGGTGAAAAACATTACGCTGCCACCCCCTGGATGTGGAGAAAGTTCAGTGCAGCGGGC
>JAJRUM010000054.1 GCA_024277815.1 Gammaproteobacteria bacterium
AATCCCCGAGGAGACCGAACTGTTGTTCTACGAAGGACTGCACGGTGCCGTGGTGCCGGAGGAAGTGAATCTCGCCCAGCACTGCGACCTCAGCGTCGGCGTTGTACCGGTCATCAACCTCGAGTGGATCCAGAAGATCCATCGCGACCGGGGCGATCGTGGCTACTCCACCGAAGCCATCCGCGACACCATCCTGCGCCGGATGCCGGACTACATCAGCTATATCTGTCCGCAGTTTTCTGAGACTGACATCAACTTCCAGCGTATCCCGACAGTGGATACCTCAAATGCCTTTATCGCCCGCTACATACCCAGCGCGGACGAATCCATGGTTGTCATTCGCTTTAAGAACCCGCGGGGTATCGATTTTCCTTACCTGGTCTCAATGATCCATGACAGTTTCATGTCGCGCGCCAATACCATCGTTATTCCTGGCGGCAAACTGGATATTGCCATGCAGTTAATCCTGACACCGCTGATTCTGCGCTTGATGGAACGCAAGCGCCGCACGCGCTGAAGGCCGCTGACGATGTTTGAATTTCAACCAACCGCCATTGTTTGGGATCTTGATGGAACCCTCGTTGATTCAGCACCGGATCTTGCTTCGGCACTGAATTCGGTTCTGGATAAGCGCGGTTTTTTTACCCACTCCATCACCACGGTGCGGACAATGATCGGCAATGGTGTGCCAAAACTGGTTGAACGGGGCTTTAATGCCGTCGGTATTCGACCGGGCCCGGCTGATCTGGACGAGCTTGTAGCGATATTCTCGGAAGAATACCGGGCTTGCGCGACCGATCAAACCCGGCCCTATCCAGGGATTGTCGAAGCACTGCAGGAAATCCAGGCCATGAACATACCCATGGGTGTTTGCACCAACAAACCTGAAGCCTTCACCCGGCAGATACTTGAAGGGCTTGGCTTATCCGGTTTTTTCAGCAGTGTGGTTGGTGGGGACACCACCAGCACACGGAAACCTGACCCACAGCCGGTACTGACCTGCCTTGGGGGCCTGGCGACGGAGCCGGCATCGGGCCTGATGATTGGAGACTCCGTCCATGACGTGCAAGCTGCCCGTAGCGCGGGTGTCGTCATTGGCGTCGTTCCGTGGGGTTACAGGTCAGCACCCGTCGAGGAACTGGGGGCAGATTTCGTTTTACACGACATCGCCGGCTTAGCTGGTCTGATTCGTGATTTAGGACAGGGGCAACAGCAAGTTGCCCACTGATTTGAATGCGGTCGAAGTACCGCCTGGAAGAATTTTTATTTAAGCGAGGAAAGTATTATGGACCAATCCGGCCGTTATGCAGACTTAAGTCTGCAAGAAGAAGACCTGATCGCAGGTGACAATCATATGTTGGTTGCCTACACAATGATCCCCATGCCCGGCTTTGGTGGCTACCTGGAAACAGCGGCCCACTTCGCAGCTGAGTCATCAACGGGTACCAATGTTGAGGTGTCTACCACCGATGATTTCACCAAGGGTGTGGACGCCCTGGTGTATGAAATCGATGAGGCCAACGGCATCATGAAAATCGCCTATCCGATTGAGCTGTTTGATCGCAACATCATCGATGGCCGCACCATGGTGGTTTCATTCCTGACGCTGGCAATCGGCAACAACCAGGGCATGGGTGACGTCCAGTGTGCGCAAATGCAGGACTTTTATGTGCCCCGCAAGCTGCTGCAGCTTTATGATGGCCCCGCAAAATCCATCAATGACCTTTGGACATTACTGGGTCGTGACTACAATGACGGCGGTTACATTGCCGGTACCATCATCAAACCCAAACTGGGCTTGCGGCCTGAACCGTTTGCTGAGGCTGCTTACCAGTTCTGGCTTGGCGGCGATTTCATCAAGAATGACGAACCCCAGGGCAACCAGGTTTTCTGTCCGATGAAGAAGGTCATTCCACTGGTTGCAGACGCTATGAAGCGGGCCCAGGACGAGACCGGCGAAGCAAAACTGTTCTCGGCCAATATTACCGCCGATGACTATCACGAAATGTGCGCCCGTGCCGATTTTGTGCTCGAAACATTCGGCGAAGACTCCCCGCGTGTGGCCTTCCTGGTTGACGGTTACGTGGGCGGCCCGGGCATGGTCACAACGGCACGGCGGAACTATCCGGATCAGTACCTGCACTATCACCGCGCCGGTCATGGTGCGATCACCTCACCTTCATCCGTACGCGGTTACACTGCCTTTGTACTGGCAAAACTTTCGCGGCTGATGGGCGCCTCCGGTATTCATGTCGGCACCATGGGTTACGGCAAAATGGAAGGTGGTCAGGACGACCGCATTATTGCCTACATGATCGAACGTGATAGCGCTGATGGTCCGTTCTTTCACCAGGAATGGTATGGCATGAAACCTACAACGCCGATCATTTCCGGTGGCATGAACGCCTTGCGACTGCCAGGTTTCTTCAAAAATCTGGGCCATGGCAATGTCATCAATACTTCTGGCGGAGGCTCATACGGCCACATCGACAGTCCGGCAGCTGGCGCTGTCTCACTGAAGCAATCCTACCAGTGCTATCTGGAAGGTGCCGACCCGATTGAGTTTGCCAAAGAACACCGGGAGTTTGCACGTGCATTCGAATCCTTCCCCGGTGACGCAGATTTACTTTATCCGGGCTGGCGCGAGAAGTTGGGCGTGCATAAATAATCCGCGCTAAACTTGTTATACAAAAAAGCCCCGACTTGCTGGGGCTTTTTTGTAGCAATCGCAGAACCTACAGGAGTTCGCAGATGAGCAATACAGAGCAGTACAAGGTCGCAGTGGAGCCGTTTTATGCCCCACAGGGCAACGAAGTTGCGTGGTATGAAGCTGCGTATAGTAAACGGCTGCCAGTGATGGTCAAGGGACCGACAGGCTGTGGCAAGTCGCGCTTCATTGAATACATGGCTTGGAAATTAAAAAAACCGCTAATCACTGTTGCCTGCAATGAAGACATGACCGCATCAGACCTGACAGGGCGTTATCTGCTGGATGCCAATGGCACCCGCTGGGTAGATGGGCCGTTAACCATTGCTGCCAGGCTCGGCGCGATTTGTTACCTGGATGAAATCGTTGAAGCCCGCCAGGACACAACGGTTGTGATTCACCCGTTAACCGATCACCGGCGCGCCCTGCCACTGGACAAAAAAGGCGAAGTGGTGGGTGCCCACGCTGATTTCCAGTTGGTTATTTCCTACAACCCGGGCTATCAAAGCCTGATGAAAGATCTCAAGCAATCCACCAAGCAGCGCTTTGTTGGTATGGATTTTGATTATGCGAGTGCTGATCTGGAAGCATCTATCCTGGTCACTGAAACAGGCATCAGCAAGGAAATCGCAGAGAAACTGGTGACCGTTGGACAGGCTGCCCGAAATTTGAAGGGCCACGGCCTGGACGAGGGTATTTCTACGCGTCTGATGGTCTATGCAGCCAGCCTGATTGACAGTGGTCTCGCCGCTACTGATGCCTGCCGCCTGGCGATGGTTCGGCCGATTACTGATGATGCCGATATCCGCAGCACGCTGGATCATGCTATCGATACAATTTTCGATGAATAAGTATTATATTACCTTATGTTACAAGTCATACATAACCTGATATATCATGAAAAAAGCACCTGCTGAAACGATCGATGAATGCCGTTACCCGGCATACCGTAGCGCACTCAAATGCAATTTTCCGCAACTGGAAGACGTGTTTGACGACTGCATGGATGAGGCGGTTAAAAGCCTGTCAGAAGAAGGCATTCAGGCGTACCTGGAAGGTGCCTCGCTGGTATGCATGATCGGCCGTGGTTTCGAACCGGTACTTGTGTATCTCGAAGAAGTGCCACAAATTTGCCGCAAAGTCGGCGAGCAGGCCGCTGAGAAAATTGCACAATCTGTCTGGCAGATCAGCCGCACACCCAACGGCGTTGCGATTCTTTCATTTTTGCAGGCCCTGCCCTCTGCGGCCCGTCGCCTGCAGAGCCAACAGCAGTTTGATGATTACATAGAGATTGTCTTTGGTTTTATGGAGGCCACCACGGGTTCCATCCACGGCTTTCATACCACCATTCCCAGCCCGGCGCTCACCGACCTGCTGGATAACACAGCGGGGTTACTCAGCCAGGTCTCACTTGCGGGGCTAAAAAACTGGGTTGACTATGGGGTGCGCTACTATTCAGACCACCCGGAGCGGCAAAAGGATTACTTCTCACTACAGTCTGCTGATTCCAAAGCCATTTTACAGCGCGAGCGGCATGGCACGCTGTTTGCCGACAACCAGCGCCGCCTCGATATGTACCTGAAGTCTCTATGGGGCGAAAAGCAACAACTTGTGCCCTACTCCACCGGTTTGGCCACCGACTTTGAACTACCACTCAAGCCACGGCCTTACTTTGATTCAATGGGAATGCGCATTCCCGATGTGCTGGACGACTGCAGCAACGGGGTATCCGGCCTGGATTGCTACCGGGCAACGCTGGCACATATGTCCGCCCACCGGCGCTGGAGCGGGAAAATCATCGTTGATAACTACAGCCCGTTTCAGCGCATCGGCATCGAGTGCCTGGAAGACTGCCGGGTAGATACGCTGGCCGGCAGGCGCTACCCCGGACTCCATAAGCTGTTCATGGCTTTGCATCCCCAACCCGTTGAGGATGCCTGCGATGAGGAAATTGAATCATGCATACGCCAGCGCCTGACCATGCTCTCTTATGCCTGTATGAACCCGGAACACCCGTATAAGAACGCGGACATTATTGAGTTTTCTGCACGCTTTCACACCATCATGGCTGAGGGTGAATCCAGTCTCAAGGAGATGGCAGCACTCGCTGTTTCGTTTATTGCGCGTACCCGCAGGCAAAGCGACCAAAGTCCGAACATGCATTTTACTGATACGGAAATCGACTATCGCGATGATAATCGCCACCTGTGGATTTACATCGAAGAAAGCGACGATGAGCATATGTTCGAGCGGGAAGAACAAAAACGCATTGATGAGGAAACCCATCAACTTCCGCCCCGGCACTACCCGGAATGGGATTATCGGGACAAAAACTACCGCCCTGACTGGGTCAGCCTGTATGAAAACCTGCACCCTTCGGGTTCTGCCAAAAAAATTGATGGCTTGTTGAAAAAACACGCCGCGCTGGCAAAGCGACTCAAGCAACTTCTGGAGTTGCTCAAACCGCAGAATTTTGTCCGTGTTCGCTACCAGGAAGAAGGTAGTGAGCTTGACCTCGATATCGCCATCCGGTCCCTGATTGACTTTAAAAGCGGGGTCACCCCAGACCCGCGCATCAATATGAGCCACAAGCACGATGGCAGAAATATCGCAGTCACCCTGTTGCTGGACCTTTCTGCATCACTGGATGAAATCCCCACAGGCTGCAGTCAGACTATTCTGGAACTTAGCCAGGAAGCCGTCGCCCTGCTCAGCATGGCCATTGATGAACTGGGTGACCCGTTCGCCATTGCCGGATTTTCATCCAATACCCGTCACCATGTTCGCTACCAGCACATCAAGGGTTTCAATGAAAAATGGGATGATGAAGTAAAATCCAGACTGGCAGCCATCAAAGCGGGCTATTCAACCCGCATGGGTGCGGCCATGCGCCACGCCGGTCACTACCTCAGCCACCAGCAAAGCGATAAAAAATTACTGTTGATCCTGACTGATGGCGAACCCTCCGATGTTGATGCAGATGACGCACGTTTATTGATCGAGGACACGGCCAAAGCGGTTAAAGAACTCGATCAGGCAGGCATCTATACCTACTGCATTAACCTGGACCCGGACGCTGATGACTACGTGCAGGATATATTCGGGAATCAGTACAGCGTGATTGATAACGTGGAAAAACTGCCTGAGAAACTGCCGCAGTTGTTTATGGCCTTAACCAAATAACGAGCACGGCATACTCCGCTATGTAATGCTGCAGCGGCCTCGGAGTATATTGAAAGAGGTCACCGCAGGCGAATCATTTTACACGTACCCACAGAGTGGTATTCAGTGTCGGCGTGCCAGCGGATCAGGATTCCACTTATAAATCCCCAAACCCGCTGGTTTCCGGGAGGTGTGGTTGTCCGTGCTTTTTGCTAACCTGGGGTTTTATCTGGTTTTTCTGGCTGTAATATTTATCTGCTGCTCATCTGGTATTGATATTGAACTTATAAAGGACAGGCTACAGCGTGTTCTCACAATTTCTGGAGGGATGCACAGGAAAGGACTAATAGCGGGAATACTGCGATAGCGGGAATACTGCGATCAACAGGCCAGAAAATATACGCCGTTGCACTGACTTGACCATGACTACCTCACCACATTTGGCTATCTTTTCATCAGTCTATACCGGCACCGCTGAATTGAAACTGAATAAAACCCAAAAAAGTCAGGCCACCGATTAACGCCACCCCTGAATCAAATGATATTTCCAGCTTATTTGATCCCAAATAAGCCTGCCTGACTGAAGCTTTAGTCATGTCCTGATTGTAGTGTTCAGGGCGAAAGGCTCGAGAAACAGGCTTTAGTAGATGCCCGGAAAATTTGAAACCCGTCCGCTTCAGCCACCTTGAGTTGTGAATAGAAGGCCTGCTCTCCAACAGCTGCGTGCAGTGCGCAGGCGCCGTTGAAACTGTCCGGCAAGCCATCCAGTGTTAATGCCGCTATGGGCTGGCCATCAGCGTCAGTCTGCAATTCACCACCGGCGAGATTTTTGAACCGATAAGCCCGGCAGCCGTTATAGCTGTCAGGAAAAGGCCTGTCAGAACCCGGTGTAACCCACAGATAGGTCTCGCCGTTGGCGGTAAACAGGTCAGGTGCCGAAAACCGGATAAATCCCAATGCCAGGGCGTGGGCGTTCAACAGCAGCGTACTGACATACCGCCAGGCTGCAAGATCTGTGACAATACAGGGATGGTCGCAGGCCAGCAGAGCAATCCGGTTCTCACGGGGATTGATCTGGAAACATCCGACGGACAGGTACAGCGCGTCCTTGTTACTCAGCCAGCCCGGTTCGCTCAGTACCGCACATTCGGACAGTTCCGGGCTCAGGTTGCGGATATCAATCAAGGGTGCACCACCCACTGGTGGCTGGCTGGCGCCTCCACTGATGTTATTTACCGGGTCATAGAGGCCGGCGCCAAACAACTTGATCTCAGTCGCATCCTTTAGCCCCTCAGGTCGTGCTGCAGCACGATAGCCCAGCCAGCCATGCTGGAAATAGCGCTCACCGGCGATTTGCAGATAATGATGCCAGATCAGCTTCCAGCGCTGGTCCGGCTGAGCCCATGCATCGTAGGTCAGAGAAGAGGTTTCATTGACCCACGTACCGGTGGAGCCGGCTGAGGGCAGAGACACCGTCACATCCTGGGCCGGATTAACCTCGTTGACGAAGTTGAAACCGGCCTCACCATCCCGCTTGCGGGCAAGCCGGTTGTGAACCACGGAGACGTTCTCAGCAGGCCAGCGCAGCGATGTCGAAACGGTTGAGTAACTCATCCAGACCGCACTGCTGCCCACTTCTGCATCCAGCGATGGATCAAAAATACCCTGTTTGCCATCGTTGGCGAATTTCACACGGGAGGATCCCTCTGTGGCAATGGTGCACTGGACAGGATTGCAATTCTGCCCTACCACCCCCGCGAGTTTAACGACTTCAGATACCTTGTCTCCATCCCGCCCGGAAAGCCGGAACACGCCACTTCTGTGGTCAAAGAAACGCATCGACAGGCTGCCCCATTCACTCAGTTTTTCTGGCGGCAGCGGCACCTGGAAGGTACCACCCTGCCCCTCCAGCATAGTTACCGTGACATCCGTGCCGAACACAACAGGGTTTGCGCTGATCAGCCACAGGCGCTGGCCTGACTTGTCATAGCCGTAAAAGGTGATCACCAGACCGGAGCGGGTTTCGGTCAGGTTGAAGCCTTCACCGTCGAAGGCCGGATCAAACCACAGGCCTGACACGGCGGCACAATCTGCGGCGGCCAGCACGGGATTGGCGAAAATGCCCGGCATCATCAGCGCAATGAAACCGATGAGTACTGGCAACTGGCTACGAAATACAGGCATAGGACTGAAGCTGAACCTCCTGAAACACATACAGAACATACTACCTGCACGAGTATACACGCAGCTTGTTACTGATCGTCTTAGTCATGCAATGGAGCCACAGCCCCGTCTTTTGGGTGAACAGTTGCAATAGATGGAGGCCAGGGTCGCTACCACATATTAACGTATGTACCTGAGTTTATTGATGTTAAAATGGGATGATTGAGAATCTGCTCCCGTCCCTACTCCTTTCGTCGCATTATGCACTAGCACGGAGCCATGGATTTGACTTCTGACCGTAGCAGCGCCTTGAAACTTGCACCGTCCTCAGTCAGAAAATAGTACTCAGAAGTAGAGTATAAGAGATATGCTGTATTGCTTGGGTATAACTGAATACAAGTACCAAATTCTAGCGGTTCTTCAATAGCATATCCGGGGGCTTGGCTAATCGGATAAAGCGGACTGGCTAAGATTATAAAGACTATAGAAGTACCAATAACTTTGGTGTGATTTGTGTCGGTTTCACTGGGGTTCTTCCGCAGCGCCAGATAGTTGACAATTTCGCCGAAGCTAGTACCAACAACAGCAACAATTAGCCAACCCAAAAAGTTCCATGTTTGCATAAAAGCAACTAATAGGTCAGACAAGCTTAGGAAGTACAAACCGTTGAAACCAAGGGCATCCAACATCAGCAGGTGATACACCAGACCGAGTGATGTTAAGTAGAGATAGATAAAAGACAGAGCGCTTGCCCGATGTTGTTTGATGTAACCCAATATCCCAGGATTGCTATGATCGCTTTGTGCCATGCTTACAACCTTAGTTCTTAGGAAGAGCAGGCCCGGTTATCTTTTTAAAGTCCAAATCAGCCCCCACCAACCATCGGTCAAAGCAACGTATAGATTATCATCACCACCAATATTTCCTGTCCCAATAACTTGGCTTCCCCAATTGCAGTTCGATGTGTTCAAATCCAAAATCAGTTGATTGAATTTTTCATTCGGTGCATAAGCTAGGCCCGCTAAATCACAACCATTGAATATTTTTCCAGTTGCAGACCCGTCACTATTGATAGTAAAAGTACCTACAACTCTCGAGTTAGCTTCAATATCATACGTTCCAGTAAGCATTCCTGAGGTCAGGCTACGTTGAAAGTTTTCTACTTTGGTACCAACAACACTACCTCCATTTGGCAATTCGACTATAAAGCCCCCACCTTGATATAGAGCGGTTGCGGAGTCCTGCTCCCACCCACCACCAGTGTCGTAAACAGTCAAGTCTATATCGAAGCGATTGTTGCCAAGCATTCGGTACTCGCCAAAAGCGGTTACTGAGCCACCAGGCCCAGTTGCGCCGAAACCAAGAAATCCGTTTTCGTAGAAATTTGCAACCCCGAAAGCAAAATTACCATTCAGACCAAACGTCAGATGATAGTTCCCTGTTACAGGACTCTCTGTACACTTATTTCCGGCGATGGATGTAAGCCGCTGCATCGCAATGGAACCACTACCATATGCTGGGTCGTTTGAAGAGTACTGGAGTGTCGCGTTTTTACAGTCATGGAATGTTACTGTGGATGTCCCCCAGACTGTTTGCTTTAGGTCGTTTGGGTCAAAAGTACCAAACTGCATACCCGTTTGGTAGTAGGTGTTGCCAGTGGTGCGGTTGCCTTGGTTTTCACCAACTGTAATCAAAAACATTGGTGTGCCATCGGTGTGATAGACGTACCAGTAGATTAAGGTTCTAGTTTCATCTAAAACTTCAACTGCTAGCCCATGGCCGTCTTGATTTTTATTGTACCAAGCACCACTGAAGCTGGGCTTTATGTTTACTGCAGATACGTTAAAAGCAACGAGCAAGAATATTAGAGCGTATAAACGATTCATGCTGGATTCCCTCCAATGCTTAGCAATAAGCATACACCGCTCTCGGTAGGAACGCTTGATGTGGATCAATTCATGAATACCCGAACTTTGTATTCATGACAGTCATGTCTGATTACGAGGGCTTGGTTTCAGTCAGCCAAGGCCGAGCGGGAACCAACCCGTGTGTGCTTGGCCACACATGAGAATGTAAGCTATGCAGAACTGACCTGGCATGATACAGTTTTCATGACCAAACGGAACTATGCGAGGTTTAACGGTGAAAGAGCAAACTATCGGGGAGATGACCCAGGAACTGCTGGACAAAATGATAATCGAGGAAGGTTTGGACGGCCCTTCAGTGAAAATGTTGCAGAGGCAACTGGACAATCTGCGAAACCCACGGTCAGCAGAGACAATCTTCCGAACCAGTCCACTGGTCAACAGGAAGGGTAAGTAACGCAAGCGAACCTGACCCGCAGACACATGACCAAGTCCCAACGTGCGATGGCTATGGCTATGCACTATCCAGAACCGGAGAAAGGTGGCCGGGGGAAACTATCACAAATTCGTGAAGGTTTAAGCAGAACAGAAAAAAACTACCTTTCCAAAGCCCGTAAAGTCCTGCGCGTGTAGCTTCAGGCCACTGCGCGGCGCTTGCGGTACTTCGGGTACTCTGTAAAGTACTTGCCGATGCAGTCAGCGATCTGCCGGGCAACCGACTGCCCCAGCGATAGCTGTGCTGACTCACCATAGATAACTGCGATCTCTGCTTCAGTCGGTGCGATGAATGCCGCATCCGGTGTGACCACGATATTTTCGTCCCCACCCGGATAAGTCATAACCGCTTTGGCAACCTCACCCGGCCCCGGTGTCGGGTAATCTGCCTTTTGCAGCGCGGGGCGCAGATTACGCAATGGCAAGACCAGGTCACCCTGTTTTTTGGCCTCATCACGAAACGGCGTGTAATCATCGCCGATCCACAATACAAGCGCATCGGCTGCGATGGCTGCCAGTGTCTCGCCTTCGGCATAAACATAATCGTGTTTTTCTGCATCAAATGTTGGTGCTGTTACTGTGATACCCATGAATTTCTCCTTCGGTGAGTGGTTATAAGTTTTGTGCCAGAATTGCCTTGTATACCCGCCGGGCAGTGTCTACATCCTGCGGCAGACCCCATCTGTAATGCGCTGGCAGATTGTCCATACAGGCGGCCCTGCGCGGCAGTGGCTGGTACTTGTTGAGGCTGGTCGCACGCAGGCTGGTGATGCCGTTAAGGTCATAACCATCAGCCGTCAGTTCCAACAGCCTGGGTGGAGCCTGATAGGCCGGTATCCTCATCCGATGGGCCGATCCACCGGCAGTGCATGGTTGCGGTTGGTTTGCTTCCTGAGTGCATCTGCCAGACTGTCAGGCCGCTGCTCTGGCTGCGGGGCATCCGGGTGCAACGCCATGTTGAGTTGATCGCGCCCGAAAAAGTGATTGGTGGCTCTGCGCTTTGACCATTTACGTTCTACCTGCAATTTGTTGATCGCCTTGTCTCGCTCGATGCGGAATTCAGCCTGGGCCTTGCTGATGCGCTCAGCCAGGGCTGAGCCACTGTCGATGGGGTTGAGTTCTTCCATATCCATGCCAGCGGATTCCAGCAAGCGTTCAGCAGCACATTCATCACCGCCATTACGCAATCGCTGCGCCACCTGGATGAATCCTGCTTCATCCCCGGATTCCGGGGTGGGGCTGATGCGCTCAGTGATCTTACCAATCGCCAGCAGCGCGGCTTTGCGGTTATAGCCGATGCTGCCATCCAACAAGCTGGCGCGTAAGGCTTCACGCCGCTGTACCAGTTCCTGCGCCGGGCCATAGCGCAACTGGTGATCGAAAAAAGCCTGCTGTTCCGGGTTGAGGTCTGTGTTCATTTTTTCCTCCTCAGGTAGTAACTGGGTGATTTTTTAACTTTGGGTGCGGGTGGGCTAAATGCCCTGCGTGCGGCATAAAACTCGCGTGCGTCCAGTGCTAATTGCTGGCGGGTATCGCGCCGGTTTTGGGCTGCGGGTGATCGTTTCATGTGCGGTAAGTCTTGCCTTTCATGGCACGTTTAACTTTGGGTGTTGTCACCGGGCGTAGAGGCCTGATGGTCTTGTCGGTAAACAGCACGTATCGAAGTGCGTCCAGCAGATGGTCATCCTGTTTGCGGATGTGGCCGTTTTCGTCACGGCTGTATTTTCTTAACTCAGCCAGCAGGCGGGTGCATTGTGGAAAGACCTTTAGCCTGCCGGTAGAAATCAGCATCTGCACCCGGTGGATACCGGCCTCGACAGCATTCAGCGCGGGGCGTAACCGTAAGTCCAGATCACGGTATTCATCCATCAGGTTTTTGCCATCTAACTGACTGCGACCCCGGCTGGCAGGATCGATGCAGCCCTGCATGAATTTGTTGCGGCACTTGATGGCCTGGGCGACATCAGCCGGGCCAGATTCATGCATCTTGATCTCGTCAGTGCAGAAATAGACCTTGCTGTCCGGGTCATAGCGCACGAACACCGCAGCGGTGCAATTCCAGCCGACATCCAGGCCGTAACTGCCCCAGTAGTAAACCGGCACTTCAAAGGCATCCGTGATCAGATCGTCTTCGGCATAGGCGTATACCGCCCCGGCACCCAGGGTGGGGTAACCCTTGGTTCTGGCATCGCGCTGGTGCTTGGGAATGGAGGCCAGTAACTCAGCCTTTTCCTCGTCAGACAAATGCGGAATGTCATCCCAGCCGACCTGAGTGGCAAAACGATCACCTTCAGCAACCATGCGCCCGTCATCCAGAAAATGATTGGCGACATCACTTAAACCCTTCATCGGTGTCAGGCTCAACAATACCCGGCCAGCCTGTTCCAGATCAGAGGTCTTGGCCGTCCTCATCAGGCATTCCTGAAAGATCGCCATGCTGGGTTCTTCGTCCAGCCAGATGAACTCGATGCGCTGCCCCTGAAAGCCTTCACGGCCCTCTGCAAAAGATTTGAATTGCAGGATCGAGGTACCCCCGGAAACATGCTTGACCTGCACCGTGTCGATGGCATCCGGTACACCACTGCGCTTGCGGATTTGCATGATGCAGTCTTTGGGGATCATGCCGCTGCCAATAGCGTGCGGTGGCCCCATCAGCTTCTCCTGCACGATGTCACGGGTCGCATCACGGGTCTCACCCGCAGCCCAGGTCTTGATCGGCTTACTGAAGCGATAACCCTGCCACCAGGGCGGGTATTGGCCGGTCAGATGGCAGGCAAGTTCATAACTGCCAGCCGTGGATTTACCCACCCGGTTACCACCGAAAAAACAACGCTCACGGAAGCCTGTACCGGCTTTGAAGACATCCAGGTGGCTCTGGTACTGCTTACGGTCTTTGGCGTAATAGCGGTCAATCTGGCGACCCTGAAGGTCATCATTGATGCTGGTCAGCACCGTCAGATACTGGTCGAGTTCGGCTTCAGCTAGAGACATGGGAAAAACCGAAATCCGGGAAAAATGTGGAGGGGTATATATAATTCGGAACGCGCACCAGACGCTTGGGGGGTACCACCCACTCCGTGGAAAAGGCGAGGTCATTCACTGGCAGACTCAATGACTTCACCCTCAATGGCAGGAAGTTGCAGGTCTGGCCGCTGCTCCAGGATGCCAGCACGCAGCTGTGATACCTTCGCCAGCTTCTCAGCCAATGTCAGGGTTTCCAAGTCACTGTTGACGTTTAACTCAACAGTGTTCAGCTTGGCCCCGCAGTACGGCATGGCAGCGTGTGCCGCGTACAACCTGGTCTTCTGATCCACTGTCTCATCACGAACGATTGACAGGATGTAATCGAATGGATGCAGGCCGCCCTGATAGGCACGCTCAATCAATTGCTTGGCCAGCTTTGATCGTGCTGCCAGTGGCCTACCACTGTTGGGTCTCGCGCCGCCCCAGTTCTTGCTGTGGTGTGGTTTTCTGGCCATTATTGCGCACCAGATGGAGTAAAAAGTAGCAGAAATGGGGGCAGATATATCATAAAACATCATAACCTATTGATATATAAGTGACATAAGGTTTCTGATACAGGAACCACATGTATTGCATAACCTAATTCTAACAGTTTTTACCTATAGTGTTTTGAATCATGATAGCTTCAAGCTATTAGATGGAAACCCCATAAAATATGGAAGACACATACCCACAAACTAGACAGATGTTTAGGCACCCATGCGATTTAATTCAGTAGAATTGCACCGAATCGCTGTTTTAAGGCCATCTGTCCGATCATTTGTCCACCATTTGTCACTTGCTTCAATCGGTATAGATGCTGGCTTTTTTTAGACTTTGGACAGATGACAGATACTACATGAAGATATGTATGTATATATATATATAAAGGTTTAGGTCTTTTTTCATCTGTATCTGTCCTGTTTTTTGCTCAGGTAAAATCAATTGCCGGGTTCTTCCATTCATAAACTTTTCGTAATTCACCGCCTTTGTCTTTCTGGTTTAGGCGCTTTCCTGTTCTGGGCCAGCCAGCCTGCTCCATGACCTGGGAGATACGCCTACCGGTTACAACTCCCTGTTGGCTGCGATTCAGACCCAGGCATTCTTCCATGATGTCCAGGCCCGTGACTTTTGATTTTGTGGTTTCAGCCAGCCATTTATTAACCGTGTCCTGCCACACGTCATGTTCAAACCGTTCTGCTTGCTCCTCGCGTGCCAGGGTGGCTTCCTGGTCTGCCAGCCACCAACGCTCACCATTTTGGTAGGCAGTAACCGCCTCGGCCCACAATTGGTCTCTAACTTGCCTGAGTGCCTCCAGGTCTGCTGTACTGCACTTCACCGGCCAGAAACGTCTGTTACCCGTGTGATCACGCAAGTAACCAGCGGCATTGGTTGTGCCTACAAGCACACACTGCCGTGGGTGCGCTTTTGCAAACCGGCCATAACTTGGCCTGAACACATCCACCTGCTTGGCAATAAACGCCTTGACGATTTCAATCTCAGCACGCTTCAAGGCACTGAGTTCCGACACTTCCACCAGCCACTGACCCTGGATTTCCTGCTTGCAGTCCTTGGATTTCATGTCGCTTAACTCCTCTAGCACCCATGGCTCTGCCAAGGCCTGTAACACCTGCGATTTACCAATGCCTTGCGGCCCTTCCAGCACCAGCATGGTGTCCACCTTGCAGCCTGGCCGCATGGCGCGCGCTATCGCTGCAACCAGAAATTTTCGTCCGACAATGCGAACAAATGGCTTGTCGTGCGCGCCAGCATGTTCAATCAGCCAGGTATCAATGCGCTGGATACCATCCCATGTCAGTCCGTTGAGGTAGTCCTGCACTGGGTTGAATCGGTTTTCACATGCAACTGAAAGCAGCGCATCCAGAACTGTGTTTTTTGCCCTCACATTGATCTCGTTATGCTGCAACCACTCCTGAAGTTTGATGGGATCAGAATCTTCAACCGGACGGGCTTCGGTGAATGCCCCCCACGGTAGTTCGCCCAGCACCACCACAGTGTGAGAAAACTCATTCAGACCAAATTTGCCTTTGAATTCCGGTGCGGTTCGTAGCACCTGGGATACATTCGCCAGGTTGGTGCTGTATTCACCGGAACGTTTTTTTTTCAGGTTCTTTTTCCAGGCTTTGAGGTTTGTCACGCTACTCATTTGCTACCCCATTTAGGATTTTTAGAAATTCGTCTGCGGGGAGAATTGTTGGTATTTCTCCCTGGTTGTTGCCGGTATCGGCGGATAAACATTCGCTATGTATGACGCTTATGTGTTCAACTTCCTTTTGGTTGCTGCCCTCCCATACCGGGCAGCGTGGTCATTCCAATCTGTTTTCGGATCATGAGGCGCAACCCAGCCTTCAAGGTTGTGTTGCTGCATGGCTTCGGTTGCGGCCTTGATACCAGCCTTATCATTGTCAGCAGCAACCAAAACTTTGCGTTCGATAAACTTTACGCGGATGTGTGCAGCCACCTTGATCAGGTTATGTGCATCAAAAGCACACACCACACAATCGCCTGTAATTGAATGGACGGTGGCTGCCGTAGCATAGCCTTCAGCCAGCCAGATACGCTGGCCTGGTACGCCAATGGGGAAGTAACAGCCGCTTTTGCGACCACGCCGCAGGAACCTCTTGCTGAAACCATCGCCATCTTTAACAATGGTTTGCAGGCTCCATAACCGTTGCTCGTACCACAGCGGTATCAGCAGATTTGCGCCCTCGGTTCGCAACCCATATGACTGCACATTCTTGGCTACCAGGTATGGATGCTCAGTTGCCAGTTTCGCGGCATCCCACCTACGCCTTGCGCTAAGCGCAACACATCGTTGCTGGCGTACAATTCTTTCGCGAGCAGTTCTTTGCGCGGCAATGATGTCTTTACGGATTTCACGCTTGCGGCCATCTTCCAGGTCGCCACGGAACCATGTTTTCCGCAAAGTAGTGCGCCAATTTCCAAATACTCCACCATCACCGAAAAAGACGTACCATGAATCCCTATTTTTATCGCCATCAGCTTTGAAGCGGTGTATCTCACCGTCAGGATTTATTACCACATCAGATACCAATCCAGCCTTGAGCATGGCGGCTCTGAAACTATCCTGCGGCGTGTAAAGAGCCGCCACTGCCTGGTTATACCTAGTAAAGCCCATTTCATCCCCCTGGTGCTGCTTCTGGCTTGCTGGATTGACGGAAAAAGCTACACAGCAAGGTTGCCGTGCAGTGGTGGAAACTTGTTTGGTCGCTAGGGGTTGGTATAATGGCGGTCATCAGTGCTTCCTGTTGCGGGTCGATTGATACTTAAAGGCCGTTTGCAGCGGCCTTTTTCTTTTGGTCAGCTAACGACCTCTCTTTCACTGAGCCATTCGTAAATAACGAAATCGGGCCATCCGACGGCACGTGCGCCCAGCTTTACCGGTGCGGGAAAGGTTCCGTCTTTTATGCCGCGATCAATAAATGAGTCAGACACGCCAGCAGTTTTTTTCACAACAGGGCGGCGCAGAATCTTTGACCCAGACTTGAATTTGTACTTGCGCTTGGATTTGTGCGCCCCTGATTTACGCTGCTGCGACATGTCATAACTCCCAGTGGTGGTTCCTGGGAACGTATCACCCTACAGGCCTACTGTTTATGGAAAAAAAAATAAATATTTTCCACTTTATGTGCTTTGGTGCATAAAATGCGGTAAATTGTTGTCATAGTGGCACTTAAACGGAACGGGGATTTTTATGCCGGTGTTTACAATCAAGGTTAGTTTGGACAATGAGTCAGGCGTCTATTTTGTCGCTGACAGTAACGTGCCGGGCCTCCATGCTGAGGCCGATTCATTGGATGAAATGCGGGACACCATCTTTCAACTTGCCCCAGATTTGCTGTGTGCTAACGGCATTATCAAGCCACGCAGCCAAGAATGTGATGTACCACTTGAACTTGTCATGCGTGAGAGTATTAAAGCCCGCAGAATTGGCTACTGAGTTTGGGGGGAAAGAGTTACACACCTGAGATTGTCAGGTTGTTAAAGAGGGCTGACTGCGTACTTATTAAAAGCGGCAAGCACCAGAAATGGAAGAACCTAAAAACTGACTTGGTTTTTACTGTCCCCCATAAATGCCGCTCCAAGCACACTGCAAATGCAATCATGAAATCCGGTGGTATCAGAAAGAAGTTCTAAACTGTTCCAATAATCCTCGCAAACAGAAACAACGGTGGCCTCAGAAAGGCTACTGGTGTAGTTTTTTTGTTGCCTTGAATGTTGCCCACTGGCCAGACGGATACAGGTATTCAATCTTTTTAAGGCGTTTGTGGATTTTATCAGGCGTCATGTTCAGGGATTTGGCAGCAAGCTGTACTGCTGGCGTAAACTTTGCGCCATGTTCTTGGGCATGGCGGTTTTGTGCTGCCTCCCATTCAAGTTGCTGCTCCTGTCCTATCAAACTGTTATCCGTGTAAATGGCGATTTTTTCTTCCTGCGCACACGTCAGCTTGCCGCTTGCATTAACCATATAACGCATGACCTCTTGCATGATTATGCTGTCCTCCCAGTGCTTGCCGCGCCTTCCTCTATCTTTGAGTAGTTCAAGCAGTTTGGTTTTCTCGCCGCTTGTCAACCTTTGGCCGATCAATTCAAGCACCTGTTCTGGGCTTGATTTACATTCCTTTTGATAGCCCAATGCAGTTAAAGCGTCTTTTGCAAACCTGCTCATGAGGCAACTCGAATATTGACAACCTTTTCTGATTTATCAGCACAACGGTCAACAAAGTCAGCCCAGGTCTGCATCATAATTTCACGCTCACCCATGTAGTCAGCACGGTTGTATGCGTCTCGCACTCGGTTGGGTTCGCCGTGCGCCAACTGCCTTTCAATCGCATCTGGATTGAATGGGCGTGGCTGGTCATTGAACTGAAACATTCCCTCCTCATTAAGCCAAGTACTGGCCAGTGACCGGCAACCGTGCGCAGTCATCTGATCTTTGTAACCGATCCGGTAAATGGCAAACAGGATTGTGTTTTCTGATATTGGTTTTTTGAAGGTCATGCGTCCAGGCAGTACAAGGTCACTGTCGCCTGAGAACGCCTTCAGTTGCTCCAGCAAACCCACGGCCTGGGTGGACAATGGAACCTTGTGTGAGCTATTCATTTTCATTCTATTGGCGGGTATCGACCACAGGTTCTTATCCATGTCGAACTCATCCCATTTGGCAAATCTCAGTTCACCAGGACGGACAAATGTCAGCATCAGGAATCTGAGTGCAAGCTCCGTTTGCTTGAACATATCCGAGTCATCGATGGCTTGCAGGAAGTCAGGCAACTGCTTCCAGTGGATTGCTGCCATTTTCTTCACAGTGGTTTTATCTCGCTTGGTCAAATACTTTGACATGCCGGTGGCCGGATTTAAGTCAATGTGACCCTTGGCCACTGCATAACCCAGAATCTCGGTTATCCTGCGCAGGACTTTCTGAGCCATCACATGTGCACCACGATTGGTAATGACTGCCTCAGCTATACCAAGCGCCGTGCTGCCGGTGATGTCCTTGATGGGCGTGTCTTTTAATGGTGGTAGTACGTCCAGTTCAAGTGACCGCCACACAGCCTTGGCGTGCCGGTCTGTCCACCCGCCCTTCTGGCTGTCATACCATGCCTTGGCAACCAACCCAAAAGTGTTCAGGGTCTCTTCTTTATCCTTATGCCTGGCGGCAACCGGATCAATGTTTTTGGCCAGCAGCTTGCGTGCCTCGGTGCGCTTGTCCCTGGCATCTGCGAGGCCGACATAGGGGTACTTGCCAAAGCTGGCAGTTTTAGTCTTGCCGTTGAATGCGTACTTCATGCGCCATAGCCTTGACCCGCTCGGCTGCACGAACAGGTACATACCGTCACCGTCATTCAGCCGGTATGGCTTGCTCATATCGTGATCTGGATTTCTGGGTTTGGGGTACTTGCATGCGGTGTCATTTAACAAGTTGCTGGCCATGATCACTTCCTGTTGCTTTTGCAGTTTTCTGGTTTACGCCGGTTCGTTTCTAGGGGTGGTCACCACTTTTAAAAAAGTAGCATTTTTGAGTAGCACTTTTTCAAACACCCCAAAATATGCTACTTCTGAAAAACCCTCATCACTTGCCACCATATTACACCAGAAGACCACAAACACAAGCACTGCAACACTTCCAGAGGGTCTGGAAGCTGCTGCAAAAGGTGTTTTGATGTACCCTGAAAGGATGTTTTGGAGGCCAGGGTCGGAATCGAACCGGCGTAGACGGCTTTGCAGGCCGCAGCATAACCACTCTGCCACCTGGCCCCGGGGTAGAGTTTCCGGGCGAGTTCCCGGAACGGCGCTATTCTACTATTGGTCGATAAACATTGCTACGTATCAATAAAATATCGCTGGTAATATTTCCCCACGGCACCAATTGGTGTTTAATAGGTCAAAATCAGTCACACACCCGACCATCATCACCAAGGATCAAAACAATGTTTAGAGCCACACTTCTATTATCTGCCTTTCTGTTCAGCATGCCCGTCTTCGCACAGCAATACGTATTCCCTGCTGAAGGACAATCTCCTGAGCAACAAAAACAGGACGAGGCTATGTGCTACAACTGGGCGGTCGAAAACAGTGGCTACGACCCGGTCAATCCACCTGACGTGCAGGTTGCCGCCCAGCCCAGTGGTCCATCCGGCGCTCGGGTCCGGGGTGCCGCCCGGGGCGCGGTTATTGGTGAGATAACCCATGCCGATACAGGTAACGCAGCCATTGCAGGCGCGGTTATTGGCGGCTCGCGTGACCGGCGATCAAGGCGCGCGCAGCAGGAACAAGCCGTCGTTGCAGCAGAAGAATCAGGCAAGGACTCATTTAACAACGCACGGGCGGCCTGCCTTGAAGGCAAGGGTTACTCGGTGAAATAGTCCATAAAATGCACCCACAAAAAAACCCGGCGATGGTACATACCACGCCGGGTTTTAATTGTATTTGGAGCGGGAAACGAGACTCGAACTCGCGACCCCAACCTTGGCAAGGTTGTGCTCTACCAACTGAGCTATTCCCGCTTTGAGGTGGCGTATTTTAAGCATATAGGCCGTTGTGTCAACAAGCATTATAACAGTCATACAAGATTGCGGTGGCAGGACAGGGGCTACAGCCAATAAAAGTCGCTGCCAATATGTGTAAAAGTTGACAGGAATCACTGCTAATTTGCACTTTACCCTTTCGTAGCAAGCCCTCCGGTGGCACAATACCGCCACCTGAACACGGCATGACAACTCATGGTAAAAGAAGACGTAATCGAAATGGAAGGCACGGTGCTTGAAACCCTGCCCAATACCCTCTTCAAGGTCGAACTTGAAAACGGCCACGTAGTGACCGCTCATATCTCTGGCCGGATGCGCAAACATTACATCCGCATCCTGACCGGTGATGGCGTAAAAGTTGAACTGACCCCCTACGACCTGTCCAAAGGGCGCATCACCTACCGCATGAAGTAAACCCGCCGCACCCGGGTGTGGCGCACTTAACTCTCAGCCGATGCCGGTAACGCTTTTTGTGGTTCCTGGCGTGGTTTGGTGCGTATTTTCAATTGCTTGCCATCTTTCCGGGCAAGCGATATATCAACTTCTCCGCCCTCAGCAAGATCTCCAAACAGCAAATCATCGGCCAACGGCCGCTTAATCTGATTTTGAATAACCCGCTTCATGGGCCGCGCACCCATCTCAGGGTCAAAGCCCTGCTCCGCCAGCCATTCACGCGCCGGCATGGAGACGGTAATACCGACATCTTTTAGCGCCAACTGCGCTTCAAGCTCAAGGATAAACTTGTCCACGATCTGCAGCACGATGCCGAAATCCAGCGGCTTGAACTGGATAATCGCGTCAAGGCGGTTGCGGAACTCCGGTGTGAAGGTTCTGCGAATGGCCTCAGAGGAGTCAGACTCATTGCCCTGTTCGGTAAAGCCGATTGAGCGGCGTGAACTCTGTTGTGCACCGGCATTGGTGGTCATAACCAGAATTACGTTACGGAAATCAGCTTCACGGCCATTGGAGTCCGTCAGTTTGCCGTGATCCATGATTTGCAGCAGGATGTTATAGACATCAGGATGGGCTTTTTCGATCTCATCCAGCAATAAAACTGCGTGCGGGTTCCGGGTGACCGCTTCGGTCAGCAAACCACCCTGGTCAAAGCCAACATACCCCGGCGGCGCACCCACCAGGCGGGAGACAGAATGTGCTTCCATGTACTCCGACATGTCAAACCGGATCAGCTCGATACCCATGACCATGGATAGCTGCCTTGTGACTTCAGTTTTACCCACACCGGTCGGACCTGCGAACAGGAATGAACCGATCGGGGTTTCTTCCTCACCCAGGCCCGAACGAGCCATCTTGATCGCTGCTGCCAGCGCGTCAATGGCTTCGTTTTGCCCGAATACGGTTAATTTCAAATCACGGTCAAGATTGCGCAGGGCATCGCGGTCAGAACGGGACACCTGCTTGGGTGGTATACGCGCCATGTGGGCGACAATACTTTCGATATCGTGCTCATCCAGCACGGTCTTGCGCTCATCTTCCGGCAGCATGCGCTGGCGAGCACCGGCTTCATCGATAACATCGATGGCTTTGTCCGGCAGGTGCCGGTCGTTAATATGGCGACCGGATAACTCGGCAGCGGCGCACAGGGCCTCGTCGGTATACCTGACATTGTGGTGTTCTTCAAATTTGGACTTGAGCCCACGCAGGATCTCAATGGTCTCAGGGATGGTCGGCTCACTGATATCGATTTTCTGGAAACGGCGAGCCAGTGCCCGATCTTTCTCGAACACGCCACGAAACTCCTGGAAGGTGGTCGAACCAATACAACGCAGTTCCCCGGAGGCCAGTACCGGCTTAATCAGGTTGGAGGCATCCATGACCCCACCGGATGCTGCTCCGGCGCCGATAATGGTATGGATTTCGTCGATGAACAACACGGCTCCATCGGTTTTGTGCAACTCTGACAGCACCGCTTTGAGGCGCTTCTCAAAATCACCGCGATACTTGGTGCCAGCCAGCAATGCACCGAGGTCCAGCGCATAGATCGTTGCGTCAGCCAGAACTTCAGGCACCTGTTGCTCGATGATACGCAAGGCCAGACCTTCTGCCATAGCAGTTTTGCCTACGCCAGCCTCACCGACAAAAAGCGGATTGTTTTTGCGCCGGCGACACAACACCTGAATGGTGCGCTCAATCTCGCTGTCACGACCGATCAACGGATCGATCTTGCCTTCACGGGCACGCTCGTTGAGGTTGCTGGTAAAACTACCGAGCGCGCTTTTGCGTTCCTGGCTCTCAGCTTCTTCAGGTTCAGCAGTGGCGTCTTCCGTACCATCCGCAGCATCATGCTCCAGCGGCGATATACCGTGGGAAAGGTAATTCACCACATCCAGCCGGCTTACATCAAATTTATTCAGCAGGTAGGTTGCGTAAGAGTCCTTTTCGCCAAAGGTGGCCACCAGTACGTTGGAACCCACGACTTCCTGTTTGCCGGCAGACTGCACGTGGTACAGCGCCCTTTGCAAAACCCGCTGAAAGCCGATCGTTGGCTGTGTGTCGCGGCTGTCCTCGTCTTCGAGCACCGGTACGGTCTCGGCGAGTGCTTTGCGCAACTCCATCTCGAGACCCTGGATATCCGCAGTGCAGGCACTTAAAACTGACAGCGCTGAGCTGTTGTCCAGCAGCGCCAGCAACAAGTGCTCAACCGTCAAAAACTCATGGCGGGCAGTACGCGCCTCCTGATAAGCCTGGCTGATGGTGATTTCGAGTTCCTTACTGAACATTCAAGGAGTTTCCTGCTGCATTATCTTAGTGTGACCCGTGAAACCCGGTGCGGTTCAGGCTTTTTCAAGCGAGCACTTGAGCGGATGCTCGTGCTGGCGTGCATATTCGTTAACCTGCACCACCTTGGTTTCTGCAATTTCAAAAGTAAATACGCCACATACGCCCTTGCCGCGTGTGTGTACATGCAACATGATTTGCGTGGCCTGATCATGGCCCAGACGGAAAAATGTCTGGATGACATCCACCACAAAATCCATTGGCGTGAAATCATCATTCAGCAGCACCACCTTGTACATCGGTGGCGGCTTGACCTCCGGTCGCGCCTCCTCGAGCGCAATATCGCGGTTTTGTTGTGACTCTAATTCTTTAGACATGCCTATATTCTATTACTCCTTTCGTGCGATAACCAGAGCTACTGCTGATGAGGAAACGATGCACATCAAGGCACAGATATTGACCTCAAAGACTTTGCCCCCATCTATTTTTTATGCACGCAGGTAGCGAAAAAATCATGGTGGCAATGTCCGGCGGAGTCGATTCCGCAGTCTCTGCCCTGCTATTGCATCAGCAGGGCCTGGATATCGACGCCATGTTCATGAAAAACTGGGAAGAGGATGACCGCCACGGCGAGTGCTCGGCCGCCGAGGATGTTGCCGATGCCCGGGCCATTGCCGGTGCCATCGGCATCAAGCTGCATACACGTAATTTTGCCCTGGAATACTGGGACAACGTTTTCGAAGCGTTTCTGAGTGAATACCGTGCCGGACGCACACCCAACCCGGACGTTCTCTGTAACCGGGAAATCAAGTTCAAAACCTTCCTTGAGCATGCCGAAGCCCTGGGTGCCACAAAAATAGCCACCGGCCACTACGTCCGCAGTGATACCCAAAACGGCAAAAGTCGCTTGCTGCGCGGTCGGGACCACAATAAGGACCAGAGTTACTTCCTCTATGCCGTCGGCCATGAACAACTGGCCAAAACCCTGTTCCCGGTGGGCGAACTCGAAAAGCCCGTGGTGCGGCAATTGGCAGCACAGGCCGGCTTCCCGGTCTCTGCCAAAAAGGACAGCACCGGCATATGTTTCATCGGCGAACGCAATTTCAA
The DNA here is from genome assembly GCA_024277815.1 of Gammaproteobacteria bacterium. Taxonomy (GTDB): domain Bacteria; phylum Pseudomonadota; class Gammaproteobacteria; order Xanthomonadales; family SZUA-36; genus SZUA-36. The sequence goes on from JAJRUM010000054.1 coordinate 24,309, forward strand.
TGCCTTTCTCCGCGACTATATTGCGGCCGAGCCCGGCGAAATCCACACGCCGGAAGGCCAGCTTATTGGCACCCACCAGGGGCTGATGTTCCACACCCTCGGCCAGCGCCAGGGCCTCGGAATTGGTGGCGTCAAAGGCTTCCCTGATGCACCCTGGTACGTGCTGCACAAAGATCTGGCGAACAACATTCTGTATGCTGCCCAGGGACATGAACACCCCTGGCTGCTGTCCACCGAACTCGAAGCCACGCAACTGGCCTGGGTGACCGGCGAAGCACCCCCAGCAGGCTCACGCCTGACCGCCAAGGTCCGGTATCGCCAACAGGACCAGGTCGTCAGCGTCGACGCTATCGACAAGGATCGTATGCGACTGCGCTTTGACAAACCCCAGCGCGCAGTCACACCCGGACAATCCGCTGTACTGTACGATGGCGACGTGTGCCTTGGCGGCGGTGTCATCGAAACCACAAACACAAAACCCATGATGGAACAACCATGAAAGATCGAACATTGGCCCTGGCGGGCATATTTCAGGCTACCGAACTGGTCAGGCAGGCTGCTAACCATGGTGCCTGGTCCGGCTATGCCGCAGAAGCCTGTCTGGACAGCTTGTTAGCGATTGAGGCCGATTCTGTCAGCGAGATTTACGGCGAACCGGACCAGCTACGCCCGGGCATAGAAACACTGGTCGCTGTTCTGCAGGGCGACCGGCGACATGTAGAAAGCCTCGGCTATGCCGTATCCATCATGCAGTTGGAAACCCGCTTTCGTAAAAAACCCGATATGCAGGCCCACATCGGCACAGAATTGCAGTCCATCGCCAACATCAGCGAAGACCTTGATGGTTACGAGAAAACCGACTTGCAGGCCGAAAAAATTGCCGAACTTTACAGCTCAACGATCAGTACACTTACGCCGCGTATTGTAGTCAACGGCAAACCGCAGTACCTGCAGATACAACGCAATGTCAACTGGATTCGCACCCTGCTGTTTGCCAGCCTGCGCTCCGCCGTATTGTGGCGGCAACTGGGTGGCGGACGCTTCAGCCTGATGTTCGGACGCAAGAAAATGCTCGAACAGGCTCGTATGCTACTGCCCGGTTAAATTCAGGCCTCAGGCTTTTTCAAAATCCGCTCAGATTTGATTTGGGAAATGGGTGCCTGATGAGCGATAATATGCGGCTAATGAGAACAAATTTTCACCTGTCTTTTGACCGGTGAACTCCCGCTCAATGGAGACCACCATGCACGATTCTTTTTCCGTACGCCGCACACTCGCGGTCAATGACAAAAACTACAACTATTTCAGCCTGGCAGCTTTGAGTGAAAACATTGATATTTCCCGCCTGCCCTACAGTCTTAAGATCCTGCTGGAAAACCTGCTGCGCCACGAAGATGGCGTAGACATTACCCGCAGTGATATCGAAGCCCTGGCCCACTGGGACTCCCAGGCCAAACCGGTGACCGAAATCGCATTTACACCTTCACGGGTTGTTCTGCAGGATTTCACCGGCGTACCCGCAGTGGTCGACCTGGCCGCCATGCGCGACGCAATGCGCAACCTGGGCGGTGATCCGGAATTGATCAACCCCCTGTCCCCTGCCGAACTGGTGATCGACCATTCGGTACAGGTAGATCGCTATGGCAGCAGCGATGCGCTGGCCGTCAATAACGATATCGAGTTCGGCCGCAACAACGAGCGCTACAGCTTTCTGAAATGGGGCCAGAGTGCCTTCAGTAATTTTAATGTCGTACCGCCAAACACCGGCATCGTGCACCAGGTTAATCTTGAGCACCTTGCGCGGGTTATCTTCGGTGCAGAGCGCAACGGTGAGTTGCTGGCCTATCCCGACACCGTGGTCGGGACCGATTCACACACCACCATGATCAACGGCATCGGTGTACTGGGCTGGGGTGTTGGCGGCATTGAAGCCGAGGCCGCCATGCTTGGCCAGGCCATTACCATGCTGATCCCACAGGTTGTTGGCTTCAAACTGACCGGTGAATTGCCGGAAGGCGCCACTGCGACCGACCTGGTACTGACCGTGGTTGAAATGCTGCGAGAACTGGGCGTGGTCGGCAAGTTTGTCGAATTCTTCGGCCCCGGGCTGGCCACACTGCCACTGGCAGACCGCGCCACCATCGCCAATATGGCACCCGAATATGGGGCCACTTGCGGCATCTTCCCGATCGACCAGGAAAGCCTGAATTATCTGCGCCTGTCCGGGCGCAGTGACGAGCAAATCGAACTGGTCGAGGCCTACGCGCGTGCGCAGGGCATGTTCCTGACCCCCGAGTCACCGGAAGCACAGTATTCCGCTACGCTTGAACTGGATATGTCCACCGTGGTTCCCAGCCTGGCCGGACCAAAACGCCCACAGGACCGGATACTACTGACCGAGGCCAAACCGGCCTATCAGCGTGATATGGCGCAGTTCATCGCCCAGCGTGAAGGCACCGGCCGGGTGGATGTGGAATACAACGGCGAACAGTTTGAGTTGGAAGACGGTGCCGTAGTCATCGCCGCCATCACCTCGTGCACCAACACTTCCAACCCGGCCGTCATGCTGGGTGCCGGTTTGCTGGCCCGCAATGCCGCAGCAAAAGGTCTGACGGCCAAGCCATGGGTCAAAACCTCGCTCGGACCGGGTTCCCGTGTGGTCACCGACTACCTTAACAAAGCCGGCCTGATGGATGATCTCGAAGCCATGGGCTTTTACGTCGTCGGCTATGGCTGTACCACCTGCATCGGCAACTCGGGTCCATTGCCCGAACCGATTGGCAATGCCATCCGTGCCAACGACCTGGTCGCCTGCTCGGTATTGTCCGGCAACCGTAATTTCGAAGGCCGTATCCACGCCAACATCAAGATGAACTACCTGGCATCCCCGCCACTGGTCGTGGCCTATGCGATCGCCGGTAACCTGAACATTGACATCACCACTGAATCGCTGGGCAATGACCAGGATGGCAACCCTGTTTACCTGCGCGACATCTGGCCCAGCAGTCAGGAAATCCAGCAGTGCATCGCTGATTCGGTCACGGCAGAAATGTTCAAGCAAGGTTACAGCAATGTATTTTCAGGTGATGAGCGCTGGCAGAGCATTGATTCTCCTGCCGGTGAAATGTTCGCCTGGCAAGATGATTCTACCTATATCCGCAACCCGCCATATTTTGATGGCATGGGCATGGAAGTTCCACCGGTCAATGACATTCACGGCGCGCGCTGCCTCGCCAGGCTGGGTGATTCAATCACCACAGACCATATTTCCCCAGCCGGTGCGATCGCCGAGGATTCTCCGGCAGGCGACTACCTTAAAGCAAAAGGCGTGCCCCGCTCAGAGTTCAATTCCTATGGCTCCCGTCGTGGCAACCATGAGGTCATGATGCGCGGCACTTTCGCCAACGTGCGTTTGCGTAACCAACTGGCGCCGGGCACTGAGGGTGGCTGGACAACCTTCCAGCCCGGTGGCGAACAGATGACCATTTTTGATGCCGCTAACCGCTACCAGCAACAGAACACTCCGTTGGTGGTATTGGCCGGTAGTGAGTATGGCACAGGCTCTTCACGTGACTGGGCTGCCAAGGGCACCCAGTTATTGGGTGTCAAAGCCGTCATCACTGCCAGCTTCGAGCGTATCCATCGCTCCAACCTGATTGGAATGGGCGTGCTGCCATTGAATTTCATTGATAGTGAAACTGCCGACAGCCTGGGACTGGATGGCACCGAGAGCTATGATATTGAAGGTCTGGGTGATGGCTCAGCAACCCATGTCACGGTCACCGCCACCGCTACCGATGGCAGTCGCAAGCAATTCCAGGCGAAAAGCCGGCTGGATACCCCCAAGGAGGTAGAGTACTACCGTCATGGCGGCATCCTGAACTTCGTGCTACGGCAACTGGCTGGCCAATAGCGCTGTACAGTGAAGGCACTGGCCATTGACACGGCCACCGGTCTTACTGGCAGCAGACAATAATCAGGAACAGGTAATGCGCACCGGATTTTTTACAGCGTTAGTACTCTGGGGTTTCCTGCTTCAGCCTCTGCAGGGCTGGAGCCAGGGAGATGAACCGGCTACAGAAACTGCTGAAATTACCTGGGAAGCACCCGATATTGTGGCACTGCCGGACGACTGGTGGTCCAAATTCATCAGCGAAAACACCGAAGCCTTCCGCGTCAGAAGCGATCTGTTGACGGCAAAGATCAGTGACCAGGTCAGTACTCTGGATGCGGAAAGCCTGGTCGCCGTCCAGACCAGCGTCAATACACTTCGAGCCAACCTGGATGCTGCACTGACATTACAGTCCACCCCGGTCACCCTGAATAATGAAGCACTGCCAACCCTGGAGAGCTACACCCTGCAGCAGTTTCTTGATTTGAGGGCACTGTGGCGGGACGGTGAAAGTCAGCTGGAAATTCTCAAAATGGAAGAGCAGCAACTGACCATGCAAAGCCGGTTGCTGGCCCAAAGGCGTGACCTTGCCCGCAACCAGTACACAGCCGCCAATCCAAGCTCTCCAGCCCGAATGCTAGCTGGTCTGCAATGGATCAATACGCGTCTGGAAATGTATACACTTGAAAAGCAGTTGCAAGCCAACATCGAACAACAGGCCCAACTAACCAGCTACCTGAGTGATGCTGAGCAGAAGATTGAATATGCAACCAAGCACCTGCTGACCGATGATCTGAGCCTTGCTGATCTGGATTCCGCAATCCTGAGCCTGCATGATGATGTAACCGAGGCCGCAGGTGAACTGGCCGCGGTGCAACAAAAACTGCTTGATGAACTCAATACCGAAAAGCCAGATCAATACAAAGTACTCGACCTTAAGCAGCAACTGACCGGCGTCTCGGTAGAAGAATTGCTGGCCCGGCTGAACGTGGAGTTGAAATATGCGGAGCGTGATTGGTTTTTGCTGCGCTCGGGAGTCGCAAAAAGCCCCCTCGACCTGCACCGGAGCAGCGCTACGTTGAAAACCTTGCTGGGTGAGGCCGCCCAGCAATCTGCACTGTGGACCGTTGCCAGCCAGAATACACTGATCACTCCGGCACCCGACAACGACCGCAAGGCCAGAAAAATCTATGACCGGGCACAAACACTCGCACACAAAACCTTGCGTGAGATCACGGATATTGACGCGACGATAGATAACCTGTCGCTGGTGCAGGCTCAGGTGGAGGACGAGTCACTGGCGCTGGAACAGGGCCTTGATGGTGTCTGGTTACGCATCAAGCTGTTTGGCCAGGACCTGTGGACACAATCCAGTGCCATCCTCAATATCAGTCTGTTTCACATCGGTGAGAAGCCCGTCACCGCAGGTGGTATTACCAATGCCATCCTCATTTTCCTGTTCTTCTGGGGCCTTTCCTGGTTGATCCGGCATTTCCTCGACCGTCTTGAAAAGCGCCAACACTTTCAACAGGGCTCGTTTTACGCCAGTGGGCGCGTGCTGCACTACATCATGTTGACCATTGCAGCGATGGCCGCGCTGGGCTCTGTCGGACTTGATTTCAGCCGCTTCGCATTGATTGCCGGTGCCTTGTCAGTGGGTATTGGTTTCGGCCTGCAATCCGTTGTGCTCAATTTTGTCTCAGGCCTGACCTTACTGTTTGAAGGCTCTATACGGGTGGGCGATTACGTCGAGCTCGATTCAGGCCTGCTGGGTTCCGTCAGGGAGATCAGAAGTCGTGCCACACTGATCAACACCAATGACAATATTGATGTCATCGTGCCAAACTCTGAGCTGGTCTCCAACCGCATGATCAACTGGACCCTGCGCGAATCAACGGCGCGCATGCGGATACCGTTCTCTGTGGCGTTTGGTTCAGACAAAGAACAGGTCAAAAAGGCCGCTCTTGACGCTGCCGCCGAAGGTGAATTTTGTATTCACCACACACCCGGCCTAAAGCCCGCTGTCAGGCTGCTCGACTTTGGTGACAGCGCACTGAATTTTGAACTGCGTGTATGGGTCAATCGTCAGGGCGTGCGGCGGCCGATATTTGTCCGCTCCAGTATATTGTGGGCCCTGGATGATAAATTGCGTGAAAATGGCATCAAAGTGCCGTACCCGCAGCGCGACGTTCATGTCCGTAACGGCTCCGGACTTTTACAATCACCGCAAGCGGCGCCGGAACTGCCGGACGACGCTTAGGCGCTGCCGCGCCTGCAGGCTTGCAGGACGGCTGATACCCGGAAACTCTTCAAGTACATTCGCCATCTGACGGGCGACCGGCAAACCGTTTTCCAGCAATATCCGGTTGGCTGGCATGGCCGGAGTTTTGGCGCCGCGCAGGATAATCCCACCCAGGTTCAGCGGATCGCAAGCGTTGATTATAGTGAATACCGGATCATGGTCCTGTTTGCCAGCCTGGCGCAGCAGGCCCAGCGCTTCGGGCAAGGCAAATTGCTCCCCTGAAAATCCATCCACGAAACGTCCGCCACGTACTTCACCCCGGTCTTCCATTCTGCGCAGATAACCCAGTAGTTCACGCCATGAAGGCAGCAAGGGCTCTCTTTGTAGTACGGCACGAAATACAACACCGTAGCGCCGTAACAGGGCCTGGCATACCACTGCCAGGCGCTGCTGAGCACTGATTGCAGACAGGCCGGTCTCATCGCCGGAAGTTGACGCCGGGATACTCCAGCGACCCACCGGTAAGCCAGCAAGCATCTTGTCGGCATATCCACGTGCACGAGTGCAGCGCAGCTTTTGTGCTTCAGGCCGCAGCAGCCAACGCAGCGGAGAAAAGGCATCAGCAGTGACCTCGCCAGCGGCAACCAGGGCTTTGAGTGCATGCTCAAGTTGAGGCCGTAGCAGGCCTGACTCCAGCTCCAGGTCAGAGGTAAACATCGCACCATGCTGTTGTAGCAGCGATCTCAGTTTACCGGCTGTGGAATCATCTGTTACAGGCTCTGCCTGTCGGCGCAGCCAGGCCGGCACGTCATTGCGCGGCACCATGGCAATCGGTGTTGCTGAAACAATCGTCCGTTTCTGCTCCGAAGCTACCGGCGGCCTGAACCAGGCAAGCTGCCCGCTGAGAAAAAGTTGGTCCAGCTGATCGGGTGAATATTCACTGCAGCGCGCTCCCAGCAAGGCCTGCTCCCAGGTAGCTACCGGTGCTGCCCAGCCCTGTAATTGCGACAACACCTGCGGCAGGTCGACGCCGGCATCATCCAGCCCGTGCCACTGCACCAGGAAGTCCATATATCTTGCCGGTGCAACCGGTTTGACCGCCCGCCGCCGGTGCTCCCGGCTATAGCGGTGAATTCTTGCCAGCAGGCGGCGCTCACACCACCGGGTTCCGCCGGCCTCATCCTGCATCTGGATTGCAAACCCCTGTTGTTGCAACTGCAACAACCCCTGGCCTATCAATGCCTCACTAACACTGAAATCCGCTGCCAGCTGAGCTTTACTGACTGGACCCAGCGCACTCATCCGACTCCTCAACAGCATGACCAGCGCCGCTTCAGATGCCGGGACATCCTGCTCCGGAAGCAGGCTGCGGGGATCAGGATTGAAGGTGGATTCCGGGTAGAGTGCCAGCCATTCCGGCAGGCGTTCTGCAGCGATCCACCAGCAAGCACCCTTCTCCAACCGGACACTGCAAACCCGGAACTCTTCTGCCAGGGCTGAAAACCACTGACCCCAGCGCCCAGCATCACCGCTGGCACCACAACTTGAATTGCCGCTGGAAAACTCCGCCTTGCTCAAAAAGCCAATTTGTAACAAACCGTCATGCAGTTCATCAGCATTGCGTGGCTGAATCCACGCCTCTTCACGTACCTGGGTTTGTGCTGCCACACTGATAATGCTCAGCGTGGCGGCGCTGGACAGGTCATCAGGGTCACTGCTGATAGCCCGTGTTCGCCGATTCTCAGCCTCGCCATCATCCAGAAACGCATACGGCCGGGCATTGATGATTTCCCGTGACAGGGGTGACGGTGCCGTCAGATCCAGGCAGCGTACTTCAAGCTCGCCAGAGGCCATTTCTTTAAGCAACGTTTCCAGGCCGTCGATATCCATGGTGACGGTCAACAGATCTTCGATCGTCTGGGTAACCAGCGGGTGGTCCGGTATCTCCCGTGCACCGCGAATGTTCTCAAAGCAGGCGATCTGATCCGGAAAAACCACCGCAACCAGGTCCTCTGCCTGGTTGCGCTGCCACTGGGGCAATAATCTTTTCCCGTTGCGCATGCGCTGCACTGCCAGCGCAATGGTTGCGTTCCAGCGCCAGCGCAACTCAAACATCGGCGCATCCAGCATGGCCTGAATAAGTACATCCCGGACACTTTCTGCTTTCAGGTAGGACTGCACATCGGCAATTTCAAAACTGTGGGTCTCGCCCAGCGACAGGATCAATGCATCCTCAAGTGCGGAAGCCTGCAGTTCAAAATTAAACTGGCGGCAGAAACGCTTGCGCAAAGCCAGCCCCCAGGCACGCATCAGGCGTGAACCCAACGGTGCGTGTATCACCAGATGCATGTCGCCGGTGTCATCGAAGAAACGCTCCATGACGATCCGTTTGCGGGTCGGCAGGCAGCCCAAAGCCTGTAGTGACGCCTGCAGGTACGCAACCATCTGCAAGGCCGCCAGGCGGCTGATGCCCGCTGCGCAGTACCTGTCTACCACCTCGCTGGCCGCATACTTGCCAAGCAGGTCCTCTACTTCCTGGCGCAGAGCGGAAACCGCGCTGGACAGTTCGTCGCTGCGACCGGGTGAATCGCCATTCCAGAACGGGATGGTTGGGGGTTGCCCATTGGCGTCTTCCACCAGCACCCTGCCCTGTTCGGTCTTGAGGATTTTATAGCTGCTGTTACCCAGTTGGAAAATGTCACCCGGCAGGCTTTCAAAGGCAAAGTCTTCGTTCAGGCTGCCGATGCGATGTCCCTGCGGCAGCATGATAACTTCGTAGTCAAAATGGTCGGGGATCGCGCCACCGTTTTGCAGCGCGGTCAGACGGGCCGCCGGCCGACTGCGCAGACGGCCGTTGATGACATCATGAAACAGCAGCGCTGAACGCCGGCCGCGCCGTGTTGAATAGCCCTCCGCCAGCATACGAACCACCGCCTGGAATTGCTGTTCCGGGAGGTCCCGGTAGGGCCAGGCTGAACAAACCAGCCGGTAAAGCCCATCGCTATCCCAGTCCCGTGCGGCAACCTCAGCCACGATTTGCTGGGCCAGTACATCCAGTGGTGCAGGCGGGATATCGATGGCATCAAGCTCACCGCGCAGCAAAGCCTGTTGCAAGGCGATGCATTCCACCAGGTCGTCACGGCTCAACGGGAACAACCTGCCCTTGGGGGTTTCACCCACGGCATGGCCGGAACGGCCGATGCGCTGCAGTAACGCCGAGATACTGCCGGGCGTACCCATCTGACAAACCAGGTCGACATGGCCGATATCAATACCGAGTTCCAGCGACGCGGTGGCCACAAGTGCCTTCAACTGGCCGGCCTTGAGTGCCTGCTCCGCCTGCAAGCGGTGTTTACGCGACAAGCTGCCATGATGTGCGGTCACACAATCGTCCCCCAATCGCTCCCCAAGGTGGCGCGCCAGGCGCTCGGCCAGGCGTCGGGTATTGACGAAAATCAGGGTGGTATTGTGGCTATTGATATAGTCCGCCAGGCGCTCATACAGTTCCTCCCATACCTCGTTGGCAAGTACTGGTGCCAGCGGTGAATCCGGCAACTCCAGTTGCACGTCCATTTTGCGTTTATGGCCGGTGTCGACAATGCTGCAGGCCAGCCCCCCGCATAAATAGTCGGCCATCCGCTCGATCGGTTTTTGCGTGGCGGACAAGCCGATGCGGTCAGGCGGGTGACCACACAGGGCATCCAGCCGGGCCAGTGACAGCGCCAGGTGGCTGCCGCGCTTGTTACCTGCTAATGCATGAATCTCATCGACGATCAGGGTGGATACTGCGGACAGCATATTGCGACCGGACTCTGAGGTCAGCAACAGGTAAAGCGACTCTGGTGTGGTTACCAGGATGTGGGGCGGCCGTTTGCGCATCTTTGCCCGCTCACTCTGCGGCGTATCACCGGTTCTGACGGCTGCCCGAATGCCGGTGCCGGGTTCACCACTGGCGGCCAGTTGGGCCTGGATACCCTCCAGTGGCACCTGCAGGTTCTTTTCTATGTCATTGGACAATGCCTTAAGCGGCGATATATACAGAACGTATACCTTGTCCCCCAGCGGACCCTGACGGCTTTGCAAAACCAACTCGTTGATCGCACACAGAAATGCAGCCAGGGTTTTGCCACTGCCGGTTGGCGCAGCAATCAGGACCCGCTGGTCCGTGGCTATTTTTGGCCAGGCAGCCGTCTGCACAGCAGTGGGCGCAGCAAAGCTGTCGGTAAACCACTGACTGACCGCCGGGTGGAAATGCACTGGCGGGCTGCTATTTGTCAATCTGGAAGGCACGCACTGATTGTAGACCTGACCCTCTCAAAAACCGATAACATGGCGGATCATTCTATACCACGGCCCGAATGGCGTTTTCAAAGCCACGGGTAAAACCAGGCTCATCCAGCAGCACTGACTGTTTGAGACAATCTCTCAAGCCGGCCCGAATGCCCGCGAGGCCGTTTCTGTCCCGGCCCAGTTCGGTTGCAATTTCCACATACCTGCCTTCATCGAGGGCCACCCACTCATCCCTGCCCAGCTGATGAAGCACGCTCGCAACCATGCGTCCTGCATGGCTGTTGGTAATAAGAGAAACCACCGGCACACCCATCCATAAAGCGCAGCATGCCAGCGTATGACCACTCCACGGGTGCGTGTCGAGCAGGATATCGATGTCGGCGAAAAGACTGAAAAAACTATCTGACGGGTCAGTCAGGCGACGCATTTCCAGTTGCTCGCCTTCAATGCCGTGGCTGGCAAACTGGCGGTGCAAGCGCTGCTGCTGCCAACTATCCAGCTGATCACGCGCCAACAGCAATTTGCTGCCGGGATTGGCACGTAAAACGTCTGCCCACAGGCTAACAACCCGGTGATTTATTTTCTCCAGCTTATGCAGGCTGCCAAAGGTGATAAAACCTTTTTCTGCAAACGGTGCAGAGCTGACTTCCGGTGCATGCGCCGGTGGCCGGAAACAGGCAAACACCGGGGCTGGCCGCAAAAGCTTCTCGGCTCCGGATGGCGCATTACTGGCCGGCACGGTAAAACCGTCGACAATACGATAATCCATGGCCGGCAAGCCACTGGTGTTCGGGAAACCCAGCCAGGTGACCTGGCAGGCTGCCGACCGGCCTGCGAAAACGGCCAGACGGTTATGCTCGGTGTAGCCGGCGAGATCAACCAGCATATCAAGCTGGTCAGCCCGTACCCGGGCAATGACCCTGTCATCTGACCAGCCGGCAATATCACACCAGTGTTGTGTGTAGTGCTGCAGACGGCGGGTAACATCATCGGCATGCACCACGTCGGAGTAACACCAGGTATCAAACAAGCTGCGGTCCAGGTGCTCCATCAGCGGTTCAAAAAAGTAATTCACAGCATGGGCACAAAAATCACCTGACATGAAACCAATGCGAATGGGCTTGCCAGTGGCTTGAGCCGGCAGGTCAACCGGCACCTCACCATACACCTGAGCAGCGACGCTGCAATGTTCAGCGGCGATGTCGCACGGGTCAGCGTCAGGTAACAGGTTCAGGACATACAACAGGCTGTTCGCCACTTTGGGATACGCGGGCCGCAATTTCAGTGCTGTACGGAATGCATCGGCAGCCTCCTCCAGTTGCGCGTGACCCAGCAGTACCAGGCCGTGGTCACACCAGGCTTCCGGTTTGTCCGGGTCCAGCCGCACGGCTTCACTTGAATGCCGCAAGGCGTGCTCGTACTCTCCCATGGCACTGAACACTGCACCGAGGTTCTGGTGGGCGCCGGCATACGCGGGTTGTAGTTCAAGCGCCTTTTGCAACTGCTCAAGCGCTGCTTCAAGCTGACCGGCTCTGTGCAAAGCATCACCAAGATTGTTGCGCAACACCGGCTGGGCCGGCATCAGCCTGACAGCTTTTTCAATGTACTCAATCGCAGTGTTGTGATCGCCTTGCTGATGACAGGCCAGACCGTACAGGTGTAAAGCATCAACGTTATCAGGCTGTTCCTGCAGGACTCCGAGATACAGGTTTTTTGCCCGCTCCAGCTCACCGTTGCGCTGAAACTGCATGGCTTGCCTGACCTTTTGCTGTGAAGAATCTGTGCTCATTTCTGTCTCGGACCTGGACGTACTGCTGCGGCCGGCAACCTACTGCTGCAGCGCCACAGGCTGCCAATTGGCCCCGCTCAGCAACCAGTCATCGCCATCCCGTACCCAGGCCGTGTCAACCGCGAACAGCTGCCCGCGTTCCGGCAACAGCCCGGCGCCCCCGGTTACCAGGATATTAAACTGCGCCGTGGCCCGGGTGGCCACTTGGGAAGTATCCGGGGAAGTAATACTGGCCTGCACATGAATGGGGAAAAACTGCGCGCGCAAGCGTCGGTTCTCATTGATCTGGAACAACATAAAGCGGTGAAACCCACGTCGGTCCAGGACGCCAGACTGGCCACTGAACGACTCGTCCACGTAGCCCATGAATTCCAGGTGCCGGCCCTCCTCGGCCGCCTCCTCCATCCGTTCCAGGCTGGCTATCACCTGTTGTTCTACACTGAGCTCAGCGCCGCAGGCTGTTAGCAGCACACTCATCAGAATGGCAGCAATGAACCGCTTCATAGGCGCTTCATTGGCCCTCATCCAGGTAGCGTTCGAGCAAGTGAGAAGAAACTATAATCAGGTCATGCTCGGTGATCAGACCCAGTAGTTTGCCATCATCAACGACAGGCAAACAGGCCACTTTTGCTTCCCGCATCAGGCGAATCGCCTCGACAGTAGTCGCGTCGGAATTTACCGTGACCGGATTCCGCTTCATGATTTCATCCACCGTCACCTTGTGCTCGCCACCCACCCGACCGGTGGCCACTAACCGCAACAGGGCACGATGCGAAACCAGCCCGACCAGTTCACCATCATCACCCTCAACCGGCACATGCCGGACATGCCGCCAGTCCATCAGTGTAGCGGCAAAATCCACAATATCGTTCGGCCGTACGGTGAACAGGTCGGTGGCCATGAATTGCGATACCTTCAGATAGCTGTCACGCCAATCCTGTTGTTCACAAAAATCAGCCAGCGACCATTCTGATATCGGCTGGCCGCTCGTTTGCTGCTCAACCATACTCGATACCAGGCAGCGCAAGCGCTGATCTTCCGTGCCGCGGCCATGCATGTTCTGCAGTGACTCCAGCGCCCAGCGCGAACCGGTCCTGCGGGTGGTGACGCGGTCACGTATAACGCCAAGGTAGCGCTGTATGTCTTTTTCGTCGACTGCATAGCTCTGCAGGCCCTCCTCTGCCAATGGCAGCAGGTGCTCAAGGATCAACTCCTGGGCGGGCATATGCGTATCGCCGAACCAATTCATCTGGGCACGAATGCCATCTCTGGCAGCCGCCATGAAATTTGCTTTGATATCGTCGAACGGGATCAATTCGCGCACATCATCAACCCTGGCAGCCATGCCAGCCATCATGCCGACGAAAAAAGCCGTATTTGCAATTTCATCGATGATGGTCGGCCCGGACGGTATCACGCGGTTTTCAATGCGTAAATGGGCGACGCCGTTATGTACACCGTAACAGGCACGATTCCAGCGGTAGACGGTGCCATTATGCAGGCACAGTGCCTTCAGTTTTGGTGCAATACCCTGGGCAACCATCGCCAGTGGGTTATCTTCCGTCTCGGTGGTCAGGATGACCCGGAAGCGGGCAATGTCTTCCTTGAAGATCTCCGTGACTGACTCATCCACCCAATGGTCACCGAAGTGCACTCTTGGCTTCAGGCCGCGCTTCTGGTGCGTACTTGAACGGGCATCCACAGAATATTCAAAAACTGATATACGGGTTTCATGCCACAGCCTTTTACCCAGCAGAATGGGTGAATTGACCGCGGCAGCCAGCAATGGCCCGGTAATGGTCTGGGCGATATTGTAAAGTCGGGCAAAATCGTCAGGGCTGACCTGGAAGTGCACCTGGAAACTGGTATTGCAGGCCTCCAGCATCAGGTTATCGTGGCTTACCACCAACTGGTCTATGCCGTTGATGGTGAACTGCAGGTCATCGCCACGCAAGGCCATGATTGCGTCATTCAATGCGTAGTAACGGGGTGTCGGAACCATGGAGTCCAACCCCAGGTTTTTTTTCGTCAGGGTCGGCAGTATGCCAATCAGGGCAATCTCGCTGGCATTGTCTGCAGCCGCTTTTCGCGCCTTGGCATAAACCTCCTGCGCTTCAGCCTCCATACGACTCAGGCAATCCGAGTGGAGTTCCTGAACCGAAAGATTGGCCTCAATATTGAACAGCCCCAGTTCATGCGTGAAGCGCTCATCATCAAGTGTCTTAAGCACATCCAGTGCGGTCAGAGCAGGCTTGTGTGCCTTGTCAATCAGGAACATCTCCTGTTCCGCACCAATACGGCTGACACCCGACTCCACCATGCCTTTATCGAGCATGGCCTCCAGCGCCCGCACTTCGTCCAGAAGTGACTTCATAAACGCCTGGCGAGTTGACTCGTCGGCGTACTCCTCGATGTTCTGTTCTCCCATAAGGCAGTGCCTTGAGCAGTTTTCCCTGCAACGATAATAAACACAGCCATGCAGGGCGGCAAACAAAAATCGTAAAAACTACTGTCCGGGAGCAATGACCGGGTAGAAATGATGGTTTACAATGAGCACTTGCAAAGTACCTGCCGCCCCCTTGCCAACGAGGTTCTGAACTGATGGAAAAGCCCTGGTTAAACAGTTACCCCCCCGGTGTACCAACCAACATCGACCTGACTGAACACGCTTCCATTGTCGATTTACTGGAAAAAAGCTGCGACCAGTTCAAAGACCGGGTGGCTTTCCACAACATGGGAGCCAACCTCAGTTATGGGGAACTGGATTTCCTGACCCGCAATTTTGCTGCTGCCCTGCAGGATATGGGCATGCAGCAGGGTGATCGCATTGCGCTGATGATGCCCAACACCCTGCAATACCCAGTCGCACTATTCGGTGCCTTGCGGGCCGGACTGGTCATCGTCAACACCAACCCGATGTACACGGCACGCGAGTTGCGCCATCAACTGGTTGATTCCGGCGCCAAGGCGATTGTCGTGGTTGAGAATTTTGCCTCAGTACTGCAAAAGGTACGTGATGAGGTACCCTTGGAACATATCATTACCACCGGCGTTGGCGACCTGTTGGATTTCCCCAAATCACTGCTGGTCAACTTCGTACTGCGGCATGTTAAAAAAGCCATCCCGAGCTGGTCTTTGCCAGGCTCCAGGAACTTCCAGGAGATCCTCGAGCGAGGTAAAAAACTGCCATTAAAACCGGTCAACCTTGGTTTTGAAGATATCGCCTTCCTGCAATATACCGGTGGCACGACCGGGGTTGCCAAGGGCGCGATGCTGACCCACCGGAACATCGTTGCCAACCTGCTGCAGGCACGGGCCTGGCTGACACAACTGGATGAATCTACAGAAATTATCATCACAGCCTTGCCGCTTTATCATATCTTTGCCCTGACTGCGAACTGCCTGACATTCATTTACCTCGGTGGTACAAATGTTCTGGTCACTGATCCGCGCGACATGAAGGGTTTTGTCAAGGAACTGGCACGCCACCGTTTCACCTCGATTACCGGCGTTAACACCCTGTTTAATGGTCTTTTACATACTGAGGGTTTCGCCGAGCTTGATTTCTCCACGCTCAAGATGACCCTGGGCGGGGGCATGGCGGTTCAAAGGGCCGTGGCTGAAAAGTGGAAGCAAGTCACCGGCGTGACCCTGCTCGAAGCTTACGGGTTGACTGAAACTTCACCCGCAGCCTGCATTAACCCGGTCAACATCACCTACTTCAACGGCTTTATCGGCCTGCCAATTTCCTCCACAGAGGCCTGCATCAAGAATGACGAACGTGACATGCTGCCAGTAGGCGAAACCGGTGAGTTGTGTATCCGCGGGCCACAGGTCATGAAGGGTTACTGGCAACGTCCCGAAGCCACTGCGGAAGTGCTTGATGAGCAAGGCTGGCTGTACACCGGGGATATCGCCTGCATGAATGAAGCCGGCTTTTTCAAAATCGTTGACCGTAAAAAGGACATGATCCTGGTATCGGGTTTCAATGTTTATCCGAACGAGATCGAAGACGTGCTGGTCATGCACCCCAAGATTCTGGAGGCCGCAGCGGTCGGTGTCGCCGATGAGAAATCAGGCGAAGTCGTCAGTGTGTTCATTGTCAGGAATGATCCGGGACTTAGCGAAGACGAAGTCCGGGCCTTCTGTAAAGAGAACCTGACCGGCTACAAGCGACCACGTTACATCGAGTTCAGGGATGAGCTACCAAAAAGCAATGTTGGTAAAATTCTGCGCCGCGAGTTGCGCGACTCTACCGCCTGACCGCTCGCTATTGGGTTAAAGCGCCACCCGGGTGACACCGTGGGTGCTAGCCAGCTTTTTTCCCGCGTTTTAAAGCCAGCGCACGAACGGCCTTGTCATCCCCGTAACGGCGTTTGATTTTATCCATGGTTTTATCCAACGCGGTCTGTTGCGCGGTTTCCAGTACCTCGCCATAGCGGTCAGGTGCTTCAAGCCCGGCTACACCAACGCCCAGCAGCCTGACTGGAGTTTGGCGGTTTTCGGCCAGCCAGGCCTGTAGTAATGCACTGGCCTGCCGGAATATGACCGCCGTACTGCACGTTGGAGTGGCGAGGCTGCGACTGCGGCTTGCGGTGCGAAAGCGGCTGTCCCGTACCTTGATTTGAACCGTTCCGGCCAACAGGCTTTGTGCGCGCAGGCGGCCGGCTACAGACTCTGTCTGGCGCTGCAGTTCCGCCAGCAGTTCGGCAACCGCGCTGATGTTTTGCTCAAAGGTGACCTCCCGACTAAGCGACTTGTCAGGCCTGCCGGCGGTTACTTCCCGTTCATCCTCCCCTCTGGCCAATGCCTGAAAGTGCCCGCAACGCTTGCCGAGCACCTGCACCAATGCCACCGGCTCCGCCTTACGTAACTGTCCAATGGTCAAAATTCCGATCTGGTGCAGTTTTGGCAGTGTTCTTTTACCAATGCCCCAGATACGCTTAACCGGCATCGGATCAAGGAACGCCTGCACCCCATCGTGGGGGACATGCACAAAGCCCCGTGGCTTGGCGATATCGGAAGCAAGCTTGGCCAGAAACTTGTTGTGTGCCATACCAACCGAAGCATGCAAACCGGTATGTGCAAGTATTTCCGCCCGCAAGAAGGCACCGATGGTCTCAATACTGCCAAACAACGCGAGGCTGGCTGTGACATCCAGGAATGCCTCGTCAAGCGACAGGCCTTCCAGTTGTGGCGTGACCTGACGAAAGATGTCAAACACCCTGATAGAAATCTCCCGGTAGCGACTCATCCTGACCGGCATCACGATGGCTTGCGGACACAAACGCCGTGCACGTGACATCGGCATCGCAGAGTACACGCCGAACTTCCTGACTTCATAACTCGCAGCGGCCACAACGCCACGCGCACCGGTACCGCCCACAATCAACGGCTGGTTGCGGTATTCAGGGTGGTCCAGCTGTTCAACGGAGGCATAATATGCATCCATATCAACATGAATGATCGCCCGCGCGGGCCTGGATTCCGGTTTAGAGTTTGCGATGGGGGCCACAGTGGCTTCATTATATCGACATGGATACCAAAACAGCAGCTCACATCCCCCGGGATGAATTCCCAATCCTGCAACACGGCCACTACGCCAACCATGCCGCCATTGGCCCATGGCCGCGCGTTACGGCCCGCGCAGTGGCGGATTTTGCCCATGAAAACAGTCAGTTCGGTGCACAGAAATATGCCCATTGGCTGCAGCGGGAAGCACAATTGCGCCAAATGCTGGCAACCATGCTCAACGCCGGTTCCGGGGATGATATTGCCCTGCTGAAAAACACCACCGAGGGTATCTGCGTGGTGGCCAATGGCATCGACTGGCGGGCCGGCGACAACCTGGTGATACCGCGGGACGAATTCCCCTCAAACCGGATGCCATGGCTGGTTTTACAGGCCTCCGGGGTAGAGGTTAGAGAAGTAGACATCCGCGCAACAGACGATCCGGAACAGGCTCTGCTGAGGCACATTGATGCCCGTACCCGCCTGTTGTCAGTCAGTGCCGTGCAATGGGCAGACGGCCTGCGCCTGAAGCTCGAAATCCTCGGTTTGGCCTGCCGGCAGAACAATACGCTGTTTTTCGTTGATGCAATCCAGCAACTGGGCGCACAGCAGATGGATGTCGAAGCCTGTCATATCGACTTTCTGGCTGCCGATGCCCATAAATGGCTATTGGCACCGGAAGGCATTGCGGTATTTTACTGCCGGGATACCGTTCGCCAGCAACTCAAGCTGAGCCAACATGGCTGGCATATGCTGGATGAGCCTTACAACTTCAACCTTGCAGGCCGAAAAGCAAGCAGCACCGCCCGGCGTTTTGAAGCTGGCAGCCCGAATACCCTGGGCCAGACGGGCATCCACGCGTCTGTCGGTTTGCTGCTGGAGGTCGGGATGGCAGGTGTCGCCGGCCTGGTGAGTGAAAATTCTCAGGCATTGGATGAAAATCTGGCCGCTATCCCAGGCGTTGAACTGCTGCGGTCCTTCGACCAACAAAGGGTTTCGGGTATTGTGAGTTTTTCAGTTCCCGGCAAAAAAACCATTGAAATACAGCGGGCCTTACAAAGCAGGAAATTGAGTTCGGTGGTGCGGGGTACGGCAATACGCTTGTCTCCACACTTTTACCAGGCGGGCGAGCCTTTGCAGAATATGCTCAATATTATTGAGGATACACTGTCGTTCGATTTTAAGTAATGTTAAATATAAATATATATTGTATCTATATGTTATTTATTACATTGTGTGGGTTCGCTTCTCTCCGCTAAGCAGCTCAGCGAGGTGGGACTCAATAATGGTCCTGGCGTGTGCCCCATCGGAGGTGTCGGCAAACTGAACACCAATTCCCGGCCGCCGGTTACCCTGCGCGCCGGCTGGGGTCACCCACACCACCTTGCCCGGAATCGGCAAACGCTCTTCCAGTTCCATAATGGTCAACAGCAGAAAGACTTCGTCTCCCAGTGAATATCGCTTGGTACTCTGGACAAACAAACCACCGCCTTCAACAAAAGGCATGTACGCACTGTAGAGTGTCTGCCGGTCTTTGATTGATAATGAAAGTATGCCTTGCTGTACCATATCAATATTCCTTCCATTCGAAATTAACGTTACTGAAAACTCTGCTCCGCCCATCTTATCAGCCAATCCTGCAAAAGTAAGTCCCCACGTATGGGTGAGGCGGACAATCGACGGTTTAAATCTGCCTGCTGCTGCAAAGCCAGCAGTGAGGTCACTTGCAAGCGGCTATCTGCCGGCAGCCAATTTGTGCCTTTGCCCCCCATGACCGACTTGACCAGCTCGGTCACACACATGGACAGCCAGCGCCACAAATCATCAGGCCCCAGCTTAGCCAGACCGGTGCTGACCTGCGAAACCGCCGCAGGCCGCGTCAGCAGCGTCGCCAGGGCTTCCTGTACCTGGCCGTAAGCATTGCTTTCGGGTGCTTGCAGATAACTGGCCGCACGCAACGGGCTGCCACCGGCAGCTGCCAGTGCCATGCTGACGTCAGCTTCAGGCCGCGCTGACGTCTCCTTAAGCCACTGTAAAACCAGCCCGGCATCGGGCTCATGAATCACGATCGATTGACAGCGACTGCGAATGGTTACCGGCAGACGGGAGGGCTCTGAACAGACCAATATCAGCACCGCATCGCCGACCGGCTCTTCCAGGCACTTCAGCAGGGCGTTGGCAGATGCCATATTCATATTTTGTGCGGGATGAATGTAAGCCACTTTGCGCTGGCTGACGGAGCAAGTCAGATTGAGCGAGGCGATCAGCTCACGTACCTGGTCTACCTTGATAACAGTACTGTCTTCCTCCGGCTGAATATCAAACCGGTCGGGATGCGCGCCACCGGCCAACAGCTTGCAGGAAAAACACCGGCCACAGGCTTCCGGCTCATTTTCCGTACACAGCAACCTGGCCACCATAGCAGCTGCCAGTGCATTTTTACCCCCGCCATCGGGCCCTTCTATCATCAGCGCATGTGCCAGCCGGCTCTGCTCCAGACGCTGTGTGAAGAAATCCCAATGCGCTGTCAGCCACGGATAAATCATAGCCCCGGAATCGCCTCCAACACATCTCTGACCTGCTGCCAGACTTGCTCCTGGTCCTGCCCAGCATCGATGATACGAAACCGCTGCGGGGCCTCTGCAGCACGTTCAAGATAGGTCTTTCGGACCCGCTCAAAGAAGCGGGTCGATTCAACTTCGAAACGGTCTGCCTGGCCGCGGCCAGTGACACGCTGCATGCCCTGCTCTATTGTCATATCAAACAGCAAGGTCAAATCAGGCTGGAAATCCTGGTGGACAAACTTCTCCAGCACGGCAACAACCTCAGCACCCAACTGGCGGCCACCACCCTGGTAGGCATAACTCGCATCAGTGAAACGATCGCTGACAACGACCTTGCCCGCAGCCAGTGCCGGGCGGATCACTTCCTGCAGCAGTTGTGTACGCGCCGCGAACAGCAGCAGCAGTTCTGCACGCCGGTCAAGCCCGGCATTGCGGGTATCCAGCAGCACCCGGCGAATTTGTTCAGAGACCACGGTACCACCTGGCTCACGCGCTTCTATCACCGCTTTGCCGTGCGCTTCCAGCCACGCAACAATGCGCGCATGCTGGGTGCTCTTACCTGCGCCTTCGCCTCCCTCGAGGGTGATAAAAAAGCCCTTCCCTGCTGAAATCACCGCTTCTTCTCCTGTTGCCCGGCACCGCGCCTGAGCATTTTTCTCACCGCCTTATTATGCCCTTCCAGTGTAGCTGAAAACGTATGCCCACCCTGCCCGTCAGCAACAAAAAACATGGCATCGCCGGCTTCCGGATGTGCTGCTGCACGTAATGACGCGAGGCCGGGCAAGGCAATGGGTGTTGGCGGCAAACCATGGCGCCTGTAGGTGTTGTAAGCAGTATCAGCATCGAGGTCGCGGCGACGGATGTCACCATCATAGGCCTCACCCATGCCATAAATGACCGATGGGTCGGTTTCCAGGCGCCATCTATTCTGCAAGCGGCGCACAAATACGCCGGCGATGGCGGCCCGCTCATCCTCCCGGGAAGTTTCTTTCTCCACGATCGACGCCAGGATCAATAGCTCGTATGAGGTTTCAAAAGGCAAATGCTCTGCACGGCCTGCCCAGGTTTCCAGCAAGGCATGTTGCATCGCCCGATAGGCACGCCGCAGAATACTTAAATCTGAATCCCCACGGACAAAAACATAAGTTTCCGGCAGAAACCAGCCTTCGCTGTGGCCCGCCGGCAGCCCGTCCAGCCCCACAAGTTCGTCAACGCCAGGTGCGTTGTGCTGCAGGACCGGGTCACGCTCCAGTGCCGCCAGCAGTTGCACCACATTCCAGCCTTCAACAATGGTAAAACGATAGCTCACAACCTTTCCGGAAGACAGTAACCGCAGCAGATCAGTGGGTGTCATGCCAGCGGCCAGCGTGTACTCCCCCGCCTGGATCGTGCTCGCCTGCAACTTGTTCAACAGCCGCCAGTGCCAGCCCGCCCGGGTCACGCCACGCCGGGCGAGTTCAGCCACCACAGAACGAATGTTGGTGCCGCGCCGGACTTCAAACACCAGTCCACTTTCCGTAACCAACAGCGGCGTACGCAAAAATTGCTGGTATTGCTGCCACAGCCCGGAGGCAGCAGCCACTGCCAGGACCAGCAGAATAATAACCACCGCCAACAGCCGCCCGGTGTTATGCCGCAGGCCTTTGCTCACGCCCTGCCGTCCTTGTGCAGCCAGCCTTGTAACTCCCGGGTCAGTGGGCCAATGGCAAATTCCTGCGCATCAATGGCGGTCACCGGGACAATGCCGCGCACGGAGTTACATGTAAACACCTCATCGGCTTCGCGCAGCAGGTCAAGCTGAATCCGGCGTTGTTCACACCGCGCACTGAATGCCGCCAGCAACTGGCCACGCACAACGCCACGCACGCCACAACGATCCAGCCTCGGGGTTAACAGGCGACCGTCCAGCACCAGAAAGATATTGGCTGCGATAGCACTGATCACATATTCCTCCCTGTCCAACAGAATGCCCTCCACACCGGGGTCGGAATTTTCTGCGCTGGCCATCACCTGCTCAAGCCGGTTGAGGTGCTTGATACCCCCCAGTGCAGGTTGTAGCGCGAGACGCAGGTCACATATCCTGGCCCGTACGCCGGTGACGGCTTTTTCATCAATATCCTGGGGCAAGCCGTGCGCGCTGACTATTCGCACGCAAGCTGCATCCGCCAGCGGCGCATAGCCACGTGCGGCCCCGCCGCGACAAAGAACGATCTTCACGACCACGCCAGCCATGCCCGCACTGACGGTTTGCACCTCGCGCAACAATATGGCCTGCGGCGGCATATCAATGCCCAGGCGCTCGCAGCCTGCACCGAGCCGGTCCATGTGCGCCTGCCATCCACGTGGCACTCCGTTGAATACACACAGCGTCTCAAACAGGCCATCCGCGTAATTCAAACCACGGTTGGTGGTCTTCACAAAAGTGGAAATTTCTCCATCAACGAGACATTCAAGCATTTTGATTACCCAATGCACGCAACAAACCCCTGGCTTTATCCTGGGTCTCTGCAACTTCTCTTTCCGGTTCGGAATCAACAACGATACCGGCGCCGGTGCGAAAACTGACTTGTTGGTCTCTCAATAACATCGAGCGTATCAGGATATTCAGATCCATACTCCCATCCAGTCCCAGGTAACCGAAAGAACCGGTATAAAAACTACGGCCGCACTGTTCCAGTTCAGCAATTATTTCCATGCAGCGAACCTTGGGGCAACCGGTGATGGTACCGCCGGGAAACACCGCCCGGATAACATCCACCGGGCTGGTCCCGGGACGCAAACGCCCGCGTACGTTAGAGACAATATGATGAACATGTTCGTAGCTCTCTACAACCATCAGTTCATTGACTTCTACACTGCCGGTTACACAGACCCGCCCGAGATCATTGCGCTCAAGGTCGATCAGCATAATGTGCTCTGCCCGCTCTTTCGGATGCGCCAACAGTTCGCGGCTCAGTTCCACATCTGTATCGCTGTCTGCACCACGCGGGTGGGTACCGGCTATCGGTCTCGACTGAACTTCAGATTGGCGCATATGCACCAGTCGCTCTGGAGATGAACTCATCAATGTAAAGCCGTCCCAGTGCACCATGCCAGCGAACGGCGCCGGGTTGCTTCTGCGCAACGAGTTGTACAACTCAGCGGCTTCCACCGGCTGACTGAACTCCCCATACCAGCCGCGTGACAGATTTACCTGGAAGACATCACCGGCAAGAATGTACTCGTGGATAGCCGCCACCGCTTGGGTGAACAATTCCGGCGGTTCCGGGGTCATCGCCGGATACATCGAAATCCCGGGCCTGTGCACCAGTTCAAGGTCTTCCAGTTCCTCACGCATCTGCACCAGCAGAGAAGCCTCTTCAGCGACAAGCTGCAATACACCAGGCTGGTCGGGGCGGGTCAGGATGGCAGCCGGACAACGGCTGGCAAAGGCGACAGGAAAGCCATCATCAGCCGCAGGGAAGTTGACCGTTGGTTCAATTTCAGCGGCCAGTTCATAGCCGAGATAGACAAACCAGCCACTGCTGAACGGCCAGTCAGCAGCGCCATTCAGGGGTCGCTGCTCACGCAAATACCAATCGTCCAGTCGCGTTAAAAAACTGCCGCCCTCACCGGGGCCGGAGATGCTGCCATCACCATACTTGCACAACTGCTCTCCGCCGGACCTCAATAGCAGGCTGTATTCACCCAGAGGGCCGGGAGCCGCACTGTCCAACAGGTAGGGGTAGTACTGCTTTAAAGCAGCCGCAATGGTTTGCAGGTCATATGCGCTTGGCAGCGTGCAACGGTGCAACGTCAGTCAGTAAATTTGCGGAAAACCAGGCTGCCATTGGTGCCGCCAAAACCAAATGAATTGGAAATGGCGATGCTGATCTCCTGCTCGCGCGCCGTGTTGGGCACATAGTCAAGGTCACAGCCCTCACCCGGCTTATCCAGGTTGATGGTCGGAGGGATAATGCTGTCACGGATACCCAGCAAGCAAAAAATAGCTTCCACTCCACCTGCAGCCCCCAGCAGATGCCCGGTCATCGACTTGGTTGAGCTGACCGGAACCGCCGCAACATGCTCTGCAAAGACGGCCTTGACCGCAAGAGTTTCCGCCAGATCACCCAATGGCGTTGAAGTACCGTGGGCATTGATATAGTCAACTTCCTGCGGGCTGATTTTTGCATCCTGCAAAGCTATTTGCATACAGCGTGCAGCACCTTCGCCATCAGCGGGCGGTGCGGTCATATGGAATGCATCCGCGCTCATGCCAAAACCGATTACCTCACCGTAAATTGTTGCGCCACGGCGCCTGGCGTGTTCCAACTCCTCAAGCACCACCACTCCGGCGCCATTGGAGAGCACGAAACCGTCACGCTCTCCATCCCAGGGTCTACTGGCAAGTTCAGGTGCATCATTGCGAGTGGACATTGCCCGCGCGGAAATAAAGCCACTGACTGATGTCGGGGTGGTGGCAAACTCGGCCCCGCCGGCAACCATAATATCTGCCTCATCGTACTTGATCATGCGGGCCGCCATGCCGATGCTGTGGGTTGCCGTACTACAGGCCGTAACAATGGCAACATTCGGGCCTTTGAGGTTATACCGAATAGACAGGTAGCCACTGATCATATTGATAATCGAACCCGGTATGAAAAACGGCCCGACCTTACGTGGACCACCTTGTAAATACGCTTCGGTTGTATCCTCGATGGTCATAAGGCCACCAATACCCGAACCCAGGGCACAGCCAATACGCTCAGGGTCATGCGCTGAAGCTTCATCCAGCAGACCAGCGTCCTGCAGGGCGTCAACCGCTGCCGCAAAACCGTAGTGGACAAAATTGTCCATACGTTTTGCTTCACGCGGCGAAAGGTAGTCCATGGCATCGAAATTCACCACCTCGCCGGCGATGCGGGTCTTCATGTGTTCGGCGTCAAATGAGGTAATTGTTCTGATGCCACTGCGGCCATTACAGATTGCATCCCACGCGGAATCAATAGTACTGCCCACAGGCGACACAATCCCCATACCAGTCACCACAATACGACGTTGCATCATTTAACCAACCTCAATGCGAAAATTTACTATCCGGAACGAATGACGGCCGGCAAATTGCCGGCCGTGCATACTTAATTCATGAACTTCAGTCCTGACAGTTGGCGGACTTCAGCTGTTGGTGGAATTGATATAATCAATCGCCTGCTGAACACTGGTAATCTTTTCCGCTTCTTCGTCAGGTATTTCGCACTCAAACTCTTCCTCGAGCGCCATAACCAGCTCAACGGTATCCAGAGAATCTGCACCGAGGTCATCTACAAAAGATGCGTTAGCGGTAACTTCTTCATCTTTAACACCCAGTTGCTCGACAACGATTTTCTGAACGCGTTCTTCAATACTGCTCATTTTCAAATGATCCTTAAGGTTTTGACACAGAGACGCTATTTTAATGAATCTGCGACCACTGTGCCAGTTTATAACTATTCGCCGCCGTATGTATGCATGGCGGT
>JAJRUM010000055.1 GCA_024277815.1 Gammaproteobacteria bacterium
ACTGGAAAAACTTGAACAACAACAAGCGCAACTGCATGCGCAGATGGCCGAGAGTGACTTTTACCAGCAGGATAAAGACGGTATTGTTAGGGTCCAGGAACAATTAGCAGAATTGGAGCGTAGACTGGAAAGTGTGTTTGCTCGCTGGGAAGAACTCGAAGAAAGGGCCTGAGGGGATTGGAAAGGGCATAAGGTAATGAATCAGACACTCAATGTACGCTGGCCGCCACGCTACCAACCGGAGCGTTGCCCGGTGTACGTACGCAACGAACTGGATATGGCTGCCGCACCGGAAGATGTCTGGTCCTGGTTGATCCGGGCATCGCAATGGCCCGACTGGTATAGCAACTCCGGCAAGGTCAGGTTCCTTGATGGATCCGGTCCCAGTCTCAGTGCGGGTGCACGTTTTCGCTGGAAAACTTTTGGCGTAACCATTACATCCTGTGTGCGCGAATTCATTCCCAACGAACGTATCGCCTGGGATGCACGGAACCTTGCTCTGGATGTCTATCATGGCTGGGTGCTGCACCCATCTCCGCGGGGTTGCCGGGTACTGACCGAGGAAACTCAGCTTGGCGGCCTGGCCAACCTGGGTAAGTGGTTTACGCCGGAACGCATGTATCGCTATCACCAGGTGTGGTTGACGAGCCTCGAAGCCAAGGCCCGCAGCGGCCCTTGCCCGGAATGAAGCCGGCCAACAAGGGGGTACAGTCCTGTCCCTGTTAGATGATCAGCATAGGGTTTGAAGCTGGCTTCCCTTCCAGGATCATGCTGGCGAACAGTTCAGCATAGTTCTGGAAACCAATCAGGTTAGCCGGTTCGAAACGTTTGGCTGTAGATAACTAAACCTTGCGTAATCGCAGCAGGGCAACGGACAGCAATATCAGGCCCACAACTATCAAGCCCCACCGGGAAAGTGACGGGATAGGGCTCGGTATGACCATTACCGCAGAAATGGCCGCGTAATTACGCCCATTCGTCGCATCAAGGGTGCTAAAGTTCACCCACCCACTGTCTGTCCGTTCTTGCATGTAGCCATAGGACACTTGGGAGGCTCCCATATAATTACCTGAGGCATCTTTTGTTCCATCCGGGTCGGTGCCTGTCCATACTTCATTGCTATCCCAGCAAAGACAGTATGGATCGACGATCAAGTTCTGGATCGTGCCATCCCACAGGTCAGCGTTACCGTCGGCCACCCGCATACCCGTCACTGAGTAGATCGGGACGTCAGGGTCTGCCAGATTATTCGGGTTGGTATGGGTATTGTCCCTTGCGTCCACGGTGGACGTGGAGCCAAGAGCGTACCAGGTAATTCTTACAAGCTCAGGGTACCAGGCAGCTTCCTGGTTCACATAATTGTTGTAAAAGGTAATATCCGTGTTCGTTGCAGGCCCCGCATGGTTCCGTTGTGAGCCTTTATTGTCCAGGCTGATCACCAGACGGTAACTGTCACCCGGTTTCAGATCAGGCGGAACCGTTGTAATCGTAGCGGCCGAAGCAACATTTAATACCAGGGCAAGAGGTGTGACTAAAAAAAACCTGGTAATCCTCATTTGAACAAGACTCCTTGAACAAGGCTCCAGTTTTATTGATTAAGCATGTGATCGCGTAGCAGCCTGGGTACGATCAGTTGTCTGGAATGCCTCGTAAGTTATTGACCCAAAGCTAAAAAATGATACTACTCTTGTGTTTGTTCTTCGTGCTACGTAAAAATGAATTATTTTAGGCTTAAATGACATAGATCAAGTTACTGGACTGGACAGCAGCCCATAAAAATGGTGGCCCTGGAGCCGGAATCTGAACCCGGATTCACGAATAATTTCAGCAGGCAGGCTGAAGTGTCATGAATCCGACGCACGGCATCAATAAAACAGGCTTGGTGTCAGTTAACGGGCGTACCGGCTGTGAACAGCACTTTAGTGGGCCGAAGGTTCACTAAGGTGGTGCCCGGGGCCTCAATCATATTGAGCATGTAACCATTTGAATTAATTGTTTTTGATAATTTATCAATACAATTGTACCCCCATATATACCCCCACATTGCACAGGTGCCCTGCCAACATAATCAGAGTAGAGCAGGGCGGTAATGTCGCTGTTCTAGCCAGGAAGTAACAAGGTAAGAGGGGGTGGATAATATCGCTATGGCCTATTCATGGACACCGAACGTGGAACGGTCTTTCTATTTATGGGCGTTTCTTTTGTTTTCTTTTTTTTATAGCGTACACGTTGCCCTTTTTTATGGACTGAAAAAACTCACTTTTTATTGTGTCAATGAAAATAGGTCTTGGTGCTGTATCTTGAATGGGCCTTGGTCTGGGGATTGGTCCACCCTTCCCCCTGATAAACCCACTACCTATGGCAAGGTTTTAAAGGTGTCCGATATACGAGTACAAAAACAGCTAAAAAGTGCCTGATTAGACCGATAGCCGAGTACAAACTGGTCAAAAATGAACCACAAAAGCCTGATTAGACCGATAGCCGAGTACCGTTAGACCGATAGCCGAGTACCGTTTCTGATTTTGTCCATCCATAACTTGCTTGGTTTTTTTGTTGGCTTGTAGTCATGCTTTCCCTTGCACTCATCAATGTTGTATTCACTGAGGGCGTACAGGTTGCACTTGTGTTTGCCACCTTGCCGGGTTAGTTCCAACCAGCCAGCGTTCACAAGTTCCTGCTTGGCTGCTTCCAGGGTGCCGTTTGATTTCCACCCTCGATCTCGCATGAGTGACCAGGTAACGCACAGATCGCCATTGTTGAATGTGTTGTACTGTACCCAGACATCCAGAAGCAATTTAACCGCCTTGGGGCTGAGTCTCATATATTCCGGGCTGTTAAGGATCTGCTTTCCTATCCATATACCTTGTGGCTTTTTTGAGCGGCCATTGGTCCCATTCTCAGCCATGCCTCTTTCCAGTTGTCTTTAGTGGCCTATTGGCCTTTCCATATTCCGGTTTCATCCTGTACCACCCCGGCAAACATTCGATGTGGTTTTGTTTGCCTGGTATGGCCGGTAGTCAAACAGGGGGCAGGCAGGTGCCGAACAGTTGCGTATTTCAGTGCGAAAACCCGGCTCTAAATGATCTTGTGAGCCATTTCCCTGTTCAGTAGACATACACCCCATGCAATAGGCACACATGGCATTTATGGCGGCCTTTCGGGTGCTTTTTACATAGTATCGCTTGATGGGGTTCATCTCGCGTTTATTGGCTCCAGACTCCGAAACGCGACGGCTCATGATTCGCCCCCCTGGTCTTTGTCCTGGTAAACGGCAATGACAGCATTTCGCATTTCGTCAATGCTTTCGTAGTCTTTTGGCGGTAACTTGCCGGGGCTAACCGTTGGTAGAAATGCAATCTCTTGCGAGTTGGTATCTACGACTATTCGCCCAACAGTTGCACCATTAACGAATATGCTTTCTGAGGTCATCATGACGCGGCCCTCAGTTTCTTTCCTGCCTCAAGTGTCTTGTCTATCCAGGCTTGTACTTCGTCTGAATCCCAGCCAACAGAACGTGAAGTGCTGGAAGTTGAAAGCAGGATCTGTTTGGGAAATTTACCCGCTTGCATAGCCGCATATATGGCAGTGCGACAAAGGCCAGTACGTGCTTTAACTTCTGGTAAACGAATAATCTTATTAGCCATCCTTGTTCCTCTTTGGTGGTTGTTGAATGGCTTTAGCCTGCGCGTGGTCCTTATTTTTTTATAGGTTGGAATGACAGGAATAAAAAAAGGCTAATAACAGGCTACTTTGCTTTCTCGAAGGGCAATAAGTGCCAAATCTTTCAAATTGTGGGTTGGTTCAAGTTGGGCCGCATCGATACAAATCTCAATAGCTTTTGCGGCATTGCCCTTACCGCCATGATCCGTACTGTAGTAACTGGATACTGTCACACCATTTTTAGCCATGACGCGGCCAACGGCGGCGGCTATGTTGCGGTATTGGCTTATCCGTTTGCCGGGTGCGTATAGTTGATCTTGTGAATGGTGCAATAACGCAACATGAATGTAATTCATTGCGCGGATAATTTCGTAGTATTCTTCAGACTGAAACATATCCCAATATACTTCTGTTTTCCTAAATTGGTGGATAAACTTCACAAATAGGTCGCGAGCTTTTTTTGTGTGGGCTTTCATTTCGCCAGGTGTTGGCAAAGGATCATTGGCCTCATTTATCGGATCTTCCATTCCGTAAGCAAAGCGTCTTAATACGTCATGATCGCCGTCAAAGATTGGTAATAGCCGCGTCATATGTTCAGAAGTAAATGGTGGCCACGGCCCTAACTTTTTGTTCATATGTCATACCCCATGACTCCCCATTAAGAAACGCCAGCCAGGGCAGGTGGGGTACCTGCCTTTCGGTAGCTAACCTAGGCTGGCATTAACAGTATGCACCTTACTAAACTTGTTTGCTTCGGATCGGTACAACCTTTTCGGAATCGTTTTTGCCGTCCAGGTAATCGGCCCATGTTTGCATCAT
Organism: Gammaproteobacteria bacterium; assembly: GCA_024277815.1. GTDB lineage: Bacteria > Pseudomonadota > Gammaproteobacteria > Xanthomonadales > SZUA-36 > SZUA-36. The sequence continues at coordinate 4,480 of JAJRUM010000055.1, forward strand.
GGCCTTGCGTTTATCCAGATACTTGGCGCGGTTGTATGCGGCTCTTACTTTGTCCTTTTCACCATGCGCTAACTGCCTTTCAATTGCGTCTGATTCAAAACCTAATTCATTGAGTACGGTTGAGGCGGTTGTCCTGAAACCGTGCCCGGTGGCGCGTGAGTGATAACCCATTCTGTAAAGGCCATATAGCACCGTGTTTTCACTGATTGGCTTGTCGGCATAGTTGCGGCCCGGGAATACCAGATCATAGGCACCTGTCAAAACCTGTAACCTGTTCAGAACGTCAAGTGCCTGGTCAGATAGTGGTACAAGGTGTTCCACGCCCATTTTCATTCTGTCAGCAGGTATGCGCCACATCTTGCCGGGCAGGTCGAATTCATCCCATTTAGCGGCCCTCAGTTCGCCAGTTCGAACAAAGGTCAGCATGAGCAGGTGTATAGCCAGCTTGGTGGTTTCGTAGCCTTTGAATTGCTCTAACTTGGTCAAAAATTCAGGCAGGTCTTTTGCAGAAAGGGCGGAGTAATGTTGTCTCACTGGTGGCTTCAATGCGCCTTTTAAATCGGCTGCCGGGTTAGTCCGTGTACGCTGGCTGGCAATGGCATATCTGAAAACAGAACTACATCTTTGCAATACCCGGGCGGCTATTTCCAGTGCGCCTCTGTTTTCAATCACCCTCAGAACGTCCAGAAGTTCAGCGGGGGTAATCTCTGCGATTGGCCGGGCACCCAAAGAAGGGAATATGTTTAACTCCAATGAAGTCAGCACTCGCTCAGCATGTGAAGCTGTCCACTTGTGTTTTTGTTTGTCGTGCCATTCCCGGGCCATGCCTTCAAAGGTGTTACCAGCCTTGATACGTTCGTTTCTGATCTGTTCCTTTTTGGCCAGGCCAGGATCTATTTTATTTGTTAATAGTTTCCGGGCATCCGTTCTTTTTACCCGGGCATCAGCCAGACCAACATCAGGGTATACCCCCAAGGCCAGCGTCTTTTCTTTGCCAGCAAAACGATACTTTAAACGCCAGTATTTACCGCCTGAGGGTGTGACCAGCAAATACATGCCCTCGCCATCAAATAGCTTGTAGGGCTTGGCTTTTGCCTGGGCAGTCTTGATACCTGTACCAACTAATTTATTGCTTACATTGGCCATGTGGGGGGGCACCTGTGGCGGCTTTTGTGGATATACCCCCAAATATACTCCCTTGGGGGTATCGTGTCCATAGGTGTTCTGTAGTGTTCAGTGGTGGCCGTAATAGGCATTAAAGCCTTTATCTATGCGGCTTTCAGGGGGTGTTTTGGATGTTGTTGGAAGGTGTTATGGTGCCCGGGGCCGGAATCGAACCGGCACGGTATTTCTACCGAGGGATTTTAAGTCCCTTGCGTCTACCAATTTCGCCACCCGGGCACAGTGCGGATTGTACCTGCATTACAGTAACAGTGAAGGGCAATCTGGCTAAATTATACTTTTTCCCAATGCGCTGGTGATCAGGTGCAGCGTGCGTTCTGCGCTGACATTGCCCTGATCAAGGAACGGGTTCAGTTCGACCACTTCCATGGAGGTCATCATGCGACTGTCAGCGCAGTATTCGAGCAACAAATGTGCCTCACGAAAACGGATGCCACCGGGTACCAGCGTGCCGGATCCCGGAATGACGGACGGGTCGCAGCCATCGACATCAAAACTCAGGTGAAAACCACCGGTGCCATCGGTGACGATTTCCATTGCCTGGCGTGCCACTTTAGCCATGCCAATCTCATCGATATCGCGCATGGTGAATACGTGGATGCCGGATTCCCGGATGATTTTTCGTTCACCGGCATCGATATCACGGATGCCGATCAGGGCTACTTTCTTTGGATCCACTTTCGGGCTGAAGCCGAGGATGCCGGCCAGGTCCGGGTCGCCGCGACCCAGCAGATGTGCTAATGGCATACCGTGGATATTACCGCTGGGTGACACCTCGGGGACGTTCATGTCGCCGTGGGCATCAAACCAGATCAGGCCCATTTCCTCACCGCGATCGCGAAAATGGGCGGCAGCGCCAGAGACGGTGCCCATGGCGATCGAATGGTCACCACCGATCACCAACGGGAACTCTCCAGCAGTCATGATTTCGTGTACGCGTTCGCCGAGTTGTGTGCAAACACTCAGTATCTGGGGCTTGAAGCGTGCGTGGCTGTCCTCCACCTGGCGGGTTTCCATGGCCGGGGTAGGGATGTCCTCTTCGCGCGCCAGGTGATAGCCCATGTCGCGAATGGTTGCACCGAGTCCTGCGATACGCAGTGCGGACGGGCCCATATCGGTGCCGCGCCTGCTGGCACCGAGGTCCATCGGCACAGCGATGATACGTATGGTCTTGTCTGCTGTGTAGCTCATCCGGTTTTACCTGCAGCTAAATGATTGCGTGGGCGAATTTTAAACCATCTGGTCGTGTACGGCGGTTTTTCCGTAAATTGACACCGGTCCTGGCCGCCATGAAACAAGTGGGGCAGGGCGTTAGTGCCGGTACTGCCATTCAACGCTGATGCGGCGCCCTGCTCCCGGAAAATAACGGTAGTTACCAAAGGCGTAATCAGCGCGCTCCGCATAGCGCGTATCCAGCAGGTTGGTGAGTCGCAGTGCAACACGGTGGCCGCTGTTGCCAATCACCACCCAGCCACGCAAGTTCAGCAGGCTGTGGCCGGCATAGCGGTGGGTGTTGGCAGCATTCAGGAAGTAGCTGCCCTGGTAGACCCACTCTGCTTCGGCGGCCAAGTTCTCAGTTTGTTGCCAATGCAGGCGCAAAGCACCCAACCAGGGTGGTGCTGTATCGATTTCGTTGCCCTTGAGGATGATTTCGCCACGTCCCAGGTCGCGGTTGAAATCATACTCGTGCCGTGCCCATGAGAGGTTGCCGCTGAGAGCCAGGCCATCGTTGAGTTGCCAGCGCAGGGAGGTCTCAATGCCTGCGTGGCGTGTTCTGCCATCGCTGATATTAAAGCCGTTGGCATCGCGAAAAATAAAATTCTTTTTACGCATGGCATAAGCTGCGATTTCATAGCTTATGTTATTGTTATTGCTCTTGAAACCGACCTCAATTGAGTCCAGGGTTTCGGCTTGCAAGTCTGCCACAACCTGGCCTTTTTGCAGGCGGTAAAGTTCAGTGGCCTGGGGTGCGCGGTAGCCTCTGGCAGCCCTGAAATACAGCGTTTGCTGCTCGTTCAGCTTGTATGCCAGTCCCAGTTCAGGTGACAGGTTGCTGAAACTGTCGCTGCGGTCTGACGGCCGGGTGTAAAGGCAGCCGCCGAATCCACACTCCGTACCATCATCGCGGGTGTTGCCGTCCAGCATCCGGTTGTTGTAGTCGTAGGCCAGGTACTCGGCACGTAAACCGGCAGTCAGTTCGAGCCCGGATGGCAGTTCGTGTTGCCATTGCAGCCATCCCGCCAGCAGGGTGGACTGCACGTCATAATCATAGTGATAGCCCTGCGGGCGGGTTTCCCGGAGAAAAGCAGAAGCTGAGTCGGTAGGCTTTTCCTGGAATTCAGTTAATTCACCATCTGCCCACTCAAGATCCAGACCCGCAGTCAAACCACGCTGGTCTGACCAACTCATCAGAATGCCGATAGAATCCTGGCCATTCTTCTCCAGCGGCGTTCCCGGCAGGAAATGCTGCAGGAAATCCATGCGACTGCTGCGTGCGTACGGCAGGACTTCAAACGAGTTGCCGGCGTCTGAAAGCCAGTTCCAGCGACTGGAGATACGCGCTGCCCAGGCATCACGAAACGCATCCGGGTTCAGGTTACCAGTACGTAAGGCTTCGTCTTTATAGGCGTTTCTGCCCTTAATGTAGCCTGCAGTATCCTGGTCGAGGTTAGTGTAAGCGATCGAAGTGCGTCCGGAAGCTCTGCCCAGGGAATGCGTGAACTGCAGGTTTACCAGACCATGCTGGTATTGCTCACCATCTCTAAAACTTCCGGCATCGGTGAAACTGGCCTGTAAAGCGGCCCGGGGGCCGGTCAGGGCAATTTGGCCACGGTAATAGCTGTCGCTGCCGGCTTCCAGCAGGTATTGCGACGATGGATCGCCCGGGCCGGGAGTGGCGATACTGATTGCGCCATGCAACGCGTTAGAACCATAAGTGACCGTACCCGGGCCCCGCAGCACGTCAATACGTTGTGCCTGGGCGACATTCACTTCAAACAACTGGTTGACGTTACAAAAGCCAGCAGGGCGGGTAGGGACCTCATCTTCAAGCACCATGAAGGCACCGCAGGCGCCTGCCCCGGTTAAAACCGGCGAACGAATCGCAGTCAGGTGCTCCTGGCCGGATCCGCGCGAGATCCAGGCGCCTGGAATGTGGTCAAAAATCTCATTCGGGTGTTTGGGCGACTCCAGGGCGATGGCATCGCGGCTAAGGGACGTCAAACTGCTGTTTACGGCCTGGTTGAGGATATAACGCTGTGAACGCACCTCGATGGTCTGCAGCGGCGTGGGCTGCTCTGTTGTGTCAGTGGCAGCATCGCTGTCAGTTCTCACAGATTCTGTCGATGGCGAAGTGACCACTGCGCTGGTTTGCAGCAAAAATGTAAGTAACAGGCTTGTATGCATCGTGGCATGGTAACTGAGGCGGTGAGCTAAGCAAACAAGTTTTAACAGGGGCTATATACAGAGCCTATGGCAGCGTAAAGCACAGCTAATAAAGTATTTATACATACCCTATAACCTACGGAAATATAGGAATATAATAATCCACATAAAGTATTCCTTTCAGCTATAGGCACATTCTGCAGGGGCTGCGTGCCGCCTCCCTTCGGGCAAACACCAGGCAATCGGCAGGCTGTGCTGAGTGGGCTGCTGATCCATTAGGTGCGTGAAATCAATCCTCTATTTAACATAATATACATTATACGCATTTAAAGTGGGGTATCTCCGAGTGGCAGGAGTTGGGCATTTTCAGGAATCAGGCATCTCCCCCGTGCTTGCAGATCCCGTAACGGACGCCCTGGCGGTCGTTTACATGCCTGCAGCGTGAAGGCTGTGGCTTTGGGAGCGGATAAACATCAGGCTTACGCTGAGCGTCGCAAGCAGTATCATTGCTATACCCAAAAACTTACGCGCCCAGCGATCATGTAAAAATACCGCCAGCGTTGGGGCAGCCATACTCATACCCAGCATGGCTGGCAGCGTGCCCAATCCGAAGGCCAGCATGATCAGTGCACCGGAAAGTGCTGTGCCGCCGGTAGCTGCGGTCAGCAGGATACTGTAGACCAGACCACAAGGCAGTAACCCCCAACACAGCCCAAGTGCCAGTCGTCCTGTGCCCCCGGGCAGTCGCGAAGCACGCATGGCGATGGGCAGGATCGCCTTCCATACGCCGGCTCCCGCTCGCTCGACCCAGGCGAGTAGCTGCCAGTTAAACAGAAACTGCAGGCCGATCAGGAATATCATCAATGCAGTTAAAAGGCGCAGTAAGATGCTCCAGCGAGGTGCGTTCAGGACATTGCCGGCTTGTGCGAGCAGCCAGGCGGACAAAAGTCCAAGAATGGCGTAACTGAGCAACCTGCCGAGGTTAAAAAGTAACGCAGAAGACACCAGAGACATGCCCTGCCCGTCGCGTTTCTTGCCGCTCGGGTGCTGGCTCCCAAACAGGCTCCCGAGCCCGGTCGCGATGCCACCACACATGCCGAAACAATGGCCGCTACCCAGCAGCCCTGCAGAAAAAGACGTAAATAAAACACTATAATCAATCAGTTGCATCTTTCTCGTGACTTTCAACTGTGGTTGTAGAATCGTTTCCGGAATCAACTTCATCCTCCAGTGATGGGGGCTTTTGGTCATCATCCAGTACCACGCTCCAGCCATGGGATTCCAGATCATCAAATTGGCCCGCTTTGATAGCCCACAGCATGGCCCATACTGCAATCGCCAGTAATATAACGGCCAGCGGAATCAGCACGTATAGCATGCTCATTTCACAGATGCTCCTTTTGCTGTCGCCAGACGCCCGGAATTCAGTACCACCAGCAGCGAACTCAGAGACATGCCCAGCGCGGCCATCCACGGTACCACCAGACCGGCGGCAGCGAACGGTACTGCGAAAATATTGTAACCGAGAGCCCACAGCAGGTTTTGCAGGATGACTTTGCGTGTCTGTACCGCAACGCAGAAAATTCCTTCAACCAGGCCCAGCGAATCGCCAGTCAGAATAAAATCCGCGGTGCTGTTGGCCAGTTCACTGGCACCACTGACGGTCATTGAGACATTGGCTGCCGACAGCACCGGTGCATCGTTGATGCCATCACCGACCATCAGTACGTTTTTGCCATCAGTCTGGAGTGATTGCAAGAACTCCATTTTCATTGTTGGGTTGTGGTTGGCATGCCAGGTCGATATACCGGTACGTTGCGCGACAGAAGCTACTGCGGTGGGTTGGTCACCGGAAAGAATGACAAGGTCGAGCCCCCTGGACTGCAGGGCGGCTATGGATTCGATTGTCCCCTCACGTAAGCCATCATCGAGATCAAATCGAGCTATCCAGCCCTTGGCGTCTGACAACCATAAGCTGCTGCCAGTGGCTGCGGGTTTTGTCTCCGCCAGTTCGTCGTGCGCAGGGGATAAGAAAGTGGCATTTCCCAGTCTGTACTCGGTATCGTCCACCCTGCCCTGTACGCCTTTTTCGTGATTGACTGCATGGCTGAGCTCCTCCCGGTTCACCTGTACATCCGCAAAGGCACGAGCCACAGGATGAGAAGAGTTCAGTTCCAGCAAAGCGGCAATCCGCAACACATTTGATTCATTGAAGCTGTTACGTGCCGGGTTCAGCAGCGTGTCCTTGATGACCGCTGAACCACTGGTCAGGGTACCGGTTTTGTCAAATACGATGGTATCAACGTGTGATAATGCCTCCAGTGCCGCGCCACGAGTCAGTAAGACACCCTGTTCAAGTAGCGCACGACTGGATGAAGCGATGGCGGCCGGGGTTGCCAGTGACAGTGCACAGGGACATGAAATTACCAGTACTGCCAGGGTGGCGGGCAGCAACATGGCGATATCATGTGTTAGCCACCACAGGGCGGTAAGACCGGCAACGGTTAATACGACGGCAACGAACCAGCCCGCGTAGCGCTCTGAAAGCCGGGCATAACGGCTGCGATGGGTCTGGGACTTCAACAGCATACGGCCCATAACTGATACGGTTGAATCATCCGGGTCACGGGTGACTTCTACCGACACTGTTTGCGACAGGTTAATGCTGCCGGCGACCACACGATCGCCGCAGCGCTTGAGCACCGGTTGGGATTCACCAGTCAGCAATGCCTCGTTGACTTCGGTGTAGCCATCGATGATCCGCCCATCAGCAGGCAACGTCTGCCCTGCCCTGACCCTGACCTGGTCGTGCTTGCGTAAATCTATCGCCGGCACCTGTTCTGACCGTGCACCGTTAATCAGTTCAGCCCATTCCGGCAGCAAGCGCGCAAGCGCCAGTCCGGTTTGCAGGTTGCGGTGACGGATGACCAGTTCCGCGTACCTGCCAAGCGACAGGAAGAAAATAAACATCACTACAGAGTCAAAGTAAACGTGCCCGTTACCGGTCAGGAAATTGAAGCAACTCATGATGAAGGCGATGGATATGGCCAATGCGACGGGTACATCCATACCCACCCGCCGATGACTCAGGCTGCGCCATGCACTGGTGTAGAAAACCCGCCCGGAATAGACCAGAACCGGTGTTGTGACGATCAGGCTTACCCACTGCAGGAAACGCTCTGAGCCTTCTGAAATGCCCATGCTTTCGCCCGCATACAAGGCAACGGCATACATCATTACCTGCATCATGCCGAGGCCTGCAACCCCCAGGCGCTTAAGAGCCTCACGCCTCTCCTCTTGTCTGCCCATAGCTTCTGCACCCGCCAAAGGCAGGTGCGGACGGTAGCCAATACTGGCCAGGATTGATGCTATTTTGCTGAGCCGGAGCACAGTGGGTTGCCAGTTAATTCGTACGAAACCGGTGGCCACATCCACTTGCACCTGCTGGATACCATTGCGGGCTTCTAACTGGCTTCGAATCAGCCAGGCACAGGCAGCACAGCGGATACCCTCTACTTGCAGCAGAAGCTCATAGTGGCCGTTTTCAAGACGACTGCCCCACAGTGATTCACGCTCATCAAAACGTTGCCATGCGGTGTTGACGGTGGCAATGTCATCGTTGGGGCGGACAGCACTTGCGGTGCGGAACTGGTAATAACGGGATTGTCCGGACTGCAGTATCAGGTTGGCTACGGCTTCACAACCAGCGCAGCATACCGGCATTTGCTGCCCGTCAGCTTCAACTGTCAACTGGCAGGCATCGGGAACGGGTTCTCCGCAGTGGAAACAAGGCGGGGCATTGTCAATCATGGCCTTAGCCGGAACGTGGACCGGTTCCGCTGGGGCTTTCTTGTGTTTCTTCCGACTCCGGCGTCTGGGCTTTGAGTTCGCTGTTCAGGCGTCGGTATTCTTCGTCATCTACAACCAGTGGGTCTGGCCGGGAAATCGCCAGGTACAACGTAATGAAGCTGGCGATGACTGCTGACGCGGGCAGCGCGATGATAAACCACGGCCAGAACTGCCGATACCAGGGGAGATGCTCGTAATCTTTTACCATGCTGTGTTTGCTCAATTGTAAGGCATCAGGAAGCGGGCACTGATGGTGCGCTCAATGATGGGCTCTTCAAGCGTTGAAAAGCGTACCTTGATCTTGACAGAGCCGCTGCCTGCAGTGGCCGGTGCCTGCATGCGCAGTATAAAGTTGCCAACTTCATCCGGTTTCAGCATGGGTTCGGCTGAAACAATCAGGCTTACTTCATTATTGTCGATGACCTCGATGCGATAGTGATGTGTTTTGATATCCATGTTGATCAGCTTAAGCGTATAAACATTCTCGATCAGGTTACCCGGTAGCTCACGGTAAAGCGCATTGCGGTCTCTCAGCAAGTCAGCGCGCAACAGCACCCGGTGATTGATGGACCATATAACGCCTGCGGTCAGAGTTAACAACAGCAACGAGTAGACCAGAATGCGGGGCCGGAAAACATGGGTTTCTTTACCCGCAAGTTTGTATTCCGTGGTATAGCTGATGAGCCCCTTGTCATAGTTCATTTTGTCCATAACCTGGTCACAGACATCAATACAGGCAGCGCAAGCAATGCATTCTATTTGCAGGCCCTCGCGGATATCGATGCCGGTCGGGCAAACCTGCACGCAGAGCGTACAGCCAATGCAGTCACCGAGGCCCTTGTCTGCCGGGATATCACTTTTACGTCGGCCACCGCGCGGTTCTCCGCGCGATTCATCATAGGCGATGACCAGCGTGTCCTTATCAAACATCGCACTCTGGAAACGGGCATACGGACACATGTATTTACACACCTGCTCGCGCAGGATACCGGCATTGCCGTAGGTGGCGAAGCTATAAAACAATAGCCAGAAGGTTTCCCAGGAACCCAACTGGAAAGTCACAATCGAGTGGCCCAGTTCTCGGATGGGCGTGAAGAAACCAACAAAGGTAAAGCCGGTCCACAAGGCGAAGCTGACCCACAGTATCTGCTTGGCTGATTTACGCAGGATCTTGTTGCGGTTCCACGGCGAGGCATCCAGCTTGATGCGTTTGCTGCGGTCGCCTTCTGCGAGGCGCTCCAACCACAGGAAAACTTCGGTCCAGACAGTTTGCGGACAGGCATACCCACACCACAGACGGCCTGCTACCGCAGTGACAAAAAATAACGACAAGCCGGCGATAATCAATATCAAGGCCAGGAAAATAAAGTCCTGCGGCCAAAATGTAACGCCAAGGATATAGAACTTCCTGGCCGGTAAATCGAACAGTACAGATTGATGCCCGGACCAGTTAATCCACGGAATAATGTAGTAAAGACCTAACAGAACAGCGACAGCAAGCTTGCGCAGGCTGGCGAAGGTGCCAGTTACATCGCGCGGGTAAACCTTAGCTTCTTTGCGATATAGGGAGTTGCCAGTGTCTTCAGCCTGGCTCACTGCCAGTCCTCATCATCCAGGTCCGGGTTGGCTTCGGCATGGTGGCGAATTTCAGCTTTTGGCCGCCTGCCCTGCCCTTTTGCATGGCCGCTTGCCGGGCCGGTACGGATCATGAATACGGTGAGCGAAGAAGCCAGCAGACAAAGCAGATAGAGGAATGCAAACGACAAACCGTAGGCCAGCCGTACACCGATGTCGTACTGGTCTGCCCAGGCATTGACCATATCCAGCGGGTTGACCAGCCCAAAGAGGAAAAAGGCGCCGATCGCCGCGGATAAAAATGCGATCCAGAATGCGACCGCCCAGTCGCGCTGGCGCATCGTCCATCGTCGGTCAACCGCGTGCTGGCTGGTGCTCATGCGTAAGGCCGTCGGGGTATCTGGTTAGCTGGACAGGCTTAACACATAGGCTGCCAGCAGCCTGCGCCGGTCTTCGCTCAACAAGTCCTTGTGTGCCGGCATGTTGCCGTTACGGCCTTCGGTGACGGTTTTCCTGATCGTTTCAGCTTCACCGCCGTATAACCAGATTTCATCATTCAGCCTTGGTGCACCAAGTGCCTGGTTGCCGCTGCCATCAACGCCGTGACAGGCGATGCACAGCATGTCAAAGCTCGCCTTGCCCTGCGTTGCCATTGCTGTATCCACATCCATTCCGGACAGGCTTTGTACGTAAGCAACCAGGTTATTAATCGCGACCTCATCAAGGCCACCCACCATCACCGGCATCATACCCGCCCGGCCATTGGTGATACTTTGCATGACGGTGTCAAAATTGTTGCCGTACAGCCAGTCGTCATCCGCCAGGCTCGGGAAGCCACGGGCGCCACGGGCGTCCGAGCCATGGCACATGGCGCAGTTGTTGGCAAACAGCCTTTGGCCGGTGGCGTTGGCTTCTGGGTCCGTAATCAGGGTTTCATTATCCAGTTGCCGGTAGCGCGAAAATATGGCTTCCTGAGCTTCGTTAGCCGCTTGCATCTCTTCGTTATACTGGTTTTCCTGACTCCAGCCAAGGACGCCGGGATAGTTGCCAAAACCTCCAAACAGGGCCAGATAAATGAAAGAGAAAGCAATCGTGATATAGAACAGTTGTAGCCACCACCTGGGCAGCGGGTTGTTAAGTTCTACCAGGTCTTCATCCCAGACGTGACCGGTTGTGCCGGTGCCCTCTCCTTCGTCCCGGTTGGAGATGCCCTTGGTCCATTGCAACAGCCAGAAGCAGGCAAGAATGGTAACAACGGTGATGATAATGACATACCAGTGCCAGAAATTACTTAACATGGCTCGTTCTCCTCCTGGCTATTCGGAATGGTGCCACCGTCTTCCTCCAGTGGCAGCATGCTCGCCTCATCAAAGGCCGGTTTCCGCTTGCGGCTCCAGGCCCAGGCCCAAAGGCCCAGAAATGAAAGCATCAGGACTATCAGGATTGCGCCGCGAACTACATCAATATCCATCTCAGCGTCCACTCCTTGCATGACCCAGGCTCTGCAGGTAAGCAATGACTGCGTCCATCTCGTTTTTGCCCTCCACCACTGAAGGTGCTGCTGCGATATCCTCTTCCGAGTACGGATCGCCGAGGGAATTGAGGGCGCGCATTTTCTTCTGCACGATCTCGCCGTCAACCATGCGCTCCTTCAGCCAGCCATAATTCGGCATATTGGACTCCGGAACAACATCCCGCGGGTTGGTCAGGTGAATGTAGTGCCATTCATCACTGTAGCGTCCGCCTACCCGGGCCAGATCAGGCCCGGTGCGCTTGGAACCCCACTGGAAGGGCCGGTCATATACGGATTCACCGGCGACTGAGTAGGGTCCGTAACGCTCTGTCTCACTGCGGAACGGGCGGATCATCTGTGAATGGCAGTTGTAACAACCTTCATGCACAAAGACATCACGGCCAGCGAGTTCCAGTGCCGGATAAGGCACCACGCCTTCGGCGGGTTTTCTTACCTGGTCCATAAATATGAGTGGCACGATCTCAACCAACCCACCAAGGCTGATTGCGATGATAATAAACACGGCCATCAGACTGATATTTGTTTCGAGTTTTTTGTGTCCGCTACTCATGCGTGATCTCCCCAATCTGCAGGTTCTGAGGCGGGAATCGGTTTCATCTCCTTGCTGCCAAGTGTTTTCCAGGTGTTCCAGGCCATGAAGAACATACCGCTGAGGAATAGCAGCCCACCCAGCAATCTGATGATGTAGTAAGGCTTGGTGGCAACCAGGCTTTCAATAAAACTGTAGGTCAGGGTGCCGTCTGCATTAAATGCACGCCACATCAGACCCTGCATGACGCCGGCAACCCACATGGAGGTGATATAAAGCACCACGCCAATGGTTGACGTCCAAAAATGGATATCAATGGCCTTGATGCTGTACATTTTCTTCTCGCCGATCAGGCGCGGAATCAGGCAATAGAGGGAGCCAATGGTCATCATGGCAACCCAACCAAGGGCGCCTGAATGTACATGTCCAATGGTCCAGTCGGTATAGTGGCTCAGGGCGTTAACCGTCTTGATGGACATCATCGGGCCTTCAAACGTGGACATGCCGTAGAAACTCAGTGCCACGATCATAAATTTCAGCACCGGGTCTGTGCGTAGTTTGTGCCACGCGCCCGAGAGCGTCATGATGCCGTTGATCATGCCCCCCCAACTTGGGGCCAGCAGGATCAGTGAAAACACCATGCCGATAGATTGCAACCAGTTTGGCAGCGCGGTGTAATGAAGGTGGTGTGGGCCGGCCCACATGTATATGGCAATCAGGGCCCAGAAATGCACGATGGACAGGCGGTAGGAATATACCGGCCCCTCGGCCTGCTTGGGCACGAAGTAATACATCATGCCCAGGAAGCCTGCGGTCAGGAAGAAGCCAACGGCGTTATGGCCGTACCACCACTGCACCATCGCATCGACGGCCCCTGAATAGATCGGGTAGGACTTGCCAAGGGTTACCGGCAGCGACAGATTGTTGACAATATGCAGCACTGCAATGGTCAGTATGAATGCACCATAGAACCAGTTGGCGACATAGATATGGCTAACCCGACGTTTGCCGATGGTGCCGAAAAACAGCACGGCATAGGCTACCCATACCAGCGTGATCAGGATATCAATCGGCCATTCAAGCTCGGCATACTCCTTGCCCTGGGTCCAGCCCAGTGGCAGCGTCACCACAGCACTGAGGATGACGGCCTGCCAACCCCAGAAAACAAAGGCGGCCAGCTTGTCTGAAATCAGACGCACATGGCAGGTTCGTTGCACCACGTACAGGGACGTGCCGATCAATCCGCTGCCGCCAAAGGCAAAAATAACCGCATTGGTGTGTAGCGGGCGCAAGCGGCCATAGGTCAGCCAGGGTATATCGAGATTCAGTACGGGCAACCACAATTGCGCGGCAATTATGACGCCTACCAACATTCCAACAATACCCCAGATAACGGTCATAATGACAAATTGTCGAACAACTTTATCGTTGTAGGTCATGATTGAACTCTTTCCTCACTTTTTAATAGCAACGCGACAAGCTCTTGCAGGGTTTGCCACTGTTGTTGTTTCCGTCAGGAAACACCTGTCTGTTTCCGGCCTGAGTGGAGGCTGCCTGACGTATCCCTGTTGTCAGTACAAGTATATATATTCTGCTTCAGCAACACATTCAGGCGTCGATATTCTTTGCTGTTCTGTTGACTGGCTAAAATTGCCAGGTGCCGGGTTTTATTCTGTATAACGACCCTCAACACTGTAACCCAGCGGGTACACCATTGCTGTCCTTCCAGCCGGCCTTCAGCAACTTTACCGGCAGTCCTGAAGCGCACCCGTCCATCAGCAGCTAAAGCCAGAGCCAATTCTACGTCAGATACATTAGAAAAACATATTATAGATAAAAACCTGCCAATTCCGAGCAAAAAAATCATCAAAAGTGTCATGGGAAACGCTTGTGGACCGGATATGGCTGAGAGCAGAGCCAACGCACAGAGCAACAGAACCGGGGCAGAGAAACTTTTCCGTTGGGCGGGTTTCAGGATCAGTGGTTTGTTATAGGGCATTGCCAAGTGTTTTGATCAAATTAAGCATTTCCGGATCATCGGGCAATTCCTTGCCGGAAACCCAGCCAAATATTACAGTGTCTTCCTGATCCAGCAACCTTTCAAGCCGGGACCAGTTACCCACAGCAATTGACTCAGCCTGAGCTTTAAAGAAAGCTTCAAACAGGACATCCAGTTCTTTCAGGCCACGCCGCGCTTTCCAGCGCAGTCTTTTTACCCTTTCCTCTCCGCTGATCATGTCAGTAAATGTACTTATGCCCCACCACGTTGCAACAGCATCTTCTTGGTCTCGGCAATCGCCTTGGCCGGGTTCAGGCCCTTTGGGCAAGTAGACGTGCAGTTCATGATGGTGTGGCAGCGGTAAAGCCTGAACGGGTCGTCCAGTTCGTCCAGGCGCTCACCGGTCGCCTCATCCCGGCTGTCCGCCAGCCATCGATAGGCCTGTAGCAAAATGGCCGGGCCAAGGTAACGGTCACCGTTCCACCAGTAACTTGGGCACGATGTGGAGCAGCAGGCACATAAAATACATTCATACAGTCCATCCAGCTTTTCGCGATCATGCTGGGACTGCAGTCTTTCCTGGTCAGGAAAAGGAACACTTTGAGTGCGTATCCACGGCTTGATGCTGGCGTACTGTGCATAGAAATGCGTCATGTCCGGAACCAGGTCCTTGATGACTTCCAGGTGGGGCAAAGGGTTAATTTTGACATCACCCTTTATTTCGCTGATGGGCTTGGTACACGCCAGTGTGTTGGTGCCGTCAATATTCATGGCACAGGAGCCGCAGATGCCCTCGCGACAGGAGCGGCGGAGTGTCAGTGAAGGGTCAATCTCATTTTTGATCTTGAGGATGGCGTCAAGCACCATCGGGCCACAGTCGTCCAGATCGACTTCGTAACTGTCAATTCTTGGGTTTTCACCTTTGTCCGGGTCCCAGCGATAGATCTGGAATATCCGGGTGTTGGCCGAGCTGCCGGGCGCGGTGAAATCATGGCCTTTTACCGGGCGGGATTCAGGTGCTAGTCTTAATTCGAGCATGGGATGTTCCTTATATCCTGCCTGTCAGTAGACACGCGGCTTGGGTGGCACGACGTCCACGTCGTCAGTCAGCGTATACAGGTGAACGGGCCGGTAATCGATGGATACTGTGCCGGCCGGGTCGAGGCTGGCCAGCGTATGTTTCATCCAGTCCTCATCATCGCGGTCCGGATAGTCCTCGCGGGCATGGGCGCCGCGGCTTTCTTTCCGGTTTTCAGCGCCGTGCATCGCGACCATGGCACAGGCAAGCAGGTTACGCAGTTCCAGCGTCTCGACCAGATCGGAGTTCCATATCATGGAATGATCACTGACCCGGATATCTTCAAAGCTCGCAAACACGTCCGAAATCAGTGCGCAGCCCTCTTCCAGCACTTCGCCGGTGCGGAATACCGCAGCATTGTTTTGCATGACCTGTTGCATTTCATCCCTGACGCCGGCCGCGCTGTTTTGGCCTTCTGCATGCCGCAACTGATCAAAATCAGCGACCAGTGTATCGACGATCTCTTGGTCAAGGTGATCATGTCGTTGATCGGGTTTGATCACTTCCGCACACCGGTGCGCGACCGCGCGGCCGAAAACAATGATATCCAGCAGAGAATTGGAGCCCAGCCGGTTCGCACCGTGCACGGACACACAAGCGGCTTCACCGATTGCAAACAGGCCGGACACCACCGCGTCCGGGTCACCATCATGCAGGTGCACCACTTCGCCGTGATAATTGGTCGGGATACCGCCCATGTTGTAATGTGCGGTAGGAATTACCGGGATAGGTTCTTTGCTGACATCCACGCCGGCGAATATTCTGGCGCTTTCGGCGATACCGGGCAGACGCTTGTTAATGACATCGGCACCGAGGTGTTGCAGGTTGAGATAGATATGGTCTTTCTTTGGACCAACCCCCCTGCCCTCACGGATCTCAATGGTCATAGAGCGACTGACAACATCACGTGAAGCGAGGTCTTTGGCGTTGGGTGCGTAACGCTCCATGAAACGCTCGCCTTCCGAGTTGGTCAGAAAACCACCTTCACCACGTACCCCTTCAGTAATCAGCACACCAGCACCGTACACCCCCGTGGGGTGAAACTGGATGAATTCCATGTCCTGCAATGGCAGTCCGGCGCGCAGCACCATGCCATTGCCGTCACCGGTACAGGTGTGTGCAGATGTACAGGAAAAATAGGTGCGTCCATAACCACCGGTCGCGAGAATAACGGCATGTGCGCGGAACAGGTGCAAGGTGCCTTCAGCCAGATCCCAGGCCAGCAGGCCACGGCACACACCGTCTTCATCCATTATCAGGTCAAGGGCGAAATACTCGATAAAGAATGTTGCGTTGTGTTTCAGGGACTGTTGATAGAGTGTGTGCAAAATCGCATGACCGGTCCGGTCTGCTGCCGCACAGGTTCTTTGCGCTGTACCTTCACCATAGCGCGTCGTCATGCCACCGAACGGTCGCTGGTAAATTTTGCCATCCTGGGTGCGCGAAAAAGGCACGCCAAAGTGTTCGAGTTCAATGACCGAAGGCACAGCTTCACGACACATGTACTCGATGGCATCCTGGTCGCCGAGCCAGTCGGAACCTTTAATGGTGTCATACATATGCCAGCGCCAGTCGTCTTCCCCCATATTTCCCAACGCCGCCGACATGCCACCCTGGGCAGCAACGGTGTGACTGCGGGTCGGAAATACCTTGGAAATGCAGGCAGTTTTAAGGCCGGTGGATGCCAGACCCATGGTTGCACGCAGTCCGGCTCCACCGGCGCCGACAACCAGGACATCGTACCTGTGCTCGGTTATTGAGTAATCATTGCTCATGGATTCAGGCTCCCAATGCCAGCTTTAAGGCTGCGATGGCGCTGACCAGGAAAGCGGCAAGGCAGGCAAGCCGGACCACTATCAGCAGAACAAACTCCACGGCATCAATATGTACGTAGTCTTCGATGACCACCTGCAAGCCCAACTGGGCGTGATAGAACAGCGTCCCGGCCAAAAAAATGGCCATACCGGCATTGAATGGCGCAGACATGGCGGCCCTCGCAGTGGCGTAATCAACACCAGCCAGTGACACGCCCACCCACAATATCCAGGCACTCAACAACAGCAGCAGCAAGGCTGAGTAACGTTGTGAGCGCCAGTGATGGGAGCCACCTCTTGAGCTGCCCATACCCCGCACCTGGGCGAGTGGGTCCTGCATACTCATGAGCCCGCTACCAGAATGATCAATGTCATCACCACCGCACCCGCAACGGCAATCCGACCTGAAATGTTGACCTGGTGCATTTCCATCATCCAGCCGGCATCCCATATCAGGTGGCGGATCCCGCCGAACAGATGAAAACAGAAACTGAATACACTGGCAGCGATGACCAGCTTACCCGGACCGCTTGCCAGCAATTGGCTGAAAGCGGTAAATGCTGCATCACCGGATGACAGGGCTACCAGCCAGTAAAGCAGCACGGGGGCCGTGACCACGGACATGAATATGCCCGTCAGGCGGTTCAGAATAGAAAGTGCGGAAGTTATCTGGAATTTGTAATACGGCCCCAGCATATAGGGTGACATCGGGCGTCGAGAGTTACTCATAAATTATGGCCTTGAATTCCTTGAATCAGAAATCGGTGCAGCGACCGGCTTGTTCCCAGTCACCGTAGCGGGTAGGCTCCGGACCTTTCGGGCCACCTGTCTCGCTGGGTTTGGGTTTGTTTACATCACATTCAGTGGCTTGTCTGGTATCTGTTTTGGAGGTCTTGGATTGCACAGGGAGTTGTTTTGACTGGTTATTTTTCATTAACGAATGGACCCTTCCCGATGCGTGTTTGCGAATATGAAGTTTAACGTGAACGCCAAGTGTAATGCCACCGGCCCTGATGCGCGAGTTGCTTTTGTATGTTTTGCCAATGGTGCTGCTTCAAAGTGGGTTAGAATCAAGCTATGAACCCTTGTTTGATTAGCCACGAGATTTACATTTGATGATAGCACTGCCTTACCTGTCGGCCCTTCACTTCAGTGGCGCAGATGCCGGTGATTTTCTACACAACCAGTTGAGTGCCGATGTGTTGGCACTGGCGGAGGGTGAATCAACATTTGCCTGTTACTGCGAGCCCAAAGGCCGGGTTCTCGCGCTATTGCTGGTTAGCCGGCAGGCTGATGACTATGTTGTTGTCGTGTCTGCATCATTGCGGGTGCCAGTCGCCAACCGCTTGCGCATGTATGTGCTGCGCGCGAAAGTTACCATTGATGTGCTGGAAAACTGTGTTCTGACGGCTTCCAGCACAGCCGATAAGTCACCACCGCCAGCACCCCCTGCGGTCGCAATTAATGTTCCCGGCAGCCCTGCTGTCCTGTCACTTTGGCGGGACTCAACACCTGCCGTCGACAGCACGGGCACCGATGCCTGGAAAGTGGAAGAGTTACGACACGGGATTGTCTGGCTATGCCCCGAAACCAGTGGGCAGTTTTTGCCACAGATGCTGGGTTTCGACCAACTGGGTGCCGTGAACTTTCGCAAAGGCTGTTATCCGGGCCAGGAAATCGTCGCCCGAACCCACTACCTCGGTAAAGTCAAGCGCCACCCTCGCCTGCTTTGTACCCCTGCTGTGATTTGTCCCGAGCCACTGGACAAGATTAATTTGCTGGGCAACAAGCAGTCATATGAAGCTGTCATCGTTGACTGTGGCCACGACACAGATGATGGAGGTTGCCTGTTCGTGGTCTCCCGCATGGACCCGGAACTGCCTGTTGAACAAATTGAATACCACGGACAAATTGCCCCGCTGAAACAGAACCCGGCTTAGGCCTGCGCGACGATATAACAAACCCAGCCAGGGTCAGCATCACCCTCTTCAGCCGGCAGGTAGATGCCGTTGCCCTCGTTCTTTTCTTCGTCCGTGCCTTCCCAGTAAATATCCACCTGGCCGAACCCGGCTTCGTACAGAATTTCACGAATTTCTGGCAGTGTCCACAGTCGCCAGTGATAGCTGAATGCCTTGCCCATGCGGGATCCGTCGGGAAATTCAAAATGAATGTTACAGGTCATGCAGGAGTCAATCGGGTTGAACGCAGCCTGATCCCAGATGTAGACGAAATCCCGGCCATCTTCATCTATGCAGTCACGCCGCTCAGTCAGCACCATCGGTGCCTCATAGCCGCCATAGGCATCGAGGAACAAAATGCCATCTGACACCAGCCCGTCCAGCACATTCTCAAAGTACTCGCGTAGATCTTTGCGGGTCAAAAACAGGTAGTAGCTGAAATTCATCGCAAGGATGATATCGCTCAGACCGGGCCTCGCGTGCAGCACGTTCTCATGCAGCAATTCGATACGCTGCTGTTGCTCATCAGGCAGCTTTGCCATATTGTAGAGCTTGCCCCACCGTAGCACTTCGAGGTCCAGGTCGACGCCAATTGCGTGATGCTGGCGGTCGCGCCGAACCCATTCACAACTGGTGTTGGCCGTGCCACAAAAATCTTCCCTTAACAGCCTTGCCGGCCGTGGCCGCAACTCAGACCAGGTTTGCTCAACGAAATCAATCTCGGACTCAACGTCCTGTACCGACTGCTGATAAAGTAAATGTTTATCCGCCAGTTCCGCCTGACTGGGCTGGTGCCTGCTATTCACTGATAGCGGGGTATTTTTGTTGGACATATTCATCGATCAGGGTAAGAAAGTCGCTGCTCAGGTCTTCGCCGCGTAGTGTTGCCGCCTTTTTACCATCTATGAACACCGGCGCAACCGGCGACTCGCCGGTGCCGGGCAGGCTGATACCGATATCAGCCTGGCGGCTTTCTCCCGGGCCGTTGACGATGCAGCCCATGACGGCAAGACTGAGGTTTTCCACCCCGGCATAACGCAGCTTCCAGGCCGGCATTTGCTCACGCACATGGTTGGTGACATCGAGTGCCAGTGACTGGAAAAAAGTCGAAGTTGTCCTGCCGCAGCCAGGACAAGCGGTAACCATCGGTGTGAATGCCCGCAAGCCCATACTTTGCAACAGCTCTTGTGCGACCAGAACCTCATCGCTGCGCGACTGGCCGGGCGCGGGCGTCAGTGAGATACGAATCGTGTCGCCAATGCCTTCCTGCAGCAGTACAGCAAGGGCTGCGGTCGACGCCACGATTCCCTTGCTGCCCATGCCTGCTTCGGTGAGGCCAAGGTGCAACGGGTAATCACAGCGCTGTGCGAGTTCCCTGTAGACCAGGATCAGGTCCTGTACGGCACTTACTTTACAAGAAATTACAATCTTGTCATGCGCCATGCCCTGCGCTTCCGCTTGCGCTGCACTCTCAAGCGCAGAGCGGACCAACGCTTCGCGCATGATGGCGTCTGCAGGTGCCGGTGTGCTGAGTTTGCCATTGGCGTCCATTAGCCGGGCCAGCAGCTTTTGATCCAGGCTGCCCCAGTTCACACCGATGCGAACCGGCTTGTCATACTCAATGGCCAGCCCGGTAATGGTGGAAAACTGGTCATCGCGTTTCTTACCAAAGCCCACATTGCCCGGATTGATCCGGTACTTGGCCAGTCGTTGTGCACATTCGGGGAATTGTTGTAATAGGCGGTGGCCGTTGTAATGGAAATCGCCAATCACCGGTACTTCGCAGGACATCATATCCAGGCGGTCCATGATGCCAGGCACCGCCGCTGCGGCCGCCTCTGTATCAACCGTGATTCGAACCAGTTCGGAACCCGCCCTGGCCAGCTCAGCTATCTGTGTTGCTGTGGCACGGGCATCTGCGGTATCGGTGTTGGTCATCGATTGCACAACAATCGGCTGCGCTGATCCAATTTTCACGCCGCCCACATCGACAGTCGTGGTTTGATGCCGCGATTTGCCGGCTATATCAAAACTCATACAGTGTTCATTCCGGTGAAGACTTGTCTTCTCTGGCCTTACTATCGTGGCGGCTCATAATTGGCCAGGCTGCGTGTAAATATACCCACATGGACCAGAGTGTCAGGGCGGCTGCCACATACAGCAGCATTTCACCCACGATAACCACCGGCAGTCCAAACAGGTCAGACTCATATAACAGGCAACTAATAGCGGTCATTTGAAGAATGGTTTTCAGCTTGCCCATCGCGCCTACCTGGACGGTGCCACGCTCGCCCATTTCAGCCATCCACTCCCGCAACCCGGAGATGGCTATTTCCCGGCCAATGATGATGGCAGCTGCGACGGTGAAGAAAATCATGGGGAATACGATGGGCGGGGGCGTCTGGACCAACAGCACCAGGGCTGTTGCTACCATCAGTTTGTCGGCAACCGGGTCAAGGAAAGCGCCGAAACTGGACATCAGCCCCATGCGTCTGGCCAGGTAGCCATCCAGCCAGTCTGTGATGGCTGCGAGGATAAAAATAATTGCTGCGACCAGGCTTGACCATGGGTAAGGCAAATAGAAAAACAACACCAGCACCGGGATCAGCGCGATGCGCATGATGGTCAGAAAAAGAGGAAACGTGATTTGCATGGTTCCAGCCCAATGGGTGTTATGTGCGCATTATCGCAGACGGGCGAACATTTTTGCAGAGATAAATGCCAGCCATACGATCCATCCTCAATGGAGAGCCTTGTAAATGCGCCGGGCCAGCTGGTGATTAATTCCTGGAATACCGGCCAGTTCCTCTTCCCCCGCCTTGCGGACACCCTGCAGGCCCCCAAAGTGGGTCAGCAATGTGCGCCGACGCCGGGCACCGACGCCGGGGATGTCTTCGAGCACGGAATGTACAGCAGCTTTCTGGCGACGACCCCGATGGCCGGTAATCGCGAAACGGTGTGCTTCGTCCCTGACCTGCTGAATCAGGTGAGAGGCGGGCGATTCGGGCCCGGGCAACAGGCTATGTGGTGCGACCGGCAGTACCCACTCCTCGTAGCCGGCCCGCCGCGACGGACCTTTAGCCACCCCCATAAGTGGTATATCGCTGAGGCCACATTCGGCCAGCACTTCACGCGCAATTCCCAGTTGGCCTTTACCGCCATCGACGACGATTAAGCCGGGCAGCAAGCCCTCTTCTGTTGCCAGCCGGCGATACCGTCGGCTCAGGACCTCACGCATCGCTGCATAGTCATCGCCGGGCTCAAAACCTTTGAGGTTATAACGGCGGTAGCGGGACTTTATCGGCCCTTCATGGCCAAAGACGATGCAGGAAGCCACCGTCTTGTGGCCGGACGTATGTGAAACATCAAAGCACTCGATCGTTTCCGGCAGTTCTTCAAGCTGTAGCAGTTCAGCCATGGCAGCAAACTGGCTGCTGATGCGTGAGGTTTCTGCGCCCCGCATATGCAGCGCATTCAGAGCGTTTCTGGCGACCAGCTCCAGCCATTGTCGCCGGTGGCTGCGCGGGTGTGCCTGGATCCGAACCTTGCGACTGCTACGCTCACTGAAAACCTTTTCGAACAGTTCATGTTGCGGCAATGAATGAGAAACGATGATCTCCGGCGGGGGCATGCGTTCGCGGTAGTACTGGCCAAGAAAGGCACGCAGAACATCGGCATCGCTGTGGCCGTCAGACTGGGCGGGGAAATAGTCGCGTTGTCCGAGGCTGTGGCCGCCGCGTACTGACATGACTTCAATGGCGCACCCGCGTTGTAACCTGGCCAGTGCAATAATATCCAGGTTGCCATTGCCGGCTGAGACGAACTGGCGGGCCTGCATCTGTTTCAGGTGGTTGATCTGGTCCCGGTACTGGGCAGCCAGTTCGTAGTGTTGCAGGCCGGCGGCAGCCTCCATTCTGCCAATCAGCCGGGTAATAACTTTCTGGCTGTGGCCCCGCAAAAACAGCAGTGCGTCCTCGACCTGCCGGGCATAGTCTTTGCTGCTGACCTTGTCGACGCAGGGCGCGGTGCAGCGCTTAATCTGGTATTGCAGGCAAGGCCTTTGGCGGTGGCTGAAATAGCTGTCATCACAGTTGCGTAGCAGGAAAAGTTTCTGGATAAGATTGATACTTTCCCGCACTGAACTGGCGGACGGGTACGGGCCGAGGTACTCCCTGCCCCGGTCTTTCGCGCCACGGTGGAAAGCGATGCGTGGAAACTCGTGGTCTTTGCCCAGCATGACCCACGGATAGCTTTTGTCATCGCGTAGCAAAACGTTGTAACGGGGTCGCAGGGATTTGATCCACTCATTTTCAAGCAACAGGGCCTCTGCTTCGCTACGGGTCAGGCTGACTTCTATGGAATGGATGCGCGCGACCATGCGCATGATACGTTCTATCTTGGGCCGCGCATCAAAATAGCTGGCAACCCGCTTGCGCAAATTTGCAGCCTTGCCGACATACAGGGCCACCCCCTGGTCATCACGCATCAGGTATACACCCGGGCCGGCGGTCAGGCGGCGCGCGTAGCCTTTGCCGTTAAAAGTTGCTGGAGTCGCTTGTGCTTCTGCCTTCTGCGCCACAGGGTTTAACTCAAACGTTCTTCAACGACCTTAAGCAAGCCAGCAGTAGCCAGTTCCAACAGCTCAAACATGTGCACAAAGCCATCCATGCCACCATAGTAAGGGTCGGGTACCTCATCGCTCTGTCCCGCAGTGCCATGCGCCGGATGATAGGCCATCATCAGCTTTAACTCGGCTGCCGAACCGCTTGGCCGAATAGCTTGAAGATTGGCGATGTTGCTGTGATCCATACCAATGATCAGGTTGTATTTACCAAAATCATCGGTCGTTACTTTACGCGCACGCAGGTGGTCAATTTCCACGCCAAACCTGGTCGCCACTTCGATCGCTCTGTGGTCGGGGGCATGGCCGATGTGGTAACTGTGCGTACCTGCCGAATCAATTGCCACCATGTCTTCGAAAATGGAACCTTGCAACTGGCGGGCGAAGAAGCCTTCGGCTGAAGGCGACCGGCAGATATTTCCCATGCATACAAACAGTATATTAAACATAATATTACCCGGTGATTAATCTGAATCAGGCTGAATGAGTGCCTGCACACGCTGCAGGTCTTCCAGTGTATCTATGCCAGCCGGAATAAATTCACTCGCCTGAGCCAATACTATACGCCCGCCGTGTTCCATAATTCGGAGCTGTTCGAGCCGCTCTGTCAGTTCTAAAGGTGTTGGCGGCAAGTCGGTGAAACGCCGCAGTGCTGACAGGCGGTAGGCGTAGAGTCCGAGATGCCGTTGCCATTGGGTGCCTGCTGCAAGCGCATTTTCAAACCCGCTATTGTTGCGGTCATAAGGAATGGGGCAACGACTGAAATACAGAGCCTGGCCATCGATTGCAGTGACAACCTTTACGGCATTCGGGTTCATCAGCTCCGTTGACTCAGAAAGGGGCCAGTACAGGCTTGCCACTTCACAGTCCGGCCTTTGGTCCAGTAACGCTGCAACCTGATCCAGACATTTTGCCGGCATCAGTGGCTCATCGCCCTGCAAATTGACGACCAGTTGCTCATCCGGCCAGCCGAGTTGTTCTGCGCACTCGGCGATCCGGTCGCTGCCGCTTTGGTGGTCAACCCTTGTCACCACCACATTGGCACCAAAAGCGCTGGCGACCGTCCTGATGCGTTCATCATCGGTGGCGATCACAACCGACTTTGCTGCTGAGTCCCTGGCGCGTTGCCAGACATGCTGGAGTAAGGGTTTGCCGGCCAGATCAAGTAAAACTTTACCCGGCAAACGCTCGGAGGCGTAGCGAGCGGGAATGACGATATGATAGGCAGCGGGCATCACCGGCATTGACTTATTTCCTTGCTCAAACGTTTTATACGGTCACTGATCGACGCAGTAAAATCATCCGTCAATATCGCTTCAACTGACAGGTACCAGGCATTTTTCAGTCCCAGTTTGTGGCATTTAACCGCATCCTTTTCTGTCATGACAATAACCGCGTCCTCTGGCAGTTGCGCAAAATCCAGCCGCCTGTATTGATGGTGGTCGGGAAACTGCCTGCGGACAAATTTTACACCGAGTGATTCGAGTGAGTGAAAAAACCGCCCCGGATTACCAATGGCAGCATATGCATGTACTTCAATTCCTGTAAATAAATTCGTGAAGTCGGATGGTGTGTGTTGTTCCGACCCATCCAGAGAGCGCACGGTTGTTGGGCTCAGTAGCATCGTATGGGTATCCAGCCCTTCAGGCCTGGCCGGCCATTCACCGTTGGTGATTACATAGTCGACAGTTTCAAGGCGCTCCGCCGGTTCACGCAAAGGCCCTGCCGGCAGCAGATAGCCGTTACCAACTCCACGCTCCCCATCTACCACACAAATGTCGAGGTCACGGCGTAAACCGCTTTGCTGTAGCCCGTCATCCGAGATTATCAGGTCAACGTTCATCTGCTGCAACCTGCGGACCGCTTCAGACCTGTCTGCGGCAACCACTACCGGTCCAGCACAGTGCCGGGCCAGTAATACAGGTTCATCCCCGCAGTTGCGGGCGTCACTTTCGACCGTAACTTCGAAAGTATCACGACTGTTTCGACCATAGCCGGTACTGGCGATACCGGGCTTCAGGCCAAGTGTGACCGCCAGTTTACTGAGTGCGACGACCAGGGGTGTCTTGCCAGTACCACCGGCCGTAATATTGCCGACCACGATTAAGGGTATTGATGGCTGAAAAGTCTTTGCGCTGGATTGTTGTGCGGTTTGCACCCGCCGGTAAGCGACTCGATAAATGGGCTCCAGCATGCGCAGGTACCAGGGCGGCCTGCGTTGACTGTACCAGTGCCTGGTTAAGTGGTTTTCAATACCTGTGCGCATCAGGTTCGCCCGTCAAGGTGTTATATCCTGTATACCAACCATCATGTCACCTCACCAAACTGGACCTGGTACAAGCGGGCATACGCACCTTTGAGTTTCAGCAGTTCATCGTGTGTGCCCTGCTCGATCACCCGCCCTTTGCGCAATACAATGACCTGATCAGCGTTTTCAATAGTGGACAGGCGGTGGGCAATCACCAGGGTTGTCCGGTCTTTCATCACTTCCTTCAGTGCCGCCTGAATCGCCCGCTCGGACTCGGAGTCGAGCGCCGAGGTCGCTTCGTCAAGAATTAACAACGGGGCATCTTTGAGCAGCGCGCGGGCAATCGCAAGGCGTTGCCGTTGGCCGCCGGATAACAACGTGCCGCTTTCGCCAAGGCGGGTCTCAAGGCCTTGTGGAAGTTGCTCGATGAATTCCAGCGCGTGAGCAGCACGGGCAGCCTGAGTAATGGCCTCCGGATCCGCTCCGGCAAGTTTGCCATAGGCGATATTGCCGGCGATCGTATCGTTGAATAGCACCACTTCCTGGCTCACCAGGGCGATCTGTTGGCGTAAATTATCCAGCTGATAATCTGCAAGCTCATGCCCGTCCAGCAGAATTCGACCCTGGTTGTAGTTATAAAAACGAGGTAACAGGCCTGCCAGCGTGGTCTTGCCGCTGCCACTGTGTCCGACCAGTGCGGTCACGCTGCCTGGCGCCAACCGCAGGTTGATATTCTCAAGGATAGGTTTATCGCTGTTGGCGTACTGAAAGCTGACATTTTCAAACACCACATCGCCTTTAGCGCGGTCAACTTTCCGCACCCCGCTGTCCTGTTCATGCTCAGAATCAATGACAAGAAAAATACTCTCTGCGGCTGCGATGCCCTTTTGCAGTTGTGATTGCACGTTAGTCAGGCGCTTCAGGGGCGGAATGGTCGCAACCATGGCGAAGAAAATAGATGTAAAAGTACCTGCGGTGATCTGGTCCAGCATCGCCGGACGGGTTGCTACCAGCATCAGTATAACCATCGCCAGGCCTGCGGCCAGTTGCACCATGGATGAACTGAGCATATGGGTTGCAACCATGCGCATGTGTAAACGCCGGGTGCGTTCATTGACCCGCTCAAAACGTTTGACTTCGGATTCCTGACCCTGGAAAACCTTGACGACACGCTGTCCGACGACAGCTTCCTCCGTGACGTGGGCTACATCGCCCATTGAATCCTGAATATTACGGCTGATCTTGCGAAACTTGCGGCTGATGGTGGTTACCACCAGTGCTACCACGGGAACCAGCATCAGCATGACGGCCGTCAGCTTGGCATTAATGCTGAGCATCACGATCAGCAGGTATACCAGCAGCATGATATCGCGGAAGGCGGATATGATGGCCTTGGTGGCAGCATTGGCTACCTGCTCGCTGTTGTAAGCAAGTTTGGAAATTAACTGGCCTGCGGAGTTGCGATCGTAAAAGGTCGCTGGCAGATGCAGGTAGCTGTTGAATAATTCTGCCCGCAGATCGGCCACCACCCGCCTGCCGGTCCACTCCATGCCGTAAACACCGGAAAAATGTCCGATGATACGTAACAGGACAACGATCAGGATACCGCCGGCCAGCCACAGCCCGTAGGCGGCGTCCTTGGCGACAAATACACGGTCTATCAGCGGCTCAACGAATTTTATGAATATTGCCTGCATGCCGGCGTCAAGGCTGACCCCCACGATGCCGACCAGGAACATCCACCAGTATTTTCGTGTGTAGCCCCACAAGCGCTTGTAAACAACAGCCGGGGCATAGGCGGCTTGCTCAGGCATACTCAGGGTTGGTCAGCGCTGGCCTGGTCATCGACCAGGCGCTCAGTGGCTATTGATAGCCGGCTGAACCCAAGTTGGGCGGTCACATCCATGGCAGTGACCACGAAGTGGTGGGGGGTCTCGGCATCGGCACGCAAGATAATCGGGATATTACGATTTTCGCCCGCAGCTTCATTGAGTGCCGCACGCAGAGTCGAAGGTCTGCCATCCATCAGTTGCCGGTCATTCAGGTAGTACTGGCCTTTCTGGTCAATGACCAGCTCAAAACTGTCAGGCTGGTCTTCAGCCTGGCTGACGTTGCTGGCTTCCGGCAAGTCAACCTTCAGTACGGCTTGCCGTTCGAATGTCGTGCTTACCATAAAAAATATCAGTAACAGGAAAACCACATCGATTAACGATGCCAGGTTGATTTCAGGATCTTCTGTTTTTGAGGTGCGCAGTTGCATGATGCTTAACCTGCGGTTGGAAACTCGACGGGTGCCGCGCTGCCACGTTCAATACATTCAATCAGTTTGATCGCTTTTTCTTCCATCGTGATGACATACTCCCCGACCCTGCCGGCGAAGTAACGGTAGAAAAAGTAGCTGGGAATGGCGACAGTCAGTCCTGCTGCCGTAGTGATCAGGGCCTCGGAAATACCCCCGGCCAATACATTCGCGTCGCCGACACCGCTGACCATGATGGCGGAAAAAACCTTGATCATTCCGATCACTGTGCCCAGCAACCCCAGTAGTGGGGAAATACCAGCGATGGTTCCGAGTGTGTTTAAAAAGCGTTCCAAATCATGGACCACGTGCCGGCCGGTATCCTCAACGGCCTCTTTGATCAGTTCCCTGGAACGTTTGCGGTTGCGCAGTGCGGAAGCATATACGCGGCCAAGCGGAGAGCCGGCCTGTAATTCAACCAGGTGTCGCTGATCCAGTTCGTGTCGGGCGGCCCAGTCTTCTACCGTGGCGCTGAGGCCGTCCGGGATGACCCTGCTTTTACGCAAAGTCCAGAAACGTTCAATGGTGATCGCGACTGCAAAGGTAGAACAGAGCAGTATGGGTACCATCATCCAGCCACCGGCAAGAATAATTTCCAGCACGCAATTTCACTCCTTTGATAAATCTGAACAGAATAATACCCGATGCTCGCATATATATCGCCCCGTATGTTCAGTATGAATAGCCCTTCACGGTCTACGGGCAACCGTTATTAGCGGGCCACCGCCAAATCGCTTTACGCCTTAGTCTGGCAGACTCAACCTTGAACATGCCCTGTGCATCCGTTGTAATTCTGATACCACCACAGCTCATGGTGCTGAGAGTGGTCACCTCGGCTTGTGCGTAGCGCAACATGACATCCGCTCTCGGGAAGCCAAAACGGTTGTTGGCTGCTGCGGATATCAGTGCAAGTTCAGGCTTAACAGTCGCGATGAATTCTGCAGATGAAGAGGTTGAGCTGCCATGGTGCGGCACGCTCAGGACGGTATGTGCTGACAGGCCTTCGTTGATCAGTCTGCGCTCGACCCGTTGGCTGATGTCGCCACTCAGCAACAACGCAAGGCCCGGGGCGTGGACGCTGATAACACAGGAACTGTCATTTCCCAGGTAAGGCAGGCCAATTGACGGATGCAGAATGCTGAACTGCATATCTCCAGCCGCCCATACAGTGGGTGTCCTGCATGGCTCAACGCCTGTCTTCCGGTGGGGCAGATTGGCGAGGACTCGAGTCTGCGGGTAAACTTTTTGTAGTTGCGACAGGCCACCGGCGTGATCAAGATCTGCATGGCTTGCAACGATCAGGTCAGGCACTTGCCCCCGTGCCGAAACCATTGGCTGGATTGTACCCGCAACCATGTTCCAGCCCTCCTCACCGGTATGCCCATTGCCCGGGCCGGTATCGTAGAGCAACAGGTAGTCGCGTGTGCCAAGCAAAATGGAAAGCCCCTGGCCAACATCCAGAAAATCGGTTTGTGCTGTCTGCCGCTCAAGTGTTGCGGTAACAGGGAACAGCAGGGGTAACATCAGCAGCAGCCCGCTGAAGCGGCCGGGAATCCCCCTCGGCAGCAGCAGGACGAGGGCTCCAAGCATGGCCAGTAGTGTGCTCGCCAGGCCTGGAACCCGGGTCGCGTTCAGCCATGCCGGCTGCAGTGTCGACATCTGTTGCAGAAACAAAAACAGCCAGTGGGTGATATGACCCGCCAGTTCCAACAGCCAGCCTGCCAACGGCGCTGACAACCATAACAAAGTCAAGGCGGTCAGGATGAGCGGCACGACCAGAAAACTGATGACCGGTATTGCCACCAGGTTTGCCAGCAGTCCGGGCATACTTGCCTGCTGAAACCAATACATTCCCAGCGGTGCCATGGCCAGTGATATCCCAAACTGGGACAAGAGCACCTTGCGCCAGGTGGGTATGGGTCCGAAACGCGGTGAAAAAAGCAGCAGTAAAACTGCAACTGCGATAAAGGAAAACCAGAACCCTGCGCGTAAGGGTGCAAATGGGTCTGTTATCACCACCACTGACATCGCGATCAGCCAGGCTAAGCCGGGGTGGATCTTGCGCCGGCTTAAAACGACCAGGGTGGCCACCGACAGCATCAACAGTGCACGCTGGGTGGAAACACCAAAACCGGCCAGCGCGGCGTAGCACAAGGCTGCCAGCCAGGCCGAACACCACGGCAAGGCAATAGCCATGCGGACCCGCAGGGAGTAAGGACTGAGCAGGGAAAGCAACCTTCCAAGGTAAAACCCCATCATGGCCGCCAGGCCGATGTGCAGGCCTGAGATAGCCAGCAAATGGCCAGTGCCGGTAGCAGAAAAAACATTTCTGTCTGCAGTCAGCAGTCCACGACGGTCTGCGATCGCCAGTGCCACCAGCATCCTGAAGGCGGGAACATCACCCGCAACCTGCTCAAGTTTGCGCAGTGTTGTTGCGCGCCAGTGTTGCAGGTTGAATGGGCCGGGTCCATCCAACAACCGGTTGTCGCCGTCCTGAACATAAGCCAGTGCGCCGATACCATTTGCAAACAACCAGCGCTCTGCGTCTGCTCCGTGGAAATTGACGCGCCGACGTGTGGTGCGCAGTTCCAGTTGTAGTAGCCAGTGCTCTCCAACCCGCAACCGGGGTATGTCAGGCTGCGCACTGCCCTGCCCTCTGCTGTACCAGTACACCAGCATCCTGGCGGGAACCGGGCCCGAGGTGTCATCTGCTGAGAATATAAAACGCACTGAGTCCTCGCCGGCATCAGGCAGGCTGTCGATGCGCCCGCTGATGGCATGTGTCGACATCTCGTCCACCGCGGTCATGCGGACGTTCAGGCGTGCATTGATGGCGAGGGTGGTAGTAAGGAAAAAAAGCAGAAAAATACCTGCCAGCCTGAAAGCTGGCCGGACTGCCATCAACACTGCCATGAGCACCGCCAATAACACAGCGAGCCAGCTCGGCAATGTCGAGGCAAACAGGTACGGCGATACCGCACCCGCAATAAGCAGCGCCCAGACTTTCAATGATCCCCCTTATATCTGGTTCTGGCTTACAAGGGCTTCAGGCCGCCCATGCGTAACTCAAACTGCCGGGTCATTTTTGCCGCCAGGCGCATGTCATGTGTAACCAGGATCAAGCTGGTCTTGAGTTCGGTGTTGAGCTCAAGCAGCTGTTCAAAAACCTGGTTGGCAATGCCCTCATCGAGATTGCCGGTTGGCTCGTCCCCCAGCACACAAGCGGGTTTTCCAACCAGCGCGCGTGCCACTGCAGCGCGTTGCCGCTCACCACCCGACAACTCGCCCGGCTTATGATCCAGTCTTTGCTCCAGGCCGACTGTTGTCAGTATTTCAGTGGCTTGCTGCACGGCAGTCGCTGCTGTTTCACCACGAATCAACAAAGGCATTGCCACGTTCTCCATGGCTGTGAATTCCGGCAGCAAATGATGGAACTGGTAGATAAAGCCCATCCGCGAGTTGCGCAGGTCGCCGCGTTCACGTTCGGACATCTGCCACAGGTTCTGACCATCAACAAATACCTCACCCTGGTCAGGATGGTCCAGACCGCCCAGGATATGTAACAGGGTACTCTTGCCGGCGCCTGATGCACCGACGATAGCCATTGATGTACCTGCGGGCACCTGCAAGGAAACGTCTTTGAGCACATCAACACGCTTAGGGCCCTGTCTGAAGCTACGGCTTATGCCCCTGGCCTCAATGACCAGGCTGCTTTGTTCACTCATAGCGCAGGGCCTCCGCAGGGTGGGTCCTGGATGCGCGCCAGGCCGGGTACAGGGTTGAAATAAACGACATGACCAGGGACATCAGTGCAAAGCCGGTCACATCTGCACTGCGCAGGTCTGAGGGCAGCTCTGTGATGTAATAAATATCCTGCGGAAAAAGGGAAAAGCCAAATATACTCTCGAGGAAGGGAATCACCGTGGCGATGTTTTGTGCTAACAGAATCCCACCGACAACCCCTAACAAAGTGCCAATAACACCGATCAGGCTGCCCTGTACCACAAATATCCGCATGATGGTGCCGGCCCGGGCCCCCATCGTCTTCAGAATTGCGATATCCGACTGCTTGTCTGTCACCACCATCACCAGCATGGAAATGATATTGAAAGCAGCGACCGCGATAATCAAAGACAGAATGACCCACATAACAGTTTTTTCAGTCTTTACCGCCTGAAACAGATTGCCCCTTTCCTGGCTCCAGTCCCTGACCCGGAACACCCCATCGAGTTGTTGGGAGATTTCACGTGCCACCCACCAGGCAGCATCAAGGTCTACCAGCTTGAGCCGGATGCCGCCGATTGAAGCTTCCGGCATGCGCAACAGTCGGGCGGCATCTTCAATGTGCACCATGGCCAGGCCAGTGTCATTTTCGTACTCCCCGAACTCAAACATGCCCACCACAGTAAAGCGCCGCATCAGGGGGCTGGCGCCAAACGGGCTTGCCTTGAGCCGCGGTGCGATGATGGTGACCTTATCGCCGAGCGCGACGCGCAGACGCGCGGCCAAGCCACTGCCAAGCACAATGCCATAACTGCCGCTTTGCAGGTTTTGCAGGCTGCCGCTGACCATACTGGGTTCAATGTCTGAAACGGTTATCTCGTAGTCCGGGTCGATACCACGCACCAGTGCACCGCTTGAGCCATTCGCCTGCAGCCATGCGCCAACTTCGATATAGGGTGCTGCTGCCACCACATCATCGCGGGCATTCATATCAGCAACAAGTTCGCGCCAGTGGTCAAGGGGGCGATCCAACGGCTGGATTGTGGCATGCGAAATTGCACCGAGAATGCGTGCCCGGAGTTCTTTTTCGAAACCATTCATGACAGAAATGACCGTGATGAGCGTTGTCACGCCCAGCGCTATCCCCAACATGGAGATCAGGGAAATAAATGATATGAAGTGGTTTTGCCTTTTGGCCCTCAGGTAACGCAGGCCAATAAAGGCAGACAGTGGTTTCATCATCTGAGAATTAGACCATAGCCGGCCATCGTCAACCAGCCGTATTTGTGCAAAAGTCTGTAGGTGATCGGTACCACATGGCTATGAGTCATGTAGTGTATCTGCAAATTCTTTCAGCTCGTCGGGCAGTTGGGCATTGACCAGTTGTTCATCGCCATTCAGGGTGCGGAAGCGCAATTGCTGTGCGTGTAGAAAAATTCTCTTTGCCCCGGCAGCTCTCCAGTGTTTTTGCCGCTCTGCCGCTGCGTATTTCCTGTCACCGACCAGGGCGGCACCCAGGTGCGCCGCGTGTACCCTAATCTGGTGTGTACGGCCACTGTGTAATTGCGCTTCCACAAAACTGCAGGGGCCATAAGTTTGCAACAGGCGAAAGGTCGTATGGGCGGGCTTTCCCTCTGGATCAACGCGCATAAACCGTTCTCCCGAACGGCTACTCTTGCCAATGGGTTCGCGAACCTCAACCTTGTCCGCTGCAAGCCTGCCATCCATCAGGCACAGGTAACGTTTGTCCATCGTATTGGTTTTAAGCTGTTCGTTGAGATTTCGCAGTGCTTCGCCGTTAAGGGCCAGCAGTAAACAACCGCTGGTCTCCCGGTCCAGCCGATGCACCAGGTCAATGTGCTGAGCAGGTCGTATCTTTCGCATGGCATCAATGACACCCCATGAAAGTCCGCTGCCGCCATGCACAGCCATCCCGGACGGCTTGTTGACAACCATGCAGTGGCTGTCTTCAAAACAAATCGCGTGACTGAGCAACTGCAGGACCTTTGGCGGAATGTCGGTGACCGTATCCGCTCGCGCTGTGACCGGCGGAACGCGTACCATGTCGCCCTGTCGGAGTCTGCTGGATGGTTTGGCCCGGCCGCTGTTCACCCGTACCTGTCCTGTACGGATAACCCGGTAGATAACCGAACGGGGCACACCTTTTAGCTGAGCCATCAGGAAGTTATCCAGCCTTTGGCCATCACGTTCCTGCGTGACTTCAACGTGGTTTACCCCAAAAGTAGCCTTTTTTGTCACCACTAAACTCCAACTCATTGATAGAAAATGGAAAGACTGTTATATTAGACCGCTTATGAATTCGTCCTGCCTAAATGCCAACCTGAACGATAAATGTCGCGGTGTTAAAACCACCGGAACACCCAAAAAAGGTTGAGTAATCTTTCACGGCGACAGTAGTTTACACGTTGTGTGATGAGCAGATAAAAACGAATTCGCCTGCGATGAAAATTCAGGTAACAGGAATTTACAGCGGCTGAATATGGCGGCTAAAAGGACCAGGCAATTAGTGCCTGGCAATGAAAACATAATTTGGTACCCCCGGCACAAATGTCAGAGATTTGCCGGGTAAGGAATTTGTCGCGACAAGCAGGCTGTATTTTAGCCTGGGCCGGCAGACTCCTGGTTCAGTGGTGCAATGGCAGAAAGACCGCCTGATGCGCCGCTGTCGCCCCATTCCGGGGTGCCTGAGGAATTTACAATGAAGAGAATGCTGATCAATGCAACTCAGCCAGAAGAGTTGCGGGTTGCTATCGCAGAGGGTCAACACCTGTTTGACCTGGATATAGAAGTCCCCTCACAGGAACAAAAGAAATCAAACGTTTACAAAGGCCGCATCACACGGGTTGAACCATCGCTGGAAGCCTGTTTTGTTGA
This sequence comes from Gammaproteobacteria bacterium, assembly GCA_024277815.1. GTDB lineage: Bacteria > Pseudomonadota > Gammaproteobacteria > Xanthomonadales > SZUA-36 > SZUA-36. Next base: position 39,168 of record JAJRUM010000055.1, read on the forward strand.
GTTTGGTTCTGCCCGCCATGGCTTCTTGCCTTTGAAGGAGATCTGCCCAGGTTGCTATGCAAAAGATGCCCGCAGGAAGGATGGAAAAGTGGCCATACGTGACGCCGTGCACGAAGGCCAGGAAATTATCGTCCAGGTTGAGAAGGAAGAGCGCGGCAATAAAGGCGCGGCCCTGACAACCTATATTTCGTTGGCAGGCCGTTACCTGGTACTGATGCCAACCAACCCGAGCGCCGGTGGCGTGTCGCGGCGCATTACCGGTACTGACAGGGACCACCTGCGTGAGCAGCTACAGCAAGTCACCGCACCGGATAACGTCGGTATTATTATTCGCACCGCTGGCGTTGGCCGCGATGCAGATGAACTACAGTGGGATCTTGATTACCTGCTGCAACTCTGGACAGCCATCGAACAGGCCGCAACCAGCCGCAAAGCGCCCTTCCTGATTTATCAGGAGAGCAACCTGTTTATTCGGGCCTTGCGCGACCACCTGCGTAACGACATCGGTGAAATCCTGATAGACAATGAAAGCGTCTTTAACGATGCCCGGGAATTCATGCAACAGGTCATGCCACATAACCTGAACAAGCTGAAGCTTTATGAAGACCAGGTTCCGTTGTTCAGTCGTTACCAGATCGAAAGCCAGATTGAAACCGCGTTTGCCCGCACTGTTCACCTGCCTTCAGGTGGTGCAGTCGTCATCGACCACACTGAGGCCCTGTTATCTATCGATATCAACTCAGCGCGTGCGACCAAGGGTTCTGATATTGAAGAGACAGCCTATAACACCAACATGGAGTCTGCGGTTGAGATAGCGCGGCAATTGCGCCTCAGAGATCTCGGTGGATTGATTGTCATCGACTTTATCGATATGACCAGCCGTAAGCATCAGCGCGAAGTTGAAGAGTGCTTGCGACGGGCCTTGCAGATTGACAAAGCGAGAGTCCAGATTGGACGGATATCCCGTTTTGGTTTGCTCGAAATGTCCCGTCAGCGCTTGCGCCCATCGTTGGGCGAATCCAGCCAGGAGACCTGTCCGGTCTGTGAAGGCCACGGTACCATCCGCAGCGTCGAATCTCTTGCCTTGTCGATTCTCAGGCTGGTTGAAGAAGAGGTCATGAAGGACTACACCGGGCAAATTGTCGTTCAGGCCCCTAATGATGTTGTCAATTTCCTGCACAACGAGAAGCGGGCCGCATTGGCAGATATTGAAAAGCGCCATAGTGTTCCAATCATGATGCTTGCTAACGAGCATATGGTTACGCCACATTTTGAAATACACCGGGTAAAAAAATCAGAAGTTTCAGCTGACCCAAGCTATTCGCGTATTGATCAGCCTGAGGCGCAATTGGTAGCCAATGAACGTTCCCAGGCCAATGTCACAGCTGTGCCCGCCCCCGCTGTCAAGCGCATAGTTCCGGATCAGCCAATACCAAAACGCCAAGAAGAAAAGGCGCCAGGCCTGTTTTCCCGCCTTGCAAACGCCTTATTCTCAGGGTCAAAAGAGGAAAAAGAGAGCCAGCCGGCGAGCCGTAAAAAAACTGCTCAGAAGACCACATCACATCAGGGTGGCCAGCAAAACAGGCGTAGAAGCAACCAGTCCAACCGGCAACAATCCCAGCGCAAGACCAGCAAGAAACGGGCGACAAGCGGTACCCGGTCCGATGGTCGGCAACAACGAAGCGGTAAAAAGCGTGTTGCCAAGAAGACGCAATCCCGGGGCTCACAGGGCAAGGCTGCTCAAGACCAGAACAGGCAGGCTCAAGGTGGGAAGAGCAGAGGCCGGGGTACGCGTAGTAAGCAAAATCCTGCAACTCAGGACAAGGCTACTGCGGGAAATACCAACGCCCAGGCCAGCAGTAACGATGTGAATGGCAATGTTGCTCCGGCGGGTGCAGGTTCCGGTACCGCAGATAGCAGGCCAGAGGCCCGTAAAGATAAGCCTGAGCAGAAAGAGACAGGCAGCCGCAGAGGTGGTCGCAGAAGGCGCTCTCCCTACAAGACAGGTGGTCAGAAGGGCCGGCCGGAACGTAGCGATACAGTCGATGAGAATTCAGTAGCGACTGCTTCACCTGTAACCGGCAAGGTATCGCCGGAAGTCAAGCCGGGCGGTTCAGATGCACCGGCAGAAGCTGCCAGCCCGGCCAAAGTGGATAAGCCCGCCACCAGCAAGCCTGCTACGGATAACCACAAAACTGAAAAGCCGATAGCTGAAAAGCCGGCAGAAAAGACTGCGGATGCCTCCCCGGCAACACGAAAAGCCAGTGAGGATAAGCCTGCAGCCAGCAGCGATGACACGCCGGTAAAAGCCAAAAGCAGAACCACACGGAAGAAAACCGCCAGTAAGAAAACCTCCAGTAAGAAAGCAGGCAGTAGTAGTAGTGAAGCAGGCCAGAAGGCCTCTGAAACCACTGAAAAAGCGCCTGAAGCGCGGGAAAAGACCTCTAAAGCCAGCGCGAAGTCCGCCGCCGGGCCAGCAACTGAATCGGCAGCTGAAACAAAACCCAAGCCGCGGGCCAGGAAGCCACGGCAGAGCAAAGCTGAGAGCAGCAATAAAGCCGCTGACAAAGCCGCTAAAACAACGCCACCAAAAGCAGCGTCAGGTCCGGTTGCAGAGCCACAAAAAGGAACCAGGGGCCTGTATACCCTGAAGCCTGAAGTCGCTGATAAGAAGCCTGCTCAGGCTGATACAGAAACGTAAGCTGAGAACCGGCCGACCCATATGGGTCGGCCGGCATTTTCAACGCGCCAGGCTAGCCGGCTTCTACGAGGCCATAGCGCATGGCCATCCGCATCATATCAACTTCGCTACGCGCGCCCAGTTTCCCCAGTATCCGGTACTTATAAGTAGATACAGTTTTTGGGCTCAGGCATAACAGTGAGGCAATATCCGGAATTCGGTTGCCGTCAGAAAGCTTCAACATTACCTCCATTTCACGCGCGGACAGGTCTTCAAATGGAGACTCGCTTTTTCCCGGTAACATCGACAGCGCCAATTGCCTGGCCGCGTCATTGCCGATATAGCGCTGGCCACTGGCGACGGTTTTGATTGCCAACAGAAACTCCCTGGCATCGCAATCGCGTGTCAGGTAGCCGCTGGCACCGGCTTCCAGCAAGCGTGCCGGATACGGTGGTTTGGCGTGGACAGCCAGAATGATTATTTTGGCTTGTGGATGGATACGCTTGAGTCTGCGCGTGATTTCAAAGCCAGTGAGTCCAGGCAGATCAATGTTGAGCAGGATGATGTCCGGACGGAATTTGCGGTCGCAACTGAGCGCAGCTTCACCCGAGGATGCTTCTAATACACTACCAATAGCTTTGCTCTTATCAAGAATGTAACGCAGTCCTGTTCTGACCAGGACCTGGTCGTCAATAATGAGTATCTGGATCATGATTCCCCCCTTTGGATTGATCCGTTTTTAGTTCGATCCCTCGTTTTCGACCCGTTCCCTTGATACAACTATAGACACAAGTTTTACGCAGGTCGACATAAGGCTCGAAAAAACTCGGTTTATAGTAGATTTCCTACAAGGTTTTCATCTAATATTGACTGGAAGGGGTGTCAGCATCCGGGGGGATTTATGACAGATACACGCGTTGTTCCAGAGATCACCGATGATTTCGTCAAGATGCACGATGACTATCTCGTGCCCAGTATTTTTGCCCAGTGGTCCCACCATTTAACCGAAGTCGCCAGGATCGAATCCGGCCACTCCGTATTGGATGTTGCTTGTGGTACCGGCATTGTCACCCATGCAGCCCTCGATGAAGTGGGGTTTAGCGGCACGGTCACCGGCCTCGATCACAACGAAAAGATGCTCGCAGCTGCCAGCCGCAAGCCATCGCGCATTGATTGGCAGCTTGGAGATGTTGCCGCACTACCCTTTGAGAGCAATAGCTTTGACCGCGTGTTATGCCAATTTGCATTAATGTTTATCGGCAGCCGGGTCGCTGCAATTAAGGAAATGCTCCGGGTATGCAAGCCGGGTGGATTGGTGACAGTCTCCGTATGGGCCCCGCTGAGTCAGTCGAGGGGTTATACGGCGTTGATAAGCCTGATCCGGGAGTTCGCCGGTGAGCGGGCTGCCTTCAGGTTAGCAGCACCCTGGTCGCTGGGCGTGCAGGGTAAAATGGATGCTTTGCTGTTGAGCGCTGGCGTCAACGAGTACGAATGTCATGAACGTGTCGGTGTTGCCCGCTTTCCTTCCATTGACACCTTTGTGGAAGTTCACCTGAGGTCTGCTGGTATTTACCACGATATGAATAAGAACAGCTTGCACGAGTTATTCAACGCAGCGGCCCGTCTACTGGCGCCGTTTGTCGTGGAGAGTGGCGAAATTGTTGCCAGGCTCAATGCAAATATTTTTGTATTGTCAGCCGATTAAACCTGCTATCGGTAGCGCTGGAATATGACCGACGCATTGGTGCCACCGAAACCAAAATTATTGCTCATAACGGTATTCAGACCGGGGTTGTCTTCACTCTTCAGCAGAACCGGCATGTCACCCGCCTTTGGGTCCAGCTCAGAAATATTTGCCGAGCCCGCCATGAAGCCGTTTTCCAGCATCAGCAGACAATGAATAGACTCCTGCACGCCTGCCGCCCCAAGTGAGTGGCCACAAAGAGACTTACTTGAGCTGAAAGGTGGAACCTTGTCTGGAAAAGTCTCCCGGATTGCGTCCAGCTCGGCGATATCCCCAACCGGTGTGCTGGTGCCATGTGTGTTGATGTAATCAATCGGCGCATCGACGGTCGCAATGGCCTGCTGCATACACCGGACCGCACCTTCACCAGAGGGCGCAACCATATTGTAGCCGTCTGAGGTTGCGCCATAGCCAACCAGTTCAGCATAGATTTTGGCACCGCGCGCTTGCGCGTGTTCAAGCTCTTCCAATACCAGCATGCCACCACCGGCAGCTATTACAAAGCCGTCGCGATCAATATCGTAGGCACGGGACGCTCGCGCGGGGTCATCGTTATATTTAGATGACAGTGCACCCATGCCGTCAAACATCATGGCCAGCGACCAGTGCTCTTCCTCACCACCACCGGCGAATATAATGTCCTGTTTACCCCACTGGATCTGTTCCATAGCCGCACCGATGCAATGGGTGCTGGTAGCACAAGCAGAGGTGACGGAGTAGTTGAGTCCCTTGATGGCGAACGGCGTGGCCAGACAGGCTGAGATCGTACTGCTCATGGTGCGTGGCACCAGGTAAGGGCCGAGGCGGCGCACGCCTTTATCGCGCAGCTTGTCGGCGCCCCATACTGTATTGGCGCTCGACGCACCGCCGGAACCGGCAATCAGTCCCGTTCGCGGATTTGATACCAGTTCATCACTCAATCCGGCATCATCTATGGCCTTTTGCATAGCGACGTAGGCATAGGCCGCTGCGTCACCCATAAACCGGCGCACTTTTCTGTCTACGTGTTCAGTCAGGTCAATATCAACCGACCCACAGATTTGGCTGCGCAATCCCATCTCAGCAAATTACTGGTTAAAGCTGATACCGGATTTAGCGAAACGCAATGAATCCGTGACAGCCTTCTTATTGTTTCCAAGACAGGAAACAATCCCCATACCTGTGACAACAACCCGGCGCATCTATTTGTCCTTAAAAACTTTCAGTGGAAAGGAATAACCCGACACGTAAATCATCTGCCGTATAAATGGTACGACCATCAACAGAAACAGTACCGTCAGCAATCACCATACTCAAGCGGCGGGTAATCACCCGTTTCATGTTCAAGGCGAAGGTGACCTTTTTGGCCGTTGGCAGTATCTGGCCGGTAAATTTCACCAACCCGGAACCCAGTGCCCTGCCCTTGCCTTTACAGCCACTCCATGAAAGGAAGAACCCGCAAAGCTGCCACAAGGCATCAAGACCCAGGCAGCCAGGCATGACCGGGTCGCCCCGGAAGTGACAATCAAAGAACCAAAGATCTGGTCGGATATCGAGCTCAGCGACGATGGAACCCTTGCCGTGGGCTCCGCCTTCACCGTTAATCTCAACAATTCTGTCGATCATCAGCATGTTACCGGTTGGCAGCTTGCCAGTGTCCGGACCGAACAGTTCACCATTTCCGCATAGTTCGAGGTCGTTTTTGGTATAGGAGTTCTTGATGTTCTTTGAATAATCCATTGCATCACTTTAATGATTTGATGTAACGGGGAAGTGTAATGAATAGCGGTCTGCGGGGGAAGGAAATTATCAAGAAGTTTAACTGCCGGTAGCCAGTTTTAAAGGCTCGAAGAGTCCAGGTGGATTGTGTCCGGAGCAACGAACTGAGGACCTCCTGAGAGGCCCTCAGTAATGAAGATCAGCGGTAGCGGCGAACCGTTGTGTAACCGATACCGCCAACCAGAAGTACAAGCAGAATCAGTGCATACATATTGTTGGCCGGAACAGGAACAGCAGGTACGACCACACCTTGACAGTCGACTGCAGCATTAACAAATAAAGCGTAAAGATCAGCATTGTTGTTGCCACCGTCAGCCGGGAAAAGATTCATTCCGACCACATTGCCTGTGGCGTTGCGGGCGATCATGTTAATGCCTGCTCCATCGTCTGCGAGCAGTGTCGCACCCGCATCAAGACCCGGATGGGCAAAGTTTGAATTGTTGAAGTAAGTCAATGTCCCAAGGTTGACGCCTGCAAAAATCGGGTCGCCGGGTACCAGTGCAACGAGATTCCCACTCACATTTCCGGTAACTGCCACGCTTGGCAACGGTGAATATCCTGTGGTGGTAATTCTGCCGCTAATCAACCAACTGTCTGACAAGGCGTAAGTTGCCAAGACGACACAACCACCCGCGTCGACATAATCAGCCAGCACATTACCCAGTGCTGCTGGATCAGTGGGTGAGCTATTTGTGTAGGCTATAACCGTGTTGTATGTGGAAAGCTGGGCCAAGCCTGGAGTGCCAAGACTATTTTCATCATGGTTATCAACGGTTGTAAACTGAGCCGCCAGCGCTGCATTCAAAGCGGTGTTGGCGTTGCCGTTGGCATTTACAACTAGCACACTTGACTGTGCGTAAGCTGAGTTGCTTATAAAAAGCACAAGAACTATCAACGCAACGTTCTTAAAAAGCTTCATCAAATGGCGTCCTTATAAATTGAACTATTTTGATTCCTGGAAAACCAACGCGCGAAGCATAACACCCCTGAAAACCCATTAAAAGCGTAGGATTCCCTATAAGTCATTTGATTGGTGAGGGGTATTATCAATCAAAGCTACCCGTGCCATGTAAAATCCAAGGTGCAAAAAACCCCGCGATGCGGGGCTGTTTGTATTTGGCGGAGAGGCAGGGATTCGAACCCTGGAAGGGCTATTAACCCTTGCTGGTTTTCAAGACCAGTGCATTCAACCGCTCTGCCACCTCTCCATTGAATTGAGCGACAAAGTGCTTTGTCTTTGAGACGCGCAAGAATACAGAAAAATCGCCCGTTGCACCACCCCTGTCAACAGGCATATGCAAGTTCAGTTACAATTGATTAAAGTATCCACTGGGTTATTTCGGAAATCTATTGAACTACTGGAAATACCCCCTATCTAATTAGCAGTACACAACCCTACTTAACTGGAGCATTGTCGATCGTATGAATCAGACACAATATAGAACTGGAGCTATTCAACAGCCTGTCCCGGCTGTCGCCATGAACAAGGTTTTGCGTAACACCTATGCATTACTGTCCATGACGTTGTTGTTTTCGGCGGTCATGGCCGGTGTTGCCATGGCGTTAAATTGGCCGTACCCCGGCCCGATGATTGTACTGGTTGGCTATTTTGGCTTGTTGTTCCTGACCACCAAGCTGCGCAATAGTGCCTGGGGCCTGCTGGCAATTTTTGCTTTGACCGGTTTCATGGGCGTCACGCTGGGGCCGATTATCAATATGTACCTTTATCGCTTTGGCAATGGCAGTGAAATTGTCATGATGGCACTGGGTGGCACGGGGGTTATTTTCCTGGCAATGTCGGGTCTGGCACTGACCAGCAAGCGGGACTTTTCCTTCATGGGCAAATTCCTCTTCATTGGTATTCTGGTTGCCTTCCTGGCAGGTATCGGTAATCTGTTTTTTAATTTGCCGGCATTGGGCCTGGCGGTTTCCAGCATGTTTGTGCTGTTGATGGCGGGTTTGATTCTGTATCAGACCCAGCAGATTATTCGTGGTGGTGAGACTAATTACATCATGGCGACTGTGACCTTGTTCGTCAGCCTTTTCAATCTGTTTACGAGCTTGCTGCATATTCTGGGCTTTGCTTTTGGCGACGATTGAGTTTTTGCCACAAGAAATGCAAAAGACCCGCTACGGCGGGTCTTTTTTTGTTCTGAGAAATGCTTAGAGCATGTGTAAACGCAGGGTCTACAAATCGATTATTTCCAGGCCACCCATGTAGGGTTGCAGTACTTCGGGTATCCGGATAGAACCGTCCTGTTGCTGGTAGTTCTCCAGCACTGCTATCAGTGTGCGTCCAACCGCCAGCCCTGAACCATTCAGGGTATGCACCAGTTCGGGTTTGCCGGTATCCGCGTTTCGCACCCGTGCTTTCATACGCCGGGCCTGGAAATCGCTGCAATTGCTGCAGGAGGAAATCTCACGGTAGGCATCCTGCCCGGGCAGCCAGACTTCGATGTCGTAGGTCTTGCTGGCGGAAAAACCCATGTCTCCGCTGCATAGCACAATGGTTCGGTAGGGTAATTCCAGCAACTGCAGAATGCGTTCGGCATTTCCAATCAGCTCTTCATGGGCCGCCACAGAATCCTCTGCGCGGACGATATGCACCAGTTCTACTTTTTCAAACTGATGCTGGCGGATCATGCCGCGGGTATCCTGTCCGGCCGAACCGGCCTCGCGCCGGAAACACGGTGTTTGGGCAACATACTTTATCGGCAGTTCGTCTGCTGCAAAAATGGTGTTTGCTGCGAGGTTGGTAACCGGCACTTCAGCGGTTGGCACCAGGTAACGCGGTGGCTCGTCATTGGTGGCGAAAGCGTCGTCGGCAAATTTTGGCAGCTGGCCGGTACCCTGCATGGTCTCGCCTTTAACCAGGTACGGTACGTAGACTTCCGTGTAGCCGTGCTCCTGTGTGTGCACGTCCAGCATGAATTGTGCCAAAGCGCGGTGCATGCGTGCCATCGAGGCTTTCAGTAATGTAAAACGCGCGCCGGCAAGTTTGGCTGCGGCTTCCGCGTCCATCATCTGGTGTAATTCACCCAGCTCGACATGATCGCGTGGCGGGTAGTCAAAATGGGGCTTTTCTCCCCAGCTTCGCAGCTCAACATTGTCTGCTTCATCGCTGCCGGCCGGAACATCAGTGCTGGCAAGGTTTGGCATGTCCAGCAACCAGGCCGCCTGCTGTTCGCGAACAACCCTGAATTCGGATTCCGCTGCTGCCAGTTTTGTCCCCAATTGGGCTACCGAGTCGAGCAGTGGCTGGATATCCTCGCCCTGTGCTTTGGCCCGGCCGATGGCCTTGGCACTTGAGTTGCGCTCACTTTGCAGGGACTCGACGCCCATCTGCAGTGCCTTACGGCGCGCTTCGAGGGCTTCGTAGACAGCGGTATCCAGGGTGTAACCGCGTGTTTTCAGCGCCGCGGCGGTGGCATCGAGATCGTTTCTGAGAATAAGTGGGTCAAGCATGAACTGGTCTTTTACGGCAAGTGGGTGTGGCGGCATTGTAACGCCTGCCAGCATGATTCTACAGTGTCGGGGCGAAAATCTTACGGTTGGTCAGTGCCAGGCACCTGCCCCACTACATCGGCACCTTGGGGCGGCGTAAAGCTGAACAGCTCCGGGTTGATGTCAGTATTCCTGGCGATGTTGGCGAAACGGATTTCTGTGCGCTGTCCAAAGGCATCTTCAAGGACCATCAGCCGAATCCCGTCGCTATTCATACCCATCAGGATACGGTCGAACTCCGATTCACTTTCCCGGCTTCTAAGCTCCAGCAACTGCAGGTTTTCAAAGCTGCCAAGGTCGGTGACAAAAAACTGCTGATCAAGCTGGCTGATGTCGGTCAGTATCAACAATGGTGCATCGGCAATACGGTTTGATTGTGGCTTTACCGTAACCTGTGCCAGCGTCTCGTCATATATCCAGACAGTGTTGCCATCGGCAACGATAACTTCAGGGAACTCACCGGCATACACCCAGCGCAGCTTGTCCGGACTCTGAAGCCAGGCAGTACCATGGGTTTTATCCTGAATTCTCCCATCCTGTGATTTTACAACCTGGGTGAAATCCATCTGCAGGTTTTCCAACCCCCGTGTGAAGCCTTCAAGTTCACTGCGTGCAGGGCCTGGAGTATCTGCAAATGTGGCCGCAGAGGTTAGCAGCAGTGTCAGTAAGAGTAATTTTCGAACCATCAGTTTCTGTCTGCTCAGTTTTTCGGTGGTGGTGGCGCCAGCACTTCCCGCTGGCCATTGTGTTCAGGCCGGGAGACCACGCCACTGGCTTCCATTTCTTCAATCAGGCGGGCTGCACGGTTATAGCCGACGCGCAGGTGTCGCTGCACGCTGGAGATCGACGCGCGCCTGGATTCAGTAACCCAGGCAACAGCCTGGTCGTAAAGTTCATCCTGCTCACCCTGAGCGTCAGTGGGTATACCTGCTGCATTGATACTCATGCCATCACTGGTCAGCTGGGTTTCCTCAAGAATGTCGTCAACATAGTTTGGTGCTGCAAGTGAGCGTAAGTAATCGACCACGGCATGTACTTCATGGTCATCCACAAATGCCCCGTGTACACGTTCCGGAATGGCGGTGCCGGGTGGCATGTACAGCATGTCGCCGTGGCCCAGTAACTGTTCCGCACCCATCTGGTCAAGAATGGTGCGGGAATCGACCCGGGAGGAAACCTGGAAAGCGATACGGGTGGGTATATTAGCCTTGATCAGCCCGGTGATAACATCCACGGAAGGACGCTGGGTGGCAAGTATCAGGTGGATACCGGAGGCGCGGGCTTTTTGTGCCAGCCGGGCAATCAGTTCGTCGATCTTCTTGCCGAGTATCATCATCATGTCCGCGAGTTCATCGACGATGACAACGATATAGGGCAAATGCTCAAGTTCCGGCGCCTCGGCGTCCGGGTTCATTTCGTCCGGCACAAACAACGGGTCTTTGAGCGGCTTGCCGGCATCAATGGCTTCACCTACCTTCTTATTGAAGCCAGCGAGGTTACGCACGCCGGCAGCTGACATCAGTCGGTAACGGCGCTCCATTTCTGCCACACACCACCGCAAGGCATTGGCAGCCTCTTTCATGTCAGTGACCACGGGCGCCAGCAAATGTGGAATGTCAGCATAAATCGACAATTCCAGCATTTTCGGATCGACCATGACCAGTCGGACGTTTTCGGGTCCGGTCTTGTAGAGCAGGCTCAGAATCATTGCATTCAATGCCACAGACTTGCCTGAGCCGGTGGTGCCTGCGACCAGCAGGTGTGGCATCTTGGCAAGGTCTACCACGATGGGACGTCCGGAAATGCTTTTGCCCAGTGCCAGGGTCAGAGGAGAATTCGACTTGTAATAGACTTCGGAGCGCAGTATCTCCGAGAGAAACACCATGTGCCGGTTGGAATTGGGTATTTCCAGACCGATGGTGGATTTACCCGGGATAACTTCAACGACCCGTACCGAGACGATACTGAGGCCACGCGCAAGGTCCTTGGCCAGGTTCATTATTTGCGCTGATTTTACTCCAGCAGCCGGCTGTAACTCGAAACGGGTTATGACAGGCCCGGGGTGCACCGCAACCACATCGACATGGACACCAAAATCAGCCAGCTTCAGCTCAACCTGGCGTGACAGCGTTTTAAGGTCATCTTCGCTATAGCCGGGTGGCTGGTCGTGTGGCTCATCGAGTACGTCCAGCGGCGGCAGCGAGTCAGCAGGCATATCCTTGAACAGCGGGCGTTGTTTTTCCTTGGCTGCCCGTTTGCTGGCCTGCTCCTGCGGCAGGTTGATCAAGGGTTCAATACGAAGTGCTTTCTTGCCTTTTTGCCGGGCCGAATCGGTCTTTCTTACTTCATCCCGCCGCGCTCTTGCCCGGCGCCCGGCGAACCAGTCCCGCATGCGTGTGATGCTGGCGACCAGGCCATCAATGAGGCTAAGAGTGATGCGGCCGGTGACATCCATAACCCAGAACCAGGAAATGCCGGTAAACAGCGTCGCGCCCACCAGCAACATGGATAACAGCAACAGGGTTGCACCCAACATGCCCGTCAATTCGAGCAAGGGCGCGGTAATAACCGCACCAATTACACCACCGCCACCGGCAGGCATACTGCCCGCTGACGGCAGCAGATGCATGTCACTCAAACCAGTCGATGAGAGCAAAAACAGTATCAGTCCGGTCATGACTGCCACCACACCCATGATGCCGATTGCAGGCTTTTCGGAATCACGGCGCCATAATTGCCAGCCGCCATATACCGTAACGACAGGTAGCAGATAGGCGATATAACCGGTCAGGAAGAGGAAAAAGTTTGCGATCCATGCGCCCAGTATGCGGCCGGCATTCTGTACCAGGTCTGAATTGGTGGTGTTGAAGGGTCCGGGGTCCGTTGGTTCGTAAGTGGCGAGGCTGGCAACCAGGTACACAGCAACCAGAATGGAAAGCAGAAAAAAACTTTCCCTTAAATGATGTGACAGCCCGGAGGCCCCCACAGTGGCCTTGGTGGCCTTCTTACGCGCTTGCGGCAATGTTATATACCTTATAAGGTTTGTTGTTTAAGTATTTATATTTTAAGTCAAATATAACATAAAGTTAATCGGCGATTGACCTGTAAACAAAATAGTTCAAGCTATCATGCCATAACCATCTGGAAAGTCAGGCGTATTTCATTGCTCGATGATCAGTTAAAATACAGGCTTGAAACTGTATTGTCAGCCTCAAACTGACAGCAGTTAAGATAAGCTGTAAAACAACCCTGCAGAAGCCTGCCACTTTGATGGAGCAATTATACATGAGCGATATAAAACACCACCGTTTGCTGATTGTTGGCTCCGGGCCCGCTGGCTACACCGCAGCCATATATGCAGCCAGGGCAAACCTGAAACCAACCGTGATCACGGGGATGCAGCAAGGCGGCCAGTTAACCATAACCACTGATGTCGACAATTGGCCGGGTGATGCTGAGGGCGTTCAGGGGCCTGAACTGATGCAGCGAATGCTGGCACATGCCGAGCGTTTTGAGACTGAAATCATTTTCGACCACATTCACACCGTTGATTTTGCTCAGCGGCCCTTCATACTGGAAGGGGATTCGGCCAAATACAGCTGTGACGCCCTGGTGATTGCCACGGGCGCGAGCGCCAAGTACCTTGGCCTGCCTTCCGAGGAGGCGTTCATGGGCCAGGGTGTCTCTGCCTGCGCTACCTGTGATGGGTTTTTCTATCGTGACCGTAAAGTCGCCGTCATTGGCGGTGGTAATACGGCTGTCGAAGAGGCTCTGTACCTTTCCAACCTGGCATCAGAAGTTGTGCTGGTACATCGCCGGGATGAACTGCGTGCAGAGAAAATCCTGCAGGACCGCCTGTTTGAGAAAGAACGTAGCGGCAATGTGTCATTCATGTGGGACCATGTGGTCGAAGAAGTACTGGGTGGTGATACCGGTGTTAACGGCCTGATGCTGAAACACGCGAAAAGCGGTGAGTTGGCCCGCATCGATGTCGATGGTGTTTTCATTGCTATTGGCCACAATCCAAATACCGAAATTTTTAAGGGCCAGTTGGATATGAAAGACGGCTATATCCGCATTCGCAGTGGCACCGAGGGCCTGGCAACCATGACCAGTGTTGCAGGTGTATTTGCCGCCGGTGATGTCACTGACCACGTCTATCGCCAGGCCGTAACCTCTGCTGGCTTCGGTTGCATGGCGGCACTCGATGCCGAGCGTTGGCTGGAAGAACAGCAGGACCCGTCCTGACAGGCCGGCCCCGCCATGATTCCGTTACTCGCGCCAGACCCGGAATCGCCCTTCCCCGCGACTGATCTTGCCCTCAAAGACCCGCAGGGATTGCTGGCGGCAGGTGGAGACCTGTCGGTACCCCGCCTGGTAAATGCCTACCGGCAGGGAATATTCCCCTGGTACAGTGAGGGTGAGCCAATTTTATGGTGGTCACCTGCACCCCGCTGCGTCCTCTACCCCACCCGTGTTCACGTTTCACGCAGGCTCCGGCGTTGCTATAACCAGGGTGGCTTCACACTCAGTGCCGATCGTGAGTTTACGCAGGTTATCGAGGCCTGTGCCGGCGCCAAGCGGAATGGCAGTGGAACCTGGATAACGGATGACATGCAGGCTGCTTATATTCGGTTGCACGAAGCCGGTATCGCACACTCTGTTGAGGTCTGGCGCAACAATGAACTGATCGGTGGTATTTATGGCCTGGCCCTGGGTGCAATGTTTTTCGGCGAATCCATGTTCAGCAAAGCGACCGATGCCAGCAAGATTGCGTTGGTGGCCCTGTGCAGGCAATTGCATCAATGGCAGTTCACGTTGCTGGACTGCCAGGTCAGCAACCCTCATTTGCTGAGCATGGGCGCAGAGGAACTGACCCGTCGGGCATTTGAAAAATACCTGTCAACGGCTACCGGGCCTGATCACTGGCAAGCAGGTTTTCAGGTCTCGTCCCGCTGGTAGGAGGATGTGCGCGCTGCAACTGCAGTGCGGGAGAGCCTGGATCGCCGGCTAGTTGTTGTCCAACATGATGTAGACGTGTGTTGTCATATCCGCCGGATCAGTGGTTGCCGGGTCGGTGATGTAGTGTTCCCAGGATACACCGCCATGCTTGAGCCCGTGAGCGGACATGTAGGCTGCCAGTTTCTCATAGGTTGGCATCATCTGGTCGAATGCCCCACGGTGAACAGCCCTCACTGCCGGTCCTGACGGTGATGAACCCGCTTTGATATTGCCGCTCAAGCGCGTCGGAATGAGATCCACCGGAATGGCTGCGTCAAACTCGTAACCACCCTCTTCCCAGGCTCGGGTGACAGCCATGGGCTGGCCTGTCATATGGATGTTTTCAGCTTGCATAAAATCGCTGATTTCTGCATAAGCCACAGCAATTGTAGCCGCAATGTCGTCGGGGTCCTGGCTACTGCGGGTAGTGACATACAGGATGTCCTGCGCTGTTACATCAAGCTGGGTGATATCAACCGGGGAGAAATCGGAAGCTGGCATGGCTTCAGCGAAACGCTTCAGGTTAGACAGGCCCCGCTCGTAGTCATTGCCAATCCAGCGGTCGAACAGCAGACCAAAATAGCGTGCGAGAAAGCCGTCGAAAAAATTCAGGCCCTCGGTCAAATCCGAATCAAAAGACCAGGTAACCAGGGTGGTGTTGCCTTCAGCTACGAACACAAAGCGTGAGTTTGAGGTGCCCTGGGTGTCGAAATCCAGACGGATATCTATTTGTTGGTAAGGTTCGCTGGCAATGATTTCCTGCCAACCGCTACCGACCAGATGTGGCTCACCACTCCAGCTCAAGCGTGCACCTACGCCCTCTGCAGGGCCGGATATGACGTACTCTGCATTCGGGTCACGTTCTGCCCATGGGGACCACTGCTGAAAATCACGGTAACTGTTGACGATTTCAAACAGCAGGCTCGCTGGACGTTCAATCGAAATACTGCGCTCCACATAGGCGTGGGTTGGCAGCAAATATCCGGTAACCACGAACGCCGCAAACAGCAGCAGAGAGATAAAGCCAACTTTTTTAATCATTGTCTGCGTCCTTGTCGCCGGAGGGATCCTCGTCGGGGAACCAGTCCGGCACACTGTCGTCATCCTCCCAATCATAACGTCTCACAGGGGTAACATCCCACTTGCGCAAACGAATAGCCAGTGCAACACCGAGTATTGCGCCACTCAGATGTAACTCCCAGGACATGTCGGGTCGTATTGGTAACAGGCCCCAGATCATTGATCCATACAGAAACCACACCATGACTGACACGGCAACGGAGCGCATGTCGAGGCGCAAAATCCCACTGATAAACACAAAGGCCAGCAGGCCATAGATAAAACCGCTGGCTCCAAAATGCAAGCTGGGCCGGCCAATAACCCATGCCAGCATACCGGAGCCGATCCAGATAGCCGGAATAACAATGGTGGAAGACCGCGGATAAAGGTACAAAATTGTTGTCATGCTGATGATCAGGGGTGCGGTGTTGGAAAAAAGATGCTCTGCACCGCCATGCAATAACGGGGCGGTCAGTAGTCCGATCAAGCCCTTCAGGCTGCCCGGGCGCAGGCCGAAACGGGTTAGCTCCAGACCAAGGAAGATATCAACCAAAAGGATTGTCCACAACACACCGGTAAGGACCAGGGCGGTCTTCAAGGCCAACTGGAAATTTCGCTGGGCCCGTTTTGACGCTGTAAACCGGGGGTCAGGCTGGCCAAGATGCATGGCGTCAGACCCTGTCAGCGAAGGTCTTGTGGCATTGCGGAGGTAATGGCTTCGCGGGTTTTGTTCATCAATGCGAGAACATCCTGCGCTTCATCCCCATCAACCTCAATGGGCGGGTGTATGACCATGCGGGCTTTACCGGGAAATATCATCATCGACCTGGGTTTTTGGATATCACGAGTGCCAATAATGGTAACCGGCAGAATGGGTAGCCCCTGTGACGCTGCAATTCGAAAAGCGCCCTTTTTGAACTTCTGAAGCTTGCCATCCACACTACGGGAACCTTCAGCAAAAAACAGGATACCAACACCATCGCGCACCCTGCTGAGTGCTTCAGCTACGGCTTTGCGAGCCTGCTCAGGATTGTTGCGCTCGACGAATATATGCCCGGCTTTTTCGCAACCGATTCCCACGCCGGGGATTTTGCGCAACTCGGCTTTCATCACCCATTTCAGGTCAAGTTTCAACCAGCCGTATACCAGGAAAATATCGTACTGGCTCTGGTGATTGCAAACCACAACACAGGAGCGCTGCGGATCAGCGTTTTCCGCACCTTCGACGCTGACCCACATGGGTGTCATCAGGCCGATCAATTTTCCCCAGTTGGCAGCAACGTAGCGACTGGCGACGCGTGGGTTCCACAGCATAGCAACCAATACGGTTAACCAACCGCTTATAAGAGTAAGCAGCAAGCCAAGGGGGATAAATATCAACCAGGCATAAACCTGGTACAGATAGAATGCGACGCGCTTCATTCAGGCATGCTTCCGTTCACGGTCAGTTCAGGTTAACCACAGGCTTGACGGCTTGCAAACCCAAAAAAAAGGGGGGTGCTGTGCAGGCACCCCCCCCCTGGGTAGTACAACCGCAAACATTCAGTTACGCAGCTTTATCCTTCTTTTCAACGTTCAGAAGCCGTGCTTCCGGTTTGCCGATCTCAATGGTACGCGGCTTCATTGCTTCGGGAAGTTCGCGCTCAAGATCGATATGTAAAAGGCCGTTCTCAAGGCTGGCGTTTACCACCTTGACGTGATCGGCAAGGTTGAAGCGCCGTTCAAAAGAGCGCGTGGCAATGCCGCGATGGAGGTATTCCCCTGCCTCTTCTGTTTCGTCTTCGCGTTCACCGGTAATCACCAAACGGCTCTGCTCGGTCGTGATGTGCAGATCCTGGTCTGAAAAACCGGCAACTGCCATGGTGATTTGATAGTGGTCCTCGCCCGTTGAGCGGATGTTGTAGGGAGGGTAGCTATTACCCTGCTCCTGCCGTGAGGCAGAGCTCAACATGGATGCCAGACGGTCGAAACCAACTGAGGTTCTGTAAAGTGGTGCAAAATCAAAAGTAGTCATATCCGTATTCTCCTTTAGAAGCAATTCGGTCAAAAAATCTTCCGCCAAATGGCCGGAAGTTACCTGTGGCCCCCGAAGGCTGCCACGTTGAATAAAATGGGGTTTCCAGAGCAGATTTCAAGCATTGCTGTAAAGATTCTGTCGGCGGGTATCGTTGGCTGGTTCTAGCTGTAGCGGATGGCAGTAATCTTGAAACGGGCGCGGTGTTCCGGTAGTTCAACTGCAGTGCTTTGGCCAACAGTTCTGCCCAGTAGCGCCAGTGCGACTGGCGAGTCAATGGAGATGTAACCCTGGCTGGCATCAGTTTCATCGACGCCGACAATACGATAGGTGACTGAAGCATCACCTTGCTCCTGCAAGGTTACCCACGCACCGAAACGGATAATCGAAATATCGGCGGGCGGACGGTCAACAATCTTTATGACATCCACGCGCTTGCTCAAATAACGCAGGCGCCGGTCAATCTCGCCCAGCTGTTTCTTGCGATAAATATACTCAGCATTTTCTGAGCGATCACCCTCTGCGGCGGCGGCGGAAAGTGCCCGCACCACTTCCGGGCGCAGGGTTTTCCAGAGATAAATGAGCTCCTCCTTCAGTTTTTTTGCGCCGGCAGGCGTGATATAAGGGCTACCAGGTTTCACAGGAGCTCGCCACCTACCCATCGCTATACCCTTCTGCAGACATATGAATAGCCCAACTTTAGACACCTGCAACCTGCTTCATGAAGGTATATAGTACCCACCTTTCTACCCCCGTCACCAAGGAATTAGTTAAATGAAGTACAAGTTAACGATGAGCATGGCTGTTGTGATTGGTCTCTATGGATGCCAGCAGGAGTCAGATTCTACCGCCGTGGCAGAAGCAGCCCGGTCTGCTCCTGAAGCCGTTGTAACCGCACAGCCCCGTGGGCTGGTGAGCGGTATTGACAAGAGTGATTTCGATGAATCAGTACGGCCACAGGATGATTTCTTTGATTATGTCAACGGTAGTTGGCTGGCCAACACAGCAATACCTGCCGATAAAGCCCGCTGGGGATCATTCGATATCCTCCGGGAGCAGTCCCAAAAGGATATTCGGGCGCTGGTTGAAGAAGTCAGTGCCGTAAAGGATATCCAGCAAGGTTCACCCACGCAGAAAATTCGCGATTTCTACAATGCCTACATGGATACTGAAACCGCAACCCGCCTGGGGGGCGATGCCATCAAGGCTGAGCTGGCAGAGATTGAAGCTTCCAGGTCTCTTGACGATATCTTCAGGTTGTTCAGTACGCTGGGGATTTATGGTGTCAATTCACCCATTGGCGGCGGTATTTTCTCAGACCTGAAAGACCCGGACACCAATATTGTCTACCTGGGCCAGGCCGGCCTGACCATGCCGGACCGGGATTATTACCTGAAAGATGATGATCAGTTTGTGAAGGGCCGTCAGTTGTTCCTTGATTATGTGGGCAGTATTTTTGCGCAGGCTGGCATCGAAGGTGGTGCTGACCGGGCTAAACGCTTGCTGGCACTCGAGACCCGCCTGGCTGAGGTTCAGTGGACCAAGGAAGAAAATCGCGACCCGGTCAAGCGTTACAACCCGAAAACTCCGGCTGAGTTGCGTGAGATGGCGCCAAAAATCAACTGGGACATATCCTTTGAAGCCGCAGGCATCCCGACCCGGAACCGCTATATTGTTTCACAGCCCAGTTTCTTCGAGGCTGCAGATGACATCATCGCTGATACTGATCTGGCAACCTGGAAGGATTACCTTACCTTCCAGACCCTGAGCAGCTTCGCACCGGTATTGGGTGATGACTACTTCAAGCTGTGGTTCGGCTTTTTCCGCCAGGGTTTGTCCGGTGTGGCTGAGCCGCGGCCCCAGTGGAAGCGCGCGGTGAACTCGATCAATGGCAATATGGGCGAGTTGCTGGGCCAACTGTATGTTGAGCGACATTTCCAGCCTGAAGCCAAGGCGCGTATGGATACCATGATCAAGAACCTGATCAAGGCCTACAAGAAATCCATTACCGAGCTTGAATGGATGAGTGAGGAAACCAAGCAGCAGGCGCTCGTAAAACTTTCCAAATTCAACCCTAAAATTGGTTATACCGACAACTGGCGGGATTACTCCAACATGCAGATCGCCAGTAGCGACCTGGTTGGAAACATCAAGAGTGCTGCGAAGTTTGAGTACAATCGCAATATCGATAAGCTGGATAGCCCGGTGGACAAGAGCGAGTGGTTCATGACACCACAGACAGTCAATGCCTATTACAACCCTGCCTGGAATGAGATCGTTTTTCCGGCCTCAATTCTGCAGCCCCCGTTCTTCAATGTGAACGCGGATGATGCGGTCAACTACGGCGGAATCGGCGGCGTAATCGGTCATGAGATCGGCCATGGTTTTGATGACTCCGGGCGCAAGTTCGACGGTGATGGCAATTTGCGTGACTGGTGGACCAAGGAAGACACGGAACGTTTTGATGTCCGCAAGAACGCGCTGGCAGCACAGTATGACGGCTACGAGGTTATCGATGGACTGACCATCAATGGTCAGTTCACCTCCGGCGAGAATATTGGTGATCTGGGTGGAATAAGCATTGCTTACCTGGCTTATAAAATGTCACTTGATGGTAAGGAGGCGCCGGTGATTGACGGCATGACCGGTGATCAGCGGTTCTTCTATGGCTGGGCGCAGGTCTGGCGTTCCAAGGCGCGTGACAAAGAAGTTAAGCGCCGCTTGACGGTTGACCCCCATTCTCCACCCAAATTCCGTGCTAATGGCGCGGCGGTCAACGTGCCGGAATTCTATAAGGCATTTGATGTCAAGGAAGGCGATGGAATGTATTTGCCACCTGAGAAGCGTGTCAAGATCTGGTAAGCAGGTGAGAAAAATCAGCACAGAAACAGACGGTCGCAATTGCGGCCGTTTTTTTTGATTTTATTCACTCCAGTCCGGTATCGAGAGTAAACTCAGAATCATGGCGACCAAATCCGATTCTGTCAGGTCTATCCTGTTTGCACTGTTTGCAAACCTGTCGATTGCTGTTGCCAAAGCGGTGGCAGCGTTTCTGACGGGTTCCGGTGCGATGCTGGCTGAGGCGATTCATTCGCTGGTCGACAGCTCAAACCAGTTGCTGCTGCTGTTTGGCATGAAGCAATCGCAAAGACCACCCGATATGAACTACCCGCTGGGTTACGGCAAGAGTATTTATTTCTGGTCTTTCCTCGTTGCAGTGATCCTGTTCAGCCTTGGTGGCATGTTCTCCCTGTATGAAGGTATTCATAAGTTCAGTAATCCCGAACCACTGAGGAGCCCCATGATCGCAGTGGGTGTGCTGGTGTTCGCGATCATTGCAGAATCAATATCGTTGTGGGGTTGCATGCACGCGGTGAACAAAGAGCGCCGGGGACGGCATCTGTCCCGGTGGTTCCGCGAAAGCAGGAGCAGCGAACTGCTGGTGGTGTTTGGCGAGGATGTTGCCGCCCTGCTCGGCCTGGGCCTCGCCCTGATTGCGATCCTGCTGACAGCAATAACGGGTAACCCGGTTTACGATGCCATCGGTACCGTATTGATTGGTATCCTGCTGATTGTAATCGCCTCTCTGCTGGCTGTGGAAGTCAAGGCTTTGCTGATTGGGCAAAGTGTTGAGCCACACACTCAGCAGGCAATGCAGGACTTTTTGCACGCGCGGCCTGAAATAGATGAGATCTTAAACCTGTTGACGATGCAAATGGGCCCTGATGCAATGGTCGCGATCAAGGTACGGATGAAAACAACAGGCTCCGAAACCGGGCTAATCAAAGCTATTAATCGTGTTGAACGTGAGTTCCGCGAGGCGTTCCCAATGACCAGGTGGCTATTCTTTGAACCCGATAACAGTGATGGCTGAAGGTATATGACGGCTCCAAAAATAGGCTTTGTGAGCCTTGGCTGCCCCAAGGCGCTGGTAGATTCAGAGCGCATACTGACGCAACTCCGAAGTGACGGTTACGAAATTTCGCCCAGCTATGATGGCGCTGATTTGGTCGTGGTCAACACCTGCGGCTTCATCGACAGCGCCCGGGCGGAATCGCTGGACGCGATCAGCGAAGCCCTGAATGCAAACGGCCGTGTGATCGTTACGGGTTGCATGGGCGTTGATGAGACTGAGATTCTGGAACTTCACCCTGCCGTTTTGTCAGTCAGTGGACCGGCGCAGTATGAGCAGGTCGTCAGTGCCGTTCACCAGCATGCGCCATTTGCGAAAGACCATGACGCGTTCATTGACCTGGTGCCTCCTCAGGGGATAAAACTGACCCCTAGACACTATGCATATTTAAAGATATCAGAAGGTTGTAATCACAGTTGTACATTTTGCATTATCCCCTCACTGCGTGGGAAACTGGTCAGTCGGCCGGTCGGAGATGTGCTCTCAGAAGCGCAGCGCCTGGTGGATGCCGGTGTCAGGGAGTTATTAGTAATCTCTCAGGATACCTCAGCGTACGGCGTCGACCTGCGTTATAAACTCGACTTCTGGGGTGGCAAACCGGTCAGAACCCGTATGACGGAGCTTTGCCAGGAACTTGGCAAGCTCGGCGTGTGGGTCAGGTTGCACTATGTCTACCCCTACCCCCACGTGGATGAGTTGATACCGCTGATGGCTGACGGATTGATATTGCCGTACCTCGATATTCCGCTTCAGCATGGCAGTCAGCGTATTTTGAAGTTGATGAAAAGGCCGGCGGCGACAGAAAATGCTTTGCAACGTATCCAGAAGTGGCGTGAAATTTGCCCGAATATCACTTTGCGCAGCACCTTCATCGTTGGTTTTCCGGGTGAGACAGAAGCGGATTTCCAGCAACTGCTGGATTTCATTGTGGCAGCTCAGCTTGACCGGGTGGGATGTTTTCAGTATTCGCCGGTCGACGGTGCCAATGCCAATAAGCTTCCAGACCATGTGTCACCTGATGTTATGGCAGAGCGTGAGCAGGCGTTTATGGAAGTTCAGGCAGGCATCAGCCATGCACGCTTGCAGGCCAAAGTGGGTGGTACTATAAAAGTCCTGGTGGATACCGTTGATAAACGGGGTGCAGTGGCCCGCAGTGCGGCGGATGCACCGGAAATAGACGGCCAGGTATTTATAGACAATGGCCAACAGTTACAGCCCGGCCAATTTGTCGAAGTGCGGGTTGACAGCGCGGACCAGCACGACCTCTACGCTCACATCAGCCGTTAGATCAGGACTGTCGTGAATCTTGTTAGTCAAATCATCCAGAGGAATATGCACCACCTTCCCCGTGGCGAGACTGGCTTATGGATCAACCCTCTTCCTGATCTTGCTTGGCGCGAAGCTGCAGATTTGAGCTCCTCATTGAAATTATTCTGCCAGCAATTCGGCGCTTATTCTTTTCATAAGTCTGCTGGAGCAAAGGTCGAGTTTGGAACTTTTCCGCATGCCTGCCAACAGGATAACAGTCGCCAGCGCTACGCCTGGATCATCCTCAATCTACCCCGAGAGAAAGCCTTGCTTGGAATGCTACTGGACTGCGTTGTTGGTTTACTGGCCGATGATGGGGAAGTTTGGCTCGCAGGCGAAAACAAGGCTGGCATCAAATCCGCAAACAAACTGCTGGAAACCAGATTTACTGAAGTCAGCAAGCTGGACAATGCCCGTCACTGTACGCTGTTTGTTGCCCGGAAACCTGTACATCAACAGCCGTTCAGCTTGCAGGACTACCAGCAAAAGTGGCTGCTGGACTACGCTGGTGGTGAATTAAAGGTGGCTTCCTATCCGGGTGTTTTCGCGCACGGGCGACTGGATGATGGTACGGCGTTACTGCTAAGCACTATCGCTGGCCTGAAGCCGGCCGGTGAGATCCTCGATTTTGGCTGTGGCGCCGGTGTTATCGGGGCTTCGGTCATGGCTGGCCATGAGGATGTGCACGTAACCTTCCTTGATAGCAGTGCACTGGCTCTGCAGGCTTGTGAGGATACGCTTGCGGCCAATGGCCTTCACGGCCAATTGTTAGCCTCGGACGGGCTCTGCGGAGTTAGTCAAAGCTATGACATGGTGATTAGCAACCCACCCATACATGCAGGCGTCAAAACAGACAACCGTATGAGCCTGCGACTGCTCGAGGATGTGCACACCCACATCAGGCCGGGCGGTGAACTGATCCTGGTGGCCAACCGCCACCTGCCCTACGAAAACTGGCTGGCGCAGCATTTTCAGCATATTGAGGCGTTGGCCGGCAACAGAAATTTTAAAGTCATTGCTGCAAAGTGCCGGTAGATGTGGAATCATCCCGCTTTGGTGTGGTCATAGCGTTGCGGCATTTAGCCGCTGTTCATTACGACAAAACTTACAGGAAATACAGCATGCAAAAACTTGCCCTCACTTCAGTCTCAGCCATCGTGGCAACTCTATTCCTGGTTACCGCTTGTGCCGAAGAAGGCACAGGTACTGAAACCACCTCCACCGCTGTAGCAGCAACAGGGTCTGGCACTACAGATGCCGTGGTTGAAAACAGTGCTGAACAGAAATCAATTATGGATCAGCCGGTTGATTTTTCCAGTGCCGAAGCCTATGCAAAAACGCTTGAGTCCATTCGGCAACAGGACGGCGATAAGGTAGCCGGCAGCATTGAAAATACCATCGGATATTTCATGGTTTACGACCTGTCTGTAAAACGTGACAAAGAAAAACTGATGAAAAAGCTGAATGGTAAAACACCCAACGAGATACTTGGTATGAGGCGGCGCTGAAAGCCGGGACGACTAGAAGGCGTTGCGATGAATCATGGCCAGCGGGGTTTGCAGCAGAATCTTCAAATCCAGCCACAACGACCAGTTTTGAATGTACCAGAGGTCGTGCTCGATTCTAAGCGCCATTTTTTCTTCGGTATCAGTGATGCCCCGAAAGCCATTGACCTGCGCCCACCCGGTCATCCCGGGGCGTACTTTATGCCGTAGCATGTACCTGGGGATCCTGGACTTAAAATCCTCGTTGTGTTCAATGGCATGAGGACGCGGACCGACCAGCGACATCTCACCTCGCAGCACATTAAATAACTGGGGTAATTCATCCAGACTGCTGCGGCGCAGAATTCCACCAATGAAAGTAACCCGCTGGTCGTCCTGGGTTGCCTGGGCCACCTCGCCGGCTGTTGGCTGGTGTTCTTTCATGCTGCGAAATTTGAAGATCTCGATGGATTCACCGCCGATGCCATGACGTTGCTGCCGGAACAGCACGGGGCCAGGCCCTGAAAGCCTGACCAGCAGCGCGAGAAGCAGCATAAGGGGCGACAGGAGCACTAACAACAGAAGCGAGCCCAGTCGGTCGATAAATGCCTTCAGACGCAGTTCTGTACCTGTCATGGGCGTGCCGCTGAGGTTAATGACCGGCAAGCCATCCCATTCAACAATGCCCTGATTGAGTAAGCGATACTGGTACAAATCCGGGATCACATTGACATCAACAACCGACTCATTGAGGGCATCAAGAGCAGACTCCAGCAGGCCGCGATCCTCCCACGGCACGGCCACCCAAACCTCGTTAATATGTGCGTCAATGACATACTCTGCCAATTGTTCAACCGGGTATGCGCTGGCACCCGGCCAGTCGTGGCCAAAGCGTGCCACCAGTTCGATTTCACCATGCGCATCCGACAGGATTCGTTGTTCCACCCGCTTGCCATTATTGCCTCCACCTACCAGCACCACACGTCGGGCGGCACGTGAAGAGTTCTTCCGGTGCACCTGCCAGCCATGTTCGAGCAACTGATTGATGAAGAGCCCTGCACCACCGAACAGTACCCACCAGGCAAACCAAATCCGGGAGTAGTCTGAGGTCACTTTAAACAGCGCTGCCAGAGTCACCAGCAGCGTGACAACCACGGCCCACCCGGCCAGCAATCGACGGGTCTTACGCAGCACATTCCAGCGGAACTCGGGGCGGAAAGCCCCCGTGGCCGGCATGATAACCGCTGCGATCAGCAGGCCGAGCAGCAACACGATCACATAGTCAGTACCCATTTGTAAGGAACCAAAGCGGGTATAAAAAGCCAGCAGAAATGCCAGCAGGATGACCAGTTGTGTTTGCAGGTTTTTCATGGGGTTTTATCGACCGCTTTCCCGAATCCCAGTTTCGCTTTGAGCCGACTCCATTGTAGTTCGCTATAGCGCTTGAGGAAAACCTGGTAATCCACCAAGTATCTGCGCCACAGTCTGCGCGGTTCTTTGAACAGGCGATAGAGGAAACGCAAGTTCAGCCGGTCAATCCAGACCGGGTAGTATGTTGTGCCTGCACTCACCTGATCGAGAAAACCTCCACAAGTAAAGCCAATACCCCGCCAACCCGTGGCGACAAGTCGCAGAAGAAATTCCTCCTGCAAAGGGGCGCCCATACCACAAATGACCAGATCTGGCGGGTTGCCGGAAATAAACTCAGTGGCATCATCCGGATCCTGTCCGTAACCCGAATAGCAGGCGGTGATTTGTAACCCCCTGTACTTTTCCCGCAACATCCTGGCTGCCTGTTCACTGACGCCTGGTTTGCCACCTACCAGGCTAATACTGTGTCCGTTAAGTACGGCCGCACTAAATACTTCACCGGCAAGAGAGGTGAAGTCAAAAGATTCCCGCCTGACCTTTTTCAATCCGCTGGCATGAGCTGCCTTAACCATACCAATGCCATCACAGGCGATGATATCTAACTCCGCCAGAGTACCAACATAATCGGGGTGCTCCAGGCTTAAGGCGCAAGCCACCGGGTTTACAAAAGTAATCAGCAGGCAGCGATGGGGGTCTTTGGCGGAAAACCTGTCATGAACAGGGCCGATACCTATGGGTGACACAGGTATGCCGAGCACGCTGATTTTAGTGTCGGGGTCTTGCAAAATCACCCTGGGTTGTCCTGACTATAGCCATTTGCGCAACTTCCGAATGAGCCTGGAAAAAAGGCTTTGCCTGGCATTTATTTTTTTAAGAAACCTGATACCGCTGTCCAGAAAAGCCGGGATCCGGAAGTATTTGAGCCGTATTCTGCTTTCCTCCAGGCGCGCAACATCGCCCTGAACATCACTTGCGCCACCACGGTGGTAGACAGAGATCAACTCCGGCCTTTGCACCACCGTTGCGCCGTTGACCAGCAGGCGGGAAACCAGCTCGTAGTCGGCTGCAAGCTTAAAGCTCGTGTTATAAGGGCGGGCTCCCAGAATAGCGCGCCGGAAGAAAATCGCGGGATGGAAAGCCGGCATACCATACCAGGCCCAGCGTCGTGAACGGGCTTTTACCGGCACCCGGACATCATCCTGGTAGCGGACTTCACAATGCCCCCAGAGCATGTCTGCGGACGTATCAGCGAAAACCCGGAGCAGTGTTTTTGCATCAAGATCAGGGTACAGTTCATCACCTGCGTTCAAATAAAGTACGTAGTCTCCACCGGCCAGTTGTGTACCCTTGTTCATGGCATCGTAGATACCCTCGTCCGGTTCAGACGAGAAGTGGCTCGCCAATGTCCGCACCTGCCCTGCAAGTTGCGTTTCGGCTTTGCCCGCTCTGCTGCCGCCATCTATAACGATCCACTCAAGCACATTTCTATCCAGAACGGGCTTGATGGAGGCCAGCGTCAGCTTGAGCCCTTCAAAGTCGTCAAGGTGGACTGTGATGATACTGAGCTTCAATGTGGGCTTCGCGGTGGTGGAGTGACCCATTCTTTTTCCAGTTTGCGGCGCCCGGTTTGCAACATCCTGGTGACCTCTTTTCGCTGCCGTAAACCATCATAAATAGCTGAAAAAAGATTGGGGACAGCTACCAGGCCATTGTGCTTCAAGCCAGCAAAGAAATCCCGTACGGAATGTGCAGAAGTGCGCAGGAGGAAATACAGAGAGCCATTCTTCAGCAGCGAACGCAGACGGTTTTTACGGCATTGCAGCTCTGCGTAGCGGGCTCCGATCTTTTTCGAACTGCCCTGGTAACGGTGATAAACCACTGCGGATGGAACATACATTGCCCGCCAGCCTGCCAATCGGCATCGCCAACCCAAATCAAGGTCTTCCCAGTACATAAAGAATGTGCGGTCAAAATAACCGCTGCCCAGACGGACCTGGTCAAGCATTTCGCGCTTGTACAGCGCTGCACCTGCTGTTGGGCAGAGGATCTCTTCTGCTACCTCATCGCTGCTTGCAGGCACCCGGAAATCCCGGTCGGTGCCCCCGCCATTGGTGGTCAACAGTATTCCTGTCGAGTTATGCAAGTCAGGCTCGTGCATGAACAACAGGTTGGGTTGCAACATGCCAAGGTCCGCGCCACCTCGCTGAATGTGTTTGCGTAGCTCCACAAGCCAGTGTGGGTCGACGGTAGTGTCCTGGTTCAGGGTTGCAATCCAACTGCCTGAGGCGAGCTCAATGCCGCGGTTACAGCCTTCAGAAAAACCAGAGTTTTCAGCCAGTTCACACAACTTCACCTCAGGAAACTCTTCCTTAATCAATGCTGGCGTACCGTCAGCGGAGCCATTGTCGACGACGATAATTTCGTACCGTTGATCAGTCTGGGAACGCAATGAGTTCAGGCAGCGGGCCAGATCCTCTTTGCCATTCCATGACACGATGACAATTGAAATCAACATTTCAAATTTCTCTGTGGTGGCATGTTCGTCATGGGTCTGTAGTCGATGTCAACTTCAGCTTCTTATCAGCGCAGATAAAAGTTGCCAGAACTTTTTCTGGACTTTGTAAAAGAGTTTTGGGAGGTTACTCAGCTTGTTTTTCTCTTGTCGGTAATTTTCAAACTTTTGCTGGCAGTATGCCTGGTTCATGGCAATTCCTTTTCTGAAACCAAATTCATTTCTGACCAATCGAAAAAACAAGCATCGACCCTCCTGCCTGGCAGTAACAGGCAAGGATGACCAGTAGCTGCTGCCGTGGACACGGTAGACGGAAGTGCACTCATTCATAAACCAGCCAGGGCCGTTTTTCAGAAGTGACAGAAAGAGCCCCCAGTCTGCCATTGGGATTTTGTAGAACCAGTCCGGAAAATCTTCAAAGGCAGAGCGTCTGTACATCACCGATCCGGTTGGTATCCAGTGGTTGGTTGCCATGTCGCCAAATTCAACAGTCTGTTTTGTGCCGTTTGCTGCGTACGTTTCACTAAACGTCTTGTCATTAAATTCAGCACGGTCTTCATCCCATATTCTGGCATCAGTAAAGCACATTGAGTAATCCGGGTGACTATCCAGGAAGTCCACTTGCTTTTGTAGTTTGCTTTGATCTATCCAGTAATCGTCCCCCTCAACCAGAGCGATATACTCACCTTTCGCATGTTCGAGGTTATTGACAAGATTCCAACGACCGGTTGGTCGGCCGCTGATAAAAATTACGTTCTTGCGCTCATTGAGAAACAGGTGGATTTTTCCCGGGTTTTGTTTCGCGTAGTTGATGACAACCTCCCGTGTATCATCATCAGAATCATCCTCTCCTACTATGAGCTCGAATTCAAAGTTTGTTTTCTGTATCAGAACGCTGTCCAGAGTCTGCGCGATATATTGGCCGTGGTTGTAGGTGGTGATACAAACACTGACCCTGGGAGAGCACATGATCACTGGAGTTTTTGTCGGATTTCTGAAGAATTCGCAGAAATAAATGAAATCAGGTCACAGATCCTCTGGACTATTCCAGTATCAACCGCCGTTCCCGTGGGCAGGCTCATCACCTCAGAGGTGACACGCTTTGTCACCGATAAAACCAGGCCCGCACTGGGAGAATTCGAACGATAGGGCTCCATATTATGTACGCCAGGATAGAAGTACCGGCGCGCACGAATATTTTCAGCATGTAGCAGTTGCACCAACTGATCACGGGACAAGCCGAATGCTGCTTCGTTAATTTCTACAACAATGTACTGGAAATTATTTTCTTCCAGTTCATCGTACCTCAGCATCGAGCAACCTGGAACAGACAGCAAGTTGCGACTGTAGGCCCGATAGTTCGACTCATTGCTTGCAATAAAATCCTGCATGTTATCCAACGAAGTTAATCCCATGGCGGCAGAGGGCTCACTCATTTTTCCGTTTGTTCCCAGGTAAGTAACATTGTCGAGGCCATCAAAGCCAAAGTTTTTCATCAGGCGAATTTTTTCTGCCATGTTGTCGTTGTTGGTGACAATAGCCCCGCCCTCGAAACAGTTAACAAATTTGGTCGCGTGAAAACTAAACACTTCAGCATCTCCAAAGTTGCCAATTCTCACACCCTTGTGACTGACTCCGAGCGCATGGGAAGCATCGAACAGCAATTTAAGATTATACCGTTTGGCGATCTTCTCCAGCGCGGCAATATTGCATGAATTTCCCCATAAGTGAACAGCGATGATGCCGGTCGTGCGTGGTGTAATGAGCCTCTCAATTTGCTCTGGGTCGATGGTATGAGTTGTGGGCTCGATATCGCAGAAAACGGGGGTGATTTCCTGCCACTGCAGACAATGCGCGGTCGCAACAAAAGTAAAAGAAGGGACTATGACTTCGCCACGCATACCCAGTGCACGAACAGCAATTTCCAGAGCAATTGTGCCGTTACACATTGCGATGCAGTGCTTTGCATTTGCCTGTCTTGCAATTCTGGCTTCAAATTCGCGTACGTAAGGCCCATTGTTGGTCAGCCATCCACGGTCCAGCAGGTCGTTCATCATTTTCATGAAGGTTTCTCGTGACCCGATATTGGGCTTTCCTACATGAAGCACTTTTCCAAATTCTTTACCGCCGCCAAAGTAGGCAAGGTCAGGCACTTTTCCCTTTTGCTTCAATTCGTTCAATTCGTTCAATTCATGTTCCCTGCCAGCCTAGCCCATAGTAAAAGGTCCATTGTATTACGCGATGATGTTGCCGTTCATTTTATCAGGTGAATATAACCGTAGTTCCGGAGGTTTTCTTCGCATTCATTTTCTATTTGTTCAATAGTGCCCGTCTCCAGCTCGATTAGATAGCGTCCAACTGATTGTTCGGAAACCGGCTCCAGTGTTTTTGGCTTCCATTGCAGAAACTCTTTGGGCTCTAAACTTTTTAGACGGTTCTCCTCGTTGAACTTGAGCATCCTGGGGTCAAAACTAATTCCAGACGCAGTGCAGATTCTCCTAAGCTCTTTTGATGGCTGGTTCACCAGGTCCTCGTATCTGACTTCAGTAACATTGAGTGTGCCAGGCTTCTTGAATGACTGCTGAATTCTCCATATATCAGCATTCCATTTTTGCGCAGTCATGAGTGGACTGTCAGGTGGCTCCGGTGCATAGCGAGAGTCGATCTTCTTCCTTCCCAGTTCAAGATATGAGCATGTAATATCTCTGATATCACGTACAATATGAATAAACCATGCACCAGGAAACAATTTTCTCAGTGTATCAATATGATTGAGGTAAAAATTATTTTTATCCCCCCACCTTGTTTCCGCTTTGCCGCATTTTTGTGCTTGCAACTGGTAAATGATGTCGACTACTTCAGCGTATGAATCCGGTAAAGTGAACTGGACCGACTTAACAATATCTTGTGTTGTCAGGTTCCATGTTTCAAATTTTTTCGAGCTGAAAATATCATGAGCCAATTCATGGACTGCCTGGCTATTCCCTGAGTCCTGTTTTTGCCAATTTTTGTACTTGTCATACCACCATATTGCGAACCCGCACTCGGGGGGCACGTAAATTTCCGGATGTGAGCACAACATGAGTCGAAGCAATGTTGTGCCCGACCTGGGACTGCCAATAATAAACAGCGGACGAATATGTCCGGAATTGTTAGTTCCACGCTCTGAAGCTGATACAGACATCTTATCCTGGCTACGCTCCACTGGACCAATAGATCACATCAATACTAAGCAGGAAAGACGGGGGATTTTCATACGTCGTTCCTAAGCGCTTTCAGCCTTGCAAACAGGATCGTTTCCTCATGGTGAATAGTAAAATGTCGTAAATATATCTCATATCCCATATCAAGATCCTGAATGAATCGAGGTATATCTACCAAGTGGCTGAATTTGTGATATACAGAAATTGCCAGTTTTGGACTAAACTTTCGAATGGTAGATTCTGCTCCCCTGAGGGCGTCCAGTTCGGCACCTTCTATATCCATTTTTATAAAATCCACTTGATCGATTGAGTGAGTATCGACGAAATCATCAATACTCATGGAACTGACAGACCCTGAAGAATCATGCTGGGCGACCAGGTCAACGCGACTGGCGGGGCCTTTATCACTGTAGTAGAAATCAGTACCCGAACCGCTCCACATTGCCTTTTCGACAATTTTAATCCGGTTCCTGACAGCGCTGTTCATTTCCAGGTTTTTACTGAATATCTGCAGGTTGCTGGGGATGAATTCAAAGCTGTATACTCGCCCCTTTGTACCGGTCTCACAGGCAAAATACAAGGCTGTATCCCCCCAGCAACCACCAGCGTCTATGACGGTGTCACCCAGTTCGGCCTTGATAACATCGTTGCCACTTTTGCAACAGTACTGTTCAAGAATAAACTGCGTAAAAATGTTCTTCGCCAGTCCGTATAGCTTGAGCGGGAAGTTAAACGCCTCCAGATCAATTTTTTCCAGTTTCCAGTCCATGAAGTTGACATCCAGCTTTTCTGAATCTTCAGAAAGTTTTTCTATGCGACCGATTTCCTTCCAATACTCCGGTGTGCTTAGAGGGAGCCTGATTTTGCGGTGACCGAGAGTTCGAAATGCCAGCAGAGAAACGAGCAACTCTTTGGACGCACTGTCACACAGCGAATCATATAAGCGATTAATCTCTGCGAGTGTGGGCGAATCGGGCTGAGAATCATCAAAGGAAGCACGTGGCAAGAAGCAGCGCTTGAGTGCACTCTTGGCAATTATGAACCAAGGTTTGGCAGCGGGTTCATGTCCGAATCTGACATGGTCAAAATTATCCCGGTAGTTATTCGGTAAGGACCGCATAACCCTCGCCAGATATCTTGCCGGAAATTCATGGCTCATTGGCTTTCTACTGGGGTATCCGGTGAAAACTTATGTTCCCACCCGAATACTGGCCGAACTACCCCGGGCCACTCTCCAAGCCAGTTTCCAACCCGTTTCACATCCATGACCTCAATAAACGTTGGCATGTCATAGGTGAAAACAGGTACGCCATCATTAACCACCAGCACCATGAACGTAAAAAAACCGCTGTTAAGATAATTGGCAGGAATTTCACAGCTAAAACCAACCAACCCTGTACCAAATTGATGCTTTGGTGAAGGTGATGCAAATATAATTTCACCACTGATACCTTTCAGGTGAAGGCTAATATGCCTCAGTCCTGGTTTCAAATTCCAGAATTCAATTTCAAAGCGGATGGGAGTTTCTACAGTTATTTCGTTGTTTTCCTCCCCCGCCAGCGCATTCACAACCCTGAGTTTCTTCAACCTTAAAAGTTCATTCCCAGGAGCCTTGCCAGGTTCTGGCCAGGAGGTACAGGTATTCGGGTTTTCTCCGGTGGTGACATACGACTGTATCGTCTGTTCAACCGGCCCCTGGCAAGCAACGCAACCTTGATCAAGCAATACGGCGCGGTCACAGAGTGTTTTGATGGCTGCCATATTATGGCTCACAAAAAGCACAGTGCGGCCTTCCGACCCTACCTGTTGCATTCTGCCCAGGCACTTTTTCTGAAATGCGACATCCCCGACTGCAAGCACCTCATCGACGATCAGGATTTCCGGATCAAGATGAGCGGCCACTGAAAATGCCAGTCGCATATACATGCCACTTGAATAGCGTTTCACAGGTGTATCGAGGAATTTCTCGGTTTCGGCAAACTCGACTATTTCATCAAACTTGCGCTTGATTTCCCGCTTGTTCATGCCCAGGATCGCGCCGTTAAGAAAGATATTTTCCCGCCCCGTCAGTTCGGGGTGAAAGCCGGTGCCGACTTCCAACAGGCTGGCTACACGTCCGTTCATGGAAAAGCGGCCGGTTGTAGGTTCCGTGATCCGGCTGAGTACTTTGAGCAGCGTGGATTTCCCGGCACCGTTACGTCCGATGATACCGATGCGTTCCCCCTGCCCTATCTCCAGGTCGATGTTTCGCAGCGCCCACAATTCTTCCTGCTCTACAACTTCCAGATTTGGGGACAGTGGGTGTCTGATGCGTTGTCCGAGGCTGCGAAACTTGTGCATCATCACATCTCGCAACGCCGTGTAGTTCTCCTGGCGCTGGTGACCAATAATATATTTTTTCGACAGGCCTTCGATTTTAATCGCGGTAGTCATGGCCGTCAGATCACATCCGCGAACAGTTTTTCGGTTTTTCGGAAATACGCGTATCCACTGACCAGTACGACGGTGACCAGCAACAGAGAGACCATGAATCCAGGCAGGTATAACTGGCTATCGCCACCGAGAATAGCCCAGCGAAATCCGTCTATCACACCTACCATAGGGTTGAGAGAGTACAGAAAGCGCCAACTCTCCGGTACAACATTGCTGCTGAAACCCACGGGCGACACATACAGCCCGAACTGGACAACAAAGGGGATCACATAGCGGAAATCACGATACTTGACGTTGAGCGCAGCAATCCAAAGTCCGCCACCCAGGCTGGCCGCGATCAACATCAGGGTGAACAATGGCAGCAGCAGTATCCGGGCGCTGGGCATGAAGCCATACCACAGCATCAGTAAAGCAAGTAATACCAGCGAAATCAGGAAATCAACAAAGCTGACAATAATGCTGCTGGCCGGAATCGTGATGCGGGGAAAGTAAACCTTGGAAATCATGTTCGCGTTGCTGATCAGGCTATTGCCTGCTTCGGCGAACGAACTGGCAAAGAACTGCCAGGGCAGCAGAGCTGCAAATACCAGTATCGGATAAGGCACTCCATCCGAGGGTAGTTTGGCCAGTTTCCCAAACACCAGAGTTAAGGCAAGCATGGTCAGCATGGGTCGCAGCACTGCCCAACTCACGCCGATAGCAGTCTGTTTATAACGTACCAGCAGATCTCGCCAGGCGAGGAAATAAAATAACTCTCTGTAGCGCCACAAATCCTTCCAATAGTGGCTTTCGGTGCGTCCTGCTTCGATGGTTATTTTCATGATCGGCCAATTGTACCTATATTTTTTATTCACTGGTTAATGTGCCGAGATTTTGCCAGAATTAGATACCGCCTATACAGGGTTTCCAATACGTGAAGATTGTCTATGACCACCAGATTTTCGCCATGCAGGAATATGGTGGTGTATCACGGTACTTCGTTGAGTTGACCCGTCAGCTCAGTAAACAGGCCGATCTACAAGTTAACTTGCAGGCTCCGCTTCATTTCAACCGGTATTTATCCGGTCTCGATGCAGGCGTAGTACGCGGTCTGCGCATTCCGAGACTACCCTTGTCCGGGCATCCGGTTCGCTTGATCAATAACTTCATTTCACAGCTTGGAGTGCAGTCGCGCGCTACAGCGCGTAGCGCAGATATTATTCACACAACATACTATTTCCCGTACCGCAAACCGCCTGGCAGCAAGGCGAAAGTTGTGGTGACCGTCCATGACATGGTTTATGAACTGTACCCGCAGAACTTCCCGGCCTCAGACCGGACAGCCGAACTGAAGCATGCTGCAGTCATGCAGGCTGATCATGTGATTTGTGTCTCTGCGAATACGCTGGATGACCTTGTCCGAATTACCGGGATCCAGCGTGACAAGGTTTCGGTCGTCCATCATGGGGTCAACGAGATTGGTAACCAGGAGGTTGTAGACCCGGGCTTCAAAGAATTTTCTTATCTTCTCTACGTTGGCGAACGTCAGGGCTACAAGAATTTCTCTGCCCTGTTGCACGCATACGCCGGTTGCGACAAGTTGCATGGTAAGTTGAAGCTTGTGTGTTTCGGCGGTGGCAGGTTCTCTGCCGGGGAACGGGCCCTGCAGTTGCAACTCGGCCTGAACAAGGGGCAGGTCCACTGGCTGACCGGCGGAGACCCGTTGTTGGCGAGCTTGTACCGGCACGCTGCTGCCTTTGTCTACCCTTCCCTGTACGAAGGCTTCGGTATGCCGCCACTGGAAGCGATGTCTTGTGGTTGTCCTGTGGTTTGTAGCAACGTGGGTTCGATACCTGAAGTTGTGGGTAATGCCGGTGAATTCTTTGACTCCCGTGATACTGACGCACTGATTGCCTCACTTTGCCGGGTAACCGGGGATGCTGTTTTTGCTGCTCAACTCAGAGACAAAGGGACCCTGCGACTAAAGAATTTTTCGTGGCAAAAGTGTGCCGCGGAAACACTCAATATCTACCGGACGCTGCTGCAGAGTAACTCGCAGTGAGTACTGCCAGAAAAAAGCTGAAAGTAGCTTTCACCGACTTCTGGCACGGCAATACCGCCGAAGAAATCAAGACGAACCCCATCTACCAGTTGCTTGCACAATGTTATGAACTGGAACTTTCAGAGTGTCCTGATTTTTTGATCTATTCCTGTTTTGGTACACGGTATCTTAAATACAATTGCACCCGGATTTTCTATACCGGTGAGAATGTCAGGCCGGATTTTGATCAGTGTGACTATGCATTCAGTTTTGACTATCCGGTATCAGAACGAAATTATCGTTTACCGCTATATTTTCTGTATGACCAGATAGACCAGCTCAAGGGACCCGCTCAAGGCACAGGCCGTATTTCCTCAAGAAAATTCTGCAATTTTCTCTATTCCAATAAAAAGGCACCCGAACGAATTGAGTTTTTTAACCTGCTGAATGACTACAAACGGGTTGATTCAGGTGGCAAGGTCTTAAACAACATGGGTGGCAGGGTGGCAAACAAGCTGGAATTTCTCCGTGCCTACAAATTCACCATTGCCTTTGAAAACTCCAGCTATCCAGGCTACACCACCGAGAAAATCGCTGAGGCCCTGATTGCCAATACGATACCCATATACTGGGGTAACCCACTGGTTGGGCAGGATTTCAATCCTGACCGCTTTATCAATTGTCATGACTACAAAGGTTTTGGCGCAGTCATAGAGCGTGTAAAAGAAATCGACAACAATGATGCACTCTTCCATAGGTATATCTCAGCGCCTGCCTTCGCCAACGGTGTGGATAACGAATTTGTCAATTCAGAGAACTTACGTAAGCAATTGAACAGGATATTTTCTGGTTCGACCAAGTCGAACGTTGCTGGCCATTTCGATTGGCTGA
Source organism: Gammaproteobacteria bacterium (assembly GCA_024277815.1). Classification (GTDB taxonomy): domain Bacteria; phylum Pseudomonadota; class Gammaproteobacteria; order Xanthomonadales; family SZUA-36; genus SZUA-36. The sequence continues at coordinate 76,063 of JAJRUM010000055.1, forward strand.
AGCACATGTTTCACCCTGCCCGCCCCCGGGACTTCGCTACATCTTTAGCCCGACGCATTAAACAAAAACGCCGCCAGCAAGGCATTTGATCCTGATGGTCTCCCACGGTCGTGTTGAACGTTTTCGCAGGGGGCTGTTCAAGTGGATGGTCAGGCTTACGCCGCTGCGTTTACTGGGGGGGAGAAAGCACTCCCTGAAACTTGTTGCACTTGGGCAAGGGGACGGTAGCTGGACAGTTGCTGACGGGTTGCTGGGTGACAGCAGTGTTTGTTATTGCTTTGGCATTGGTTGTGATGCAAGTTTCGATGTTGCCCTGGTTGAGCGCTACGCCTGCAAAGTATTCAGCTTTGACCCAACGCCAAGCTCAATTGAGTACATGGGACAACACGCAGATTGGCCGCTGACGTTCAGTCCATGGGGCGTTTGGAGCAGTGACATGAAAATGCCGCTATATCGTCAGGACGTAGCAGATGACACCAACCTCTCAGTTATCGATTCGGGGACTTCCAGAGGTGGCAAGCAGGCAGAGGTTGAGTTCTGTTCCCTGCCTACAATCATGCAGCGGTTAGGTCACCAGAACATCACCCTGTTGAAGATGGATATTGAGGGTGCCTGGTTCGAGGTGTTGGGAAATATGCTGTTGCACTCCATCGTTCCCGAAGCACTCTGTGTTGAATTTGATTCACCTACTTCGTTGCTCAGGGTCCTGACCACCATCAAGAACCTGCGTCAGGCTGGCTTGGTGTGTATACACCGCGACCGCGATGACTACTTGTTCGTCAGGGAAACAGCTTTAGAAAAGCAATGACTACGTGCAACGTGGAGTTGCACGCCCTGCCTGCAGGTCATTGACTAGAGGATGGCCGGCAAACGCCAACCACCACTACTTACCAACCCCAGGGCCTGCCCGATGTACGCAATGTAGCCTTGCTGGCCGCTGTTTTACGGGTTACTTTGTAGGCCGTGCCAGCCATTTCAGTCTTTTCCTCACGCTGAGGCCAGCCATGGGTTGATTCCTTGGCTCTTGTCGGCGCATTTCCGGAGTAGCTATGCGGAGACACCAGGGCCACGTCTTCAAGCACATGCGATGGCCCATGCTCCTGCGCTTCCTGATGGTTGCCTGGCCAACCCCACGGCACGGAGTCTGCAGTCGCTACGGCAGCGGTACGGGCGGCTTGTGCCGGACTGGCGTGATCGCCCTGTCCCCACAGTGCCGGCCTGCCATGCACGTCGGCATAGTCAATTTCCTGCTCGAGTTCAGCCACAGAGTGATGTTTAGAGCCAGCATGAATGGCCCGATTGACGGCTCTTCCACCGTCCATAACGGCGTTATAAATCCAAAATAGAACCAGCGCCACGACTAAGCTGGCGACAAAAAGAAATGCATATAAAAACATGGTAAAACCCCGCTTCCAACAGTATTTGCGTCACATCCAGTGCGCAAAAAACGGTGTACCCGACCCAAATATCTGGTGAGTACGGCGTGGCTTGTTCTCCCTTAGTAGGCAGTGTTAACTGCCTGCAGTCCGACACGGGTCCCTATTCCCTATCCTTGTCTCATCCCGGTTCAACGTACCCTGGACGCGCCAACCTTGGCTATACTGCTCCGCACTGAGCCAACCAAGCCAGTGCCAAGCCTGAACCAACCCGGTTATCGAATACAGCGACGGTAGCCAGCTGAATCATTCACATAACCTGATTTCCACCTAAGTATAGCATATCGCTAAGGTTTTGTTTAAAAGTGTGGCCAGGGCAATTGGTGCATCTTAACTGCTTGTATATCAATACAAAGTATCGTCCTCAAGCAGGCTGAGGCTAAACTTCTCCAGTTCCCTGATCAGCGTTGAATCAAAGGCGCGGGCAAAGTTCGTATTGCTCCTCTGATCCCATTTTGCGCCCTGTGGCGGCCCGTCCGGGTAGTCTGTTGCAGGGAATACCTGCTCACTCCAGTGTGCCCCGTTGCGGATACCGACCAGGTACTGCTGGCCATCCACGATGGCTACTATTCCACCACCGGATGAACCGCCGCCCGAATCGCAATCATCGAGAAGCTGCCCTCGCCACGCACCACCGCCGAGGTCGTCGGCATGGCTTTCGACGACCTGGCAATGCCTGCTTACACTAATGACGCGGCTACGGGAGTCGTAAGCTATCAGTTGGAGTTCCCCGCCTGCTTGCTGAAAGCTATCAAGGTCCTCGAAGGAGAAAGTACCTGCCCGTAGTGCCTCAGAGCGCTCAAATCTCTTCCAGGGTTTTGGCACGTAAAGGAAGGCCCAGTCACCTTCGCCGAACTGCAGGCCGGTGGTTGCCTGGTATGGGTCATAGCTGCCCAGCTTAACGCGCTGGAGATCTATTTCTGCCTGGTACCTGCTCAGCTCACTTAAAGCAAGAAAATGGAACTTGCAGCGTCTGAATCGCTGCTTGCTATTGAGGTCGTACAGCACATGAGCAGCGCTGACCAAAATCGCTCCCTTGAGGCCGGGTGCGAACGGCCGGGTATCGATCACCATTGCGGTCCCGCGGACTTTACCATCGCAAACAACGGTGCCGGCATTCATCTGTTGATCTCGCAGCGAAACACCGCGCTGTCGCCCGCCCAATACCTGTTGCCGGCTATCCTCAACCCCGTTTGCCGGGTCGCCGTCGCCGAAAACGCTGGTGGGTATCTGCTGAATTTCCTGCGCACCGGCCGGGCCTGTCAAAAACGCCAGCGTGGTTGTCAGTACGAGCATCGCGCTGGTTCGTTGGAGTATGGGTTTGAGCCTATGCATGACAACAGGAATTATACGGGTTCCAGGCGGCTGATATCCCTGTATCATAGGAAATATGGAAACACTCAGAAAACTGGTTGAGCAACTTCCGAAAGCGGAATTGCACATACATATTGAAGGTAGCCTGGAACCTGCGATGATGCTGGAGTTGGCAACCCGCAATGCTGTCGAGCTACCCTATGCTGATGTAGATGAAATACGTAAGGCGTACAATTTCAATTGTTTACAGGACTTTCTTGATATTTATTATAGTGGAATGTCTGTACTGCAAACTAAACAGGACTTTCATGACCTGACCTGGGCTTACTTACAGCGCTGTCAGCAGCAAAATGTCGTGCACTGTGAGATTTTTTTCGACCCTCAGGGACATACCGAACGGGGCATTGGTTTTGCAACCTTCATGGCTGGTTTCAAATCGGCACTGGATCAGGCTGAGTCTGAGCTGGGTATCAGCAGTAAACTTATCATGTGTTTTTTGCGCCACCTGGATGAGCAAAGTGCCTTTGACACGCTGGAGGCGGCCCTGCCCTTCCTCGATCAAATTACTGCTGTCGGGCTGGACTCTTCCGAAATGGGGCATCCACCCTGCCGGTTCGAGAACGTCTTCAGACGGGCCGCTGAGCTGGGCCTGAAGCGGGTTGCACATGCGGGTGAAGAAGGCCCGCCTGAGTATGTCTACGAGGCGCTGAACTGTTTGTTCGTTGACCGTATCGATCATGGTAATCGGGCGCTGGAAGATCCTGCCCTGGTGAAACGCCTGGTTGATGAGGATATTCCGCTAACCGTCTGCCCGCAGTCTAACCTGCGTCTCGCTGTTATCGGCGCGATGGCGGAACACCCGATAAGGGAAATGTTGGCGCTGGGCCTCAGGGCGGGTATCAACTCGGATGACCCGGCGTACTTCGGTGGCTACATGAATGAGAATTTCTTTGCCCTGATAGATGCCGTTGGTCTGACCCGTGATGAGATATTCCTGCTGGTTGCGAACAGTTTCAAATCATCTTTTCTGGCACCGCATGAGAAGCAGGCCCACCTTGACCGCATCACGGCAATGCAGGCGCAGCAGGAAGGCTCCGCATAATGAAAGATAATCGTGATGTTCAAAGTGGTTTTTCGATGGCTGATGTCGCTAGCAAGCCCGTCACTTATCGGCGTGCACTGGCAGGCGGCCTGATTATCGTTGGCGAGGAAGCCTACAACCGGCTGCGGGACAGAACCCTGCCCAAGGGCGATGCACTGGCACTGGCAGAGTTTGCCGGCATACAGGCAGCCAAACAGACGCCAGCGCTGATTCCGTTATGCCACCCGATTGCGCTGAACCGGGTTTCGGTTCATACCGTTTTAAACGCAGAGAAATTTGCCGTAGAAGTTTTCGTTCTGGCTGAAATTGATGCGCAAACCGGTGTCGAGATGGAGGCGCTCTGTGGCTTGAATATTGCACTGCTGACTATCTGGGACCTGACCAAACCCATCAATGCTGCACTGGAAATCACCGCAGTCAGGCTTATCTGTAAATCCGGAGGCAAGCGGGGTGACTGGGTGCACCCGGATGGTATTCCGACCGTTGCACAAACGATCCTAGATGGCGATTGAAAGCGGTCACTTGCGCTACGCGGCTCACCTGCCCCTGGCTGCCATCGGTGCGCAGGGCCAGGATCAAATCGGTGCTGCACATGTTGCCTTAATCGGGGTTGGTGGCCTGGGCTGCGCTGCCGCCCAATATCTGGTTGCCAGTGGCGTTGGCACGTTGACTATCTGCGATTTTGACACCGTTGCGGAAAGCAACCTGTCGCGTCAGGTGCTTTTCAGCCACTGCGATCTGGGCCGGGCCAAGGCTGTGGTAGCAGCTGAAACGTTACAGGCGCTGAATCCGGACACGAAGGTAAATGTCTGCGAAGAGCGCATGGCGGACAGCACCATGGGTGCGCTGTTCCCGGATTGTGATTTTGTCATTGATGCCAGCGATAACTACGGTACCCGCCTGGCAGTAAACCGTGCAACGTTGGCTGCCAGGGTTCCATGGGTGATGGCGTCATGTATCCGGCTTGAAGGACAGCTGATGCTGTTGCGTCCGGATCTGCCTGAACAGCCCTGTTACCGATGTGCATACGGTGAGGCCCCCGAGATTCTGGAGGATTGCCCCGGTGCCGGCATTTTTGCACCGGTGGCCGGGATTGCAGGTGCTGGCGCAGCGCATTTTGCGCTGGCAACTCTTGCCGGTTCGCCGCCGCCGCAGGGGTTGCATCTGTTTGATGCGCAGAGCTGGTCCTGGCAAAGCCTGAAATTTAAAAGGAACCCCGACTGCAAGGACTGTGACTAGCATCAGCGCGCTAAATATATAAACGTTACTCGGTGCTTGCGACGGCTTTGTCACCCGCCAGTGCGTGCTTCAGCACGTGCCAGGGCAAAGTTGCACATTTGACCCTTGAAGGGTACCTGCCGGCAAATGCCAGGGCGGCCAACTCCCCCAATTGAAGATCACTCTCCTGATCGGGCCCGTCGACGATAGCAGCACGTATTTGATCGAACAATTCGCCGGCCTGTTGCAGGCTGAGACCGTGCAGGTGTGTGGCCAGCAGCGATCCGGAGGCCATGGAAATGGCGCAGCCAACACTTTCAA
>JAJRUM010000056.1 GCA_024277815.1 Gammaproteobacteria bacterium
CTTTGTCGGGCTTGGCGAGTTGTCCCTGCGCTGGCGCGCCGGGCGACTTGAAGAAAGCCAGTTCGACCGAAATTACCTGCCAATGGATGAGGAAACCGTACTCCAGCCTGGTGACAGCATCACGCCGATCTACCAGAAGGTACGCAGCAGCAAATACCGCAATGTCTGCTTTCTGCCGCGCCTGATCGAGCGCTGTGTGCTGAGTTTTAACCTCAGCCAATCCGTTGACCAGACCAACTCGTTACTCAACTCCAGCCTTGAGCTGTTTCTGCACGAGCTCGACCTGCGTTACAACATCATTCGCTACATCACCTGGCTGATACCATCCCTCGGCTTTATCGGTACTGTCATCGGTATCATGCTGGCGCTGAACTACGCCGGTGACCGGGCCAATGTTGAAAGCCCGGAGATGCTCTACCAGGTCACCGAGCGACTGGGTGTAGCCTTCAGTACCACGCTGGTTGCGCTGGTGATGGCAGCGATCCTGGTTTTTCTGCAAAACGTCATCCAGGGCAAAGAGGAGCAGACCTTGAACCGTACCGGCCAGTATTGCCTGGATAACCTGATCAACAGGCTCTATTCCCCCTGATGCGAACCACCCGATCACTGCTTCCTGGGTTCTGCCAAGCTTTGCTGCTGGCTGTACTGACGTTACTTGCCAGCCAAACAGCCGCCGCCCAAACCACCACGGAAAGCCAGGCAACTGCTGACTTACCAAAATCCGTGGTGCTGGTACTCAAACTGGTTTCAGCTAACCGGGTTAAACCTGTCACCGGTGTGGTGGTCGGAGATAACGGCCTGGTCGTTGTACCCGCTGACTTTATTACTCCGGGTAACGAGCTGATTGTGATGGACGGTGGCAGCGACATCGTGCGCAATGGGCGACCGGGCAAGCCTGCCAAACGGGCCACGTTTCGTGGCCTGGCCGTTTTGTCTGCGAACGGACTGGCTAAACCTGCCATTTTGCTGGCCCCGGCTAAACCACCCGCCAACAGCACCTACTACCTGGCAGCTTTCCCGCCAGCAGAAGAAATTGCCCAGGGGGCTCCGCCACTGCATCTGCCGGTGGAACTCAGCTGGAGCGAAGGCAGTAACGGCTCCGGATTTACAATGACTTCGCCGCCAGCAAACATCACCGGAGCCATCGTGGACCGCTGCGGGAACCTGGTGGGCCTGAACCTGGCAAGCGGCGAACCCAGCCCGGCAAACAGCAAGCTGCCCACCACCATCCTCGGTCGTGACCTGGAACGTGCCCTGGCGGCGTTGCGAATCGAATTACGGCGCGGCAGTTGCAGTCAGGTGCCTACGTCATCTGCACAATCAGACGCGGTTGCTGAAGACATTGAGAAAATGCCCTCGACACCGGCAAGCGATGTCCAGGATCCCGAGCCTGAGGACGAGGAAACCACCGCAACAGCGCCACCAGAGCCTGCTAAGCAGGCCCCTCAGTCGGGCTTGCCTGTTGGCCACCAGCCAGGCTCGACAGGCACACTTATACCCGCTACGCCGCCCTCACTACTGGCAACAGTGCCCATCTGGCTATGGATCGTTGGCGCAGCGGCATTTATTGCCGTGCTGGTCAAAGTGGTTTTCTTTTCCGGTTTACTGAAGCAAAGCCTGCAGACACCCTCACGGGCTGCGCACAAGTTCCACCCGGCAGATTCTACCGAGCCCGATACGGGCCTGCTTACCGAAGCGTCCGGGGCCAGCGCCCGAAATCCTTCCGGTGGGCTGCCTGAAGAACAGCCAATTCCGGATGTTAACAGCCTGCCCGTTGGCTTCGATGGCATCGTTGTAATCGATGGCTATTGGTCTGATGGCAGCAGTTTCAGGCGCTTCTGCCTGGTAGATACCGGGCATATCGATGTTGTTATGGGTCGTGGTGATGCCGATATCTGTATCGCAACAGCAGCCATCAGCCGCCGCCATGTAAAAATTGAAAATGCCGGCGCGAAGCTGACACTGTCTGACCTTGGTTCCAGCAACGGCACTTTTATACGTGGAATTCCATGCCTGCCCGCCGAGATTATGTATATTGAAGCAGATGATGAAATTGTTCTCGGAGATATTCGCTTGCGTATAAGCCTGCGACACAGTGGTGGAGCAGTGGTGTGACCGATACCACAATTGCACTCCAGCCCGGCGCCAAAATCGGCGACCTGCAGATCAACTCGATTCTCGGCATCGGTACATTTTCTGTTACCTATCTGGTAACCGATCCCGCCATTGGCACCCGCTTTGCGCTGAAGGAATACCTGCCGGCCGGGAAAGTCACCAGAAACAGTGACGGTGCGCTCGAAGCAAGCGACCCGTCAGCCACCAGCAGCTTTGCCGCCGGGCTTGAACAGTTTCTGGCGGAGGCCCGCCTGGTAGCGGTACTGGACCACCCGCACATTGTCAAAGTGCTGCGCTACTTTGAGGCCAATGGTACGGCTTACTTTCTGATGCCCTACTACGCGGGCCAGTCACTTCGGCAGCGACTCGAAACCACCGGAGCGCTCAAGCCTGACGACGTGCTGGCATTATTGTTACCGCTGCTCGATGGCCTTGAGTACCTGCATGAACAGGGGATTGTCCATCAGGATATCAAGCCGGCTAATATCTACCTGACCGACAGCGGCGCGCCTATCCTGCTGGATTTTGGTGTCGCTGCAGCTGTTGCAGAGCAGACTGGTCAGCCGGGATTCGGCAGCGCTGGCTACGCCGCCCCGGAGCAGTCTGCGAGCGACGGTCGCATTGGCCCCTGGACGGATATCTACGCCTTCGCCGCGACACTCTACCGGTGTATCTCCGGCAGCGTTCCTCCACCTGCGACCGACAGGCAGGCAGCAGTAGCAGAAAATACTGTCGACCCGTTGCAAGCGCTGGCAAAAAGAACTGCCATAGACCTTGGCCAGTATGGCGGCATCCTTGCCGGCATTGAACTGGGGCTCAGGCTGAACCCGCAAAACCGGCCTCGCAATGCCGCGCAGTGGAAAAAGTCTTTCCAGAGCCTCGATTGGCGCCACAAAGTCAGCAGCCAGGGCAGCGAAACCGCATTTCCGGAAGAAAGTGTGGAGTGGTTGCCGCGCATCTTGCTGGGTGCATTCCTGCTCTTGATGGTCGCAATCGCGGTCTTCCTGCTGACCGACAGGTCACCGGACGAGCAAATCACGCTGCCTGATTTCAGTGGCACGGAGCGGGCACCAACAACGACCACTGGCGGGGGTGTGGAAGAACCTACCCCGCATGAGACCACCCGCTGGCAGGCCGCCGTAGACGCTGACACCATTGAGGCCTATCGACGTTTCATTGCTGATTACCCGAAATCGGTGTACCGCAACCAGGCGGAGACGCAGCTGGATATTCTGGATGAGAAGGCCTGGCTGGAACTGGCACAGGAAGACAGCATTGCTGCCTATGAAGACTACCTGGAGTTGTTTCCCGATGGCATTCACCAGACTGAGGCGATGGTACGAATTGATGAGATCAAACAGGAAGAAGCCCGTCAGGAGCGCCTGCGCCTGGAGCAGGAGAAGCTGGAAAAACAAGCCTGGAAAACCGCCCTGGGCCAACGAACCATCTCTGCTTTCGATAGCTATATCAGTTCCTGGCCAACCGGTCTGCACATCGAGGAGGCTAACCGGATCCGGCGCCTCCTGGTCGATGAAGCCAATGACAACAAGGCCTTTGCCGCCGCTACAAAGCTGCATACCAAGGCTTCCTACCAGGCCTATATCAATGCCTTTCCCCGCGGTGTGAATGTCGCCGCAGCACTGCAGCAGCTGGATGATCTGGATTTGCGCCCGGGCAAAACATTCCAGGACTGCGCCGAATGCCCCGCCATGATGGTGGTGCCGGCCGGTACCTACTGGCAGGGCTCGGATGATAACTCTCCGTTGGCACTGAGCATGGAGAAACCCCGCAGGCAGGTGACCATCAATGAACCCTTCGCGGTCAGCGTTTACGAGGTCACCATGGCCGAATGGGATGCCTGCTTTGCAGACAAAGGCTGCACTACCCGGCCCGGCGACAACGGCTGGGGCCGGGGCAAGCGGCCGGTAATCATGGTTTCCTGGAATGACGCACAGGAGTATGTGCGCTGGATCAGTGACAAGACCGGCCAGGCTTACCGCCTGCCCAGCGAAAGTGAGTGGGAGTATTTTGCCCGCGCTGCTGAGGAAAGTGACTGGCCCGGTGGCGCGCCCGCACTGCTCTGTAACTACGGCAATGTCGCCGGCACAGAAACCGGCTTTAAATGGCAGCACCCGCAATGTGGCGATAAACTGGCACTGGGAACAGCTGAAGCGGGTTCGTTCAGGGCCAATTCATTCGGTTTGTACGACACTGTGGGAAATGTTGCTGAATGGACTGCAGATTGCATGAACCTGTCCTATCTCGACGCACCGGTGGACGGCAGTGCCTGGGGGCGCGGTATCTGCAGTTCGCATATGACCCGTGGCGGTTCCTGGATTACCGGCAGTCGGGAAATCAGGTTACCGGCCCGCTTCAACCTTAAAAATGGCGACCGCAATGATTTCACCGGTTTCCGGGTTATCCGCAGCATTGAAGAGCAATGAGCCAGGCAGATTTGATGAAGCACCAGACCCTGAGTCACATTTTTTTACTGGCAACAGCCCTGCTTTCTGCGCCCACTATCCTGGCGCAGGACGAGGCGCCTGCTGCCGAACCCGCCCCCACGGAAAACAAGGCCGCGAAAGGGGCTTCCCACAGTCAGGAAGTCGAGTACAACGAGGATAATTACCGGCGTTTTATGGAGCTCAGAGATCAGCAAACTGAGCACAGCAACTTACCGACCAACGCCTACCAATCAGGCTTGAAAAAACTTGACGAGCTACCGGAAGCTTCACAAAAACACCTGCGCAACCAGCTGCGTGAGATCATCCTTGAAGGAGACGCCTGGGCACCGGGGGACGAAGATAAGGAGTACCCCTATGTTGCCAGTGAAGGGGCACAAAAGGACCCTGAATTGCAACAGCAGGAGGCTGAAGCATGGGGCGAACTGGTCGGAAAGTACAATGAACGCGAGGCGCAGATTTACGCCGGTGCTGCTGCACAGTCTGCCGCCGGAGCACAAGCTGGCGAGCAGCAAGCCGCACAGGCGGGTTCAGCCAGCGGAGCTGAAGGGGATTCTGCCGCTGACAGCAACTCTGAAGCCGGCAACGACGGCGCCGGAGAACAACAGCCCGGCCAACAGCAGCAGAGTGAAAGTGCCAGCGCGCAGGACAGTTACTCTCCGAATGCAGCCTCCAATCGCCAAGACCCGAACGCCAAAAGCACCGGCGGCGTGTCCCAGAATGCAATGGAGTTCCTGTTGCAAAGCGGCTCGATTGAATCGCAGGATGGTGAAGCAGAAAATAGTGGGGCAGCGAGTACTGCCAGTACTGCTGGTAATACTACCGCCGCAGCCAGCACTGAATCCGAAAGCACCGCTGGCAGCACACAGAACGCCCTGCAGTTCCTCGCCAACGGCGAGAGCCAGTCACCAAACGAGCCGCAAGCTGGCAGCGAAACAGCGGATGGCGGTAGCCAGCCTGCAGAACCACCAGCGGGTACACTGGCCATTGAAGACCTGGTCAATGCCCAGGGACTGAGCGGTTCAGATACAGCTGGCCAGGTACCGGTACTTGAGCCGAAAAAAGAAAAGGACCCGGGCGGCGGCTAAGCCTTACCGTGGTGGCCGGTGCGCGTAATCCTTGATGCCGGCCGGCACCGGGAATGGAAACCGGTTACCCGGTGGCGGCATCGGACAGGCAAAGCCCCCGTTGTAGGCACAGGACGGATTCACCGAGCGGTTGAAATCCAGGGTGATGCTGCCGGAAGGCACAAAGTCCGGTAACAGGTAGCGCCCTGCCCCATAGGTTTCACGGCCGTTGGTCTTGTCACCAAATATCACGTAAAAAACTGAATCCTCTGTCGGCTCTGGTGTAAAAAGCACCAGCTTGAGCTGGCTTGGCTTGCCTGCGAGGGTAAATGCAGCGGTGCCATAGATCCAGGCGCTGCTGACAAAGCCCATGGTATCCACGATTTGTATCTCCTTGGGCTCATCGTAGGCATCAATGGTCGCCTCCACACGGTATGACGGATCAACGGGAAAATAGGCGAGCCCCTCAAAAAGCGTGTAGGCAGGAGATTCGAAGTTGAGCACGCGGATCATCGGACCCAGCGCACTGCTCTCGCGGTAATAAACAATATTGTCCCGGCCAATCCTCAGCCGGTGGCCATCTTTTTCAAGCAGCATCTCAGTAACTTCTGCTGCATCTTCGGTATCCGTATGAATAGGCCCGTCCAGCGAGCGAATCTTGTAACGCTCGTGGCCATCAACCTGGACCGTCACGACTTCTGCATGGTGCGCAGCAACCGCTGGACCAGGTAATACCAGCCCCGCCTCAGGGTCTGAACCAATAGATAAGGGCTCTGACTTGAGCAGCACCAGATGGGTCATAGCCAAAGGCGAATAGTGCCTGTCACGCATTTTCTGGTCAGCGGCCTGCCGCTCCATCAGGATTTGCACCACGTAACCGGCATTCTCATCCGGCAGCTTGCCAGCTGTGCCAAGCGTGGGTGCCGTGACAAATACCACCATCAGGAGGACCGATGCAAGCGGTACCCGCTTTCTTGTGCGGTTTCTCATTATCGGGGACATTGCAAAAACTCCTTTGACTGCAAATGGGAGTAGAAAGGAAACACCACCGATCAGGGGTCGACCTGGCTTTGCTGCATGATCACGGCGCGCATGATCTTCTCGGTCATTTTGCCAGCCTTTTCGTCGAATTCCGCATCACGGTTGTAGATAAACTCGGCGGACTCAATCTGGCGATTGAAGCCCTTGGAGTTGACCTCTTCATCAAACATGCGCTGGTAGGCATCGAGTTTGCCGCCCACCGACAGGATGGCTTCACTGGTCAGGCGCTCCAGTTCAACACTGAACTGTTCGAACTCCATAATATTTCTCAGGGCGATGGTACGGGTACGATAGTCCTGCAGGTAGCTGGCGAGTTCCCCGCTATTGGCATAACCGGAATAACTGATGCTGTCGGCGATCGCATTGCGAATGATGATCGCATCCTCGGTGATGGCATTGATGTCCACCATGCTGATCAGCACCGGATTTTCTGTGTTGATCGATGCCAGCCTGGTCTTGATGGCATCCTGTGATTCATTGGCGAACTGCAACAGCAATGCAGCACCACTAAGCATCGATTCCTGGTCAACAATACGCGTTAAGGGGGTTTTGTAGGCGTCAGGTTCAAAACTGGCACCGCGATCCGAACCTGATGCAGTAGCCGGTGTCATGGCTTGAATCAGCTCCGCTCGCGCACCACCAAATATCATCAGCACCAGGCTTAGCTGCCGGTACTGCTCACCGGGTGGCAGGCTGTCAATGAGGTCAAAATTAATGCTGCCTGCAACATCCCGCGTCACTGAAAGTAACAGCAACACTGCAACCACTATGGAAATGATCTGCCGCCTCATGGGTTCAGTATCCTGGTGGGTACCGTTGTTGGCGTGAAACTCAGTCGCTGTAACTGGCGGGGGTCTCCCCTGCCAACATCCTTACCCTTTTTATACTGGCGTAACGCCGGTGAGACACCCAGGCGCTCTACCCGCACCGTGCCGTTGGGAAGCCCTTCACTGAAGGTGCCCTCATAGTAAGTTGGACCCAGCTGGTTGCGCCGGTTGATGATCATGCCACCGGAACCCGAGGCCAGCCCGGCCCTTGCAGTACCAATAAATTCCAGCGTTTCCCCGCTACCACTACGAACCAGCCCATAACCTCTGCCACTAGCCTGGCCATCATTGCAGGCGCCAAACCAGCGCCCAGGCTGATTAAAACCTGGATAGCTGAACTGACAACGCCGATCGACACTGACTGTCATTGACCTGACCCGGGCCTGGTAGAGACTCAGCGTCTTGTTGCGGAACTCGGCAAAACCACGGGCAGTGATGAGCTCTTTAGACTCAAGCCATTCCATTTGCACTGACATTTGCCGATCAAAAGTCGGTGCCATGCGTGCCAGAAAGTACCTGCCGACCTCTTCTGACTCGGTGCGGGTACCAAATGATTTGTGCAAAGCCCATACCGAACCGGCCATGACTGCACCGGATGCGGCCACTACCGCTGCCGTACTCGCTGCTGTTGATGCCACTGCCCCGTACACCGAGCCTGCCAACGCGACGACGGCAATGGCGGTGGTCATATTCTGCTTGCGGGCCAACCGGCGACGCTCTTCGAGCATGCGATACTCCGCGGCGATGATCTTGCGCATCTTGATGCCATAGTTACCTGTATAGGTGCCGTCATAAATGCTGTTGGACTGTGCGGCCAAAAACTCCTTCTCAGCCGCCACCAGCGCTTCGGCCAGTTGCAGGCGCGCCCGCACACTTTCATCAGCAGACTGGACAAAAAATACCTGTGCCAGTTCGGCATCAAAGCGGTTCAATGCAGCCTGGCGGGCAAGAAAAGTCGCACGGTCGTGATCAATCGAATTGAGCAGCTCGACAATGCGTGTGCTGGCACCATTCACAAATCCACGGTCAAAGGGGTCAACGGAGAAATCCGTCTCCAGGTTGCTGACAATACTGCCATTCATCTGAATTTTTTCCAGTGGATACTGTTCAACCGCAACGCTGCCCTGGCTGCCGGTACCCCTTGAAGGCAGGCCGAGCGCTGACTTGTCCCGCTCTGCCAAAAAGGCGATAAAATCCAGCGATGCAACCTCGGTGCGTGTCACGCCGTTCAGCCGCGCGGCGATTTGCTTATCAGACTCCTCCCTCTCCTGCCGCCAGGTCGAATCCATCAACGGCGGACTGGCGATCAGCAGGCCACTCAGCGGCGGCCGGATCCAGCGACTGCTTTTAACCACGATCATGGGTGTCACCAGGTCACCGAACGTTACCGGCGGCGAATCCATCATCTTGCTCACATCGGGAAAAGAATAAATATTGAAATCAATCGTCAAGACCGTCGGGATTTGTTCAGATGCCAGGATCGGCCGACTGTGTAACTGCCGCTCCTTGTCCCAGGCAATGATATGCGGTGACAGCAGCACCGAATTTTCCGGCAGGACCTTTTTTAGCTCACGATACAGGGACATCGCGTAGTAACTGGATTTTTCAACCAGCGACTGGGCAATTCTTGAAGTCTGCGCCTTGGCCGTCGCGGCCGGTACATCACCACCAATGGCATTAATGGCAAATGAACTCGCGAACAGGTTTTCCGCATATTCATGAATCATCGCCGGGTAACGAATCACTACCATGGCAGCGGCATCCGAAGACTTCTGCTCAGCCACCGGCGCAGGCTGGAGGCGCGAATAAACCGAAGTATCCACACCCCTGGCGGTTCCCGCACAACCACTGATCGCACCTGTCAGCCCAACCAGCAATGCGATTGCAAGTAAGCGAACAAAAGAACTCAGGCTTGTCGGGGGGTTACTCAAGTGTATTTTCCATCTGCATGAGGTGACTTGGAACGGTATATTCTCAAGGGGTTCCGTGGATTCAGGTTTTGCGACCAGCTAGCTGAAGTGCATTGTAAACTAACTTTTGAGTAGGGATGCAACTATGGAAACGCTTGGGTTCGGAGTGTGAATGCTAAGTTGACGCCCGCTCAGACCAAATCGCCTGATCTCAGGTTCAAGGACCATGCATCGCGAGTACCGTTGGTTGAGCACAGTGAGTTGGTTCTGCACTATCATGGGCAGCCACAACCAAGCTCGGAATTCCAAATACAGAACAATGAAATCTATCTGCATCATGCTCTTTCGAAGCCTCGTGCTGTCACTTGTGCTGATGTCGCTCGTTTCGGTACACGCCCAAACCATCGGCACTGAAAGGGCATTGATACGCAATGTCATATTGTTTGACCCTGCAGGGACGACTGAAGATAAATTGTCGCGCAAGGCTGCCGATATGGTGATCAACGCCCGTCAGGGTATTTTGCTGGGCGACCTTGCATTGTCCGAAGTGACCGTCAGTGCCAAACGTGTCGCGAACACCCAGCCGGCCGGGACTTTCGCGTCACTGGCGACAGCATTACGCTTTGATCCACAAATAGAACTACAGTCACGGGGATTGCCGGAAGGACAGGCCGATGTGACGGTGCGTGGGGGCGTATTCGAAAACACCGGGTTTGCGCTGGGTGCCGTCACCATCACCGATCCACAGACAGGCCACTACGTCGCTGGCTTGCCGATTGCCCCGAGTCTCCTGTCGGCACCCCACTTGCAAATCGGTATCGACAACGCTTTGACCGGGTTCAATTCCAATATTGCGACGGTCACCTATTCCGTGCCAATAATCCGCAGTGGTGGGGATGTTTTATTAGGGGTCGGCGACCATGATCTCAAGTTTACAGCCCTGCAACTGGCGAATGTTACGACCTTGAGCAATAGCAACCAGCTGGGCGCTGCGGTTTCCCTGGCCTTGTCCGCAGGTGATGGAACTCTGGCCAACGGTGACCATCAATTCGAACGCTACAACATGCATCTCCAGTATGCCGGAGAAAATGCACAGACCGACATACTGATCAGCTACCAGGACAAGTTTTACGCCTGGCCGGGCGCCTATACAGGCTTTGCTTTTCTACCCGAAAACGACCATACCAAGACCCGTCTGATTCATGCCAATCATCGTCGCGAAAATGCCAACGGCTGGATTGAGTTGAGCGCTTACTATCGTGGCCTTGTGGATGACTATGACTTTAACCGCAACACACGGGAATCCGGTGTACCCGGTTCTTTTGAGCACAAGACGCGCGTATACGCTGCGGGAATCCAGGGCTCTCACCGCATTGGCGTGGTAGACTGGCGCTTTGGCGGTCAACTGAGCAGTGACGAACTGCTGCGCTCAACCGACCTCACAGAAGGTGATTTTAACAGTCGCAATTACCTGAAACTTGCCCTGGTCCCGTCGATAGAGCTTGAGCGCCCGAATAACCGGACCATCACCGCAAGGGCCGGGGCAACGCTGGACTATTCCAACCGCGACAGCAGTGTGGTTTCACCCTTATTTGGTCTTTCAATGGAACAAAAGACAGCTACCGGTAGTTACCACTACACCATCGAGTACGCATCCACATCTCAGCTTCCCGGTTATACCGCATTGAAGTCCCGACCAACCGGCCTGTTCGGTGGCAACCCCGATCTCGGTCGTGAAAAAGCCCGGCAATTGTCCATTTCTTTCAGCCAACAGTCCCGGGGCTGGAACAGCTCGGCAACGCTGTTTTACCGCAAAGATATTGACCTTGTTGATTGGACATACAAGACAGCCACACCCTTTTCACGGCAGGCAAACCCAGTCGACCTTGATGTGCTTGGCCTGGAACTACTGGTCACGAAACGCTGGCGATCACTGGAGGTTACTGCTGGCTACACCTATCTCGACAAAGATTCCGACTACGGTGAGAATGCTGTGGATGCAAGTTTCTATGCACTCAATTTTGCCCGTCACCGGGCGACATTCGCACTGATTTATCAGTTGACCCGCCAATGGGAATTGCGCCTCGACAACGAATATCGCGTGCAGCGGGATAACCCGTTACGCAGCAGCAAGGACAAAACCTATCTGGGCTCGCTGTCACTGGCCTGGGAAGCGGAGAAGATCAGGGGGCTCGGACTCGCCCTGACCGCCGATAACATCAGTGATAGTGGTTTCCAGTTCTTTCCGGGCACACCCGCTGTGGGCCGGCAGGTCAGTATCAGTGCGCGTTACCGTTGGTAACTATTTCCACTACCACCAGCCAGATCAGCAGATGGTAATTACGCTACAGGGTTTGTCTTGAACTTTGTAATTGGCAACGACACACTGTTTCACTGCCGGGCTTACTGCCGAAATTACTGAAATTTTGGAACCAAAACGGTAGAATGCGTTCCGATAGCAATACCGGGGGCGACCTGGCTTCGACGTGGGTCGTGAAACTCTAGGTGCATGCCGAGCTGCAAATAACTCGTTAAACTGATTGCAAACTTTTAGTTGCCAACGACGACAACTACGCACTAGCAGCTTAAAAACCTAGCTTAGTGCCTTCCGCCCGAAGCATGCCCGTATGCGTCGGAGCCCGGGAGTCACCCTAAACGGGACCGCGGTGAAGCACGCCTGGTGTGGAACCGTTAAAACTTATCCAGGCTCGTTGCTGGTTTTCCCTGCCGACCGGGTAGCCTGCAATTAAATTAATAGGCCGGATAAGCATGTAGAGCCGAAAGCGAATCACTTGCGGACGCGGGTTCGATTCCCGCCGCCTCCACCAAATAACAAAGTCACCCTTGTGGTGGCTTTTTTATTTGACGGATGTGGATCGAAAGCTAATTTTTGATATTCAATGGTGATATCTACTCGCCCTTGACGACCGGAACCTGGCCTAAAATACGCCTATGGTCCCCGCTCTCCCATAAATAAAGCTGTTCCCGACGGTGCAGCTGACAATATTTGTCCGCCAGAACAATTTTCGACATTTTGTCACCCTTTACTATGACATCATAAATTTTCTCACCTTATATATCTACCTGTTATAAATAGATATTTCTACATAGAGTCATTAATTCAGCACTTTGGCACAATTATTGTATTAATTATATCGAAGGCAATGATTGAACACTCAGACACCTTCATTATTTAAATTTGTATAAACGGACGTTGTCGCCACTTTTGAGTCAAGTCATTAAGAAACAGCTCTCAAAAGTACATTGAAGGGAAACAAGACCCACGGATCGGGTCTTAAAATCAGAAGCATGGACTGCTTGCAGCGATGCAAGGATGTACAGAGATGCGAGGATTTTCACGTAGAAACGGTGATGTGCAAGAAAACGCGCAGAAACTGAAGGAAAAGCTGGAACGCTATAGAAAGGCAAGAGCCTTTGCGCTGAAGCCCAACAGCGAGAAAGAAACTGATGATATTAAACAGGACGTTGAGAAACCGGTCGTAGAGCAATCATCTAACACGGAGCCGACCACGCTCAAGGAAAAACTGGAACGTTACGGCAAAGCAAGAGCCCTGCTTCTCGAACAGAAGCAGGCGGCCTTAAAGCAAGCTGGCGGTAGCAGGATAATACCTGCCAAGCAACCGGTAGCAGACAAGGAGCCTGTTACGCTGGTACAGAAACTCGAACGTTACAGCAAAGCCAGAGCGCTCAGGCTTAAACAAAACAAAGAACATTTAGATGGAAGTAGAGTCGGTTCAGAATACCAGTTAGGGGTTGGTTGACTGAACCACATTAAGGGGAAGAGAGTTCAAGCATGTACACGCTTGTGCTTTCAGGGAAAAAGACCCGCTTAACCGCGGGTCTCTCTTTATCAAAAGACAACCACCGTGCTACAAGAGTGCTTAAAAACATCTGCATTCCGGGCTCATTCTGCACGTTCCATGCATGGCTATTCTGCACATTCGTTAAAGCAGGCCTCGAAAATATCCAACCCCTCCTGCACCAATTCATCCGGAATTGTCAGCGCAGGCAGAAAACGAATGACATTGCCGCGGTTGCCACAACTCAGCAACACCAGGCCCCGTTCATACGCCATCGTTACCATCGCTTTGGTCAGATCCGGGTCCGGCTGGTCTGCGTCGCCATTCCTGACCAGTTCAATTGCAATCATGGCGCCACGTTCGGTACGAACATCGCCGATAACTGCCGGGAACCGTGTTTGCAGTTCGCGCAGGCGTGCATCGAACAGTGCCCCAATATGGTTGGCCCGTGCAACGAGGCCTTGCTTATCGATCACATCGATCACCGCCAACGCAGCAGCACAGGCGATGGGGGAACCGGCGTAAGTGCCACCGAGGCCACCGGGCAAAGGCGCATCCATTACTTCTGCTTTGCCCACCACGGCGGCCAGCGGGAAGCCGCCGGCGATGCCCTTGGCCACCGTCATCAAATCCGGCTCGATACCTGCATATTCACAGCAGAAAAACTTGCCGGTGCGCGCGAAACCAGTTTGAATCTCATCAGCGATCAAGACAATGCCATGTTCGTCACAAAGCTTACGTAAGACCTGCAGGAATTCGTCAGAAGCCGGGTAGAAACCACCCTCCCCTTGTACAGGCTCGATAATGATGGCTGCCACGTCAGTGGGTGCAATATCGACCTTAAACAGCGTTTCCAGCGCCTGCAAAGAATCCTCTGCACTGATGCCGTGATACTCCACCGGGAACGGGATATGGAAAATATCCCCCGGGAACGGGCCAAACAGGTTCTTGTACGGCGTAATTTTTCCGGTCAACCCCATGGCCAGCAGGGTTCTGCCGTGAAATCCACCATTGAAGGCAATCACACCACGACGCCCGGTGTAGGCGCGGGCAATTTTCACACAGTTCTCAACAGCCTCTGCGCCCGTGGTGACAAAAATTGATTTCTTCACCGTTGAGCCGGGTGCGAGCTGATTGAGCTTTTCTGCCAGTTCAACGGCTGAATCATAGGGTGTAACCATCACACAGGTGTGACTGAAACGCTGTAACTGTACCTGCACGGCGGAAACTACCTGCGGGTTGCTGTGCCCGGTTGAACAAACCGCTATACCGGCACCAAAATCGATATAGCGGCGCCCCTCTACATCCCACATTTCTGCATTTTCTGCACGATCAATGAACACCGGTGCGAGGTTGCCCTGCCCACGTGCTATTGCTGCCTGCTTGCGGGCTTGCCATTCGGCGTTGCTGACACCATTCATTGATCAATTCCCCCCATGCACATGTACTTGATTTCCAGGTAGTCATCCAGACCGTATTTTGAGCCCTCGCGGCCCTGACCAGATTCTTTAACACCGCCAAACGGGGCCATTTCATTGGAAATAATGCCTTCATTGATGCCAACAATGCCGTACTCAAGGCCCTCGCCAACGCGCCAGATACGGCCGATATCACGTGAATAGAAATAACAGGCCAGGCCAAACTCGGTATCGTTCGCCATCGCGATAGCTTCAGCCTCAGTGCTGAATTTGAACAATGGCGCAATCGGCCCGAATATCTCTTCTCTAAAAACGCGCATATCATCGGTAACGTGGGTCAGAATCGTCGGTTCAATAAAGCAGGCGCCCGCCTGCGAGCGTTTGCCACCGGCCACCACCGTCGCACCCTTGCTCACTGCGTCTTCAACAAAAGCCATCACATCATTGGCTGCTTTCTCATTGATTAACGGGCCGATGGTAACGCCGTCTTCCGCACCGTCACCCACTTTGAGTTCTTTCACTGCTGTTGCCAGTTTCTCCGCAAAGGCATCATAAACACCTTCCTGGATCAGGATGCGGTTGGCGCACACGCAGGTCTGGCCCGCATTGCGGTACTTACTGGCCATCAAGCCCGCGAGTGCAGCATCAAGATCAGCATCGTCAAATACAATAAAGGGTGCGTTGCCGCCCAGTTCCATCGAGGTGCGCTTGACCGTCATGGCACACTCGGCCATTAGCTGCTTGCCAACCGGGGTTGAGCCGGTAAACGTCAGCTTGCGCACGATGGGGTTGGAGGTCAGTTCTTTACCAATTTCGGCGGTCCGGCCTGTCACCATGTTGATAACCCCGGGCGGTACGCCGGCACGTTCCGCCAGCTCAACGAACGCGTAAGCCGACAATGGTGTGGCGTTGGCTGGCTTACAGACAACCGTACAACCCGCTGCCAGGGCCGGCGCGATTTTACGCGTCAACATGGCGTTGGGGAAATTCCAGGGTGTTATGCAGGCAACCACACCAACGGGTTGCCGGATACACACCAGCCGCTTGTCATTGCTTGAGTGCGGAATGGTATCGCCATAGACCCGCTTGCTCTCTTCGGCAAACCATTCAATGTAACTGGCTCCATAGGCAATTTCACCCCGGGCCTCAGCCAGCGGCTTGCCCTGTTCAGCCGTCAGTATTTGGGCCAGATCCTCCTGGTTCTCCATCATCAGGTTGAACCAGTTACGCAGGATCGCAGACCTTTCCTTGATAGGCCGCTGACGCCAGTCGATCTGCGCTTTTTGCGCCGCCTCAATGGCCCGCCGTGTTTCCGCTGTTCCGCAACTGGCAACCCGGGCAATCACTTCGCCGTTGGCAGGGTTGATAACCGGCAAGGTGCCTTCATCGTCTGAAGCCACCCATTGGCCATCAATGTACGCGCCCTCTTTTAGTAACCGTCTGTCTACCATAGTAATGCCCACGATTTAATCCTCCGGAAAGTAGTTTGCTCAAGTACGGGCACTTGAGCAACTGCTAAGTGTAAAGCTTTTTGAGTGCGCTAAGAACCGCCTGTAACTCACCAGTGCAAGCGGATATTATCAAGCGTAAAATTTGCGTATGAAAAACAGCTCTATCTTGCTTGAATCTATTCGTGCGAGCCTGCCTGCAGCCATGTTGCAAGAAGGCGACCTGCGAATGGCCGGAAACCTGCCTGGCGGTGATATCAATCAGGCCGGGCTCATCTCCTGCGGCAGCAACAACTGGTTCCTGAAATACCACCCTGGTGCAAGTAGCGGGATGTTTGTTACCGAGGCGCTGGCACTGGAAGAAATCTCCGCGCAAAGTTGTATTCGTGTACCTGCCGCCGTCGCGCTGGGCCAGTCGGGTGATACCGCCTGGCTGTTGCTGGAGTACCTCGAGTTCACCTCAAAAGCCCAACCTGCCTTGTTGGGGGAGCAACTCGCTGCATTACACTGCATCACAGCTGAGCGCTACGGATGGTCGCGAAACAATTTCATCGGTACCACGCCCCAGGACAATACATACCATGACAACTGGGCCGAATTCTGGCGTGATTGTCGTCTGCAACCACAATTGACCATGCTGGAAAATAGAAATTGTTCAGGGCGACTGCTGCACAAGGGGGAGCGCTTGCTGACGTCAGTCGAACAGTTGCTTCGTGGCCACCAACCCGATGCGTCATTGCTTCACGGTGATCTGTGGGCGGGCAACAAGGCCTATGTTGATACCGGGCAACCGGTGATATTCGACCCTGCCAGTTACTACGGAGATCGGGAAACCGACATCGCCATGACTGAGTTATTTGGTGGCTTTGAACCAGCGTTCTATGCTGCCTATGAAGAGCGACTTCCGCTTTCCAGTGGTTACGGCATACGCCGTGAACTCTATAACCTGTACCACATGCTCAACCACCTGAACCTGTTTGGTGGTGGTTATCTTGGTCGTTGTGAATCCATGCTGGACAAGCTGTTGGCGCAGCTTGGCTAAAAAAAGGCCCGGCCAGTGTGCACCACTGACCGGGCCCGTTGTATCGCCGCCTGTAGCGGCCAATTACTGTTACTTGGTAATTTTCAGTGTCTGGATTGAAGTGAACTCCTCCAGTCCATAAAGACCAAACTCGACACCCATACCTGATTGCTTGACGCCACCAAAGGGAGCATCCGGTTGTAGTGCGCCGTGGTCATTGACCCATGCAGAACCACATTCCAGCCGTTGTGCCAGCGCCGCAGCCTTAGCCGGGTCACTGGACCATACAGAACCGCCAAGTCCCTGGTCATTGCGGTTGGCCCGCTCAATAACCTCTTCAATATCCGTGTACTTGATAATCGGCACGATCGGGCCGAAAGGCTCCTCGTCAACCAGACGGGTTCCATCGGTCAAATCTGCAACCACCGTCGGTTCAAAAAAGTAACCTGCACGGTCGATCCGCTTACCACCTGCGACAAAACGACCACCGTCAGAACGGGCAGAAGCAACCAGGTCTTCCACAATATCGAGTTGTGCCTGGTTCTGAATCGGCCCCAGTTCTGTGCCCTCTTCCAGACCATCACCGACCACTACATTTTTTGCCAATTCCGCCATGGCTGCACAAATCTCTTCGTATTGAGATTCATGCACGTACATGCGCTTCAGTGCTGCGCAGGTCTGACCATTGTTATGAAACGCTGCCGCGAACAGTTTTGGTGCTACTTCTTTAACGTCAACATCCGGTAAAACAATACCTGCGTCGTTGCCGCCTAATTCCAGTGTACAGCGGGTCAGATTCCCGGCCGCTGAGGCCATAATCCGTTTGCCGGTGGGTGTTGAGCCCGTAAAAGTGACCTTCTGCACATCCGGGTGAGCCGTTAATGCTGAGCCCACTTCGCCTTCACCGGTAACCACATTGAGCACACCCGGCGGCAGGATTTCACTGGCCAGCTGTACAAGCCGCATGGTTGATACCGGCGTATACGGAGACGGTTTGATGACCACGGTATTACCCGCACGCAGGGCTGGCATCACATGCCAGATAGCAATCATTAACGGCCAGTTCCAGGGAGTAATGGAAGCCACCACACCCAGTGGTTTCCTATGCACTTCAACACGTGCGACTTCATTATCCTGGATCACATCAACCGGTAGTTGCAGCTCGGCAGTGTACTGCGTCCAGGCGATCGATCCGCCGACTTCCATACCGGAACCGATACCGTTCAGGCCACCCATGGGCTTGCCGGTTTCCATGGTAACAATCTGCATCAACTCCGGCATATTGGCCTCGATTGCACCGGCCAGCGCATGTATGAGTTGTTTGCGTTCTTCATCGGTAGTGCGACTCCAGGCTGGAAACGCTGCCTTGGCAGCGGCTACTGCCTGGTCCACGTGACTGACATCACCCAACTGGCAACGTGCAAAGGCTTCGCCAGTTGCCGGATTAATGACGTCAAAAGTTTTACCGGACTGTACCGGTTTGCCGTTGATATACATGTCAAATTCTTGCATGAAACGCTCCTGATTCAGATGTACATAGCCAAAGGCTGGTTAGGGCCAAATATTATCTTAAGCTTAAACTATTTCTGTAAATGCACAAGTACTACATCCCGCCCCCACAACCACCTGCATGGCCCCATAAGGCCGGCTACGAAAGCGTGTAAACTAGCCCGCATGAAGAACAGCCATGAAAACCATTACATCGCCTGCAATCTCTGTGAAGCAACCTGCGGACTGGAGATCAAACTTGAGAATGGAAAAATCAGGTCGATTCGAGGTGATAAAAATGACCCGCTGAGCAAAGGTCATATTTGCCCCAAGGCCGTAGCCTTGCAGGATATCTACAACGACCCTGACCGCCTTCGTCAACCCCTGAAAAGAACACCGGATGGCTGGCAGACCATTCCATGGAAACAGGCTTTCGACGAGGTCACCACCCAATTACAGCGTATCCAGCGCAAGCACGGCAACAATTCGGTGGCTGTTTACCTCGGCAACCCGACCGTACATAACCTCGAAGCCATGCTTTATGGGCCAGCGTTTTACCGTACCTTGCGTACTAAAAATCGCTATTCGGCAACTTCAGTCGACCAACTTCCCGAACTGCTGGTTTCGCTGCGGATGTTCGGCCACAACCTGTTGATACCCCTGCCCGATCTCGACCGCACCGACTTTCTTATTATCTTTGGTGCCAACCCGGTGGTATCCAACGGCAGCCTAATGACAGCACCCGGGGTCACCGGACGCCTCAAAGCCATCCGCAAGCGTGGCGGGAAACTGGTGGTGGTGGATCCGCGCCGAACAGAAACTGCAGCGATTGCAGACCAACACCTGTTTATCAAACCCGGCAGCGATGTGCTGATGCTGCTCTCCATGTTATACGTCGTGTTCAGTGAGAAACTGCAGAATCTGGGGACGATCGCTGCATTCACAAAGGGACTGAATGATATCGAAACGCTGGTGCAGGCATTCCCGCCGGCAACGACGGCCCCTGTCACCGGTATCGATGCCGATGCCCTGAAAAACCTCGTCAGGGAGTTCTGTCGTGCAGACAGTGCCAGTTGCTACGGCAGGATCGGCGTGTCCACGCAGCAATACGGCACGCTCAGCCAGTGGCTTATCATTGTATTGAACGCTGTTACCGGTAACCTGGATTCAGCCGGTGGTTGCATGTTCAGCAAGCCGGCATTTGAAGTCGTTAATGCTATCCGGTCAGGCAAGAAGGGCTTCGCTGATGGTTTCAGCAGGGTCAGAAACCTGCCCAACTTCAACGGCGAGTTTCCGGTGGCAACACTGGCGGAAGAAATAACAACCCCTGGAGAAGATCAGATAAGGGCATTGGTGACCGGCGCAGGCAACCCGGTCCTGAGCGTGCCGAATGGCAGACAACTGGATGATGCTTTTGGGTCGCTTGAGTACATGGTCTCCATCGACATCTACCTGAACGAAACCACCCGCCACGCAAACATCATCTTGCCACCACTGTCGAGCCTGGAAAGACCCCATTACGACCTTGCCTTCCAGGCACTGGCTATCCGCAATGGTGCAAAATATTCGCAGCCAGTGTTTAAGGCCGGCAAAGAACAACGATCGGATGCTCAGATATTCCTCGAGCTTACCTGGCGCATGCAATCCGGCAACTGGATTAAGCGCATTACCGGTTGGCTGCAGAAAGAGTTTCTGCTGAGGCGCGGCAACGAATGGATACTCGATAAAAAACTGAAACAGAGCCCGTATTTCCAGTCACACGATCTGGACATGAAAAAACTCAAGCACAATCCACATGGAATAGACCTGGGTCCATTGCAACCCTGTCTGCCCGGGCGGCTGTTTACCCCTGACAAAATGATCGACCTGGCCCCGGAAATATTTGTCCAGGCTGTGCAACAGATGCGCACCAACCTGTTAGCCGACAAGCTGCCGCCACAGCGGGAAGAGTTTGACCTGCTGCTGATCGGAAGACGTGACCCCCGCACCAATAATTCCTGGATGCACAACAGCTATCGCATGGTCAAGGGCAAGCCACGCTGCCTTGCCTATATCCACCCGCAAGATGCACAATCCAGAGGCATAGCAGAGGGTGACGAAATCATCGTCCGTTCGCGGGTTGGTAGCGTTGAGATTCCAGCTTCACTGACAGCGGAAATGATGCCTGGCGTCATCAGCATTCCGCACGGTTGGGGGCATGGCCTGGAGGGTGTCAAACTGAGTGTGGCGACGCAACATGCAGGGGTCAACACCAATATACTCACTGATGAGCATTTTCTTGACTCACTTTCCGGCAACGCCGCCCTGAACGGCGTGCCGGTGTCAGTTGGCAGAGCTTAAAAAAGCTTACTGGTCGCTGAGCGCCGCCTGTAGTGCTTCAAGACATAAATCCACATGCTTTTCAGTGCTTGATGCGCCCATCAGGCCAATCCGCCAAATCTTGCCTGCCAGTGGGCCCAGGCCTGCACCAATTTCAAGGTTATATTCGTTCAGCAGGAAGCTTCTGACAGCCGCCTCATCTGTTCCTTCAGGAACTTTTATGGCATTCAGCTGCGGCAGTCGGTAATCAGGTTCCACACAAAACTCCAGCCCCATGTCTTCAATACCGGTGCGCAGCTTCCGATGATTGCTGGCGTGTCTCTGCCAGGAATTCTCGATCCCTTCGTCTTTAAGAATCCTGAGCGCTTCGTCCAGGGCATAAAGTGAATTAATCGGTGCGGTATGGTGATAGGCGCGTTTTGCACCGCCTCCCCAATAGCCGGTCAGCAGGTTCATGTCCAGAAACCAGCTCTGCGGTGGTGTTTTACGCTTTGCCACTTTTGCCATCGCCGCTTCATTGAATGAAACAGGTGACAGCCCGGGTGGTGCTGACAGGCACTTCTGGGTACCGGAATAGATCACATCGATTCCCCAGTCATCAACCCGCAACTCAATGCCACCCAGTGAGGTCACCGCGTCAACAATGCTGAGGCAATTGTAGTTTTGTGCCAGTTGGCACAGGGCCGCTGCATCCGAGCGCACCCCGGTCGATGTTTCCGAGTGTACAAAAGCCAGTGCTACGGCATCCGGATGGGCTTTCAGGACCTCTTCTACCTTGTCAGGATCTACCGGCGTTCCCCACTCAAATTCGACACACACAGGAACTGCGCCACAACGCCGCGCAATCTCAACCATGCGGCCGGCAAATACACCATTGCTGGCGATAACAATCTCTTCACCCGGTTCGAGCAGGTTTACCAGGCAACACTCCATGCCCGCTGATCCGGGTGCGGAAATTGGCAGAGTCACACTGTTGCTGGTCTTTAGTGCATAACGCAAAAGTTCATTGAGCCCATCCATAAAGCCAATAAATGCCGGATCCAGGTGTCCGATCGTTGGCCTCGCCATCGCTGCCAGCACTTGAGGGTAGACATCCGAGGGCCCGGGGCCCATTAGGGTTCTTTTGGGTAACATACTCTTATCGCTCCACGCTGTACGGGTATTGAGCCAATACTTTATTTACCGAGGTGTAAATGGCATCGCGCAACTGTGTTGCCACCTTGTCATTAGCCTTAAACATCGTCACGCCTTGCCAGGCCACCTGATGCCGCTCGAGGTCAACAAAATCAATAAAGATCGATACTTCTGTCGACTTGGTGGCCCGCGTCCCGACACCGACGCCCACACCAACGGCTGATCCAGCGTACGCCCCCATGGGGTTGCCATAATAGGCACCTGTCAGGTATGGGCGGGACATACCACGTATGCTGACCTTGTCATCGACCCGCAAGGTGACATTGATCAACAGGTCCGGCTTATCTGCTTTCCGGTAGCCCCTCGCCTGCAGTTCACGGCTTATTGCAGCGCGGTAGTGCTCACCGAATATCGGTGAATTAAAGCCACCTTCAATGCCCATTGGTGAGAAGAAATTAAATGTCTTGTACTGGCTAAAGTCTGCTGCCGGGTCAATATCGCTACGTACCGTTAATTGCGCTGCACAGGCTGACAAAAAAATGGCCGCCACAGCTAATATGGGGTAGTACCGGCCCAATAATGGCCGTACTTGCTGGTTCTTCTTCACAGGATATCCTCGTATTTATGTGGCTACGAACCTCCCGGAATGGGTGCGAACGTTAGCAAATTCATTTTCCCCGAAGTCAGGTTGGTAATCAAACCCTTTCACGACCCACGCAGAAACCGGCTGCCTGCCCTATAATGCTTTTCCCTGAAGGAACACGAAGATGCTGCAATTCAACCAAATTGAACTCCGCCGGGGTACCAAGCTGTTATTTGAAAACGCCTCCATGCAGGCGCACGCAGGACAGCGTACCGGCATCATTGGTGTCAATGGCAGCGGCAAAAGCTCGCTATTCTCTTTGCTGCTTGGTGAGCTCGAAAGTGATGCTGGTGAGCTGCAGGTCAACCCGAAAGATGTTATTGCCCATGTGGCACAGGAAAGCCCCTCCACTTCCCGGGCTGCATTGGAGTTTGTGGTAGACGGCGATCACGGCCTGCGGGCTCTGCAACAGGAAATTGCCACGCTTGAGGAAGCGGGCGAACATAACAACCGGCTCCATCGCCTCTACGAGCAAATGGATGACATCGATGGCTACACGGCCGAAACACGGGCCGCGAGGTTATTGCACGGCCTGGGTTTCGCTGCAGCGGACGTACAAAACCCTGTCAATGAATTTTCAGGTGGCTGGCGCATGCGCCTGAATCTGGCCCAGGCCTTGATGTGCCGTTCCGATATTCTGTTACTGGATGAACCCACCAACCACCTGGATCTGTCCACCATTGTCTGGCTGGAACGCTGGCTGAAGTCCTACCGCGGCATCCTGTTACTGATCTCCCATGACCGGGATTTTCTCGATGGCCTGTGCACACATATTGCACATATAGAGCAGCAATCTGTAAAAACATACACCGGTAACTACAGCCAGTTTGAAGCTATTCGGGCTGAGAAACTGGCTCTACAACAGTCTATGTATACAAAACAACAGCGTGAAATCAAACATATACAGAGCTTTGTTGACAGGTTCCGTTACAAAGCTACCAAGGCGAGGCAGGCCCAAAGCAGACTGAAAATGCTGGAAAAAATGACCCGGATCGCACCGGCCCACGTGGATTCCAACTTCCACTTCCAGTTTGAACAACCTGATAAGCAGCCACAGCAGCTTATCCAGTTGGAAGGTGTGAGCATTGGCTATGGTGATACTGCCATTGTCGAGCAAATCCGTTTCCGGATCGGGGCGGGTGACCGAATCGGTTTACTGGGCGCCAATGGCGCGGGCAAATCAACGCTGGTCAAGACACTGCTAGATGGCAGCACCCTGCTTGGCGGCAAGCGGACTTTACACAAGCACACTCACATGGGGTATTTTGCTCAACACCAGCTTGAATTGTTGCGTATGGACTGTAGCCCGTTATGGCACGTACAGCAGTTGGCAGCCGACAGCAGGGAACAGGAGTTGCGTAGTCACCTCGGCCATTTTGGCTTTCGTGGTGAACGTGTCGAAGAGCCGGTTGCACCGTTTTCTGGCGGTGAAAAGGCGCGGCTTGTACTGGCGCTGCTGGTGTTGCAGAAACCCAACCTGTTGTTGCTGGATGAACCAACCAACCACCTCGACCTGGAGATGCGCCACGCATTGAGCATGGCACTGGTCGAGTACAGCGGCGCGTTGCTGGTTATTTCACACGACCGCCATCTGCTACGCAGTGTTTGCGACGAACTTTACATCGTGCATGACGGCCGCCTTATCGAATTCAGGCAGTCCATTGATGATTACCCGGGCTGGCTCAGGTCTCAGGAGACCAGTGATGCTGATAGTACCGCTGTGTCTCAGCAGGATACCAGCTCAGCAGCAAGTCAACTTAACAAGAAACAGAACCGCCAGGCGGAGGCCAAGCGCCGGCAACAGCTGAAACCCCACAGGGACAAGGTTCGCAACATCGAAAAGCGTATGCAAAAGCACCGTTCTGAACTGTCAGATCTGGACGCAAGCCTGCATGATGAATCGCTGTACACGGACGCTGCGCGAAAAGAAGAAATGACCCAACTGTTACAAATGCAGGCAACATTAAAATCGGCGCTGGAAGCGCTCGAGTGGGAATGGCTGGAAGCCAGCGAAGCCCTTGAGGAAGCCAGCGAGGAACTCTAAAGCACCCTACTCACCGTAAGGTATCCAGATATTCTTGATTTCAGTCGCCTTGCGCAGAAAAACCTCACCCTCGCCCTGCTGCGAATCTTCCCAGTCATGAAAACGGCCATAATTGACCCAGGTCCGCTTCATGGTAGCGGCCGCCTCGGTTTCTACCAGTTGACTGCCTTCCGCCGTACCCCAATACCACAGGCCTTCGATATCGTAGTGGCCAGCCAGCTCAGCAGTCAGCTCCTGCTGGTCGCCGGTAATGATGTTGATGACGCCGCCAGGTAAGTCAGAGGTATCCAGCACCTGGTAAAAGTCAGTGGCCAGCAGCGCATATTGCTGCGATGGCACGACCACCACCCGGTTGCCCATGGCAATGGCCGGCATGATGGTTGACAGCAGGCCCAGCAGGCCGGCTTCTGGCGGCGCTACAATGCCGATGACGCCGAGGGCCTCTTTCATGGCCAGCGTGACGTTACGAAACGGTGTCGAATGTACCTGGCTGTCGTACTTGTCTGTCATTGCCGCATAGGTATAAATGCGCTCGATGCACAGTGCTAGTTCCGCACCCGCACCCGCTTCGTCCTTACCACTCAGTTGCGCAATACGGCGCGTGAACTCTGCACCGCGAGCTTCGAGGTTCTCAGCGATAAAATACAGCACCTGAGCACGATTATGCGCTGTGGTCAGCGTCCAGCCTTCCGCCTTGCAGGCAGCCTCGACTGCGTCGCGAATATCTTTTCGCGCACCCTTTGGGTATTCGGCCACTACCCTGCCCGCCGCATCATAGGCCTGCAGGCTGTACCCGCCATCAGGCCTGACCTGCCTGCCACCGATATAAAGCTTTGCGGTACGGTCGATGGAAACAGCGGTTGATTGTTTTTCGGTGGGTGATGCCCCCGATAGCGGATAAACAGCCTGGGCGTGCAAGGCAGTCTCCCAATCCGCTTTCAGGTATTCATACAGGCCTTCCCTGCCACCTTCGCGGCCAAAGCCTGATTCCCGGTAACCACCGAAGCCCGCTGCCGCATCAAAGGCATTGGTGCAGTTTATCCATACTGAGCCAGCCTTGAGTTTCGGCGCCACATCCAGCGCCAGGTTAATATTCTCTGTCCAGACACTCGCAGCCAGCCCGTAACGGCTGTTGTTGGCCAATGCGACCGCTTCGGCCGGCGTACGGAAGGTCATGGCAACCAGTACCGGGCCAAAAATCTCTTCCTGCGCCAGCGTTGAAGCGGGCTGAACATCAGTAATCAGGGTTGGCGGATAGAAACAGCCATTTTCCGGCAGCTTACAATCCGGTTGCCACACCTCACCACCCTCTTGTGCACCGAGCCGGACCAGGTCAGTGATGGTTTGTAACTGCACCGGATCAACAACAGCACCCATATCGATACCCTTGTCGAGTGAATCCCCGACCACCAGTTTCGCCATACGTACTTTGACTTTCTCCAGCAGCGTGGCCGCCACTGATTCCTGCACCAGCAAGCGTGAACCGGCACAGCAGACCTGCCCCTGGTTAAACCAGATCGCATCCACCAGGCCCTCAACCACACTGTCGAGGTCAGCGTCTTCGTAAACAATAAATGGCGATTTACCCCCCAGTTCCAGGGTCAGTTTTTTGCCCGTGCCCGCTGTCGCCTTACGCAGTATCCGGCCAACCTCAGTCGAACCGGTGAAGGCAATCTTCTTCACTTCAGGGTGGGCAACCAGTGCCTGGCCGGCCTTGCCGTCACCCAACAGCAGGTTGAACACACCGGCAGGCAAACCGACCTCTGCACATATCTCTGCCAGCAAAACAGCTGTAGAAGAGGTGAATTCGGCGGGCTTCAATACCACCGTATTTCCCATGGCCAGCGCCGGAGCCACTTTCCAGGAAGCCATCAACAGCGGAAAATTCCACGGGATAATCTGACCCACCACACCCAAAGGCTGGAAGCCGGGTAGTTCACGGTCGCGGACCTGTGCCCAACCCGCGTGATAGTAAAAATGCCGCGCCACCAGCGGAATATCAATATCCCGTGATTCGCGAATCGGCTTGCCGTTATCGAGGCTTTCCAATACTGCGAACAAACGACTGTGCTTCTGCACCTGACGTGCAATGGCATACAGGTAGCGAGCACGCTGATGACCGCTTAGTGCCGCCCATCCGGGTGCGGCTTTTGATGCTGCTGCCACGGCGCGGTCGGTATCTTCCTGCGCGCCGTCTGCGACCTGTGCCAGCACCGCTCCCGTTGCGGGGTCGCGGGTTTCAAAAAATTCACCGCTGGCGGGTTGCTGCCACTGCCCACCGGCAAAGTGCAGCAGCTTGTTGTCGCGGGCCGCATACCATTGTTCTGCCATCGCAGTGCTTTCCGGTGCCTTGCCGTAGTCCATGCTGGCGAAAATTTCTTTGATGCTCATAAATTCGTTCCGGTAATTGCTCTGCGGTTTCTATTCAACAGGTGATTAGCTCATGGGGTGGCGGTACTGGGCCGAGTATTTACCCGTCAGGCGATGTTCAAGCTGGCGTTCGATATCACCCAACAGGCTGCTGGCGCCGAAACGAAAAAGATGCGGCCCCAACCAGTCATTGCCCAGTTCTTCTTTAATCAGCACCAGGTAAGCAATGGCATCCTTGGCTTTACTGATACCACCGGCGGGCTTATAGCCTACTTTATAGCCGGTCAGGTGGTGGTATTCGCGTATCGCGCGCACCATCACCAGGCTGAACGGCAGGGTGGCATTAACCGACTCTTTGCCGGTACTGGTTTTGATAAAATCTGCACCTGCCATCATGCAAACCCAACTGGCTTTCGCGACGTTGGTCAGGGTGGCAAGCTCACCGGTCGCCAGAATGGTTTTGATATGTGCGTCACCACAGGCTTCGCGGTAGGCTTTGACCTCTTCGTACAGGCCTTTCCAGTCACCGGTCAGTACCTTCGCGCGGCTGATGACGATATCAATCTCCTTGGCGCCGGCAGCTACTGAGGCGTGAATTTGTGCCAGCTTCATTTTCAACGGTATCTGACCCGCAGGGAACCCTGTAGATACAGCGGCGACCGGAATACCTGAACCCTCCAGCTCACTGACCGCTACTTCGATCAGGTTGTGGTAAACACAGACTGCGCCGGTATGAATGTTCAAATCTGCCACACCCAGGCCGGCAAGAATGTCCTTGCGCACCGGTTGGCGGGCCTTCCGGCACAGGCGTTTGACTTTACCGGGTGTGTCGTCACCCGCCAGCGTTGTCAGATCGATACAGCTTAACGCCTTAAGCAGCCAGGCCGTCTGGTGGTCTTTTTTTATCGAACGGCGTCTGGCAATGGTGCCCGCACGTCGTTCCACGGCACTTCGATTGATGCGCAAGCCGGCAAACAACTCCGGCGTATATTCCATGCCGGGGTTGCGCTCCAGGCCACGGTCTTTTGAAGCGCCCGGTTGTCTGAGGGTCAATACATTCGTCACTGCTGGCTCCCGCCCCATATAACAGAACGTCATAGTATAAGCTTTGTTGCGCTTGCGGTTAAACCTGGCCGGCACCCGTTTTACTCAGCCAATGGCTGTTTTATGGCAAAATAGACCTTGTTCCCGATCACTATTTGAATTCGCCTGATGACTCAAAACCTGTGGCTGAGACTGGAAAACCTGACGGATAAGAGATACCGCGAACACGCATCAGGTATAGATGCCCCCGGACGCAATTTCGGTCTGTGGGTAAATTACGCTTTACCCTGATGCAAGATCTGCGAGGCTGGGCTTTGGGTGCCCGGCATTACGTTCTTTTGCAAGCGGATATGCAATAATCCGCCCATGAAACAGAAACTTTTACTGCCACTCCTGGTACTGGCCATGACCATGCTGCCATTAACCGCAAGCCCTGAAAACTCCTCGACCGATAGCCCACCCAGGCCATCCTCTATCGACTTGCAAGGGCATCGTGGCGCGCGTGGCCTGCTACCGGAAAACACCATTCCCGCTTTCCTGTATGCGCTGGACGCAGGTGTCACCACACTGGAAATGGATGCTGTCATCAATGCAGAGGGGCATGTTTACGTCTCGCACGAACCGTGGATGTCAGCGGAAATATGCTCCCATGCCGACGGCCGCAAAGTTAGCGTGCAGGAAGAAAAGTCTCTCAAGATCTACACCATGAGTGATGATGAGGTCGCCAGCTATGATTGTGGCAGCCGTGGCCACCCCAGGTTCCCGCAACAGCGGCCCATGAAGGTCGCCAAGCCCCTGCTGAATGACATGTTCGAAGCAGTACGCTTACGGACGGCCGCCAGCGGTCGCCAGCCGGTACGGTTTAATATAGAGATCAAATCCGACCCCCGTGGTGATGGTCTATTTCATCCTGAAGTCGGCCAGTACGCCCGCTTACTGTATGACCTCCTGCAGCAGAACAATGTAGTAGAGCGCACCAGCATCCAGTCATTCGACCCCCGTGCGCTGGAAGCTGCCCACGTGATTGACCCACAGGTCTCCCTCGTATTACTGGTGGAAAACCACAACGGCTTTGAGACCAACCTCAGGCGACTGAGCTTTACCCCGGATATCTACAGCCCCGACTCCGCACTGGTGGACAAAAAGCTCATAACAGCCGCCCACGCGCTGGGCATGCAGGTCATCCCCTGGACCGTCAATGATGAGCCAAGTATGCGGAGCCTGCTTGACCTGGGCGTGGATGGCCTGATTACTGATTACCCAGACCTTGGCCTCAGGGTGGTGGCGGAGATACAGCCAGGCCAATGATCGGCTTTTTCAAGCCCCCGCCCCACCGCGCAGCGGTGCCGAATGCGCATATCGATACGCACTACAAACGGCTCAGGTGGCAGGTTTATATCGGTATCTTTGTCGGCTATGCCGGTTACTACCTGGTCCGAAAGAACTTCTCCCTGGCCATGCCTTACCTGATAGAAGCGGGCTACTCACGAACCCAACTCGGTTTTGCCCTGTCGGGCGTCGCCATCGCTTACGGGCTTTCAAAGTTCATCATGGGCAGTGTTTCAGACCGCAGCAACGCACGTTATTTCATGGCCACCGGCCTGACCATGAGCGCGCTGGTCATGATCACCATGGGGTTGGTGCCTGCCGCCACCAGCAGTGTCGGGATTATGTTCGCACTGCTACTGGCCAATGGTTGGTTTCAGGGCATGGGTTGGCCACCCTGTGGCCGTACGATGGTGCACTGGTTCTCCTGCAGCGAACGCGGTACCCGGATGGCTTTCTGGAATGTGGCACACAATGTTGGCGGCGGGTTGGTCGGGCCACTGGCGATTCTGGCGATGGCCATATTTGCCGACTGGCATGCTATTTTGTATTTGCATGGCTTTGTAGCCTTGGCCATTGCGCTGTTTATCTGGACGACCGTTCGTGATACCCCGCAGTCGCAGGGTTTGCCGCCCATCGAAGCCTACAAGAATGACTATCCAAAAGCATTTGCTTACGCCGAGGAGCATGAGCACGAGTTCTCTGCACGGGATATATTTCTGCGATATGTACTGAACAACCGCCTGTTGTGGGCCATCGCCATCGCCAATGCATTTGTCTACCTGGTTCGCTATGGCGTGCTGGACTGGGCACCGACCTACCTTGGTGAAGTCAAAGGCTTCTCTTTTACAGAATCCGGGTGGGCTTATGCCATGTACGAATGGGCCGGCATACCCGGAACTCTGCTCTGCGGTTACCTGTCAGATAAGGTTTTTGGTGGGCGCCGTGCGCCTGCCAGCATTATTTACCTGCTGCTGACCTTGCTTTGCATCCTGGTCTACTGGCTAAACCCACCCGGAAACCCCGCTGTCGATATAACCATGCTGATTGGAATCGGCTTCCTGATCTACGGCCCGGTCATGCTCATTGGCGTGCACGCACTGGACCTGGTTCCCAAGAAGGCGGCCGGTACCGCGGCGGGGTTCACAGGGCTGTTTGGCTACGTGGGAGGCGCTGTCAGTGCAAATATTGTCATCGGTATGCTGGTAGACCGGGCTGGTTGGGATGCCGGTTTTATGCTGATCACTGCAGCCTGCGTGATAGCGATTGCCCTGATCGCCATGACCTGGAACGCCGAGAAGCATTTTTTGGCTGGCACAGAACCCGGAAAATGATACCTTAGCAATATGAATGAGGTTGTAAGCAAAATCGGTACACAAACAACCAGCGAGATCACGTCCAGTGACGCGCAGGCCATTGCACGGACCATCCTGGATGGATTCGAAAAACACTATCACCGGTTCCGGGAATTCAGCAATGAGGCCATGACCTGTTTTGAGCGGGCCGACTGGGCACGGGTCGGTGAAGCCACCAAAGAGCGCATACTCGGTTACGAAACCCGGGTCACTGAAACGGTAGAAATACTGAATAAGCACTTTCCAGGTGCAGCAAAGAATGCCCGGTGGTGGCCTGACATCAAGTCAGCCTATATCACCATAGTGATGAATCACCTTCAGTCTGAGTGTGCTGAAACATTTTATAATTCAGTAGCCTGCAGAGTTCTTCATAGAGATTACTATAATAACAGAAATATTTTCTGGCGGCCGGCATTGAGTGTCGAGCACCTGCACGGATCCAGCCCGACTTATCGCAGCTATTACCCACCAACACACGGCTTACGCCGTTGCCTGCTGCAAATTCTGACCGGTTTTAACATCAACAACTCATTCCAGAACCTGCGCCGCGACATACGCCGCCTTGAACAAACCATCATCAAGCACCGCGCCAAAACCTGGAAGGCACTCCCAAGCCACCAGATACAAGTACTGACTTCCTTGTTCTTCCGTAACAAGGCCGCTTATATCGTCTGCCGCATCATCAATGGCGACCGCACTCAGGCTTTGATTATTCCGCTGATGCAGGATAAGAGTGGCAAGGTGTTTGTTGACACCGCCCTGATGCGGGACAAGGACGTTGCCATTGTTTTCAGCTTTTCACGGGCTTACTTCATGGTCCACATGGAGGTTCCTTCCGCCTATGTGAACTTCCTGCTGTCCATCATGCCGGGCAAGTCGCAGGTTGATCTGTACGCGATGCTGGGCCTGCAGAAGCAGGCCAAAACCCTGTTCTACCGGGAAATGCAATTTCACCTGCGCCATTCCCAGGATAATTTCCAGATTGCGCCCGGTGTGCGCGGCATGGTTATGCTGGTGTTCACACTGCCCTCTTTTCCATTCGTATTCAAGTTGATCAGGGACCGCTTCTACCCACCCAAAACCTCTTCACGCGAAGATGTGCAGGGTAAGTACCAACTGGTTAAGTTTCATGACCGGGTTGGCAGAATGGCCGATACGCTGGAATACTCCAATGTCGCCATTCCCCTCAATCGCATCGACCCCGCCTTGATGGATGAACTGAACGCAACGGCTGAAAGCTCACTTGAAATTGTCGGCGAGAACCTGATCATCGAGCATATCTATATCGAACGCCGCATGGAGCCGCTTGACCGCTACCTGGCACATGCCTCCTCACCGGCCATGCGACGCCGGGCAATTAGGGATTTCGGCCAGGCGATCCGGGATCTTGCCGGTGCGAATATCTTCCCGGGTGATATGTTGAAGAAAAACTTCGGTGTTACCAGGACAGAGCGTGTGGTGTTTTACGACTACGATGAAATCAGTTACATCACGGACTGCAATTTCCGCCATATTCCACCGGCACGCAGCTACGAGGATGAAATTTCGGACACGCCCTGGTATTCAATCGGGCCACACGACGTGTTCCCGGAATCATTTGCACCGTTCTTCTTCGCCAACCAGCAGGATCTTGCGCTATTCAAAGAAGATCATGCGGATTTATTGGAGGCAGATTGGTGGAACAGTATGAAAGAGGATATTCTCGCGGGCCGTCAGACTGACGTGTTCCCCTATCCCATTAAACGCCGGTTTTCAGTTCGCTACGGGAGTTGATCTGCAGAGGGTCATCGGCATCAAGGTGTTCCATGAACTGTTTGGTCCGGTCCAGGTTGGTGACCTGGTAGACCAGCCCCAGCCAGTTGTTGACCACAGCCTTGGCGGTGTCACCCCAGGTATTGTCCAGCGCGGCCTCCAACTGTGCTTCAAGTTGTTCAAGCCTTTCCGGCCCACCCACACCGCCTAAAGCCAGCTCAGCGACAATAGCTTTTGCGATTTTCTCAGCCTCAGCTGAGAAATAAAACTCAGGTAAAGGTGGCGGCTGCGACAGTTCCCCCGCTGCGTAACGCAACACTTCCCGCTTGTACTCCTTGAGCAGGCTGACGCGGTCGTATTCCGGGTGGCCCTGAAAATAGATGGTGCGAAACTGATCGGGACTGACGGCCATGTGCACCCCTCCCGCTTCACTCTCGACCAGTACGGTCAGGCCAGCACCTTCGAGTTGCTGCCGGGATATCTCATTGTGACGTGAATGCGGCACATCAAAACGGGTATTGATATCGCGCAATAACGGGTGCCCAGGTCTGGAAATTCGATGGCTGTATACCCCCCAGCGTTTCTGTGGCAAAGGCTCGCGCTCAATACCATACAAATACTTCAGTAGCGCATGGGTTGCCAGGCAAGAGCATAAGGTCGATGCCACGTTTTGGTCTGCCCAGCGCACCACCTCCATTAACGGCTCCCAGAACGACTCCTGTTCCAGGCTGGGATTGGCAACATTGGCACCGGTAATAATCAGCGCATCAAGCCCCTGCTTTTTGATATCGGCAAAATTACAGTAGTAACGTTCGATATATTTCCGGCTGGCATCGCTGCGTGACAGTTCAGGTAGCGAGAACGGATACACATATAATTGTGCGATGCGGTTGCAATTGCCCACCAGTCGGATGAACTGGCGCTCGGTGGCTTCCAGTGCCGCATCCGGCATCATGTTCAAAAAACCAATATGCAGTTCACGGATATCCTGGTGAACTGCCCGATCCAGCGGCAGCACCTCATGACCCTGCTTGCGCAGGCGGGCGAAAGTTGGCAAATCAAGATGTTCTACAAGAGGCATGGCGACACTTTAAGCGGATTACTGGATGAACAGGCGGCCGGGCGGTCAGGCCCAGCCTTGTTCTGGACGGATGGCTGAAAAAATTCAGCCACGCGCAATAGATTTGCCTCTGGAACCAAGATCCTCACAGGCTTCCAGCAAGCGTGCCACAATACCTTCTTCACCAAGGCGCAAGTAGGCCCTTGGGTCATATTGCTTCTTGTACGGCGTCCCATCTTCCGGGTCCACCTGGTATGCAAATGCCCGTGCGTGTTCGTGCACGAATTTTCCGACTGGTTTTGAGAATGCAAACTGGGTGTCGGTATCGATGTTCATCTTGAACACGCCATAGCCTACGGCCTCGTGAATCTTGGCCTTTTCAGAACCGGATCCCCCGTGGAATACCAGGTGCAACGGGTTATTACCCGTGCCGCAGGTCTGTTGCACCAGTGCCTGTGAGTTTTTCAGAATCTCAGGCCGCAATTTCACGTTTCCTGGCTTGTAAACGCCATGCACATTGCCGAATGATGCCGCCACCGAGAAATGACCAATGGGGTTCAGCAACTCATACGCCCGCAGAACGTCTTCAGGTTGCGTATACAGCTTGGAATTGTCGGCACCTTCTTCAAACTCACTGCCGATACCATCCTCTTCACCACCGGTGACACCCAGCTCGATTTCCAGCGACATGTCAATCTTTGCCATGCGCTCCAGCAAGCGTGCACTTTCGCTGAGATTAAAATCGATGGGGTCGGCAGAAAGATCCAGCATATGTGAGCTGTACAGTGGCTTGCCGTGTTGCTGGTAATATTTTTCACCCTCATCCAGCAGTGCCTCAATCCACGGGATCAGCGCTTTGTTGGCATGGTCGGTGTGCATGGCCACACAAATGCCGTAGTACTCGGCGAGCAGGTGCACATGTTGCGCTGCGGCAACGGAACCGACCACTTTCGCCTTAAAGGCATCCTTGATGCCACGGCCCGCGTAAAACTGGCCACCACTGTTGGACAGCTGAATAATGATGTCGGAATTGGCCTCTGCCGCTGCTTCCATAACCGCATTGATCGTGTTGGTGCCGGTAACATTAACTGCCGGTAGTGCATAGCCACCTGACTTGGCAGCTTCAACCAGTGTCTTATAGCCTTCGCCGGTGACGACACCCGGCTTTAATGTGTTATCGCTCATGGAAAGTTCCTCGGGTGAATAATGCCTTCCATTCTAGCGCTATTGCATCGACCGCTGAAAGCCCCGAACCCGGAATATTTACACTCACGGGTCTAGTCTGGCGGGATGTGCCTTCCCTTCCTGCTCCGTGCTACAATTTTTCGGTCATATTCCTGATTGCAGTTTTTTTACTTCTGACCACACACAGCCCAGGAGAAAGCAACCTATGCTTGAAAGCCGGAACCCGGTTGCAGATGCCTTCCGACGAATACTTCCCGCTATTTCGCCGATATTGCTTCTGGGCCTCAATGTTTTCATTTTCGGAACATTTCTGGTGTTCAATGAAAACCGGGGTGAATTCCTGGTTCCGTACACCACTGCCCTGTATCAATACTTTCTTCCTGGCCTGGCGATTACAGTAACAGCAGCGCTGCTGCTAACCGCTTTTGGTAAAAACGCGGGCCGCCATTTCAACGCGGTCGTCATATTGCTCGGTGTCATGACTTATATTCACGGCAACCTGTTGCTTTGGAATACAGGCATCCTGGACGGCTCACAGCTGGATTTCTCAGCAAGATGGCGCAGTGTAGTTGATGTGATGCTTTGGCTCACACTGGCGGGCCTGGCCATCAGACAACGTCATTGGCTGGCTGTTCAAGGCTGGAAAATTTGTACAGTCCTGATCGTGTTCCAGGTTATCGGTGTAGTTTCGGTCTACAACAGAAATTTCGAGAACCCAACTACTACAGAATTCTCTTTTCCCGGCGGACTGGCAGAGTTTTCCAGTGACAACAACGTAATACAGATAGTTCTTGATGGCTTCCAGGCAAGTATCTTTGAAGAAATCCTGAGTGAGCACCCGGACCTGAAGGCCTCCTTCCAGGGTTTTACTTTTTTCAGGGATACGACCACAACCACTGACGTTACCTATTTGAGCATACCCGCAGCCCTGACCGGTACAGCGTTCCTGAACAAGCAACCTATATCCAGATATCTGGAAACAACCTTGAAGGGTGACAACCTGTACAGTTTTCTTGCCGGCATGGGGTACGGTGTCGATGTGGCGACGCCACTCTGGTGGAACCCCCCACGCTCGTTCTTTACCAACTACTATCGCATTCCGACCCCTTACACCAATGAGAAAGAAGCACGCTTCAGCATGGCCATGCTGCTGCTCGATATATCTCTTTACCGGGCCATGCCACATTTCCTGAAGGACATGATCTACAGATCTGGCAGCTGGCTTTTGTCTGCCAAGCTGGTAGCAAATCCAGCCCGGCAATTTGAGCACTTTTCGCACAGCGCTTTTTTTACTGACCTGCAAAATAAGATGACCGTCGTGCCGGGCAAGCCAAAGTACAAGTTCATCCACCTGGTCAGCCCTCATCCTCCCTTTGTCTCAAAACAGGATTGTGAGTTTTCCGGGACCACACTTGAGTACAGCAAGAAAGCCTTTTTGCAGCAGTCGTTCTGCATTCTGCAGACAGTCGCTGCTTTCCTTGACCAGCTAAGGGCTGCGGGGATTTACGACAATTCTCTGCTGCTCATTCATGGGGATCATGGTGGTGGCGTTTCGTTCTCACTAACAGGGGAAAATGGGGGGAAAGTCAAAAGTTCCGAAGCCCTGTTCAATGTGTGGGGCAACCCCATCCCGCTGATGTTAGTCAAGCCACTCAATGCCACCGATGACTTTCAAATCTCCCAGAGACACGCCCAGCTATTGGATATACCTGCCACAGTCGCTCAGCAACTTGGCCACACCAGCATATTCCCAGGTAACTCAATGTTTGCAGAGTCCCCGAATGGTGATTCGAATCGCTACTACTATCACAGCTTAATGCACCGCAACGAAGCTGCCTCCAGGGACTCTTTTGATGAAATGACAACGCACAAGATCAGTGGAAGCGTCTACCAACTCTCATCATGGAAAGACCTCGGTTCTTACACGATACCGGTGGTTGATGGTGCCAACAGCTATTTGTGGGGTACACGGATCAGCTTCGGCAAACGTGGCAATTCACGGCCGTTTCAAGTAACGGGTTGGGCTACGACCACCGCCGATAAAATTCTGTGGACAGAAGGTAATGAAACCAGCCTTGCTATCCAGTTCCCGGAAGTGAGCAAGCCGGTGACCATGCGTGCGGTCGTCAAGCCCATGCTCGCCCCGGGGAAGCTGGACCATCAGAGAGTCATCGTTTACGTTGGTGAAGAAAAAGTGGGGGTGTGGTCCATCGGCACCAGTAAATTTCAAACCGTAGAGTTGGTCTTGAAACCAGAACTGTTTGCCAGGAGCGGCAACACGCTTATCAGTTTTAAGCTGCCGGATGCCCAATCACCCAAATCGCTCGGAGTTGGTAATGACATCCGTGATCTGGCTGTTGCCTTTTACTCCATCGAATTCGAGCAGTCAGACTAAACAGCACGC
Source organism: Gammaproteobacteria bacterium (assembly GCA_024277815.1). Taxonomy (GTDB): domain Bacteria; phylum Pseudomonadota; class Gammaproteobacteria; order Xanthomonadales; family SZUA-36; genus SZUA-36. The sequence goes on from JAJRUM010000056.1 coordinate 37,255, forward strand.
GGGGCTAAATACCTTGGTCAGAGCGATGATTTGACGCACAAATATAACGTTCGGTCACCATTGTTCACTTCTTGCTGCTGAACTATCCTGAAATGCCTCGCCAGGTTTTCCTCCAGCGACTCACGGCTGTAATCCTGGTATTTGTCTTCCTTGTTGCGCAATAAGGTTTTGACCTTGTCATCCTTGCGCGAAACGTACTCGATCACCAGCCTGTCCGTCAGGCCGGCCAACCAGTCTATGAACTCTGCCAATGGAATATTGGCCGTTATCACCACGTGGTGAATCAACGCCAGACACAACACCATGTCGGGCCGGCTGCGGGACTGTAAATCACCCCGTTCGCAATTCCGCCAGCCCCAATTTGGCGAAGGGTCTGCCACGTTTTGCAACAGTGGCAGAATATTATCCTGTGTATCTTTATCCAGGAATAATCGTTCCACAGCAACATGGTCGATATCCATGGCCAGCACCTGCCGGCACCCTGCAGCAGCAATACGCGAGAACTGACCGGTATTGCAGCCGATATCCCACACCACGGCGGGTTTCTCTGTCGCTATGGCAGCGCGAATAAATTTTTCTTTGCGGACATGGTCGTCTTCTGAATAATTATGAAACTCGCTGTAGTCACCCCACTCCGAACCGCTGGCTTCCCACTCAAGTTTCTGCACCAGTTTCTGCATTTTCCGCACATTTACAAGGATCAGTTCGCGGTTGAAGCCCGCAGATTTGAGGCTGGAACGAACATTTTCTGATGACCCGCCATAACGTCGGTCCAGCTTGGCCTGCAACCAGACATGGCTCATCACGCCCTTGCGGAACCGGTCACGGAATCCAAACAGTGCTGCTGCTGTCTGCACATCAATACCGTTGATGGCCGCACGCATGAAGGGCTGAAAATTGCAGCCTTTGTAGGCCTGCAGGAACAAGGGGAACAGGAACATTTCACAAAACTGCCGGTAACCTGACCAGGGCTCGCCTTGTTGCAACGGCTCAAAAGACGGAATATCAATAAACACCGCTTTCCGGTCGACAAATTGCACGTTATAGGGCGTGGCGTCCTTCAGAGTGAAACCGCTGCTGACTGCCTGTTCAACCAGCTGTAATTGCAGGCTCGCCGCCGCCTTAAGCATGCTGAAGGTCCATTCGTACGGGTAACTGACCACTGGCACCGCATCATGCTCAAGGAATCCGGTCCACTGCGATTGAATCTCTTCCGGCAGCGGGTTCTCCTCAACTGCAACTTCCCGCGTACCGATGACCTTGCCTGATTCGGCCAGCCTTTGATAAAAAGGCTTTTGCCGCAGTTGCCGGTAGTTTTCAAGCGCTGACGCACTCAAGCCCCGAAATATTCGCTCCTGGTAGTGATATACGCGGCCGTCACGATCGCGGAATGAGCCAGCATTGACCGTTGCCTTTGGGTTACCCATCAATGATTCAGTCTGATCCGTCTTCAGGATCTTCCTTCTTTGCCGCGCCAAGCGCGACCCTCAGCTTATGCCAGTACAACTTGACCGCCACACCCACGGCAGCAACACCACCGAGAATAACCTGCAACAGCATGCTGCCGGTGCCAGGATCAAGGTAGGCCACTGCGTCAGCGCACATTAACAGCAACAAAATGGTGATGAATATTCTCATGGTGTTCAGTCTCTTCAAACAGCCCAACCGGGCCTGCAAGTGTTTTGGCTCATCTCCGCTGGCGGAAAAACCCCTTCAACAAGGCAGAACTTTCATCCGCCAGGCAACCGCCAACCACTACTGGAGCGTGATTGTGGGCAGGATTGAGTAAAAGGTCAAACTTTCCACCCGCCGCACCGGTTTTCGGATCACTTGCGGCATAAACAATACGCAACAGACGGGCGTGGATCATGGCGCCTGCGCACATCATGCAAGGCTCAAGCGTGGCGTAAAGAGTGCAATCCTTCAGGCGGTGATTACCCAATGTTTTACCAGCCTCGCGCATGGCCATGATCTCAGCATGTGCAGAGGGGTCGTGAGAAGCGATATTACGATTCCAGCCACGGCCGACAATTTCGCCATTGTGTACAATCACTGCGCCGACCGGGACCTCTCCCTCGCAGGCTGCTTTTTCTGCCAACCGCAGAGCCTCTGCCATGTGTCTGGCATCATGCACACTGAGCGCGCGTTCAGGCATCATTCAACTGCAACGCCGTACTGCTGCTCATGGCTTTCACTTCTGCCAACAGGTGTCAATTTCCCTCTCCACGGTTCATTTTCGTCGTGCATATTAACTTACATTCACCATTGATCTCTGTGTAATATGCAGACTCTTTTTTCTTTCCATTGTTGGATCATATACTTTACCAAGCGATGCGCCCGACCCAAAACAGATCCAACCTTTTGCTGCTGCCGTTCGCGCTGGCGGGTTTTGCCCTCGCGCAACCCGTGTACAACCTGTTGCTGGCCACACCCGTTTTCCTGTTGGCCCGTCAAAATACGGCTGCTGACGTTTGGGCGCTCACCAGCGTATTGAGTCTGCTCATCCCGCTGGCTCTGGCACTACCAGGTTGGTTGGCGTGGCGACGTTGGCCGCTCTATGCCTCCCTCTGGTGCTGGGCGGTCAGCAGCGTGTTTATTGCGCTGTTTGCAGCACAGTTATTGCAAAGCAGTCTCGGTGATCACTGGCTGTTGTTTATCGGTCTGACGGCGGCCACGGGCTGCACGCTAGCCTGGCTTCTGCTGTTTACCCGCTGGCAAACGCTCACACTTGTACTGGCCGCAGTGGCGGTATTGTTCCCGTTATGGTTTCTGTTTGGCGCCCGTGCTACCGAGCAGGTCGATACGTTCGCTGCGCTCTCACCCGAACACCAGGCGACCGGCAAGCCACTTCCAGACATTGTCTTTATTATCCTCGACGAACTGCCTCTGGCCACGCTGCTGAATAGTGACCTGCAGATCGACCAGGAGTTGTTCCCTGGTTTTGCACGCTTACAGTCCATCTCCAACTGGTATGTCAACACCACATCCGTGTCCGACGGTACGGCTGATGCCGTGCCTTCCATTCTGACGGGTCGCTTTGCCGGTGAAGAAGATTCTGAACTGACCGTCGCGGAACACCCATTCAATCTCTTTACCATGCTGGGTCAACGCTACCGATACAATGTTGCAGAAACCGTTACACGCCTGTGCCCGACTTCACTATGCCCCCGTTCCGGACCTGGCATGGGTACCCGGTTCAAGGCATTGCTGCTGGATCTGACAGCCATCTACCTGCATCGCATCACGCCCGACCGCTGGATCGCACAGTTGCCGGTGGTTACCAATAACTGGAGCGGTTTTTTTGCTGAGCGACAGGTGTTCTTTCCTGATGGGTGGCTGGAGTACGCGGGTCAGCAAACCACGATCGACCGGCCAGGTTATTTCAGGCGTTTCATTGCTTCGATTCAGAAGGGTGAACGACCGGGTCTGAATTTTATGCACATCCTGTTCCCCCATGAACCACTGGCATATTTACCCGACGGCGAGAACTATGGCCTCCAGTGGTTGCGGGGCCTGCACAAACAACAGTGGGGTGATGTGGAGTGGAGTATTGTCAGCGGTAAGCAACGGCATTTCCTGCAAACGCAATATGCCGACCGCCTGTTGGGTAGCTTGCTCGATCATTTGCAACAACAGGACATGCTGGATGACAGCATGATCGTGGTGGTTGCGGATCACGGTATAAATTTTGCACTGAATGACCGGCGCCGGGGGCTCACTGACAACAACGCTGCAGCGATGCTAAGGGTACCCTTGCTGATCAAATTCCCCGGCCAGCATACTGGCAGGCGGCAAACCAATCCCGCCATGACCATCGATATTCTGCCCACCCTGCTGGCTACGCTGGGTATAACTTCCCAATCATTGCAAGCAGATGGCATCGATCTTCAGTCCTCCGCTGCATTGATACCACGCTCGAGAATTGCAAACTCCTACCTGCACAGGCAGCTGGAAGTCCTTGACGAGAGCCGCCTGAAACTTGCGCCGCTGGTGGCCGAGAACCGTACCCAGTTGAAGCTTGACAACAACACGGGCGCGTTGTGGCAAATCGGACCTTACGATGAGTACCGGGGACAAGACATGCAGGTCGTCTGCAAAGAATCAGTGACCGGTGTTGAAGCGCACCTGGATGGCTTCAGCAAACTGCCCAACACCCGACCGGAGCAAACCATACGGGCTTTTGTTGCGGGGGCTTTTAGTGGCGAGGAGGTACCGGCTTCATCGACACCATTTCTGATTACCAGCCAGGGCCGTATCGTGGCTTCCGGAGATACCTGGCTGTTCAATGACCGTTGGTTATTTTTTGCATTGGTAGAGCCCGGCTACGTCAGGCAGGCCGATTGGGCACCAAAAGCCTGGCTGGTGGATGGGCAGCGATGCCTCGGCAAATGAATTAGCCGCTGTCACTCCCACTCAATGGTCGCAGGAGGCTTGCCCGATATATCATAAACTACTCGAGATACACCAGTTATCTCATTGATTATCCTTAAAGATACCTTCTCAAGAAAATCATAAGGCAGTCTTGCCCAAATGGCGGTCATGAAGTCGACAGTCTCCACCGCCCGTAATGCAACCACCCACTCATAGCGCCGCTGATCACCCACTACTCCTACCGACTTAACCGGTAGGAATACCGCAAAGGCCTGGCTTACCTTGTCGTACAGGCCGTGGTTGCGCAGTTCATCGATAAATATCTGATCGGCACGGGCCAATGGCTCCAGGTATTCTTCACGAACCTCGCCGAGGATGCGTACACCCAGTCCCGGGCCGGGAAATGGATGCCGGTTGACCATTTCTGCTGCCAACCCAAGCTCAACACCGATGCGGCGCACCTCGTCTTTGAACAGTTCACGTAAAGGCTCAACCAACTGCATCTGCATGTAATCAGGCAGGCCGCCTACATTGTGGTGCGACTTGATCACATGGGCCTTGCCGGTGCGACTGCCTGCCGACTCAATGACATCCGGGTAAATCGTACCCTGTGCCAGCCATTTAACCTGCCCGTCCGAACGCGTGCAGGCTTTTGCCTGCTCTTCGAAAATATCGATAAACAGGTTGCCAATAACCTTACGCTTCTGCTCCGGATCCTCAACACCCGCAAGGCCAGCCAGAAAGCGCTCACGTGCATTAACCCGGATGACATGCACGCCCATATGGCGGGCAAAGGTCTCCATGACCTGGTCACCTTCCTGGTAGCGTAACAGGCCCGTATCCACAAAAATACAGGTCAGCTGGTCACCGATCGCCTCATGCAACAAGACAGCAACTACGCTGGAATCAACACCACCTGACAAGCCCAACAGCACATGCTCTTCGCCAACGTCTCGGCGCACGTTTGCGATAGCGTCTTCGATAATATTGGCAGCCGTCCAGCGGGCATCGCAGGCACATATGTCAACTACAAAGCGTTGCAATATCTGCAGCCCACTGCTGGTGTGCGTGACTTCAGGATGGAACTGTACGCCGTAGAACCGGCGCGCTTCATCCGCAATCGCGCAAACCGGTGCAGACTCGGAACGGGCAATCAGCTCAAAGCCCTGCGGCAGGCTGGTAACTTTATCGCCATGGCTCATCCATACATCCAGCCACTGCTCCCCACCCTCTTGGGTGTCACGGTCCGAGATGCCATCAAAAAGCGCTGACGGGCGGGTCAGTTCTACCTCTGCATAGCCAAATTCCTTTTCGTCAGATGGCTCAACCTTTCCGCCCAGTTGCGCCGCCATGGTGTGCAGGCCATAGCAGATACCCAGCACCGGTACCTCTAACTCAAATATGCCGTCCGGCGCTCTGGGACCTTCCTCAGTGGTTGCTGATTCCGGGCCACCTGAAAGAATAATGCCACGTGGCTGAAAGCCGGTAATTTCTTCGGCTTCAACGTCCCAGGGCCAGATTTCGCAGTAAACGCCGATTTCACGGACGCGACGGGCAATCAGTTGGGTGTACTGTGAGCCGAAATCCAGTATCAGGATGCGATGCTGGTGAATGTCTTGTGTCATATACCTTCCAGGGTCGCGGTTAACCCAGCTTGTAGTTAGGTGCTTCTTTGGTGACCTGCACGTCATGGGCGTGGCTTTCCCGCACCCCAGCATTGGTGATACGGACAAACCTGGCTTCCTTGCGGAATCGCTCGATGTTGTCACAACCCATATAGCCCATAGATGAGCGCAAGCCTCCAACCAGTTGGTGGATCACGCCAGATAACGGGCCTTTGTAGGGCACACGGCCTTCAATACCTTCCGGTACCAACTTGTCAGCCGACACGTCCATCTGGAAGTAACGGTCTTTCGAGCCTTCCTGCATGGCACCCAGCGAACCCATGCCCCGGTACGACTTGTAAGAGCGTCCCTGGAACAACTCAACCTCACCTGGCGCCTCTTCCGTACCCGCAAACAAACCGCCGATCATCACCGTTGAAGCACCGGCAGCAATGGCTTTGGCGACATCACCGGAAAAGCGGATACCGCCATCAGCGATGCACGGCACACCTTTTTTAGCCAGCGCTTCCGCCACGTTATTCACTGCGGTGACCTGTGGCACGCCTACGCCGGCAACGATGCGGGTGGTGCATATTGAACCCGGCCCCTGGCCAATTTTTACGCCATCCGCGCCCGCTTCGACCAATGCCAACGCACCTTCACCGGTGGTGACATTTCCGCCGATAACCTGAACATCCGGGAACTGCTGTTTAACCCAGCTGATTCTATCCAGCACACCACGGGTATGGCCATGCGCGGTATCAACAATGATGACATCCACATTGGCTTCAACCAGCATGGTGATGCGCTCGACAGTGTCCCCTCCGACACCCACCGCAGCCGCCACCAGCAGACGCTCGCGGGAGTCTTTAGCAGCACTCGGGAAGTCCGAAGATTTCTGGATATCCTTGACGGTAATCAGGCCGCGCAACTCGAAATGGTCATTGACCACGAGCACCTTCTCAATGCGGTGACGATGCAGCAGTTCCAGCACTTCATCCTGACTGGCACCCTCATTTACCGTGATCAGGTCTTCTTTACGGGTCATGATATTGCGTACCGGATCTTCCAGACGGCGCTCGAAGCGCAGGTCACGTGAGGTGACAATGCCGACCAGTTCGTTGCCGTCCACCACTGGCACACCGGAAATATTGTGCCGGTGTGTGATGTCCAGCACCTCACTGATGGTGGTATCCGGACCTACCGTAATCGGATCCTTGATGACCCCGGCTTCGTACTTTTTGACGATCCTGACCTGTTCAGCCTGATCTCCCAGGCTCATATTTTTGTGGATAACGCCAATGCCGCCTTCTTGCGCCATTGCGATCGCGAGGCGCGCCTCGGTCACCGTATCCATGGCGGCGGAAATCAGCGGTGTATTCAGGCTCAGGTCGGTTGTCAGTCGGGTTTTAAGGTCAACGTCTTTGGGCAAGACGTCAGAATAGGATGGCACCAGGGACACATCATCGAAGGTGAGGGCTTCACCAATTAACTTCATGGCAGCTGTACTCCATATTGCATATGGCAACGCCCGGACCAGGCCGGGCGCGTTAGCAGGGTATTATAGCTCTGCGACGTGCTTAATAACAGGTGGGATTTCATGAATATAGTCCGGCTGGCCGTATCATGGCCTTTGCCACACCCGTTCACCATCAACCCAGGTCTGCATCACCCGGATTCCGGGTATCTTTGCAGCCTCAACCAGCATCACATCCTGGTCCAGGACGACAAAATCGGCACGCTTGCCCGGTTCCAGAGAGCCCACGCTCTCTTCCATGAAGCCGGCATAGGCCGCATCAAGTGTGAAGCCACGCACCGCTTCCTCGCGGCTAAGTACCTGCTGTGAATACCAACCACCCTCCGGCCAGCCACGGACATCCTTGCGCGTTACCGCGGCATAAATACCCAGCATCGGATTCACCTGTTCCACAGGAAAATCTGAACCCAGCGCCAATCGCGCCCCGGCATCCAGCAATGAACGCCAGGCATAAGCAAAGCGAACACGTTCAGGACCAAGGCGTTTTTCTATCCAGTACATATCGCTGGTTGCATGGGTAGGCTGCATCGCCGCAAGGATTCCAAGTTGCTCAAACCTGGGTATATCGTCTGCTGTCAGGGTTTGCGCATGCTCAATACGGTGGCGGCCAGGATTGTCCGGGAAGTTGCGCATCGAAGCCTCCAGAGCATCCAGCGCAATGCGGTTACCACGGTCACCAATCGCATGCACGGCTACCTGAAAGCCGCAAGTCATTGCGCTGTCGACCATCCTCTTCAAGGCCTCAGGCGCAACAAATAAAAGGCCCAGGTTGCCTGCATCATCCGAATAATCTTCCAACAAGGCCGCCCCACGACTGCCCATTGCCCCGTCAATATATAGCTTGACGGAATGCATGAACAAACGCCCCGATGCATCGATTACAGCACCATTCTCACATAACCAGTCCAGTGTCGCACCGGCACCATCTGTCATCGCGTATACGCGGACCGGCAAGCGTCCTTCTCGAATCCTTTGCTGATATAACTCCAGCACCTCACGACTTATGCCCGGATCATGCACACCCGTCAGGCCAAAGCTGAGCATTTGTTGCAGGGCCAGATCCAGTGATGCCTGCAACAAAAGCGTCGAGATTTCCGGTACGGCCTTATCCACCAGCGCCATCGCGCCATCTACCAACACACCACTGGCCTGGCCAGATGCATCCCGGTATATATGCCCACCCTGCGGTTGCCAGTCACCGCTAAGGTCCTGGTCAACCATCGCCAGGGCAGCACTGTTGGCCCATGCTGCGTGTCCATCAATGCGGCGCAGCCAGACGGGGCGGTCTGGAAATACCTGGTCAAGATCAGACCTGTCGGGGAATACCTGAACCGGCCAGTCGTTCTGGTCCCAACCGCGTCCCAGCAGCCAGTCACCTGCTGCCAGGTTCTTTTCATGCTCGCGTAACTTACGCAGCACATCCTGCTTGCTGGTTGTGCCCTGCAACTGTGCCTGTGACAGGCTCACAGCGAGGCCGTAAAGGTGACCATGTGAATCAATCAGTCCCGGAACTACGGTCCTTCCACCCATGTCGATTTGCGTTGCATCGGGAAACATCTCCCGCAGCGGTTGCAGGTTGCCGACGTACCTGATCTCACCGCTATGGTCGAACACCATTGAGTCCGCCGTTGAGAAGCCACGATCCATCGTATATATCCGTGCGTTGTGGATCAGTATGTGTTCCTGATCCAGCTGAGTGGGGGCAACAACAGGCTCATTTTGAGCAGCTTTTTCAGGCTCACAGGCCATGCAAAACAACACCAGCAACAATAAAACGGGGTTTCCAGGCATGCACAACTCCAGCGTCAACCGAACAGGACAGAAGATCACATTGAGTTTATCATCTGCATATGGAAACTGACGACCCGCAAACCGGCATTGTTTATTCTCCCAGCGAACTGAACCACGAAGCCCGGATTCACCTGGAAGCCGGTTTTGGCCGGGTCTGGGTTGAGGGCGAAATATCCAACCTCAGTCGCCCTGCTTCCGGGCATATATATTTCTCGTTGAAGGATGATAAGGCGCAGATCAGCTGTGCCCTGTTCCGTTCAAATACCTATGGCATGGGCTTCAAACCTGAAAACGGCATGCTGGTCAGGGCGCGTGGACGGGTCAGCCTGTACGAGGCCCGTGGCAATTACCAGTTGATTGCGGATTCACTGGTACGTGCCGGTGAGGGCCTGCTGCGGGCCAAATTCCAACTGCTGAAGAACAATCTTGAAGCCGAGGGTTTATTCAGCGAGACCCATAAAAAGCCCCTGCCCCAGTTTCCACTGAGGATAGCGGTAGTGACTTCCCCTTCCGGTGCCGCATTGCGTGACATTCTGAATGTATTGCAACGCCGCTGGCCACTGGCCACGGTGCGTGTATATGGCGTTCCGGTTCAGGGCGAGGAAGCCGCACCCGCAATCGTGAAAGCGTTGGAGGCGGTGAATCGCCATCACTGGGCACAGGTCGTCGTGGTTGGCCGGGGCGGTGGTTCGCTGGAAGACTTGTGGGCTTTTAACGAAGAGTCTGTCGCCAGGGCAATCTTCGCATCCGAACTGCCGGTGGTCTCTGCCGTGGGCCATGAAATAGATTTCAGCATCAGCGACTTTGTTGCCGATCTGCGCGCACCCACGCCTTCTGCAGCAGCCGAGCTGATTTCTCCTGACCAACGGGTACTCTTACAGTCCCTCGACTCGCTTGGCAGGCGCTTACAGCAGCGTATGCAGTCCATCCTGCAACGACTGTCACAAAAACTCGACCATCTTGCTCATCGCTTGCAGCAACAACACCCGGGCCAGCGCCTCGCTCAACACCGCAAGCTGTTGCTACAGGCAAAGCAGCGCTTGCTGCTGGCCGGTTCACGTATTGTGCCGGAGCGCCGCCGTTACCTGCAGGACCTGGCCCGTACGCTCAATGCCGTCAGTCCGCTACCAACACTCGCCCGCGGCTATGCGATTGTGCGCGATACCGATTCTGGCATAACGATTACTTCTGTACAGAACGTAAAGAAAGAACAAGCCCTGATTACCCAACTAAGTGATGGGCAGATCCACTCAAGCGTTGACAAGACCAGTAAACAGACCCTGACCAGGAAATAGCAACAACAGTTAGACCCTTTTTACTCCTGCCTGCGTATTAACCGGGTACGCAAGATAATTTTTATCCATCAGGAGTACAAAAGCATGCGCTTCAAGGCATTTATCATCACCCTTCTTCTCACCACACTGGCCGCCTGTGCTGTCGATGACAATGAGCAACAGGTATCCAGGCTTGAGCCGGAAAAACACCGGCCGGAAGTTCTGAGTGAAGTACTTCCACCGGCCACTGTCGGCCAGACCGGCACTTCAACGGCGGACCGCTCCGCTCTGCCGGCTGTTGCTGAAATGGATAAAGTTGAAATCAGGGCACGCACCAGAGGCGATTCGATGCTGAAGTATGTGGACTACTCGGCAATGCCCACAGCCTCACTTGCAGTAGCTGGCATTCAACCCAACATACGCCCCGCATCTGAACCGCTATACCGTGAAAACTATCAACACTTCGACAGCCAACGGGTCACCCGGGTTAGCAGTAACCCTGTATCGACGTTCTCTATCGATGTTGACACCGGCGCCTACACCAACATGCGCCGCTGGCTGAACCAGGGCCAGTTGCCGCCGGAAGATGCTGTCCGGGTTGAAGAGTTAATCAACTATTTTGACTACGACTACCCGTTTCCAGAAAATACCAAGACACCTTTTCAGGTCAGCACAGAAGTTGCGCCAACACCCTGGAACACCAACACACGCCTACTGCGCATTGGTATCCAGGGCTATCAGGTCACGAAATCAAAGTTGCCCGCTTCGAACCTGGTCTTTCTGATTGATGTCTCCGGCTCAATGAGTTCAACCGATAAATTACCATTATTGCAGCAGGCTCTGACCATGTTGACCAATGAACTGGATGGCCAAGACCGAATCAGCATGGTTGTTTATGCCGGTGCATCAGGTGTCGTTCTGCCGCCCACAACCGGTGACCAAAAAGCCACTATCCTGATGGCTCTTCAGCAGTTGCAGGCCGGGGGATCTACCAATGGCGCGGCGGGCATTCGCCTGGCCTACCAGATGGCGCAGCAGGGCTTCATCCCCGGTGGCATCAACCGGGTTATCCTCGCCACCGACGGCGACTTCAACGTTGGCCTGGCCAGCACCGAAGAGCTGATCGACCTGATCCAGCGCCAGCGCAAGGCCGGTATCGCCCTGACCACGCTGGGCTTTGGCAGCGGCAATTACAACGATCACCTGATGGAACAACTGGCAGATGAAGGCGATGGTAACTACGCCTATATAGACCGGCTCGGTGAGGCCCGCAAAGTGCTGTCTGAAGAACTTTCCTCAACCTTGTTGACGATCGCCAAAGACGTCAAGATCCAGGTTGAGTTCAACCCCGCCCGGGTTTCCGAATATCGCCTGATCGGATACGAAAATCGAAAATTGAATGAGGAAGATTTTGCCAACGATAAAGTTGATGCCGGTGAAATCGGTGCCGGACACCGGGTTACCGCACTGTATGAAATCAGCCTGGTCGGCAGCAAGGGCCAGCGCCTGCCACCGCGACGTTACCAGAACCAGACGCCTGGCAATAAATCTGTTGACGGGTCTTTTGGCCAGGAACTCGCACACCTGCGTATCCGCTATAAGCTTCCCACTGAGTCTGTCTCCAAGCTGATCGAAACACCCATTGTTGACAGTGGCAACAAAACCCACGCCAGTGACAGCTTTAATTTTGCGGCATCGGTCGCCGCTTTTGGGCAGAAATTGCGCGGTGGCACCTACCTTGAAGCCTTCAGCTACGATGACATCGCCAAACTGGCCCGCCAGTCCAGGGGTGATGATGCGCACGGTTACCGCAGTGAATTTATGCAACTGGTTGGCCTGGCTGATACGCTGGATAAATCAAGCCCGATGGCTGTACGCCAAGTGACTGCCCGGCCGGTTGGTACCCCTTGAATACGCGGGGGTATGGGTGCTCTCCGGTGAGACACGCCGCGAGTACCTCCGTGTAGGCTCTGAAAAAACCTGGCCCAGGCCAGCCTCTCGACCAGCACGCTGGTCTCACCTTCTCCCTGTTTTTTAAGGTCTCACCGGAGAGCACCCACACCCCCGCTCAGCGTGTGCCTTCATATGCAAGAGTGCTTGGCGCATCGATCCGAATCCGCTACGCTGAGCGGATGCGGGAGACAACTGACGAATACCTGATGCAGCAATATGCACGTGGCAATGTACAGGCTTTCGATCAGCTCTATGCCCGGCATCGTGGTGCGCTCTATCGCTATTTCAGGCGCCAGATTACTGATGAAGCCACCGCCAATGATCTTTACCAGGGCGTGTGGGAGAAAATTATAAGGGCCAGACGTAAATACCGTACGTCTACACCCTTCACAGCATGGATGTTCCGCATCGCCCACAACCACCTGGTCGACCATTACCGACGTCAAAAACCACAGGCCGCGGTAGATACAGACAGACTGGTTGACCTGCAGCCGGAGCCTGCGCAACAGCACATTGACGGACAACAACGGCAACAATTGCAAGCAGGCATCGTAGCCTTGCCGGATGAACAGAGGGATACACTGCTGCTGAAACTTGAAAGCGGGCTGAAAATAGAGGAAATTGCTGTTGTTACCGGGGTCAGCGCGGACACGGTCAAAAGTCGCCTGCGCTACGCGGTCAACAAACTTAAACGGAGTCTGGTTGAATGAACAGCATTCAGAACAACAACCCGGACGACAGAGCGCTCGAGCAGGATCTGGAGAGCCTCGGCCAGGCTTACCAGCGCCTTGGCCCGGACGAGCCACCTGCCTTGCTGGATCAGGCGATACTGAACAGTGCAAAACGTGCTGCCGAGAATAAGCCCGGGTGGATGGATTTTGGCTGGATACACGGACTGACAACCGCAGCGGTCATCGTACTGACCGTATCCATTGTCCTGACGCAACGGCAGACACCATTACCGGAACAAGTCAGCCCCATGCCTGCTGAAGCCACATCTCCGGAACCCGACATACTTATAGAAAGAGAAACCCACATGCAGCTCAGCACCGAGAGGGCCGACAGCCTGGCTGAGCCGAAAAGGATGCGGCGCTCGGAAAACAGCAGTGGACTGCTGATGGATCTATCAGCTATGGATAAACTGGAAGAATCGGTCGCCGCACCCGCAGCAGTGACGGCCGAAAATGAAACCGCCGGAGAGTCTATGAGCCAAGCCAGTAAACTGCGACTGGAGCATAGGAGCATCGCCCCGATTGGTGCACTTGAAACCAGGTTTAAGCAATCGCAACAACTTTCGGTGGAAGAACAACTGCAGGCCATCCTGAAACTCAAACAGGCGGGTGACAGCCGCTGGGAATCCATGCTTAAGTCATTTATCACCGACCACCCGGGCTACCCGCTTCCGGATGCGCTGAAAAACTGATGCTCAGCCTTGCAGGTCCGGCCTGTTTTGAGGAAACCATCAAAAAGAGTCGCTTTATTGCTCACGCGGCCTGCGTTACATCGCAGGCCGAATCTCTGGATTTCTATGAATCGGTCGCCGACCCCGAGGCAACCCACAATTGCTGGGCCTGGCGGATCAACTTCCAGGTTCGTTCCAGCGATGATGGTGAGCCCTCCGGCACTGCCGGCAGACCCATGTTAAATGTCATTGAACGTCGACAACTGGAAAACACCATGGTGGTGGTGACACGTTATTTCGGTGGCATCAAGTTGGGCGTTGGCGGCCTGGTGCGGGCCTACTCCGGAACCACCGCAAAGTGCCTCGACAGGGCACAAATAGTCGAGATCTATCCGATGGCCGAATATGTCATCAGGGCCGGGTTTGAATGGGCTTCCAGCATCCACGGACTACTGGATCAGTTCTCAGCCGAGAAGCTGGAAGATAACTATGATGAGCAGGGCTTGGTTCTGAAAATTCGCTGCCGGGAAGCAGACTTTGGCAAGTTGGCCACCGGCTTGCGGGACGCAAGCCGGGGACAAGCGCAAATACTGAAAACCTGAACTCGATCAACCCCTCATTTTTAAACTGACACCGGGCAAACTCTGCGCATAATCAGCCCCCATCAACAACGACGGCGTGTAAAATCCACCTTCAACTTCGGTCTCCAGCAGATGCTTAACGATTCCCAGGCTGGCCATCACCGTCACGTCATAGCCGTCCGGCGTTGTCATGGTAGCTGATACCTTGCGGCCATCAGCACTGCTCACCTCACCCCACAACTGCATTTCTGTTCCCAGCCGGGCTTCTTTGCCAGGGCCCTTAACCGATCTCTCGATACGTCTTTTCATGGCATTTTGTACCCATTGCATCGAAAGTAACGGACGGGCCATGCGCAACCGTTTTAACCGCATAATGGTCGATGGCGGCGCTGACATGTAGACCTCTATATCAGGAACACCGGTACTGATATAAGCGGTGAATACGTCTCCCCAGGGAATCGTGGTGGCTAACCGCTTACCGTGTTTAAAGGGTATCTCTCGTGTTTTCCACACCAATGGCACCCATTTCAGCTTGCCATCTTCACGTACACAACCTCCGCCAGCCAGGCCTTCCACGCTGGTTTTAGCTGTGCCGGGGCTCATACCACCACCAAATTCTAATGCCAGCACCATGGCAGTTGCTGCCGGTAGTTTTTTGACCAATGTCGCAGCCAGGCAATCAGTGGGCACAACGTCAAAACCGACCCCCGGCATCAACACGATGTCTGCTCGTCGCGCATCATCCGATTGGCTGTGTGCGTTGGCAAACACACTGATCTCACCGGTAATATCAAGATAGTGGCAACCGTTCTGCAGGCAGGCTTCAATCATGGGTTGACTGGTCGCAGAAAATGGGCCCGCGCAATGCAGCACAACGGCTATACCCTGCAGCGCCTGGTGAACAGCTGGCTGGTCTTCCAGGTTAAAAATCCGGCACTCAAAACCGGTATCCTCGCAGATATTTTCAATCGCCGCCCTGCTCCTGCCGGCCAGCACCGGGTTCATTCCCAGTTTTCTTGCTTCTTCAACAATCAGGCGGCCGGTATACCCGTTGGCGCCATATATCATCCAGTTACTCTTCATAACATCGCTTCCTGCTGCGAACTGCTGATAATGAGGGTGCTGTCAGAACAGTGAACCCTGTTGCCGTTCGGTTTGGCCCGATCCCTTTTTCTTTGCCTCTTCGGGCTTGCCGGCACGAGCGGATGATTTTGTGATAGCGGGTTTATCCGGTTCAGTCGCAACCGGCCTGGCTGTGGATGGCGCGACGCTTGCGGGCTTTTCGGCCACCGGTCTGGTAGCGGGTGGTTTCGCCTTACCACCAGACGGACTGACAATAAGACTGACCAACGCGTCGAGTGTACAATGTGCTTCAAGATCATGGCGCAGGGGTTTCCTGTCGTCGATGCGATACCGGTTTCTGCGGCCATGCTTGGTGACTATGATCATGCCGCTTTGTTGCAGATCACGTACAATTTTTTGCACAGCCCGTTCAGTCAGGCCGACATCTGTAGCGACGTCACGAAGGCGCGCGCCGGAGTCACGAGCCAGACAGAACAATACATGGCCATGATTGCTGAATATGGTCCAGTTACTCATAGGTATGATTTCCTGGTGCGGCGAAATTGGGTGAATTATATTTCGTGTTTAACAATTCTTCAATACAGATAAATAAAGTAGTGACACCGTATGATTAGAAAAACAACCCGCCAGGTAGCCGAAGCATGGCGTGAATTCCTCCGCCTGGAGTCAGCCGGGGGCGTAATACTGGTTATCGCTGCAATTCTCGCAGTTGTGATGGCCAATTCGCCCCTGACCGATATTTACACAGGCATTCTTAACCTCAAGCTGACCATCTCTGTTGAAAATGTCGGCGTCAGTAAACCGCTGATATTGTGGATTAATGATGGCTTGATGGCGATATTCTTCCTGCTGATTGGCCTCGAACTGAAACGCGAAGTCGTCGAAGGCCAGCTCTCGAGCGCCGATCAGATCATCCTGCCGGCTCTTGCGGCGCTCGGTGGGTTGGTCGTGCCGGCTCTGATCTATTGGCTGGTCAACCGTAACAACCCCGCCGGCCTGACGGGTTGGGCAATACCTACAGCGACTGATATCGCCTTTGCCCTGGCAATCTTAAGCGTGCTTGGCAGCCGCGTACCTGCCAGCCTCAAGATCTTCCTCACAACCATAGCCATCGTCGATGATCTTGCCGCCATCAGTATCATCGCAGTGTTCTATTCCGGTGATCTGAGTACCCATTCGTTACTGGCCGCAAGTGCGGGCATTGGCGTGCTTTTTCTGTTAAATCGCCTGTGTGTACAAAGCCTGACTGCCTATCTCCTGACCGGTGTGATCATCTGGTTCTTTGTACTCAAATCCGGTGTGCACGCCACCCTTGCAGGAATAATTGTCGCTGCATTCATCCCGTTGAAGTGTGAGGATGACAACTCACCGGCACGACGCCTGGAACATAGCCTGCATCCATGGATTGCGTTTGCTGTGCTACCTGTTTTCGCCTTTGCCAATGCCGGCGTTTCATTTGCAGGTATTGGTCCGGATACCCTGTTTGGCACAGTCTCAGTCGGAATCGTTCTCGGCCTGGTGTTGGGCAAACAAATTGGTATTTTTGGTATGACTAGCCTGGCCATCGGCCTGGGTTTCGCGCGCAAACCGGAAGGCACCAGTTGGGCGATGCTCTACGGCGTCGCACTGGTCTGCGGTGTAGGTTTCACAATGAGCATGTTTATCGGTGGCCTGGCATTTGAACACGGCGACCTCACCCAACGTGTGGCCGTCAAGATCGGTGTTATTGTCGGCTCATTGGCCTCGGCCCTGTTGGGTTTACTGGTACTGCATTTAAGCCTGCCAAAGAAGGCCTGAAGCCGTTCAGTTCAGATCTTCGCAGCAAGCTCGCTGCCTTCAGCAATGGCATATTTGGCATCCAGTTCAGCGGCCTTTTTTGCACCGCCGATCACATGGCATGACAGGCCTTGCGCTTCCAGTTCATCGGCAAGCGAGCGGTTACTAACCTGGCCGGCACAAATGACTACATGGTCTACTGCCAGCAACCTCTGCTCACCACCGACGCTGATATGCAAACCCTGGTCATCAATATGTTCATAGGTCACACCACCCAGCATTTGTACACCGCGTTTGCGCAGGCTCAGGCGATGTATCCATCCGGTGGTTTTACCCAAAGTCTTGCCGGGCTTGCCGGGCTTGCGTTGTAACAGCCAGAGGTCGCGCACTGATGCGGGTGGTTGTGGCTCAATGCCTTTCACGCCTCCCTGTGCTTCGAGGGTAATATCAATCCCCCATTCACGGGCAAAAGCCTCGCTCGACTGACTGCTGTCGGGATGATCCTTCGCATGACTTAAAAACTCGGCAACATCAAATCCGATACCGCCCGCGCCGATGATTGCTACACGCGGCCCTGGCACGACTTTCTCATTCAGCACATCGATGTAAGACACGACTTTTTTGTGATCAATGCCCTGCAGTTCAATCTGTCGCGGGAACACCCCGGTGGCCAGCACAATCTCATCGAACCCCTCCAAATCACCTGCACTGACTGCGGTGTCCAAATGCACCTTGACGCCACTTCGATCCAGTTCGCCGCGAAAGTAAGCGAGGCTGGCAGCAAACTCCGCCTTGCCGGGTATTTTTTTCGCCATATTGAACTGCCCGCCAATCTCGCCACTCTGTTCAAACAGGCTGACCTGATGCCCTCGATGGGCGGCAATGCTCGCGCAAGCCAGTCCGGCAGGCCCCGCGCCAACAACTGCAATTGTCTTGCTCTGAGTGGCGGGCAAATAGTTCAGTTCAGTTTCGCGACAAGCCCGTGGATTTACCAGGCAGGAACAGGTCTTGCGACTAAAAGTATGGTCGAGGCAGGCCTGGTTGCAGGCAATACAAATATTGATTTCGTCTGCCCTGCCTTCGCGGGCTTTTTTGACGAACTCAGGATCTGCCAGTAACGGCCTGGCCATCGAAACCATATCGGCATCACCACGGGCAAGAATGTCTTCGGCTACTTTAGGGGTGTTGATGCGGTTGGTGGTAATAACCGGCACACCGACTTCCGGTCGCAAGCGCGCCGTGACCCAGGAAAATGCACCGCGCGGCACCATGGTGGCGATGGTGGGTATACGTGCTTCATGCCAGCCGATACCTGTGTTGATCAGCGTTGCGCCGGCTGCTTCAGCCATTTTAGCCTGCGCAACAATTTCATCCCACCGATTGCCGTCCGGCAACAGATCCAGCATCGATAAGCGGTAAATGATGATGAAGTCGTGGCCTGCAACCTCACGGCAACGGCTGAGTATTTCTTCTGCAATCCGGTAGCGGTTACGTGTACTGCCACCCCATTCATCTGTACGCTTATTGACGTGCGTGGTGGTGAACTCATTGATGAAATAGCCTTCTGAGCCCATAATCTCGACACCGTCATAACCCGCCTCACGGGCCAGCCTCGTGGCCCGGACGAAGTTGCGGATTTGTTTTTCCACACCTTTGGCTGACAACGCTTTGGGTTTGAATGGTGTAATCGGTGACTGAATGGCACTGGGAGCTACACTCATCGGGTGAAAACTGTAGCGGCCGCCGTGCAAAATCTGCATACAGACCTTACCGCCAGCATCATGCACGGCTGAAGATACCAGCTTATGCCGGGGCACCTGCAAGCGACTGAACAATCCAGTGGGTGTTGGCAATGCCGAGCCGCGCACACCCGGTGCAATACCGCCGGTGACAATCAAACCAACTTCCCCGGCAGCACGTTCGGCGAAATATGCCGCCAGCCGTGGAAAGTCCCGCTTGTGATCTTCCAGGCCGGTGTGCATGGAACCCATCAAAACGCGATTCCGCAGCGTGGTGAAGCCCAAATCCAGTGGCTCAAGCAAGTGAGGATAGTGGTTTTCAGTGGTCATGGTATAACTCTCCAAATAGCGCGGCCAGCACTCTACGTACCCTGGTCATCGCTTCTTTTAATGTAGCCTCAATGGCTTCCATGGTAACGGCTTCGGCTTCCAGACCTGCTGCCCAATTGGCATTGATGCACAAACTCGCATAGTCCAACCCGGCCTCACGGGCAAGGGCGGCTTCAGGCATCGTGGTCATTCCCACCATGTCACAACCATCCTGTCTACAGCGGCGGATCTCAGCAGCGGTTTCCAACCTCGGACCCTGTGTTACTCCGAGACAGCCACCATCGTTAATGGCTACCCGGGCAGTAGTCGCAGCCCGGAGCAAAGCAGCGCGAAGCTGGCTGGAAAATGGACTGGCAAACTCAATATGTTGCAGTATGTCATCTGGCGTAAGGCTGAAGCTGTGCTCCCTGCCCCATGTGTAATCGATCAACTGGTCAGCCACTGCCAATGTTCCTGGCGCACAATTGCCGGCGATTCCGCCCACCGCATTGACGGCAATAATTCCCGTCACACCCAACTGTTTGAATGCGTCGATATTCGCCCGATAATTTATCGCATGCGGCGGTATGTGGTGGCGTTCACCGTGGCGCGGCAGGAAAAATACCTGCAATTCGCCAGCGCAGAACTCAGCCACATCTGCAGAGGGCTTCCCGCAGGTACTTGTAAGAGCATGTATACCAACAGCCTCACCCCAACAATCGAGTCCGGTACCGCCAATAAGTCCCAGGCGTTGCATCAGCGTCCCCTGCCTTATTCCAGCACCAGGATTTCGTCCAGATGCCGCCATTCCTCGTAAGCATCCATGCCGCAACCAAAGACATACACGTCAGGAACATCAAGGCCGACAAAATCGACATAGTCGCGCGCCAGGCCACGGTCATGATCCTTGCGCACCAGCACCGCCATCTTGACCGAGCCGGCTTTGCGTTTCTCCACCGAACCCTTGATCGCTGCCAGGGTATTGCCTTCGTCAAATATATCGTCAACGATCAGCACATTCCGGCCTTCCAGGTCCAGTCGCGGTGGTACGCGGTATTCAAGCTCAGCGCCATAAAGCCCGCCCCGATAGCGCGTGGCGTGGACAAAATCCATCTGTATCGGCATTTTCAACTTCGTTGCCAGCCATGCCGCCGGAATGATGGCCCCGGTCAGCACCGAGATCAGGATTAATGGCTCATCACCATAAAACTGATTGATCTCATCTGCCATTTTTTGTACCGCAGCTTTGACTTCGTCACGATTGAAAATAACCCGCGAATTCTTCAGCAATTCGTGCGGATCGTGCTGCCCGTCTTCGCTGTCACTTATTGTGCCCATTTTGATTGCTCCAGTTGCTTGATCGACTTTTTCCATTGGCGCCATTCGCTAACGGTCTCCATTTCTTCACGACTGGGCACCGGTTTGCCCTTGAGCCGTCGCAGTGCTTCATCCGCTTTGCCTGATTTGATATTAAAACAGTCCTCACCCGCACTTGTCAGCAAGTGCCTGACCTTGTCAGGATCACAAACCAGCACCGCATCACAACCAGCCAGCAGAGAAATACGTACGCGTTCTGCCAGGCTGCCAGCAACTTCGGCGGCAAACATGCCAAGATCATCGGAAAAAACGGTACCGCCGTAGCCAATATCTTTACGCAATACAGACTTTATCCAACGGGCTGAGTAGCCCGCTGGCAGCTTATCCACCTGCGGATAGACCACATGCGCCATCATCATCGCGTCCAACTCTCCAGCCAGTGAGGCAAAGGGCTTGAGGTCTGACTGTTTAATTTCCTCAAGCGTGCGCATATCACTGACATCGTCGCTGTGTGAGTCGGCCTCAACAGAACCGTGGCCCGGAAAATGCTTGCCGGTGGCACACATGCCCGCATCGTGCATTCCGGCTATATACGATCTGGCCAGCTCAACGATGATAGCAGTATTTGCAGCGAATGCCCGGTCGCCTATTACGATGCTGCGCAAGCCAACATCGAGTACCGGCGCAAAACTCAGGTCTACACCACAGAGTAATAACTCCGCAGCCATTACACGCCCATGACGGTAAGCATAGTCGTTGGCCAGGGATGGGGATTCAGCATGCATCCGGCCAAGAATTGCCAGCGCTGGCAGTTGGGTAAACCCTTTCCTGAAACGTTGTACCCGACCCCCTTCATGATCCACACAAACCAACAACTTGCGCCGCGCAGCAGCGTTGATACCGGCTGTCAGTCCCGTCAACTGCTCAGTTGACGCGTAGTTACGGGTAAACAACACCACTCCACCCACGGCAGGGTGACTCAGCCAGGCAGCTTCTTCAGTACTTACTTGCTGCCCTTGCAAGCCGATCAACAGCGGCCCAAGTGCGTTTTGAGGCTCCATGTTCAACTTCCGCTTTGTGAACTGCCACGCTCAAACAGCGCAATAGCCTCGCTGTGAGGTGTATGTGGGAACATGTTCAATATACCGGCACCCTTAAGCTCAAAACCATATTTACTTACCAGCAAACCGGCGTCACGTGCCAGTGTTTCCGGATTGCACGAAATATACAGGACCCGACCGACGCTGCTGGCGCCAATCCAGGGCAATATTTCCAGGGCACCGGAACGCGGCGGGTCAAGCAGCACCTTGTTATAGCTCCCGCCCGGCCATGGGGCGCTGTCGCCAGCCTGATAAAGGTCAGCGGCATGAAAATCCACATTGTCCAGCTTGTTCAATTGTGCGTTGGCACGTGCTCTGCCGACCATCTCTTCCGATGCCTCGATACCCATTACCTGCCCGGCTTCTGTAGCCAGTGCCAGAGTGAAATTACCCAGACCACAAAACAGGTCAAGTATCTTGTCACCGGGCTGAGGGTTGAGCAACGTCATTGCCCGGGCGACCATCTGCCGGTTCAGCTCAGCGTTCACCTGCAGAAAATCCAGTGGCTCAAAAGCAAAACGGAGCCCAAGTTCCGGCAGGGTATATTCCAGGTTGGCTTCAAGGCCTTCCAGAAGCCGTACGCTGTCCGGGCCTTTTGACTGCAGGTAGAGCGCAATGTTGTGCTGTAAGGCAAATGTCCGCATACGATCCTGGTCATCCGCAGACAATTCATCAAGATGCCGCACAATCAGTGCGATCTGGCTGTCGCCAGCGGCAACTTCAATCTGTGGCACCGAGGACCGGCACGCGAGGGTGCCCAGCATCACTGCAAGCACTGGCAGCAGTGCTGAAACCCCGGGGCACAGAATGTGGCATTCCGCCATGTCAGCGACGTAGCGACTATTACGCTCCCGAAAACCAACCAGCACCCTTTCTTTCGCGGCCACATCGCGCACTGACAAGCGGGCTTTGCGGCGATAATTCCAGTGCGGACCCTGCAAGGCCTCGTATACCTCACCTGGCCGCACTTTGCCAGTCTGTTCAAGGTGTTCAATAAGGCCAGCCTGCTTACGGGCCAACTGGGCAGGCATTGACATATGCTGCAAGCTGCAGGCGCCACAATAACCGAAGTGCGGGCAGCGGGGCTCAACCCGATCTGCGGACTGCTGCAGTACTTCCAGTGTCTCCGCCTTGCCCCGTTGACTGCGGCCGAACAGGTAGCGCGCACTGACCTTCTCCCCCGCCAGGGCATCATAAATACGTAAGGTCTTTTCGCCGTGCACGGCGACACCCATACCCTTGGCGTCCAATGCCTCTATCTGCACTTCAAATGGCTGGTCGGAAAGCTTCTTCTGTTTTCGGCCCATGTAATCACTATTCCACTTCTGAGTCTGTTTTAAATCAATAAATTACATTAATATATATCTTTAACTAATTAAAATATATGAATTATTAAAGTTTTTCTATCATGTCCTTTATTGCACGCTCCAGGCCGACAAACAGCGCGTAAGCAACAATAGAATGGCCGATATTAAGTTCAATCAGTTGTGGGATTTGCGCAATTGACTGGACATTCTCATAGTGCAACCCATGGCCGGCATTGATTTGTAAACCTGCAGCCTGTCCATATTCGGCGGCATCGACAATACGGGCATACTCCCGCGCAACGCTGTCATCAGCAGCATCTGCATAACTGCCGGTGTGCAATTCAACCACCGGCGCGCCGCAGGCCACAGCCGCATCAAGTTGCGTAATGTCGGGATCGATAAACAATGAGACCCGTATTCCAGCACTGCCAAGACGCTGGCAGGCATACTTGACCGAGTCGAAATTCGTAACCACATCCAACCCCCCTTCCGTGGTCAGTTCCTGTCGCTTTTCGGGTACCAGGCAAACATCAGCCGGCCGGTTCAACTCGGCAATCGCCAGCATTTCCTCGGTCACAGCCATCTCAAGGTTGACACGGGTTCTGACCTGCTTGCACAACGCAACTACCTCTTCATCCTGAATGTGTCGCCGGTCTTCGCGCAAGTGTACGGTGATCGCATCAGCACCCGCATCCTCGGCCACCCTGGCAGCTTCGAGCACACTCGGATAGCTGGCCCCGCGTGCCTGGCGGATGGTGGCAACATGATCGATATTCACACCCAGTAACAATTTTCCGGAACGCATAGACGTTGGTCCTCTTTAAGTTTACCTGCCTGGCCATTTGGGCGCAGCGTCAGCTTTGAATTCAGTTTGAAAACAGGGCCAGGCTGGCCAACGGTTTACCCCCCAGATGATAGCCTATTACCCTACGCATCAGGGCACGTAATTCCGGCAATACATCCGCCGGAAGCTGTTCTGAATGCAGGGCCAGCAGGGCCTTGCCCGAAAGCCGGCCCTGGCCTTCGGATGGCCGCAGCGCAGGCCCGCGATCAGGTTTGTACTCGTACCAGCTCTGCGCTTCGATGACCGCACCGCTGTCAAATTCCCGGTCAAGCAACAGCGCATAACCAATTGCTTCGAGCAAATGCTTCTCAAAGACCCGCAACAACGGCTGGGGTGCCGCCTCCGAAGCCAACTCCGACAATACATGCCGATACCTCTCGAATACCTCAGCGTGGGGGTCACCGCGGTGAAGCAAACGCATTAACAGCTCATTCAGGTACATTCCGCAGTACAGGGACTGGCCCTGCAAGGCAGGTGGCGATGCGACCTGATCAACAGCCGTCAGGGTTCCAAGGTCAGTTCGCTGATTCCAGCTCAACAACAATGGCCGGAACGGCTGCAAGACATTACGCCAACGGGATTTGGCTGATCGGGCCCCACGGGCAACCACCGCAATGCGGCCATGGTCGCGGGTGAAGGCTTCAACGATTAAACTGGTTTCCTGGAATGACCGGCAGTGCAAAACATAGGCCGGCTCCAGTTGTATACGGCTCATTCGCCCGCCTGCCCTGCCTAATCCGTGTACCCAAAACGCTCAATCAGCTTATCGCTGTCTGACCAGTCGCGGCTGACCTTAACCCACAAACGCAAATATACTTTTTCTCCAAACAGTTCCTCAAGCACCATGCGTGCTTTGCTTCCCACCTGTTTGAGGACGATACCCCTTTTACCAATGGTGATCTGCTTTTGACTATCCCTTTCAACCCAGATAATAGCCCCAATGGTCAGCAGTTTTTTCTCCCGCTTGAACTCTTCGATCTGCACTGTTAACGCATAAGGTAACTCCTGGTGCAGACGCAACGTCAATTGCTCGCGGACCATTTCAGCCGCAAGAAATCGTTCACTGCGATCAGTAAACTGGTCTTCATCATAAAATGGCCGGGAAAAAGGCAGCCGTTGCATCACCCGCCTTTCCAGTTCATCTACACCGTCGCCCTTCTTTGCCGATATCATCAGGATACTGTCATATTCCTGCTCGCCGGCATGCTGTTCTACAAGCAGCAGCAGTGACTCTTTCTCAGCGACCTCATCGATTTTGTTGAATACCAGCATTACGGGTACATTTGCGGCTTTCAATGCCCTCGCTACAAAGTCATCCTGACGTGTCCATTTATCGGCCTCAACCAGAAACATCACCAGGTCAACATCACGGAAAGAAGCTTGAGCAACCCGGTTCATATAACGGTTCAGTGCCCGCTTGGCAGTATGGTGGATGCCGGGCGTATCTACGTACACCACCTGCCCCTGGTCCGTGGTCTTGATCCCTGCGAGGCGCTGCCGGGTCGTCTGCGGCTTGGCCGTTACAATACTGACCTTCTGGCCAAGAATTCGATTGAGCAAGGTTGACTTACCAACGTTAGGCCGGCCAACAATGGCAACATAGCCAAAGCGATAATCTTCAGAATGGAGGTTTTT
Source organism: Gammaproteobacteria bacterium (assembly GCA_024277815.1). GTDB lineage: Bacteria > Pseudomonadota > Gammaproteobacteria > Xanthomonadales > SZUA-36 > SZUA-36. The sequence goes on from JAJRUM010000056.1 coordinate 62,878, forward strand.
TTCTGTCATTTTCCGGACTTGTCAGAGACCGCCTTAAGCGTGGCATCCGCCGACGACTGTTCGGCTTTCTGCCGACTGCTGCCACTACCTGAAACACTGATATCAAGGTCATTCAGCGTACAAAGCACGCGAAACTGTTTGCGGTGCGGCGGGCCTTCTTCACTCTCAAGTGTATACACTGGCAAGGCATGGCCACGGGCTTGTGCCCACTCCTGTAAACGTGTTTTGGGGTCTTTCAGCTCGTTGGCGCTGGGCAGGCTTGCGATCACCGGTTCACATACATGCAGAATCGCAGCAGCGCAGGACGTATAGCCACCATCAAGGTAAATAGCGCCGAAAACAGCTTCAAGCGCATCAGCCAGGATTGAGTCACGGTTAAACCCACCCGACTTCATCTCACCTTCCCCGAGCATGATGTAGTCACCCAGTTTTAACCCGGCAGCCAGGCTCGCCAGCGTATCACCACGCACGACCCGTGTACGTAAACGGCTGAGTTCACCCTCGTTATTGTCCGGTTTCAATTCGTAGAGCCGCGAAGTAACAGCGGCGCTGAGAATACTGTCACCCAAAAATTCGAGCCGCTCGTTGTTGACCTTGTCGGCGCTGCGGTGGGTCAATGCCAACTTCAGCAGCTCAGGATCATCAAAGCGGTAGGGGATACCGGGAATTTCCCTCATCATTTAAAAGCTGAACCTGCTGGAATAGTGGTTGGCTGTGGCCGGGCTCAGTTGGCCAGTCGCACTGATTTATCGAATATCGCTACTACGTCAAGGTTACCCATCACAGGTTGGCGTACTTCGTAGGCGACGCGCAAATGCACACCATTCCCGCGGGTTACCGTAATATCGGATTCTTTGACGTTTTCCGAATAGCTCACGTACAAGCGATTCAACACCTTTACGCGTAACTCGTAAGGCGAAAGCCTCGCACTGCCACGTTCTTCTGCAACCCCTTCAAGCGCCTTTACCACGGAGAAATACTCCATATAAAGCGGCATGATTTTCATACCAAGAAAAGATACAAAAATAACCACAGACAATACAATGATAAAACCGATAAGACTCATACCCTGCTGTTTATGAATTTTCATTGCCAGTTTCCTTGCTTCCATGTTTATGCCCTTTTCGGCCCTAGTTTATACCATTGCCCATCCGTGACCAATCTGCACAGCCTTTTTCGAAATCAAAGTTGAGCCAGGTACCCACGGCACGACCCAACAGGTTCTCTTCAGGGACAAAGCCCCACATGCGACTATCGTTGCTGCGATCACGGTTATCGCCCATCATGAAATAATGACCCTCGGGCACTTTCCATTGGCCATCCCGCCCAGGCCGGTCGACATGCATCAGGATTTCGTGGTTAACATTTCCCAATTGTTCATCGAACAATACCGCGTCACGGGCAGGCGTTGAGCATTTTATGTCACTGCTTGTAAAGCTGCCTGCACTCACCTTTTCTACTTTCTCGCCGTTAACATAAAGCTGCTTGTTCCGATAACTGATCGTGTCACCCGGCAAGCCAATGGCCCGTTTGATGAAATTGATGCCGGGGTCCTTAGGATAACGGAATACAACCACGTCACCCCGTTGCGGCGCACCAACCGAGATGATCTTCTTGTTGATTACAGGCAAGCGAACCCCATAGGCAAATTTGTTGACGACAATGAAATCACCAATCAGCAGCGTGGGGATCATGGAACCAGAGGGTATTTTAAACGGCTCAAACAGAAACGAACGAAACACCAGTACAATCAGCAAAACCGGGAATAAAGAGCGTGCATACTCCACCGCCACGGGTTCGCGTGGGGCTTCAACACTCTTTTGCACAGCACGATCCATACGCCCTTGCCTGAACAGCAGGCTATCCGCCAGCCAGATCAAACCGGAGACTGATGTCAACACGACCAGCACCAACGCGAAATCAATATTCATTCTTTGTTCCGTTCCTATTTTCTCGAATCATTTTGCAGAACCGCCAGGAAGGCTTCTTGTGGAATTTCCACACTACCCACCTGCTTCATACGTTTTTTACCCGCCTTCTGTTTTTCCAGCAATTTTCGCTTACGCGTCACATCGCCACCATAACACTTCGCAGTCACATTCTTACGCAAAGCTTTAACCGTCGTACGCGCGATCACCTGCGCGCCAATTGATGCCTGGATCGCCACATCAAACATCTGTCGGGGTATCAACTCCTTCATGCTGACCGCCAAATCCCGTCCGCGCCGCTGCGCCTGGTCACGGTGCATAATCAAAGACAGGGCATCCACCCGGTCGCCATTAATTAATACATCAACCCGCACAAAAGGCCCCGGGCTGAAACGCAGGAAGTGATACTCAAAAGAAGCATAACCCCGGCTGACAGATTTCAACCGGTCAAAGAAATCCAGCACGACTTCTGACAAGGGCAATTCATATTTAATGGAAACCTGCCCGCCCAGGTATTGCATGCTGATCTGAGAGCCCCGTTTGTCCTCACACAGGCCGATCACTGAACCGACGTAGTCCTGCGGCACCAGGATATTGGCCTGAATAATCGGCTCACGCACTTCCAGAATTTTATTCGCAGGCGGCAGGCTGGCAGGGTTTTCCAGGGTCAACACCGCGCCATCGGTCAGCTCGACCTCGTAGATAACAGTAGGTGCTGTAGTAATCAGGTTAACGTCATATTCGCGTTCCAGCCGCTCCTGAACGATATCCATATGCAAAAGACCCAGAAAACCGCAGCGGAATCCGAAGCCAAGTGCCTCAGATGTTTCCGGCTCAAAGTTCAGCGCGGCATCATTCAGTTGCAGTTTCTCAAGCGACTCGCGCAAGTCGGGGTAATCATCTGCATCTGTTGGAAAAAGCCCTGCAAAAACGCGCGGCTGCATGGTGGTAAACCCTGGAAGTGGCGCGTCTGCAGGTGTTCTGGCAAGGGTAATGGTGTCGCCTACCGGCGCACCGTGGATATCCTTGATCCCGGCAACCAGGAAGCCCACTTCACCTGCACACAACTCATCACGAACTTCACGCTTGGGTGTAAACACGCCGACCTGATCGACCTGATGCTGGTTTTTAGACGACATCAGTTCGATCTTTTCCCGCTTACCGACCCTGCCATCAACAACCCGGATCAGGGATACGATTCCGAGGTAGTTATCAAACCACGAATCGATAATAAGCGCCTTCAGCGGCGCATCAGGATCCCCTATCGGTTGGGGAACATCCTGGATCAGACGTTCAAGCACCTGCGCGACACCATCACCGGTCTTGGCGCTGACGGACAGGGCATTGTGTGCCTCGATGCCGATAATATCCTCGATCTCCTGCTTGACTCGCTCAGGCTCCGCTGAAGGCAGGTCAATCTTGTTCAGTACAGGAATAACTTCAAGGCCCAGTTCGACCGCCGTATAACAATTCGCCACGCTCTGGGCCTCCACACCTTGTGCGGCGTCGACAACCAGCAAAGCACCCTCACAGGCTGCCAGGGAGCGGGATACCTCGTATGAAAAATCCACATGCCCGGGCGTATCAATAAAATTCAGATGGTAGATGTTACCGTCAGCAGCCTTGTAATCCAGCGTAACGCTTTGTGCCTTGATAGTAATCCCACGCTCTCTCTCAATATCCATTGTATCAAGCACTTGAGCGGACATCTCCCGATCACTGAGGGCACCGCAGATCTGTATAAACCGGTCAGCCAGCGTTGACTTGCCATGGTCAACATGGGCAATAATTGAAAAGTTACGGATAAATTTTTGATCCATGAAGTGCTTCAGTGTCGGTGGAGACCAGTCGCTGCTACCAGCAATAACCAAAGGCCATCCGCTAACTAGCGGATGGCCTTTGGGTGAATGGTTAAGTAATAATTACCAATCGGTAATTATAAAGAGAATTGGTTTATTTCTCATTCACTTCGCGCGGTGTGTACGCAATAAAACTCGAAGTTCCATTGCGCCAGACGCGCAGAGCCACCGCTTTGCCGAGTTCTACTTTCTCAACCAGCGTTTCAAAATCGCCCATATTCTCTACTTTCCTGTTGTTAATCATCAGGATCACATCACCCGGTCGCAAGCCGGCTCGCCATGCATCATCGGATTCCACTTCAGTGATGACCACCCCACCCTCGGGATCACCCAGTTCACGCCTGCGTTCGCGGCTAATGCTCTCAACGGCCAACCCCAGCGCATTACTACTACTGGCTGCTGTACCATTTTCACCACCAGCTTCACCGTTTTCACTGGTCAGTGCATCAAGTGTCACTTTAAACACCTTTTCCTTACCTTCACGCCGAACAGTTACCGTGGCTTTTGTGCCCGGGGGATTCGACCCGACCATAGGCGGCAAATCATTCCAGGTTTCAATCTCTTCACCATTGAAAGACAGGATGACGTCACCGGGTTCAATCCCGGCACGTTCGGCCGCCCCGCCTGGTGAAACATCATTTACCAACGCACCCACCGGGCGATCCAGCTCCAGAGCCTCGGCCATTTCCCGGGTTACCGCACCGACAACAACACCCAGCAATCCACGTTCAACCTTGCCGGTCTCCCGCAATTGTTTGGCTGTACTCGTAGCCACTTCGATGGGAATTGAAAAAGACAGGCCAATATATCCGCCATTGGAACTGAGAATCCACGAATTGATACCAACCACTTCGCCTTCCATGTTCAACAGCGGCCCACCGGAGTTGCCGCGATTGATCGCAACATCCGTCTGAATAAACGGCACGTACTGCTGCGCCCGGTTGGTCCGGCCCTTGGCGCTGACGATACCCGCCGTTACACTTTGCTCGAAGTTAAATGGAGAGCCAATAGCAGCCACCCACTGGCCGGCCTTCAGGGTCTCAGACTCGCCTAACACAAGAAAAGGCAGTGCTTTTTTTGCATTGATCTTGAGTACTGCAATATCACTGGCCTTGTCAGAACCAATCAGTTCCGCTTCAAATTCACGCCGGTCTGCCAGGCGCACAATGATTTCATCTGCATTCTCAACAACGTGGTGATTGGTCAGGATGTAGCCATCGGCGGTATAGAGAAATCCTGAGCCAGCACCCATCCGGTCCGGTTGGCCAAAACGTGGATTGTTGGGAACATTAAAGTAGCGCCGGAAGAACTCGGGGACATCCTGTTGGCCTTCTCCCTGCGAACCGCGCGGGTCGCCACGTTGTCCACGGTTCTGGTTACCGGCATGCGGGTTACGGGTTCCAAATTGTGTAACCCGAATGTTGACCACTGCCGGACCGGCTTTTTCTACCAGTCCGGTAAAATCTGGTAACCCGGTCACCTTTGCAAGCGCCGGAACGCTTAACAGCAGTAAAAGCAGTGCCGCAAATTGCAGCGAGATTCTTTGTTTCATTGTCTAACTCCAGAATTGAGAATTATATTGAATCAGGATTGCTCTGGCTGTTTACACCACTGCTACACATATTGGGTGTCGCAGAGGGATAATAAACCGCCATTTGTAATGAATTCAGTGCAGTTTCTGTGGTTTTTAGCTTTCTCAGCATTTGAACAGCCATTCCACCAACCAATATTCCGCCAAGCAGGGTCAGCAGATCGAGTAGAAAAGCCTCAAATTGAAACCAGCCAGCGACTGCATACCCTGCAAAAGCACCCGCAAGTGCGGCCAAAAGCGGCCAGCCATAATGGACCAGTACCATTTTCAGGTAAACACTCTCGGGAAAGGCCAGCGTGACCATTTGCCCGGGCCTGACATCAATAGCACTTTTCCTGAGACGAATGACCGCGGGCTTATGTTGAAGTAATCTGGAGAAAACCCCGGCGCCACAACCATTGCCACTGTCACAGGCTGAACATCCGGTTTGTATACCGATCCGCACCCAAATCTGTTGGTCCTGACAATGCACAACTTGTACATTCTGCTCAATCACGGGTCAATTTGATGCCAGCGAACGTGCCATCGAAGTTGCTATGGTCTTGACCGTTATCGCCGGAACCTCACCAATCGCTGTAATCTGAAGATCACCCTGTTTGCGTGTGTAGGCATTGTTGGTGCCCAACTGGCCGACGCCCTGCATCACACCCAGTTCACTACCCTGCTTCTCGATATAGACGGATACGGCAGCCAGGCCATCGCTATACACCATATGTTCAAATATACCATCGGCACTGACCTTGTGGCTATGAGCCGAGAGCTTGAAACCTGGCGGTAGTTTGTGTGGCTGCCAGCTTGGGCTGGATTGAATTACCACGGTTTTAACCGGACTGAAAGTGGGTAGCTCGACATATTCTTCAGCAGCAGCGTCAGGTTCCAGTTCATCCAGGTCAACACCTGTACCCATTGAGAAATCAGTGAACATCAATTTCGCCAGTGCCCGGTTATTTGAATCCTTCAAAACCCATTTCAGCAACAGGCCGGTATCTTCCTGCAACCAGAACTCATAGCCGTAACGGTACTCATCCTGCGGCAGGATACTCACTCTGCGGGCGGTCTGCCCGGCGATTCTGGCCTTGCCACGCAATTCCAGCCGATAGCCATTGGAGTGACTGCCAATGGCCTCCAACGGCAGTTCAGGGAAATAGGAACTGGCGACCACCGGATCCTCGACAATCGCACCAGAGTCCTGTAGCACACAGCGCACACCCTCGCGATTACGGATGACTTCACGCCTGGGTCCACTAACAGAATAAAGTCGCTCACGAACACCGTTGTCATCAGTGACGTGGGTAATTCGCATGGTCTCTACCCCGCCACCACGAACATAGACGAAAGTACCCTGGTAACTCATCTGGCTCATGGCTGTCGCCATGCGTTCCAGCCATTCCCGCGCTTCAGCAGCATTGTCCGCCAGAGCCGTGCTGCTCGCGCCGATGGTTATCAGCAGCACCAGGACCTTGCGCGGCAAACTGTTCATTTATTTGCGGCGTTTTCCTGCTCTGGAGCATTATTTGCAACGCCCGGATCGCGGTCTTTTGCCGCATCAGCAGCTTCCACATCTCTGGCGTCCGCCTGGGTAGCAACAATGGGTACAAACGAAACAAAACCTTGTCGGCCTGCCGTTCTCGCCATTTGATTATGCCTTAACAGGTAAGCATTGAGACGCGCCCGGTTGACCCGGTTTGACGGGCTATAACTGACCGGCTGGGACATCGGTGCCAGCGGCATCGTATTGGGGCTGACAAAAGGCTGGTTGGCCGGTTTGGAAAATGCCGAATCTCCCACCTCACCCGGAGCCATACCCGGCTGTGGAGAGGTTACAACAATCGCCATCAAAGCAACGCTGGCAGCTATCGCCAGTCCGGTAACCGGTCTCAACCAGCGTTTACCCTGCAAGGCCGGTTGCGATGGCGCCTGTTCGGCTTCCAGTGAAGCAGTCAGACTGGCGCTCAGGCCGGAAACATATTGCTTGCTACCCGGTTGACGAATACAGTCGCGGATCAGGTGGTAACGTTCCCAGGTATCGCATAACGCATCATCAGATGCCAGTCTGCGGGTCAGAAACATTCCACCTTCACGTGAAATTTCACCATCCATCAGGCTGGACAAGTGCTCTAAAGATTCCTTACTCATTGCTTCATTTCTCTGTGCCGGGTATCCAAATCTGATACCACGTGGTTATTCCCCACTACTCGTGTGACCACCAATCAGGGGTTTTAGTTTCTCATCAATGGCTTCTCGTGCCCGAAAAATTCTCGAGCGCACGGTACCGATAGGACAATCCATCGTAACCGCGATCTCTTCGTAGCTCATGCCATCCATTTCCCGGAGCATGATCGCCGTACGCAAATCCTCGGGCAATTCAGCGATGGTGCCGTACACCGTGCGCTCAATTTCTTCGCGCATCATTTCATTTTCCGGCGTGCTGGTTTCTTTCAAGCGCCCGCTAATGCCGTACTGCTCCGCGTCAACAGCATCAATATCGCTGGCGGGTGGGCGGCGATTTTTAGCTACAATCCAGTTTTTTGCCGTGTTGATGGCGATTCGGTACAGCCAGGTATAAAACGCGCTGTCGCCCCGGAACCTGCCAATGGCCCGGTAAGCTTTGATAAATGCTTCCTGCGCAACGTCCTGAGCCTCGGATGAATCCGACACGTAGCGGGACACCAGGCTGACTATGCGGTGCTGGTATTTCAGAATTAACAGGTCAAAAGCGCGCTTTTCGCCCTTTTGTACCCGCTCAACCAGTAACTGATCGACTTTGGCTTCACTCACTCCGCCTTGCACTCCACGTGTATTAACCGGTCCAACCCGTAACGGTACCTGTACCGCAGGTTCTGCAGATTCCGGGTTTACACCGGCTATTCTAGCGACCCTGAGCGCAGTCATACGCCCTTGCCTTCTAAAGATGAGCATAACATGAGCAAATTCAACCCCGATTTACTGGTTTCATTGCACGCTATGACCGCCCGCCTTTTCGGAGGTTCCCGCCAAAAGCCAATTCATTTTTGCTACCGTGAACATCTAACCCGCAACGCGCAAGCCATGCGATAATAGCGGGTTAAGACAGGACACCCTTCAAGCCAATAACCGAGGTCACATTTAATTATGGAATTTCTCAACTCTCTGGGCATTAAAGACACCAACCCCGGCGCCTACTTTGGCGACGGGCAGTGGTCGGACAGCACTGACTCCGGCGTCAAGCAAGCCATTAATCCGTCTACCGGCGAAATCATTGCCAGCGTATATTCTGCCTCTGAAGCTGATTACGATCAGGTCGTGACACGTGCCCAGGAAGTATTTAGTCAGTGGCGCACTGTTCCGGCCCCACAACGTGGTGAGGCCATCCGCCTGTGTACCGAAGCCTTGCGCAAACATAAAGACGCACTCGGCAGCCTGGTCAGCCTGGAAATGGGCAAGATCAAGGCCGAAGGAGACGGTGAAGTACAGGAAATGATCGATATTGGTGATTTTGCGGTCGGGCAGTCGCGCATGTTGTATGGCAACAGCATGCATTCAGAGCGCCCCATGCATCGCATGTATGAGCAGTGGCATCCATACGGTGTCGTCGGGGTGATATCCGCTTTTAATTTTCCAGTGGCCGTATGGGCGTGGAATGCTTTCCTGTCCGCAATTTGCGGCAACGCAACCATCTGGAAACCATCACCCAAGGGCGCGCTATGCTGTGTGGCAGTGCAGAATATCTGCAATCAGGCACTTGAGGAGGGCGGTTTTCCGTCCATTTTCCTGAGTTTCATCGAACATGGCCATCAACTCGCAGAACGCTTTGTCAACGACAAGCGCATCAACCTGATCTCGTTTACAGGCTCTACCGCCATCGGCCGCCAGGTCGGCACCCAAGTGGCCGCACGGATGGGACGCAGCTTGCTGGAACTGGGCGGCAACAACGCCATTATCATGGATGAAACGGCAGACCTGGAAATGTGCATACCCGGTATTGTGTTTGGTTCGGTCGGCACTGCCGGCCAGCGCTGCACCTCGACACGACGCTTGTTCGTGCATGAATCCATCATGGCGCGTGTCACTGAAGCATTGATCAAAGCCTATCAGCAGGTCCGCATTGGCGATCCGCTCAACCCACAAACCCTGATGGGCCCATTGACAGATCAAGCAGCAGTCAAGCGTTATGAGGACGCTATTGCCTCGGCCGTTGCCGAAGGCGGCGAAATTTTGACCGGCGGCAAACGCATCGATGGCCCGGGCAGCTTCGTCGAGCCCACCATTATCCGCGTCAGGAACGAGTGGGAGATTGTCCAGAGTGAAACCTTTGCCCCGATTCTGTACGTGATCCCGTTTACTGACCTCGGCGATGCCATCGCCATGCAAAATGATGTTGTCCAGGGCCTGTCCTCAGCAATTTTTACCAATGACATGCGCAACGCGGAGCGTTTCCTGTCAGCGACCGGGTCTGACTGTGGCATCGCCAACGTCAATATCGGCACCTCGGGAGCAGAAATTGGCGGTGCATTTGGCGGCGAGAAGGAAACCGGCGGTGGCCGGGAGTCCGGTTCTGATGCCTGGAAATCTTATATGCGCCGTCAAACCAACACCATCAACTGGGGCAGCGACCTGCCGCTGGCACAGGGCATCAAATTCGACCTTTAGACATGTACTCACTGGTTCGCAAAGCACTGTTCCTGACCGACCCTGAAACCGCTCACGGGCTGGCGCTGGAGAGCCTGCGCCTTGGACATCGAATTGGTGTCTCCAGCGTTTTATGCAAGACCGTGAGCCAGCCGGTAATCAGCATGGGCCTGACCTTTCCGAACCCGGTTGGGATGGCGGCAGGCATGGACAAGAACGGCGACTATATTGATGCGCTCGGCGGTCTGGGTTTCGGTTTCATCGAGGTCGGCACGGTAACGCCACGACCACAGGCCGGGAACCCTCGACCACGGGTCTTTCGCCTGGAGAAAGCTCAGGCAATGATCAACCGGCTGGGTTTTAACAATAAGGGCGTGGATTATCTTGTCAGGCAGGCAAAGAAGCGTAAATTCAAGGGTATTCTGGGTATTAATATCGGTAAGAATTTTGATACCCCGAATGAGGATGCCGCGCAGGATTACCTCGCATGCCTGGAAAAGGTATACCCCCATGCCGATTATATAACCATTAATATTTCATCACCGAATACCAAGGGCCTGCGGGATTTGCAGTCGGCTGATCAGCTCGAAGTTCTTCTTGCGGCGATCAATGACAGGCGCGAACAACTGACCTATGAATATGATCGCCGGGTACCATTGGTCGTTAAGGTGGCACCAGACCTGGAAGAGCAGCAGATACCTGTAATAGCCGCTGTGGTTGCCAACAATGCATTTGATGGATTAATCGCGACCAACACCACACTTGCGCGGGATGCTGTCCAGGGCCTGCGGCATGCCGGCGAACAAGGCGGCCTCAGTGGTGCACCGCTGAAGGAAAGGGCCAACCGTGTGCTGGCAGCCTTTCGCAGCGCCCTGCCCGCAGAAATCTCCCTGCTCGGTACGGGTGGAATCTGTAACGGCGAAGATGCTGCTGACAAGATTCGGCTCGGCGCTGATCTGGTACAGTTTTACACCGGCTTTGTGTATCGCGGACCTGATCTGGTGAAAGAATGCCTGGCTGCGATCGCCACGACCCGTCGAAAGGCATGAAGCTTTCCCGCGATGTCTCGCTCTGCAACCTCAACAGCTTTTCGGTTGATGCCCGTGCCCGCAAACTGATAGAACTCGAATCAACGCAAGACCTGCCACTACTCAGCTCACAACACTGTTTCGATGCCAACCAGGACCTGATCCTGGGAGCTGGCAGCAACGTCCTGTTTGCACGCGATATTGAAGGCACCGTCATACTGAACCGCATCACCGGTAAAAAAATCATAGCAGAGTCAGATGACAGCGTCCTGGTCGAAGCCAGTAGCGGTGAAAACTGGCATGATTTGGTCATCTGGAGTCTGGACAATGGATTGCACGGTATCGAGAACCTTGTGCTGATACCCGGCCAGGTTGGCGCGGCGCCCATACAGAATATTGGTGCCTATGGTGTGGAACTGGCGGATGTACTGGATTCAGTACAGGCGCTGGACCTTGCCAGCGGGAAGGAACGCAAATTTACGCACGCTGAATGTCGTTTCAGTTACCGCAACAGTCGTTTTAAAAAACACGCTGCCGGTCGCTTTTTGATCACCAGTATCCGTTTGCGGCTGCAACGCACTTTCACTGCCAGGCTCGAATACGCCGGGTTGCAGGCGGAACTGCAAAATATGGGCATCAATACACCGACCGCCAGGCAGGTCAGTACAGCCATCATGTGTCTGCGGCGGCATAAATTGCCAGACCCGGCTATGCTCAGCAATGCGGGAAGTTTTTTTAAAAACCCACGGGTTGCCCGGGACACAGCAGACGCGTTGGCAAGCGACTCTCCAGAACTGCCTGTGCATGCCACCAACAGTCGGGTGGCGAAGCTAAGCGCAGCGTGGATGATCGAACATTGTGGCTGGAAGGGTTACCGGCAAGGAGATGCAGGTGTTTCAGCACAGCATGCACTGGTGTTGGTCAATCACGGCCATGCCACAGGCCGGCAAATACTGGAGCTTGCCGAGGCCATCGTCTCATCCGTAAAGGACCGCTTCGGAATCGAACTGGAACCTGAACCCAGGATAATTCAGTAAGCGGGACAGCAATTCATTTATACTTTTTACATCCGCATTGCAGCGATCCAGGAGATCCATATGAGTACTTTCCCATACTTCCTCCGCCTGCTGGTAGCAGGCACTTTGGCCACAGTGTTCGGGCTACTGCCTGTACCGGCAAACGCTGTCGATAACGCCATCCGGGAAATAGATTCTGAAGGCTTGATGGAGCGTATTTCCACCTTGTCATCCGATGAGTTTGGTGGCCGCGCACCGATGTCAGAAGGCGAACGCCTGACACTGAACTACCTCGAACAACAATTCAGTGAAATGGGCCTCAAACCCATGTTTGAAGACAGCTACCGCCAGGCTGTGCCACTGGTTTCAATTGAGGCTGACCCGAACACGGCACTGAGTATCAGCAACATGGAAGGCGACATTCATTCTTTCGCCTACGGCTCGGAAGTCATGCTCAGCAGTCCCCAGGTGGCGGAAGAAAACGGCCTGAGCAGAAGTGAGTTGATATGGGTTGGCTACGGCATTGTTGCGCCCGAGTACAATTGGAATGACTATGCTGGCATCAGTGTAAAAGGCAAAACAGTAGTGATTCTGGTCAATGACCCGGGCTTTGCTACCCAGGATCCCGAATTATTTAACGGCAACTCGATGACTTACTACGGCCGCTGGACGTACAAGGATGAAGAAGCTGCCCGGCAGGGTGCCGCCGGTGCCCTTATCATTCACCAGACTGCGCCTGCCGCCTACGGCTGGAATGTCGTTGAAGACAGCTGGAAAGGCCCTCAATTTCACCTCGCCGCAGACAATAACAATATGGACCAGGTAAAAGTCCAGGGCTGGCTCCAATACGAAACAGCCAAAGAAATTTTCGAATTTGCCGGCAAGGATCTGGACCAGGCAACCACCGACGCGGCTAAAGCTTCTGTTGAACCGCATTCAATGGGACTTCTGGCCAGCGTGAATATTAGCAATACCATCAAGCACGCGGAATCATTTAACGTGGGCGCGGTACTGCCTGGCAGCACTCACCCGGATGAATTGTTCATTTACATGGCACACTGGGATCACCTTGGCACCACCGCCCACAAGGAGGACCAGGAGGGGGACTTCATATTCAATGGCGCAGAGGACAACGCCAGTGGAACAGGCGGCATGCTGGAGATTGCCCAGGCTTTTGCAGCACTACGCTCGCCGCCGCAACGCAGTGTAGGCTTCCTGGCGGTCACTGCCGAAGAGTCCGGCTTGCTGGGCTCACAAGCCTATGCTGCCAAACCCGCCTACCCTCTCAACAAAACGGTTGGTGGTATCAACATGGATCGCCTGAATTTTCGCGGCAAGATGAACGACATCGTTGTGATCGGTCACGGAGGCTCGGAAATGGAAACTGTCCTCGCTGAGGAAGCCAGGAAGTACGGCCGCACCGTTACCCCGGAAGCCACACCGGAAAAAGGCTTTTACTATCGTTCAGATCACTTTAATTTTGCCAAGAAAGGTGTGCCGATCCTTTATGCCAGAGGTGGTACAGCGGACCGCCAACACGGCGCTGAGTATGTCGCACAGCGAAATGCCGACTATGTCAAAAATCGCTATCACTCCCCCGCCGATCAAATCAATGAAAGCTGGGATGTGGATGCAGCCGTTGAAGACCTGGTGCTTTTTTACCGGATCGGTTACCGGCTCGCGAACAGCAATGAATGGCCAGCGTGGTTCGAAGGCAACGAGTTTCGTGCCATCCGGGAGGCCTCGCTGGCCACGGAACCTGACGGAACCTAGAACGCGTTAATACCCGTCAGCTCCCTGCCAATCACCAGTTGGTGGACGGTTTCGGTGCCTTCGTAGGTAATCACGCTCTCCAGGTTCAACATGTGGCGAATAGCCGCATATTCCACGGTAATGCCTGCAGCGCCGAGAATATCGCGACAATCACGGGCAATATCCAGTGCCATACGAACATTGTTCCACTTCGCCAGACTGACTTGCTGAGGCGCCATCTTGCCGGCATCTTTCAACCGTCCCAGCTGCAATGAAAGTAACTGCGCCGTGGTGATGCGCCGGGCCATGTCTGCCAGCCGGATCTGAATCGCCTGGTTGGAAGCCAGCGGCCGGCCGAACAGCTTACGGTCAGCGACATAATCTACGGCCTCTGTCAGGCAGGCAATTGCGGAGCCGATCGGCCCCCAGGTGATCCCATAGCGTGCTTGTGTAAGGCAGCCCAGCGGTCCTTTCAGGCCGGTTACGTTCGGCAGGCGGTTGGCTTCCGGCACCCGGACGTTGTCAAAAAACAGGCCGGACGTGACCGAAGCCCGCAACGACATCTTGCCGTGAATCTCCTGCGCCTCATACCCGGGCATGCCCTTTTCCACTACGAAACCCATAATACCGTCATCAGTGTGCGCCCAGACAATAGCGATATCGGCAATGTTCCCGTTGGTGATCCACATTTTAGAACCATTGACGACCCAGTCACCGCCATCACGTTTTGCATTGGTCTTCATGCTGGCAGGATCGGAACCACCATGCGCTTCGGTCAAGCCAAAGCAGCCAATCGTTTTACCTTCTGCCATGGAAGGCAACCAGCGTTGTTTCTGCTCTTCAGAGCCATAGGCGTATATGGGGTACATGCACAGGCTGGACTGCACTGACGCGAAACTGCGCAAGCCTGCATCACCACGCTCCAGTTCCTGGCAGATCAAACCATATGAAACACCATTGAGGCCTGCACAGCCATAGCCTTCAATCGTGCAGCCTAAAAGCCCCAGGTCTGCCATTTCCGGAATCAACTCCCTGGGGAACTGTGCCTTATCGAATGCTTCACCCATCAGGGGTAACGCCCGTTCGTCAACAAAACGCGCAACGGTGTCCTGGATCATCTGCTCTTCTTCAGAAAGCAGGCTGCGGACATCGAACAAATCAGTAGGATTCAGGTTTGCCATGGGTGCTCCGGAAATAATCTGTAATGTTGAATGAGTGAGGGGGCTATTCTAAGTTCTGCGCCGGCAGCAGTCACTATCAGAATTGTCTTTTAGAAAATATAGTCGAGGTACAGCCTTGCATCGACGAAATCCCGGGTGACCGATTGAAAATCATAACCATGCAGGTCACGGTAGGCTTCAAAATCATAATCTGTACGGTAATTGTTATAAGCCAGGCGAAACTGGATACTGAAACCCTGCAAATTCGTGAATATGCCGAACCCGCGAGCCTGACTGAAGGAATATCGCAGGTCAAAAGTCGCTTCACGCCGGTCCTGGCGGGCATCGGTGAACCTCAGCTTGTCGGGTAAATCAAAATCACCCCAACGCCAGCGCATGACCACTCCCGGAATCAGCCCGTCGTGGCCAAAATCATACTGGAGACCCACCCCAAAAGAGCGGGTGCCAGCGAGTTCAGAATCCTGTACCTGGAATGAGTTAAACATCTGTGGTGTGCCCCACCTGACAAACAGGGTTCCGCCATCATAGGAATTCTCGTTATAGGCCAGCTCATTGTAATTGGCAAAATAACTGAACCCAGCTGTATACCCCCGCAGGCTGATACCGTAATGCCAGGTATCTACATTTCCGGCTATCTTGTCTCCAATCGCCTGCTGCCGCGTATATTGCGCTGCCAAAGTGAAGCGTGTGTCACGACCGGCCGGGCCAAAGTCATACTGTCCTAATAGATAAACTGAATTAACAAAACCCCTGATGTAGTAATCCCAGCCTTCGAGACTGAAATTATCGTGGCGGAAAGTCACCCCCACCATGGCCATTTCCTTACTGTCACCGATGTAACCTGTGTCATCGTAGTCAGCGCTGCTGTAGTTGCCGCGAATGATTTGCTTACCGCCACTCGAGACCTGCAACCGGGCACCCCTCGCCATTCCGATGAACCGGGTGGCATTGCGTTCTTTCATTTTTGTAATGTAACCCAGGTTAAAACCCAGCTTTTCAAACACCCTGTTTTCATAGACTATGCCGCTGTGGGTGATCGGAGAGAACCGGATATTTGACAGTGAAACCATACGGTAGCCGGGCATTTCCTGGCGGCCGACTCTAAGCAGGTGACCCTTGTTTTGGTAGCTGGCGTACAGCTCGCCCAGTGCGGCGTAGGAATCCTGACCACCCTCTGCTTCGTACAGACCGCCCAGGCCCCTGCGAATATCGGGGTTATGCCCAATGGGTGCAGCAGCGTAAACCGTAGCCCCGAAAGTAATATTCTGCCAGGCCGCTGTTTCATAACCAATAAACCCGCCTGCCGCAGAGTACTGTTGTATCTTGACGTCAGCTATATCGGGGCCCGAGCTATCCTGCAGTATATGTAAATTGCTATCCCGGTATTGGCCACTGTAACGGAACAAAGCCTTGACCCGCCCGCTTGAAATCGCGTCAAAAAAACTACCGGGCATTTCTGTCGACCCTGACCCGGTCTCCTGCCCACCCTGCGCAGAGCAACTAAAGCCGAGCAACATCACCAACAAAGTGTGCATTGACGCCGTTCTGAATTTTATCGCAAGCCCGGAGCAAAACATTACGACAGTGTACAGCCAGTTCGTGGTGGCTGTCCTCTTAGCGGCCTCTTTTAGAGATCAGGCCATTGGTCAGCGAAGTAGCAACAGGCTTTCGGGTGCTTCACATCAGGGGTTTTGGACACCGTGTGGCACATGGCCGGTAGCAACATGCTCCCGTGCAGAGTCGCAATGGGTTTGCTGGTCATCAAAGAAAATATCTGCACCAAAGGCCGCCAGAAACGGACCCTTTGGCCTGCCACCAAGAAACAGTGCCTCGTCAATCCGGATACCCCAGGCTCTCAGGGTCAAAATGACGCGCTTGTGGGCCGGGGCTGAGCGGGCAGTCACCAGCGCAGTCCGGATCGGATTTTTTTCTATGGGGTAAGCAGATTGAATGCGCTGCAGGGCCTGCAATAGCGGCTTGAATGGACCTTCCCGCAGGGGTGTGCCAGCCTGCTGCTTTTCCTGCAGTGCGAACGCCTCCAGGCCTTCCGCCTGATAGACCTGTTCGGCCTCATCACTGAAAAGGACTGCATCACCGTCAAAAGCTATCCGCAACTGGCCGCTGTCCGGGCGATTATGTGTACCGGGCAATATCAACGCGGCTGCGAACCCGGCGTGCAGGGTTTGCCGGACGTCTTCAACATGGCTGGACAAAAACAGCTGGGTGTCATGGGCTTCCATGTACCGAAACGGACTTTCACCATTGGTAAAAACAGCCCGTTGGATATTCAGCCCATGGTGTTCAATGCTGTTGAATATACGTAAACCCGAATCGGCACTGTTACGGGACATCAGGATGACCTCAACCCCCTGATGGTTGATCTCATCGTCATTGAGCGCGAGTAATTTTTTAACCAGTGGAAAAGCAACCCCAGGTTGCAGATAGTCATCTTCACGCGCAACCTGATACTCGGCATAGGCTTCAAGGCCTTCCGATTCAAACACCTCGTGGCTTTCGTCAAGATCGAACAGGGCCCGCGATGATATCGCGACCACCAGCGGTCGTGGATGAGTTGGCTTGTTTACCATGCTGCCAGCATAGCAGCAGCACTCTCAGAAGGTGAGAAACCTGACCGGGACTATCTGAACTGCTCGTTCAGTATCCTTTCTTCAAGCGAATGGGCGGGGTCAAAAAGCAGGTTGAATTCTATCTGCTTATCCTCGAATGCATCGACGCGCGTAACGTTTCTCACCTCGTGCGCGTCAGCGGTTGCACTCACCGAACGTTTATAGTGGTCAAGAATCTCGAAACTCACACGCGCCGAACTGGGCAGAATGGCACCATTCCAGCGGCGTGGCCGGAACGGGCTGATTGGGGTCAGTGCCAATGCGTCGGTTCCCAATGGCAAAATCGGGCCGCGCACGGAGAAATTGTACGCCGTGCTGCCGGCCGCAGTAGACAGCAAAATACCATCACAGACCAGCTCTTCAACCTTGACAATATCATTGACCAGGATGCGGATGTGGGCAGCCTGATTGGTCTGGCGCAACAGTGAAATCTCATTGATTGCCGTGCTGCTGGCAGAGGTACCGGACTCGGTTTCCACTTCCATGCAGAGCGGGTTCAGGCTGACCTGGCGCGCATCACCCAGGCGCTGCAAAAGCCCGTCTTCGCTATAGCGGTTCATCAAAAAACCGACATCGCCAATTTTCATGCCAAAGACCGGCAAATCACTTTCAATCACCCGGTGTAAGGTTCGCAGCATAAAACCATCACCACCCAGAGCAACAATGACTTCAGCTTCATCCAGGCCATACTCCCCGTAGCGTTCCCGCATGGCAGCAGCAGCTTCACCTGCCGGTTCTGCCTGGCTGGCAACAAAATGTATGCGTGGCGCAGCCATGCTAGCGGGTCGCAACCAGCAATTGGTTCAGGGAGCGAACAGCGACAGAAACTGTTGCGTAATCCATTGAAGTCAGATTGTGCATGTCGCTGAGCATGCTGGAAAAACGCTCCACATCTTCGTTATTGGCAATAATCCAGCTACCTACAGCATCTTTATCCTCAGGGAAAGCCTGCAAAACCCTGTCAGCCAGCTTGCGGTGCTGTGAATACAGTTCATCGCGTAAGTTTCCTCGTGCGTGGGCGTGCCATTGCCCTTCTACAGGCAGATTTTCAACACTGTCACGTAGCCACTTCAAGCGCAACTTATCCCCCAAACCGAAGAACACAGTCGCGACAGTCAAAACATCAGTTCCTCTTCGAGCAGCCGTTTCAACCACATCCAGGGCAGGATATAGCAAGTGCATGCTGGCTGCCCGGAGCGCCAGCGCTTTCGGCATCCCACCTGCCAGCATGGGTTCAGACCGCTCCTGAACCTGAAGTTTTTCTGCAGCACTCAGTGAGTGTCTTATCTTCTTCTCAAGAACTTCCAGACCCGATGCCAGCCGTTCGATACTGGCGTGAATGTCCGTTTTGAGGCCGCTCTGATTCAATACCCATCGGGTAGCCTGGCGCAACAGGTTCCACATCGCGATTGTGGCACTGATCTGCAGGCTGCTGTCGACCTTGTTATCCAGTGACTCTATCCGACTCCAGAAGCTCCGCGCACGGAAAATCTCGCGCGCGATCGTAAATGCCCGCGCCACCTCGGCAGCCGTCGCACCGGTATCTTCATGCATGCGCAAGGCAAAGGAAGCACCCATGCGGTTGACCATACTGTTAGTCACCTGGGTAGCAATGATTTCACGTTTAAGCCGGTGACCCTGCATATACGCGCTGTATTTATCCTGCAATGGTTGCGGGAAGTAACGCTGCAATTCCTGCGACAACCAGGGGTCTTCCGGCACATCGGAATCAAGCAACTGCCGGTACAGCATGATCTTGCTGTAGGACAACAGGACCGCCAGCTCAGGTCGATACAGGCCCTTACCGGCAGCACGCCGCCGGGTCAACTCCTCGTCATACGGAAGTTGCTCAAGATCACGATCCAGCAGACCTTCTTCTTCCAGTACAGAGATAAAGTGCTGCTTGGCGCCAAGGCGGTCGCCGGTCAGCACTTCCATCATGGAAATAGTTTGTGATTGCAGGTAGTTACTGCGCAGGACCAGTTCAGCAACCTCGTCCGTCATCTCCGCCAGCAACTGGTTGCGGTTGGTGGAGCTCAATTTGCCGGCCCGCATGACCTGATTGAGTAATATCTTGATGTTGACCTCATGGTCCGAACAATCGACACCCGCTGAATTATCGATGAAGTCCGTGTTGATACGCCCTCCGGCCTGCGCATATTCAATACGCCCATGTTGTGTAAAGCCGAGGTTGCCACCCTCACCCACAACTTTGCAACGCAATTCCTTACCATTGATACGCAGCCAGTTATTTTGCGCATCACCCACTTCTGCATTGCTCTCGCGGGATGATTTGACGTATGTGCCAATACCACCATTCCACAGCAGGTCGACTTCGGCCTTCAACAGCTCGCGAATCAGGTCATTGGGAGCCAGGTGCTTTTCTTCGATACCCAGCCAGGCCCGGACCTCACGGCTGATGGGAATACTTTTCTCCAGCCTTGAGAAAATTCCGCCCCCCTTTGAAATCAGCTCACGGTTGTATTCTTCCCAACCCGAGCGTGGGAGTTTGAACAGCCGCTTGCGCTCTTTAAACGAGGCTTTGATATCCGGATCCGGGTCCAGGAAAATGTGCATATGATTGAAGGCCGCTTTAAGCTGAATATGGTTTGACAACAGCATGCCATTGCCAAACACATCCCCGGACATGTCGCCAATGCCCAGTACGCTGAAGGGTTCCTTCTGGATGTTCCTGCCCATTTCCCTGAAATGGCGCTTGACACCCTCCCAGGCACCACGGGCTGTAATTGCAATCGCTTTATGGTCATAACCCACAGAACCGCCGGAAGCGAAAGCATCGCCCAGCCAGAAACCGCGCTCAAGGGCAATCTCATTGGCGGTATCTGAGAATGTCGCGGTACCTTTATCTGCAGCAACAACCAGGTAGGGGTCATCTCCGTCACGCCGTATCAGGCCAGTTGGAGGAATAATTTTTTCTTCATCTAGATTATCTGTTATATCTAATAAACCATTGATAAGTATTTTATAACACTTTATAACCTCTGCCATTACCTCGTCTCGGCTGCCACCCACCGGCAAATGTTTGACGACAAACCCACCCTTTGCACCCACCGGCACAATGATGGTGTTTTTGACATTCTGGGCCTTCATCAGGCCAAGTACTTCAGTGCGGAAATCCTCTTTGCGGTCGGACCAGCGCAAGCCGCCTCGAGCCACCGTACCACCACGCAGGTGGATACCCTCCATAGCCGAGGAAAATACCCAGATTTCCCGGTAAGGAAGTGGTTTCGGCAAGTGTGGCATCTTCGCAGAATCGAGCTTGAAACTCATATACTCCAGCAACTCGCCATCATCCCCCTGCTGATAGAAGTTGGTCCGCAGCGTACCCTTGATGACCTCATAAAATGAAAACAGAATGCGGTCCTCGTCGAGGCTGCTGACCCTGGCTAGCGCCAGACGAAAGACCTTCTTGATGGTTGCGATCTGAGTATCACGGCCTTTCTGACGGGCAGAGACAACATTATCCAGCAACTCAAGCAGTATTTTATCGGTGCAGCGCTTGATCGTGGCAAGACTGTAGAAAGTCCGGTGTAAATTCTTGCTCGCCAACTCCTTACGGTAGCTGCTCTCACTGTCTCTGGCCGGATTGAACATGGCATCGAACAGTTCTACCAGCAAGCGCGCCATAAGCGGGTGCTTGGCCAGCGTTTCTTCCATGTAAGGTTGTGAGTAGGTAACGCCGGTCTGCAGCAGGTACTTACAGTACGCGCGGATGCCTTTGACCTGCCGCCAGTCGAGCTGACAAGCGAGAATCAGGCCATTAAAGCCATCGCTTACCGTGGTTCCACGCCAGATATTTTCAAATGCCTGCTGGAAGCTTTGCTGGACAGCGTCGATATCGAGATCCATGCCGTTCCCACAGGTCATATCAAAGTCCTGTACCCAGATAGACTCCTGATCTTCAAATTTCAGCTCATACGGACGCTCACTGACAATGTGCAAGCCCAGGTCTTCAAGCATGGGTAACACATCAGACAGGGGGATGGACTTGTCCCGCTTGAAAATCTTAAAACGGATTATTCCCGTTTCCCTGATCCTTGGGCGGTACAGGCTGAGCTGCAGGTCGTCAGCACCTTTCAACAAATCAATTTTTTCGACATCAAATGCCGCAACCCAGGGTGAAACATCCTCCATATATGCAGCCGGAAAAGCGCTGCCGATTTGCCGGGACAACCGTAAACCGGTCTCTTCACCGTGCTTCTGTACCAGTATTCTGGTCAGGCCTTCATGCCATGACCGCAGCGCTTTGACAATTTTATTCTCCAGCGCACGAACGTCCGGCTGAGGGTCAGTACCGGCTTTCGGGCGAATGATGACTTGCAAGCGGGCCAGTGCAGAACCTGAAAGCTGTATCATGTAATCGAGCCGTTCCCCTTTCAGTGCCCGTTTAAGAATGCGCTGTATTTTTTCCCGGTTTTCTGTATTCCAGTTATCCCTGGGGATATATACCAGGCAGGAGAAGAAGCGGCCAAATCGTTCCCTGCGAATAAACAGGCGCACCGTCTGGCGCTCCTGCAAATCGAGTACGCCGGTTGCAATCACCAGCAACTCGGTACTGCTGGCCTGCAGGACATCGTCACGCGGCAGGGTTTCAAGTATGTGCAACAGTGATTTCCAGGCGTGGCGATTTTCTTTCAAACCGGAGTTTTCAAGTACCGTCTTGACTTTCATGGCAACCAGCGGCGTATCCTCTACCCGCTCCAGGTAAGCCTGTGAAGTAAACAAGCCGATAAAGCGATATTCACCAATAACCTTGCCATCATCGTCAAAACGCAGCACACCGATATAGTCCATGAAGCCGCTGCGGTGCATCGGTGAACGCGTATTGGTCTTGGTTATGATCAAGGGAGCATTCTGATTAAAACGTGCTTCACCACTGATAGACGCCATCGGGCGGCTCAGAATGGTTTTGCCATGTTCACGCAACAACCCCAGGCCAGTGCCATCAACAACCTTCAGAGAAGTCGTTTTTCCATCCTCCACAATGTCGTAGGTTCGTGCGCCGATAAACATGAAGTGATCATCCCTGGCCCAGCGCAGGAATCTGACGCACTCCTTGCGCACTGCCTTACTCAAATCCGGTGCATTCCTACCGAACTCGGCGATGGCAACGTCAAGGCTGTCATGCATAAGCTGCCAGTCGTCAACTGTGGTGCGAACCTTACGCATCCGGGACTTGAGGCGGGATTCGATCGATGCGAGCACCGCTGGCTTGGTCTGCTTTTCGAACTGGATATGAATAAAAGATTCTGCGAGAGAGTGCTTGCCAGCCTTCGGAAAGAAAGTCTTTAACTTACCATCAGCATCCCTTTCGATATTCAATACCGGGTGGACGATCAGGTGCACACTGAGATTAAGTTCCTGAAGCACCATGCGTGCAGTATCGACCAGGAACGGCATATCGTCATTGGACAACTCCACAATGGAGTGCTGGCATTCCCAGCCATCACGTTGTTTGTCGGGGTTGAAGACACGGATCATTGACTGACCGGGCTTGCGCTGTTGTAAAAACTCCAACTGCCTGGCGATCATTGCGGCCAGCATGACCGGCGTCTCCGGGCTCAGGTCGACTGCAGATACCCGTTTGAAATATAAATCACTAAAAAATGCAGCCAGCCGGGCAGACCTGGCCGGCATCCGGCTGGCCAATATGGCTTTAATTTGCTCGAGGATCGTCTGCTTCGACTTGTTGCTATCGGTTTGCACTGGTTCTCCCCCAGAAGATCTAAATAATATGTCACGATGTGGAAATTGACTCGCGCGAAAGCGCGTCCGCCCCCCCCCGGATACCTGCCCGGATGGTGGGCAAATTATAAAGCACTTTGAGGCTGGGACACATGGCTTTTGCATGTCGTTTCAGCGGTTCTTTCAAACACTTTCCAGCGGACCTTGCATGACTACCGGTTGACCCGGCCAGTTCTACTGGTTAATCTAAATATATCTTTTAATCCTGATATAAGGATATATACCAAAGAATATGGACTTGCAGCACGCCTCACAGCATTTCAAGCTCCTCTCAGACAGTACCCGGTTACGTCTCTTGATGCTGGTGGACCACGAAGAACTGAGCGTTGCGGAGTTGGCTGCAATTACACAGCTGGCCCAACCCCGTGTTTCAACGCATCTGGCCAAACTCAAAGAAGCCGGCCTGGTGAGTGATCGCCGGGAGGGCGTGTTTGTGTACTATCGCATGGCTGGCAGGATTCCAGATAACAGCCTCGCCGCCCTGTGGGAATTATTGCGTACAAGTACATCAGACCCCCTCGTACAACAGGACAGTGACCGGATCGAACAGGTTCTGAATGCACGCAGCGGCAGTTCAAGCTGGGCCGACAGTGTCGCTGGCGATATGGAACGCCACTACTCACCGGGACGCACATGGGAAGCAACAACGCGGGCGATCGTGCAGTTCCTTGAGCTTGGCGATGTATTGGATGTTGCGTCCGGAGATGGCGTCCTGGCTGAATTACTGGCTCCCAGGTGTCGTAGCATCAAGTGCCTGGATATCAGCCAACGGGTTGTTGCAGCGGGTAAAAAACGCCTGCACAGCTTTAAGAATGTCAGTTTCGAAATCGGTGACATGCATGATTTACCGGTTGCTGAGGCATCTTGCGATACCGTGTTGCTGATGCATGCACTGACGTATACCGGCACGCCTGAAACAGTCTTCCTGGAGGCCGGCAGGGTGTTACGAACGGGCGGGCGGTTGTTGGCCGTAACTTTACGAAAACACCGGCATAAAAACTCAGTAGCCGCCTACAACCACGTAAACCTTGGTTTCACCGAAAGCCAGTTGAGAAAACTCTGTACCAAAGCCGGACTCGAAGTGCTGGGTATCCAGTTGTCCACAGTCGAGAAACGCAGCCCCAATTTCGAAGTACTAACCCTGACCGCTGTAAAGCCAGGCTAACCGGGAAACCTATCAGCCAAGTATGTACACCCAACCGTATAAAAACTCCGCGCTTGTTGCACAACTTGAAAGCCTGCTGAGCGAGCGCATCCTGATACTTGATGGTGCAATGGGCACCATGATTCAAGCCTTAGAGCTTGAAGAAGACGACTTCCGGGGGCCACGGTTTACCAGTCACCCGCTGCCCCTGAAAGGCAACAACGACCTGCTGACACTGACTCAGCCGGAAAAGATCGCTGGTATTCACCGGGATTTCTTGCACGCTGGCGCCAACCTGATCGAAACCAATACCTTTAACAGCACCAGCATTTCCCAGGCTGATTACGGTATGCAGGCGCTGGTCCGGGAATTGAATTTTGCCGCCGCGCAGTTGGTGCGCAACGAGGTTGACGACTACCTTGCGCAAACGCCCGGGGCGTCCTGTTACGTTGTCGGCTCCCTTGGCCCGACCAACCGCACTGCTTCCCTGTCGCCGGATGTTAACCGGCCTGACTACCGCAATATCAGTTTCGAGGAATTGCAGGTTTCGTATGCTGAAGCTGCCAGCGGATTAATAGAAGGCGGCAGTGACATCCTGCTGGTTGAAACTATTTTTGACACGCTGAACTGCAAGGCAGCACTGGTCGCTATCGATGATGCATTCGACGCCGCGGGCTACAGGTTACCCGTGATGATCTCCGGCACCATTACCGATGCCAGTGGCCGCACATTGTCCGGACAAACTGTGGCGGCATTCTGGAACTCTGTACGACACGCCCGGCCCATCGCCATCGGCCTCAATTGCGCCCTGGGTGCGACCGAACTGCGACCCTGGCTACAAGAGTTATCGCGTATCGCCGAATGTCCGGTCAGCGTCCACCCTAATGCAGGCTTGCCTAACGAGTTGGGAGAGTACGACGACTCGGCAGAGCATATGGCCGGTGTACTGGCAGATTTTGCTGACAGCGGCATGCTCAACATTGCTGGCGGGTGCTGTGGCACAACCCCGCAACACATCAAGGCTATTGCCGGAGCATTGAGTAACCGGCAACCCCGGGAAATACCCGCGGCCATACCGTATTGCCGACTATCCGGACTCGAACCACTGACAATCACACCCGACCTGAACTTCGTCAATGTGGGTGAACGCACCAATGTGACAGGCTCAGCTGTTTTTCGACGCCTGATTGAAGCCGATGATTTCGAGGCAGCGACCGAAGTCGCGCGCCAGCAAATAGAGAATGGTGCGCAGATCATTGATATCAACATGGACGAGGGCCTGCTCGACTCCAAAGCCGTCATGACACGGTTTCTGCACCAGATCGGCTCAGAGCCGGAAATAGCACGTGTACCGATCATGCTGGATTCCTCGCGCTGGGAGGTGCTGGAGGCGGGACTGGCCTGCCTGCAGGGCAAAGGCGTGGTCAATTCAATCAGCCTGAAGGAAGGCGAAGCTGTTTTCCTCCAGCAGGCACGTACCGTTTTGCGCTTTGGAGCAGCCGTCATCGTCATGGCATTCGATGAAAACGGTCAGGCAGACTCACTGGAAAAACGTGTCGAAATTTGTAAACGTGCCTGGAAGTTACTCACCGGGGAGGTTGGTTTTCCCCCGGAAGATATCATTTTTGACCCCAATATCTTTGCCGTAGCGACCGGCATTGAGGAACATAACAGCTACGGCCTTGATTTTATCGAGGCCACAAAGCTGATCAAACAGGCTTGCCCCGGAGCGCTGGTTTCCGGTGGGGTCAGTAATATTTCCTTTTCTTTTCGAGGCCAGGATCGGGTCCGCGAAGCCATCCACAGCGTCTTCCTTTACCACGCAGTCCACGCAGGGATGGACATGGGCATTGTCAATGCCGGCCAGTTGGAAGTCTATGACGAGATTGACCCGCAACTGCGCGCAGCCGTTGAGGACGTGGTACTGAATCGCAGGCCCGATGCAACCGATCGCCTGCTCGAACTGGCGCAGGCCTTTCAGGGCACACGTGAAGTTGAAGTGAGCGACGCCGCCTGGCGTTCAGAGCCGGTTGAAAGCCGGTTACAGCATGCGCTGGTCAAGGGCATCAATACCTTCATTCAGGAAGACACCGAAGAAGCCCGCCAAAAGTCAGCCCGGGCTCTGGATGTCATCGAAGGCCCCCTGATGGCTGGCATGAATGTCGTTGGCGACCTTTTTGGCGACGGCCGGATGTTCCTGCCCCAGGTGGTCAAGAGTGCCCGGGTAATGAAACAGGCGGTGGCGGTTCTTATTCCGTATATTGAAGAAGAAAAACGCCTGGCGGGAACCAGCGGAGAAAAGCCGGTCCGGATTCTTATGGCCACGGTCAAAGGCGATGTACATGATATCGGCAAAAATATTGTCGGCGTGGTACTGAGTTGTAACCACTATGAGATCATTGACCTTGGCGTCATGGTGACTGCCGAGACTATCCTGGCGGCTGCGCAAGAGCAGCAGGTGGACATTATTGGCCTGTCGGGGTTGATCACACCATCACTCGAAGAAATGCGCCTGGTTGCTGCCGAAATGCAACGCCGGGGCATGCGCCAGCCACTGATGATCGGTGGCGCGACGACCTCACCCCTGCATACTGCGCTGCGTATTGATCCGGAGTATTCCAATGGTGTTTTCTGGGTGAAAGATGCATCCCGCGCAGTGGGAGTAGCACGGCAACTCAGCAATACACAGGAACGCACCAAGCTGTCTGCAACGACAGCCCGGGATTACGCCATCATGCGTGAACGGCGCGCAAAGGGCAGTTCGCGAACACCGCCGGTCAGCCTCGCGGTGGCGCGCAGCAATGCACCTTCCATCGACTGGAATGATGCCGGCATCAACCAGCCAGCCGTCACCGGTGTCAGCGTATTCGAGGATATCGAACTGACGGAATTACTGCCCTTGATTGACTGGACACCCTTCTTCCAGACCTGGGAATTGCAGGGCCGCTATCCTGCCATACTTGATGACCCGAAAAAGGGCGAGGCTGCCCGTGCCCTTTTTGCCGATGCCACCGTCATGCTGGACCGTATCGTTACGGAAAAGTGGCTGCAGGCCCGCGCTACCGTGGGCATATTTCCAGCCGCATCCCGGGGTGATGATGTGGTCATTTACAGGGATGAATCGCACGCGGAGGAACGCCTGCAGCTTAATTTCCTGCGCCAGCAAAAAGCCAAGGCAAGCGGTCGCTACAACCGCTGTCTGGCAGACTTCATTGCGCCGGATACAGCCGGCCTCAAAGATCATATCGGAATGTTCGCCGTTACCGCCGGCTTGGGAATCGAAACGAAACTGGCGGAGTTTGAAGGCAACCATGATGACTATTCATCCATTTTGCTCAAAGCGTTGGCTGACCGTTTGGCCGAAGCACTGGCCGAACACACCCACCGCCGCGTACGCCAGGAACTGTGGGCCTATGAGCCCCGGGAGTCGCTGGACAATGAAGCCCTGATCGCCGAAGAGTACAGCGGCATCCGCCCTGCCCCCGGCTATCCTGCCTGTCCCGACCACAGTGAAAAAGAAAAGGTTTTTACCTTGTTGGAGGCCACCAGGAATTCATCTATGCAGCTGACCAGCGGCTATGCCATGCTGCCTGCTTCATCAGTCAGCGGCTACTACTTCAGCCACCCGCAAAGCACCTATTTCGTATTGGGTAATATCCTCGAAGACCAGTTACTGGACTACGCCCGACGCAAAGGCATCAGCCCGCAACAGGCCCGTAACCTGCTGCCAGCCAATATCGCGCATAACTAAGTAAAACGATGGCGGGCCGGTTTACCAGGTCAGGTCATCCGGCACTGGATGCTCTTCTTCACCTTCACTGCCGGCGCCCTGCAAATCCGGTACATGATCCGGGGCGAACTGGCGGACCTGTTCGACGTTTGCCGCCGGCAGAAGGTGGTAATTGCCACTCAGATAAACCACACCCAACGTGCCAGAATTGATCTCTCGAAGCTGACCTGCTGTCGCCAACACGCTGCGAATACGGCCCTTGTAGAGAAAGTTCCGCTTGATATCAGCAGCTGTTTCACGCACGGCGTGCGCTGTGATTAAGGCACGAATCTTCTGGTTGGCCTCGCGCCGCAGGCGATCCTGTTCCCGCTTGCGGGCTATGGCCTGCTCTTTTTGCTGGCGCTCCTGCCGACTGCGGATTCGATACGCCTGGTCCAGAGAGATGTCTGCACCGGGATCTTGCCCCCCGGCCTGACCGCCGGCCTTGCGGCCGGCGTTTTGCGGTTTGTTGCGACGCCTGGTCTCCGGCCTGGAAGCCAGGCCGAGAGCACGCAACTGATCTTTCAGGCTTTCACTCATAAGGTTAAAACCGAATACTATTTTGAATCTTCGATATCCAGCAACTCAACTTCAAACACGAGTGTGGAATTGGGGGGTATCGGACCACCACCACCTTCACCATAAGCCAGCTCAGGGGCAATATAGAAGACGAACTTACTGCCAATGGGCATCAGCTGAACACCTTCGGTCCAACCCGGGATCACCCGGTTCAGGGCGAAAGAAATCGGCTCATTGCGCGCATAAGAACTGTCAAACTCTGTACCATCGAGCAAGGTTCCACGGTAGTGCACTTTGACAGTGTCCGTTGCGGCAGGTTTAGCCCCATCACCCATCGTCAGCACTTTATACTGAAGCCCGCTGGCGGTCGTCTGAACGCCTTCCTTGAGCTTGTTCCCGGCGAGAAATTTCTGGCCCCTGGCAAGATTCTCGCTGCCGGTTTCCACGCTTTCTGCCTGTTGCGCAGCTTTTCGTTTGTCAATATATACTTGGCGCACTGCATCTGCGTCTTCAGCTGACATTGCCAACTCTTCCCCCAGGTAAGTTGCACGAATGGCATCAACCAAGGCGTCCAGATCCACTTCGGTCCCCTGCGCACGCAGTGATTTACCGATATCCATACCAATGATGTAGCCCAGTTTTTGTTCGTCTGTATTCAATTCAGTAGCCCATGTATTAATTGAGAGTACCGCTGCAGCCAAAACCAGGCCACCGCGCTTAAGGTAATTCATTCTGTTATTGCTCCTTGTCAGCAAGATTGCGAATTGTCCACATATCGGACCCCAGGCGCAAACAAAATGTTCCGCTGAGTTATGCTTTGCGCATGAATTATCTCATCGCAACGCTGGTCTTTTACCAACTCCTGCTGCTCAGCATCGGCTGGTGGGCTAGCAAACGCACGGATAATAATGAAGATTTCTACCTCGGTGGGCGCAAGTTGGGTGCATTCGTTGCCGCCCTGAGTGCGTCCGCCAGCTCATCTTCCGCCTGGAGTTTGCTGGGCGTTTCCGGCGCCGCTTATGCCTGGGGCCTACCCGCTATATGGCTGATCCCCTCCACCCTGCTGGGATTTTTTATCAACTGGTTTTGGGTCGCACCCCGGCTCTGGCAGCAAAGCCGTGATAACAATGCCCTGACGCTGACAGAGTTTCTGGCCGGCCCGCCCGGTGACCCCGCGCGCAAAACGATCATGTGGATGGGCGCGGGCGTGATTCTTTTTTCGTTTACTTTTTATGTAGCTGCACAGTTCCAGGCGGCGGGCCATACCTTTGCCAGCGCACTTGATATTGACCCGCGAACAGCCATTCTGCTTGGTGCCAGCATTGTATTGGCCTACGTCATGCTGGGTGGCTTCTGGGCCGCCAGTATCACCGACAGCCTGCAGGGTATATTGATGGCAGTCAGTGCCATGGTATTGCCGCTGATCGCATTGTTCGCCGTTGGCGGCCCATCCGCCCTGATCTCCAGCCTGGTCATTGACGACCTTTCTCTTATCCAGCTCTGGACCCTGCAGGATGGCTTGGCCGCAGGTATTGGCTTTGTCATCGGGCTGGCCGGGATCGGCCTCGGTTATCCAGGCCAGCCTCATGTCGTCAATAGATTTATGGCGATGGAAGATA
Source organism: Gammaproteobacteria bacterium (assembly GCA_024277815.1). GTDB lineage: Bacteria > Pseudomonadota > Gammaproteobacteria > Xanthomonadales > SZUA-36 > SZUA-36. The sequence goes on from JAJRUM010000056.1 coordinate 93,285, forward strand.
AGAATGCGATTCCAACTGCACGACTGATCGCAATCGGCTGGGCGATCACTATCTATACCGGCATGGTCGTGCTTGGCTGGTGTGGACGCATTCTGATGACCACCCTCGGTAACGGCGAGCAGGTATTGTTTGAGCTGGCCAGACAGTTGCTGCCTTCGGTGTTCGCTGGCATCACAGTGTCAGTGATACTGTCGGCCATCATGTCCACCGCCGACAGCCAGTTACTGGTGGCAGCATCCAGTGTCAGCCACGATCTGCGGAATGGGAAAACCGCAACCCGGGGCAGCCTGAAACTGGCGAGATGGGTTGTACTGGTCATCGGTATCGCGGCCATTGCACTGGCGATTTTCTCTCCACAGGCCATATTCAGCCGTGTTTTGTTCGCCTGGCAGGCGCTGGCCGCTGCTTTTGGCCCATTACTGATCATCAGCCTCGCCCGTGGGCCAGTCAGGCCCGCCTGGCGGATCGCCGCCATGTCTTCAGGCTTTGTTCTGACGGTACTTTTATACTGGACCGCCGATTCCCCGGGAGATATTGTAGAGCGTTACATACCCATGCTGGTGGCACTGTCGCTGGCCTGGTACGGATCGCGCCGATAAACCACTGTTGCATTATATTTTTGTAGTGTTATACTTCACTACAACACCAGTAATGATACAGAGACCAAATGCTGAATTTAACCCCACATACCCGCTTCCATGTCCCTAACGGGCTGGCCATGCTCGCAGCGGTATTGCTGCTGGCGAGTAGTGTGACAACTGTCAGGCACGATACTGAAGCGCCTTCATCCAGTGCAGATACCAACTCTGCTATTCAGCTGGAGAGTGTCGAAAAAAATACTGTGCCAGACACGGTAGAGGAAAAACGTCGTGGCCTGAATCTGGATTTCTTGCTCTTTCGCCGCGGATAGCCACGCCCCAATGACAACACAGTGGAATGATAGCCAGCCAATATACTGGCAGCTTAAAGAGCGCACAATCGCAATGATTCTGGACGGCACACTGGCCGAAGGAGACACCCTTCCGTCGGTGCGCACTGTGGCCTCTGAGTTTCAACTCAACCCCATAACAGTTTCGAAGTCCTACCAGACACTGGTTGATGACGGCTTGGTTGAAAAGCGCCGTGGCCTCGGGATGTTCGTCCGCCAGGGTGCACGACAACAGTTAATGGAAACCGAACGTCAGAAATTCCTTACCGAGGAATGGCCAGCAATGATTAACCGCATTGGCCAATTGGGTCTGGACCTCACCGAATTACTTCAAACCGCGTCAGAAAAAGAGAACAAGTCCTGATGAATTACGTCATAGATGCTCACGGCCTCACCAAGCGATACCGGCGCACGGTGGCAGTGGACAATATAGACCTGCAAATTCCTGCGGGACGTATTGTTGGCCTGATCGGCCCGAACGGTGCCGGCAAAACCTCCGCCCTGAAAGCCATACTCGGACTGGCAACGTATGAGGGCAGCCTGAGCGTGCTGGGTAAAAACCCGTCCAGCGACAGGGCTGCGTTGATGGAGGATGTTTGTTTCATTGCCGACGTGGCTGTCCTGCCCCGCTGGATCAGGGTCTGGCAACTGATTGACTTAACCGAAAAGATTCACCCGAAATTCTCTCGTGAGAAATGCCTGCGGTACCTGTCATCAACCAAGGTCACGCTGGACCAGAGGGTAAAACAACTTTCGAAGGGCATGGTGGCACAACTGCACCTGGCGATCGTGATGTCGATTGATGTCAAGTTACTGGTGCTGGATGAGCCCACCCTGGGCCTGGATATCCTGTTCCGCAAGCAGTTTTATACCAATCTGTTGAACGATTACTTCGACGAACAACGTACTATCCTGATCACCACCCACCAGGTTGAAGAGATTGAACACATTCTCAGTGACCTGATATTCATACAGGATGGCCGCATTGTGCTCAACAGCAGTATGGAGGACATTCAGCAGGGCTATGCGGAACTGATGACCGCCCCCGACCAGGCTGTAGCCGCGCGGGCGTTACAACCCATGCATGAACGTGAATTGTTCGGCCGGCACATATTCTTGTTCCAGAATGTAAACCGTGAACAACTCAAGCCTCTCGGAGAGGTTCGCACACCCAGCGTGGCCGATCTGTTCGTTGCGATCATGAGTGGAGATGCAGCATGAACCGTTTACTGGCGCTGGTGAAACGCGAATTCTGGGAAAACAAAGGTGCTTTCCGGACCACGCCACTGGTTATCGGTGGAATTTTCCTCGCAGCCATGCTGATGTTCCTGATTACATTCAACCATTTTGACAACGAGTTTCAGTCGCTCAAAGAACTGCTGCGCTTTATTGCACAACAGGATGTGGATCTGCGTGCCAAAATCCTTTATCAGGTCAACCTGTCGATGTCAGTCATTTTTTCGATGGTGCTCGCCTTTGTCGTGTTCTTCTACCTGTTAGGCGCCTTATACGATGACCGCAAGGACCGCAGCATCCTGTTCTGGAAATCCCTGCCGGCTTCCGACACCTTGACGATCGCTTCAAAATTACTTGCCGCTATGGTCGTCGCACCGGTTATTTTCTGGGTGATTTACGTCATTACCCATATCGTCATCATGCTGCTGTTTTCTTCAGTCGTTATGATCCTGGGTGAGAACCCATGGACATTGCTACTCAGCATTGGCAGCCCGTTTAAGGCCTGGGGTCTGGTCCTGGCGAGCTATTTCGCCCAATCCATCTGGGCCCTGCCCCTGTATGGCTGGTTGATGCTGGTATCTGCGTTTGCGCCACGGATACCGCTACTGTTTGCAGTTTTACCTCCCCTGGTGCTGGGCGTACTGGAACTGTGGATAGACTTTCTGCAAACCTTCACCCTGAATGACAATCTGTTTGGCCTGTTCGGCCACTGGTTCGCCAATAGCCCACTGATCATGTCAGCAGACAGCTATAGCAACGATGAATTCGGAGTTGCGATGGGAATACCCATTACCAGTGACTTCGATCATCAGATCACTGTAGGGAATATGATCGACCGGCTTTTTTCAATCGACATGTTGATCGGGCTGGCAATCGCACTGGTGTTCCTGACCGCAGCCCTGTGGTTCAGGCGACGGGCTACCGAGAGATGAGGTGAAGAGCTGGATACTAACGGCCCGCCCAGCATTGGGCCGCCGGTTTCGTTGCGCCGTCGGTAACCGTTTCTGCACCGGTGTGATCCAGACCTAAACTTTTACATTGATCTTCCGCCTGGCGACCAACCGGAACCGCAACTACTCTGAATCCCTGACTTGAATCCAGGTTGGTAATTACCAGTTGCTGGTAGCCTTCAGGCGTTGTTTTACAGGTATCGTCGAAGCTATACGCTCCTGTCCGGCTATAAATACGCTCCTCACAGGCTGCCGCAGCCATGATGGCCTCCATAGCCGTTGTCCGGTTGGCACGAATGACCAACGCCGTGTAACTCGGTACCGCGATAGAGAGCAGTATCGCCGCCAGGCTTATGGTTATGATCAGCTCAATCAGAGAAAACCCACGCCGTGCTTTCATCATTCCTCCAGGCCTAGCTTTCCAACGCCCGGTTACGAGTAAGGATACGCAACCGTTGTACATACTCATCCCTGTTGCCCGATACACTGTCATTGATCACCAGTTGCACCCGGATTCCTGCAGCAAGTGCTTCAATACCAACATACTCACCATCATAGGTAATGCTCAGATTTTCAAGGTCTGCAATATACTCAATATTATCAACGACCAGTACCCGGTCCCTGACTGAGAAGCTGTTCAAAGTCCCGCTGATATCCACTGACAATGCCGGTCGCGGAATCATCAGCACACAGGTAACAAGCAGTTTTAGCAATGCTCTACTCATAAGGTTCTCCATGCTTAGCGAATTTGTCTCCAGCTCTGGCGTCCGCACTGCAAGGGCTGCGCTGCCGTGGTAATCATGGTGATGCTTCCGTTGGCCTGGGTTGTATAGGAATAGGAGCGTGCTGCTGTACTGCTGCATCCCCTTGCACTGTTCGCCGTTGGTGGGAAAACTGCCAACGGGTTACCACTCAGGTCAATTGGCCGGTCGTCAAATAAAAATGCCGGAAGGTTAGGGATACTCAAAGACTCGACTCCGAGTGGAATCACTGCATCTCCACCCTGTGTTTCACTGCTGACGGTATCAGCCATAGTGACACTGAAGTCACCATCAATATCAAAGACCGGAAACCACATGGCCGAACCACTGGTCGAGTTAATCGCCATAAACCAGCCAGTACCACCTGCTGAACAGACATCACCGGCAGGTATCAAAGTCACCAGGAAGGCCATATCATCGCGCAAAATAATCTCGCGTACTACACGCTCACCCTCTACCGGTAAATCAATCACCCAACCCCGGTCCTTTGGCTTGCCATCAACGTCGAACCAGACCGGTGCACCAGCCGCGGTTGGATCAATAACTCTGGTCCCACTAAGCGCGTCAACTTTCATCACCGGGTTGATCAGTTGTGTGGCACGGTCGAAACCAAAAGCGCCAAAACTATTTCTGGTGGCCGGCAAATTCCGGGCATTGTAATAGCCATCCCTATCCCAGATGGAGTAAACCGACTGGATTGGAACTCCGACGGTCGCATCATCGTGTAACTCCAGATAGCGACCGGTACCGAACAACACCAGAACACCATTCTGAATTCCCAATGGATGTCGTTTGACGGCTGGCCGCGTGGTAATTGACTGCACTTCCCCACTCGGTGCAGTAGCAACAAACAGGGGATTGCCATTGAATGCAACTCCCCAGTTACCCGGCTTGGAACTGGTGACATCAATCTTCCACAATTGCCCGGCAAGATCACCCACATAGATAAAATCAGCCTTACTGTCTGCATCTACATCCGTCACCGCTGGTTCTGCCAGGCCATCAGCCCCCGGAACCGGTATCTTCACGTAGTCAGCAGCCCCCCAGCCGTTGATGCCAGCCTCGATAAATAGTATAAAAACATAGGCGCCGCCAGTAACAGATACATTCTGGTCCGCTTCGGTATTGTTATAGCCACTGGTGAAAATAACTGCCCATTGACCATTTTGCATTTTCTTGATCTGCGGCTGCCCAAAAACATAGCCCATATCTGTGTCATCAATATCGCTGAATTCCCACAACACATCACGTGCGGAAAACTCTGCCGGACGGGTAATATCCAGCGCATATATTGCCTGGCCGCCACTGCGCAAAGCCCCCACTAACAACGACTTCCAGCTACCGTTGATGTAGGCATCGCCGTACGTAGGTGAGCCATCAACGTAGAACTCATGCTGGTACAGCTGGTCTGTCAACTCAGGCAGCTTGCCAACCAGATAACCAGGAATATAGGCGAACAACTCAGCCCCTGTCTGCTCAGAAAAAGCGTGCAACATACCATCATTACTACCGACATATACAGCGCCCTGCCGGCTCTGGTGGCTGTTTGCGAAGCTCATGTAATTATCAAATGCATAGAAAAAACGTGGCGCCCCCACAAACTCGGGATTGGAATGTGCTAAATCGCCTAGCCTGCTGCTTCTTACCCGGAAATCTCCACTGTTATAACCTTCCCGCTCCCGGGAACCGCGAATGTAAAGCAGCCGGTCCAGACCGGCGGCGTCCAGACTGCCGGTTTGTGGGTTCGTATCCAGCAACACTTTTTGAGTATCACTAATGCCTGTCCAGCTAAAAGTCGCTCCGATACCCGCTTCATTGATGGTGTAAATTTTGCGACCCGCCGGCAGCCTGGAATCCAGTAGCTTGCCAGCTTCCCAGGCCACATCGCCCAACTGTCCGGAAAGCCCATCGACTTTCAGAGCCAGTAGTTCACCATGCCAGTCAGAAGCATCAAACTTGGTCTGAAATATTTTTGACTCATTGCTGATAGAACCACCATTGGCGGCACCCGACGCGGCACTGCCATTGCGGTCGCTGATATTGTTTAACGCTGCCCGGACCCCGGATATCAGTTCTTCCGGACGTTTGGCAGAAATATACTTACCCTTGCTGTTCCATGCTGCATGCCATAAATCATCCACCCGCCTTTCATTGTCTCCAGAGCTTTGCAGGTACCATTTCTGGTTGCTGGCCAGCAGAGGGTTGGGCCATCCATCTCCATCTGTATCACGAAGGTCACCGCTCACCCCAAAACCGATAGTAAAAGTCACCATGTGCTGATAGTTGGCGGTATCAAAGGGGTCGGTAGGCACAATATCCGCAAAAGGTGATAAATCCTTTAAGTAATAGTAGCGGGCTACATCGGCCAGCGTAACGTCTCGACCACTGATGATGGCCGCGTCTTTATCTACATCCGAATTGACACCGTAGGGATCACGGCCATTCCAGAAACCATCGGAGAACAGGACCGAGAAATTCTTTTGGCAAGCTTCTACAATTGGCGTGGGTTTGCCGGACAAATTACCGGCATAGTACTCGCCAACACGCTCCAGACCACGTCGCAAAGGTGTGCCATACGCCTGTTGCTGGTACTGCAAATAGGATTTCACCAGGTTGGCATTGTGGGTGGCGAAGTTGGTCACATCAGAAGCAGGCATCTCTACAAACAGGTTCTGATCATTGATCATGCCAAACCCATAACGAAACCCTGAAAGTTCAGATACAACCGTCGCAATACTTGCGCGCGCAACCATAGTGCGGCGCCGATAGTACTGATACCAGTTGGCAATATTCGCCTGCAAGCCACTGCTTGTCTTTGTATTGCCCAATGCTGCCTGGCAACGGACATCGGTCGCCACCAGAGGAATGATCGACTGATGGATACCCGTTGCATCCGGCGCATATGTGACCCACTCGCAACTGGCTCCCGTACCGATCACGGTGACTTTGACATGACTATCCCACTGGTCAATGATCCCGTTGGGCCCAGGCACCCTGTTGACATGATCCGGGCGCTTGCCTGTAAAGCCATAATCATCTATCCAGAAGTGATAGACAAAACCCGTCAGATTACGACTATCCGCATACCCTTTCAGTGTCGGGTCAGGGTACGAATGGGCCCCAAAGAAGCTTGCCACTGGATAGCCAGGCCACGGTTTGTAGGTGGTCAAGGGGTTGTAGTAGAGCACGTTCAGATCGGCACTTTTCGCACGCCAGTCGAAATCATCATCCGCCCTGTTTGTACACAACTCAAATACATTTCTACCGCTGGCGCAACCAGTAGAATAGGCATCATCAGCAGCTGAAAAAACATACTCGAAATTAGCAAAACTCTTGCCTTCGCCGGTATAGTCATACAGCAAGCCACTCGTGGCGATGGCCCCACAACCCAGGCGCGCATCATATTGGCAGGCAGTAAAGTGCCAGGGCGTGAGTACGGTCCAGTCCATTGAGCCCGAATCGTCCATTTCCAGAAACACATTCGGCACCGCATTCAAGCTTACAAACAGCGGGACATCGGGCAGGTTCAAACCCGTCTGCTGGACCGCCCGGGCATCGCCGACGACGACAAGCCCCCCTATCAGGATGGCAGCCCACGCTGGTACGGCCCGCCGAAGTAATGGAGTGATTTTTTTGAAACCCTGATAGAACCTGCTCATTTGCATGCTCCTGGTTACTGAAAACGCTTGGCTAACAGGTTACTTACAATACGAACCGTACTGGCTCTCTGGCCTGTACCACTCGCAACAACGCGGTAATAGACCACGCCCCGGTCCGGGTTTGCAGCCAGGTCATCGCGACTGAAGAATTGTTCTTCGAGGATAAATTTCGGTGGCGCACTAACCAGCAGGCCAGCCTTTACCGTGGGCGCGTCATATCCAGCTATCAGCTTGGCATCTGCCGGACTCTGACCATAGCGCCAACCATCGGCCGCCCAGTCAAATACCGCATCATATTGTCCTGCAGCCCAGACGGGTGTCGTAGCACTGGCAGTACAGGTGCTGGTACAGGGAAACGGCCGTGGCAGCCCGCTTGAAGCACCAAGGCTCTGCAACCAGGCAGCTCCCCAGCGTCCGGCAGCCTCTGAAGCATGAAAAGCCAGGCTGGAATCTCGAAAATTGCCAGCTATTTTCTCCTGCATGATGGCACTGTCAGACGCCGTCAAAGCCAATAAAGTCATCACTAGCAGCATCAACAGGCCCAGAATCAGGGCTGCACCCTGTTGTTTTACAGGCCGGTCTACAAACAAAATTCCGGAGTGTTTCATAAGGTCAGGTTCCGCAGGTTAATTGTGGCAACAAAAAGCTGCCGGTAGAGGTTGTCACCTGCTGCAGGCACATTCTCATCAAGTACCGTGAAGGCAGAATTATCAACATCTACAACCCGCTCCGGCGAGCGCAAAAGCAACCCAATCTGGAGGCTGACCGGAACACCTTTACCCATATTGGCAAGCAGGCTTCCAGGATCAGATTCACACAGACTCCAGCTTTGTACGCAAATACTGGTCTGAGGCTTTATTGCCGATGCCAGGGCCCAACTGTTAAGGCTGAAATCCAATGGCAAATCGGTGTCAACGCCATATAAGACCTGGAAGCTATCGACCCCGCTGACAATAGTCTCAGTGCTGACCTGTGCAGCCATGGAGGTAACATCAGCACCATAACTACATGACCAAACCAGGTTATCAGCTGCATCAACTGAAAAAGTGACCTGCTTGTACCAACTCAATGGCAAGCCGGTTTCAGCATGCATTGCGGCCCCATTGGTTGCACCCAGACAATCCTCATCATCCATGTACATCATCTGCAATGTATCATTAGCCCCGGGACCACCATCGGCAGAGGCTCCGGTCAACGGGTAAAATCCTGGCTGGGGATCATCCCAGACCGGCCTCCGGTAACCAGCCAAACGTGCCTGGTGTGCAATCAGATCCATGGCGATACGGCCACGCTCCTGCACCCTGGCCATACTTTCCTGAAACCGGTAAGAGCTTTTCATGCTGCCAAAGACCTGAATCATGCTCAGCAACAGAATGACTCCCAACGCCAGCGCTATCATCAACTCAATCAATGTGAAGCCCCTGCACCGGAAATCATGCATGCAGGCCATGTGGCGAGTCCGGAAAGCGGCAGCCTGCATCATGGAACCACCGGTAAAACCAGCCGCCTGAAGTCGCTTGCTGCTATTTGTTTTTCATTGCCGAAACGTGCGTTTGTCCAGAATATTTTAATAACATTGGTGCCCACCCCGTCACACGCCAACGCACCCGGCAAACCATCATCCGGAGATGAGTCCGTACAGATAAATGCCTGGCCGGCAGGTAGCAAGCGTGCCACTTCCGCTTTCCATTCCGTCGCGTCATAACGGGCCTGTTCCACAGAGGTACAATTCGTGGTATCCCGGCAAACGCTAGTTGCTGCCAATGGATCCTGGCTGAAATCTGCAGATTCATAGGCAACCATATTGGCACGCATGCTCTCCGCCAGCTTGTCAGCAAGAATAACCGCTTGCGAGCGTGTAGCCGCTGATGCCGTTGTCCTGACATTGTTGATGACAATGGCGGCAGTTCCGGACAATCCGATAGAAAACACAACCACAGCAACCAGAATCTCAATCAGACTTGTTCCTGTCTGAGAGTGCTTACTTCTCCCCTTTATGTTCTTCATAGTTACTCCAAGACACCTACTTCGGTTACTCAAGTAAAAAACTTAGCCACTTAACTCCTTTGAAGACAAAGAGCCAAAGCGGTTGATTTGTATCCTGCGGCACGCAGCAGCCAAGTCCGATTCCGGAAAGCAGATCGTGATACTTGTTGATGCCCCTAGTGTCGTTGTGCCATCTGCCTGGAAAGCCACATTCCCTGACAAGCCTGCGCTGCTGACGTCAGATTCTCTGAATGACCGGCGGATCACCTCGCCAGCCACCATGCTGCCATTGCCATCAGCATCATCAAAAACAATCCAGCCCGTATTCCATTGCCCGGCGTTGCAGCGGTTGCCGTTCTGTGAGGGACAGATAACTACTGAACCACCCCGGCTAACGGCTTCGGAACGCGCCAGGTTAAGGCCGGTCAATATTGAGTTATTAACTGCGGCGACCTGATTATGGGCTGTAACAGCCCGGATCGAAGGCGCGGTCAAGCCCAGGCTGATTGCCATAATGGCAATAACGATCATCATCTCCATTAATGTAAACCCCCGTGAGCACACGAGAGACACCCGCAACTTGCTGAACTTTAAGTGACTGGTGTGGATAGACATGAAACCTCCCACGCTGCTGACCGGTATGGCATATGGTCATGTATTTAAACTATAGTCTGCAAAAAATGCTCTGCCAAAGTATTCATATACTTCTTGATCTAGATCAATTCAGGCAATAGACCAAGCTGCTAGGCAGAGGACATCAACCCAGCCCTGTATCAGGCCAGTCCCCTTTTCTATTTCCACCAGTAAGGATGCAACTTGCATGCCACACCTGAGATTTCACACCAGCAATAAATAGAACTTAATATTTTCATATAGTTAGAGATAAAAGGGGGGCCTTTGGGTTCGCCTCAACAGCGCTCATCCAGTAGCTTATGTATATTTATTTTATGCAGATTCGCACATATATATTCTGATTATCAATTATATTCAACAGGTTATAATGATTTTAGGCCTGCATATAATTTATATACATGCATTGCAGCTCCGTGCTGAACTACCCGTCTGGTGCTGCCCGGGCCAGCCGCCTTGTGCCGCTGGCCTGTGCTACAGTTAACCCTCGGTTCCATTCTCATGAATGGAGAACCATCAATGACAAACTGCTTGCATGGTCTTAAAAACTCACAAAAAAAAGCCACTTCACTGGCTGGCATTACATTTCCCGGAACTTGAAGAAGTCAGCCGGCAAGCAGCAAAAGAGCGCTTACAACGCCTCGCCAACTGGTGCTACCAATACAGTAGCCAGGTTTCCATTGCCCACCAGCGGAATGGGCTGTTACTGGAGGTAGCTGCCAGCCAGAGCTTGTTTGGCAGTGTTGATGCATTGACAGAACGCATTCTTGACGGTTTGAAAAAGCTTGGCTGTCACCCGGACAGCGGTAGCGCACCCACACCAGAAGCAGCCCACCTCGCTGCCCGGCAGGGTATGCATATCCACAGTAGCGGGGATATCCGCAAAAGCATTGCTGTACTCGGCGTTGAACACCTGCACTTGCCAGCCACCCAGATAGAAATTTTGCACAAAACCGGCTTTCGCAGCATCGCAGAGGTTTTACGGTTACCGCGCAAAGCACTGGCTCGGCGACTGGGGCCTGTGCCAGGTAATTACCTCGACCGCCTGCTTGGCCACCGGCCGGATCCATGCAAAGTATTCCGTCCGGCAGATGCATTTGCAGGCGGCCTGGACATACCGGAAACCATCCACACACAAGGCCTGGTATTTCCCTTGAAAAGACTGTTACTGGAATTATGCGGCGTGCTGCGCGCCCGCGACCGGGCCATACAAACATTAAAAATCAAACTGCAACCTGCCCACTGCCAACGTGACAGGGATACAGCAACGATCCACTTGACACTGCAACAGGCCACGCGCTCCGAAACCCATTTGATGATGCTGATACGTGAGCGCCTGGAGCACCTGCAACTGCCCTGCCCGATACAGCATGTTTATATCCAGGCAGCGCATTTTCTGCCTTACCAGGCAGTACAGCAACAATTGGCACTGGAGACAGACGCATTACCGGCAACCACAGACAGCCATATTATTGAGCGCCTGCAAGCCCGCCTGGGCACGGATGCTATCAAAGGGCTCAAGTGCCGCCAGGATCACCGGCCGGAATATAGCTGGTCGCTGCGGGAACCGGGCGAGCCAGTGGCCTGTACCAGGCTGCCACAGCGACCGCTGTGGCTGATGCCTGAACCACAGCACTGCCAAATTGACCAATACCATATACTGGCAGGCCCGGAACGCATAGAGTCCGGTTGGTGGGATGGCAAAGATTGCCGCAGAGACTATTTTGTCGTGCGTGGCCCGGGTGGTAAGACATTGTGGGCTTTCCATGAATATAAATCCCGTCCCGGCTGGTACCTGCATGGCCTGTTCGCATGAGTTTATAATGGCACCTGCATACAAGGCTTCCTGAAACAGGCCAGAGAATACAAATGAACATACTGGGTAAACTATTCCTGAAGGGGCTCGCCGTTGTCATACCCATCACCCTGACACTGGCCATTTTTTGGTGGATGGCCGCTGGCGCTGAACGTCTGATGGGCTCGATATTAAAATTCACCCTGCCGGGTGGCTGGTATCTGCCCGGCATGGGACTGGCATCAGGCCTGGCGCTGGTCATTCTGATCGGCCTGCTATCCCATGTACTTATTTTTCAAAAAATACTGCACCTCGGTGATACGATTTTCAACCGCCTGCCACTGGTTAAAACCATTTATACCGCCATCAAGGACTTTATCGGTTACCTGAACCCCGATAAGGACAGTCAGATGAGTAAAGTGGTGCTGGTGCAACTGCCCGGGCAGGCTTTCCAGGTCATGGGTTTCGTCACACGCGAGCAATTTGATGACCTGCCTTTCACCCCATCAGCAGAAGACCCTGTGGCTGTTTATATGCCGATGAGCTACCAGATAGGGGGCTATACCCTGTTTCTGCCGCGCAGCGCACTGACCCCGATCGAGATACCATTTGAAACCGCAATGCGCCTGGTGCTAACGGGTGGAATCAGCCAAAAACGGGATTCCGAGGCAGCAGACAGCAATCATTCAGCAAGCACATAAATTTTGTAATGATCTACACTTCCTGCTTTGCATCATTGAGTTCAAGTGCGGCCAACAAGCCATGTAAAACCAGGTCCGGCGCCACCTGATCAAACAGCTGGGTGCCATCAAAAAGGGTTGCAAAACCACCGGTGGCAATCACCTTGGAAGGCTGGCCGGAGAACTCCTCCTGCGTAATGCGGTGCATAATTTCCTGCAGTGCACCAAGATGGCCAAAAAACAGGCCTGACTGAATGCTTTCTGCTGTCGTTCGTCCAAGACAGGTGTCCTTGCGCTCTATTTCAACAGACCCCAGTTTTGACGTACCGCTTTCAAGCGCCTGCATGGACATTCTTAAACCAGGCAATATCACCCCGCCCATGTAGGTGTGATCTTTTCTGACCGCGCACAAGGTAGTGGCTGTACCGAGATCGACGATAATCAGATCCTCACCAGGGAATAAGTTGACACCGGCAATGGCATTGGCGATACGGTCCGTACCGACTTCCAGCGGGTTTCTGTATTGAATCTTCAGACCGGTTTTGACCCCAGCCTGCAAGATAAAGGGGCGAATACCAAAATACTTCTGGCAGGCCGCTGAAAGCGCATAAACCATTTCCGGCACCACGCTACACAAGGCAATACGACTGACCTGGTTAGGGTCAATACCGTTTTCCTGCAAAACGGAACGAAAGAAAAGCCCGAATTCATCCGAAGACGAACCCATTTTTGAGGATTTCCGGAAAGTCATCAA
>JAJRUM010000057.1 GCA_024277815.1 Gammaproteobacteria bacterium
CTCCGGTTGGACACACAACGCACGATATCCAACGCCAGTTTGCCTGACTTTACCGCGTCGATCAGTGCTTTCAGGTTGCTGCCGGTACCGGAGATCAATACGGCAGCCTTCAGTTTGCTTTGCTGTGCGCGGGTAGATGTCATGAATGAACATAAACGACGCGTGGATCTCCTGCGTCGTTGGCGACCACCTTGCCGATGCGATACACCGTTTCTCCCGCCAACTCCAGTTCGTGGCAGATGCCATTTACAGACTCGTCATCTGCCAGCAGGACCATGCCGATTCCACAGTTAAATGTGCGTAACATTTCCGCTTCTGATATCTGGCCCCGGTTTTGCAGCCATTCGAAAACGGCGGGCAAGGGCCAACTGGACAGGTCAATTTCTATGCCAAGGCCTGCGGGGATGACGCGGACGATGTTTTCGCTGATGCCGCCGCCGGTGATATGTGCCAGGCCATCAGGTGCGCTCTTGGTGATCAGTGGCAGCAGGGTGTTGACATAGATCCTGGTCGGCGCCAGCAGGGCTTCGCCCAGCGATTGCCTGCCGGTGGAGCCTTCGAGAGGCATCGATGGATCATCGCCGCTTTGTTCAAGTACCTTGCGAATCAGCGAGTAGCCATTTGAGTGTGGCCCGGAGGAGGGTAGCCCCAGCACCCAGTGGCCGGCTTTTATCCGGCTGCCGTCAATCACTTGTGAACGGTCTACGACGCCGACAGTAAAGCCTGCCAGGTCATACTCATCCTGGCCATACATGCCCGGCATTTCGGCAGTTTCGCCGCCGATCAGTGCGCAACCAGCCTGTCTGCAACCCTCTGCGATACCCTCAATGACTGCCTGGGCATTGTTGATCTTCAACTTTCCAGTGGCGTAGTAGTCAAGGAAAAACAGGGGCTCTGCACCACAGGTGAGAATGTCGTTCACGCACATTCCGACCAGGTCGATGCCAATGGTGTCATGTTTGTTGAGCTGTCTTGCCAGCAGCAGCTTGGTGCCGACACCATCTGTGCCGGATACCAGCACAGGTTCTTTGAAGCGTTCGGTATCGAGTTGAAACAGGCCGCCAAATCCACCCAGGCCGGTAACTACACCCTTGCGGTGGGTCGACTTGACTGCGGGCTTGATCCGTTCAACCAGTTCATTGCCGGCATCAATGTCTACGCCAGCATCGCGATAACTCAAGCCTGACGGTTCCTTCGGTTCTGTGTTCAATGCTGGGTCCGTTTGTGCATGCGAATTTATGGCGTCCTATGGTATCTTATAAAGGAGTTCATGATCTATTCCAAAGGGAATAATTTGGTGGTCAAGATGGCCTGATGTTACCTGACCCTGAATTCTGAACGCCCCTGTTATTACCCGGTACCGCAGATGAAAAAAATACTGCTGATAATTCTCTTACTGCATCTGGCATGTGTTGCTGCCGCTGCTGATATTGACCTGTACTCAGGTGAAGTAGTGGTGGCCAGCCAAAGTCAGGATGATCGCAGTGAAGTGCTGCCGGAAGCCCTGATTCGCGTGCTGCAGAAGCTCAGCGGGCAGCGCGAAATACCGGTTTCGCCAGCGCTGGACAAAGCTTTGCAAAGTGCAGACCGCATGCTGCTGTCTTTCAGGTACAGGAATGTTAACCGGACTGGCCCGGATGATGATTCCACCCAGGAGTTACATCTGGTTGCCAGGTTCATGCAGGCTGAAGTTGACCGGCTTGTTCAGCAGACTGGCTTGCCACGCTGGCAGCAGGAACGGCCACCGGTACAGATATGGGTGCTGCTGGATGATGGTCGTGGACGGCAGTTTAAGCCGATTGAATACGAGTATGCCTGGCAGGCAATGAAAGACGTAGCAAGCTTGCGGGGTTTGCCGGTCATATGGCCTGAGCTGGATGATGAGGAATTGCAATTGGTGGACATGAGTCTGGTTTGGGGCGGCTTTACCGACTACCTGATTGAACGTGGCGCACCAGAGGATGGGGTTGCCATTTTGGCCGCCCGGCGTGATGGTCCGCAATGGACTGTACGCTGGAACCTGGCTGCCGGAGGGCGGCAGTGGAGTTGGCAAAACAGCGACCACGAACTGAGGTTTGCGTTGGTAGATGGCATCCACCGAATGACGGATCAGCTTGCCAGTGTAAATACCATTGCCGCATCTGGTCAGAATCAGTGGGTAATGGAAATTACGGTTGGAGAACTACTCAGTGCCGGCGATTACGCACGGTGTCTTGAGTATTTGCAGGGGCTGAGCCTGGTAACCGCTGTGGACGTACTTGGGGCCGCGCCCGGGCGGGTCCAGTTTCGTATGCAGATCAATGCTTCGCCCGGTTATCTGGTCGAGGTATTCGACCGGGGTTCGACATTGGCACCGGCCAGGTCTGGCAGCAGCTTTGAGTACGAGTTTTTACGCTGATGTTGTTCTCGCCACAAATCCCCTTACAACTGATGCCGAAGCGCGACTGTCGTTTTGATAATTTTGTCGCGGGGCCAAACGATGCCATTGTAACGGCCCTGAAGCAGACCGTGGCCGAACCGGGTTCGCATATCTTTCTGTCCGGCGGCCAGGGCAGTGGTAAAACCCATTTGCTCAACGCCTTGTGTCATGAGACCCGCGAACAACAGGGCAGGGCCTTCTATCTTGCCTTGAAGCGCCTGCCCCGGGATGCGATCGCTTCCTTGCAGGGCCTGGAAAAACTGGACCTTGTGTGTGTAGATGACCTGCATGTTATTGCCGGCGACACGGCCTGGGAGGAAGCCCTGTTTCATTGTTTTAACCGCATAAAGGAGGTCAATGGCCGGCTGGTTATCAGTAGTCATGAGCGGCTGTCTGCCTTGCAACTCGGGCTGCCGGATCTGGCCTCCAGACTGGCCTGGGGCCTGCGTTTACAGCTGTTACCGCTGGGTGACGATGAGAAACTGGCAGTTATCCGGCTGCACAGCGCCGCGCTGGGTATCAGCTTGCCGGATGAGGTTCAGCACTATCTGTTGCAGCGCAATGACCGGGGTGTGGCTGCGTTGATCCAGATTGTAGAGAGTCTGCAGCGAGCGGCTTTAACCAGTAAGCGCCGGATTACCGTTCCGCTTGCACGTGAGGTATTGAAGGCGGCTCGTGCCGCAAAGGAAAGTTAGTATGAACAAAATGTTGACCAAGTCCCAGATTACCCGCAACTGGTTACCGCGTTATACCGGCATGCCGTTGGGCGAGTTTGGTAAGTATGTGCTGCTAACCAATTTTGGCAACTATGTGAAGCATTTTGCAGAGATGTTCGGCTGTAAAGTTTATGGTGAAGATCGTGCCATGCAAGCGGCCACCAATAAGGACGGCCTGACTATCATTAACTATGGTATTGGCTCCAGTAATGCAGCTACTATCATGGACCTCCTGTCAGCCGTAGCGCCAAAGGGGGTGTTGTTCCTGGGTAAATGTGGTGGCTTGAAAACCTCCAGTGAAATTGGCCATTTCATTTTGCCAATTGCCGCCATCAGGGGTGAGGGGACCAGTAACGATTATTTTCCTCCCGAGGTACCGGCACTGCCTTCTTTCAAGCTGCATAAGTTTGTTTCTGACAAAATTCTGGCGCACAACGTGGACTACAGAACAGGTGTTATCTACACAACCAACCGGCGTGTCTGGGAACATGATGAGGAATTTCACAAACGTCTGCATGACATGACCTGCATAGGCATTGATATGGAGACAGCTACACTGTTCATTGTTGGGCACGCCAACGAGATTGCCCGCGGGGCCTTGTTGCTGGTATCAGATGTGCCGGTGACGCCGGATGGCGTAAAGACCGAGGAATCTGACCGGGTCGTTACCGCCAACTGGGTTGATCTGCATTTGCAGATCGGTATTGAGGCCATGACCGAGTTGGGCAATAAGGGTGAAAAGATCAAGCATTTTCGTTACTAGTCCGGGATGGGAAAGGCCGCTGAGCGGCCCCTCCGGCACCAATGCGGTGGCAGTTATTTGAAAGTCACCCGGCTATCGATAACCAGCCCGTCTGCAGTAAAGCGCATATCGACGCGGCCACGATCAAGAGTGGCGGCATATGAATCCTTGATGGCTGCGGACAGTCCGTGCAACGGTGAATCCTCCGCTGCTGGTTCACTATTCCACTTGTCTGATATCTGGTTCTGTATTTCCATTTGGCGCACAGGATCGTAGGAAACAGAAAGGAATGTCCCATCAGATTGTGGTTTTTCTGCTAAAAAGGCTGCCAGTCCGCTGGACTGGCCGGCACCAATCGATGCACCAATCGTGCTGTCGCCGACCAGCGCGAATACCTCAAGGCCTTCCATGCGCAAGATTTCTTCAGGTACTTTGACCGGCTCGGATTGCCCGTTTAATTCCAGGCGTTCAAAGCCGGGTATCATCATGCTGGCCATCCCGACCAGCATTTCGGGCTTTTCAACATGCAGAGCCAGCAGTCCGGTGACTTCGGGAGGTTCGGTTGCCGGGTTGACGTCTTCAACCAGAATACGCGCGCCCATCAGGTTGTTGACCATGGGTGGCATGGGTACGCTGAGTTGCGTCAACATTGTGTCGGCGTTTTGGTTCAGTTCCTGGAGCATGGCACACTGGTAGGGAGTAGCAACGATGGCGTTGGCTCTATCCAGCATGAAGCTGCGTAGTTTCCCGACTTGCAACGCCAGCGAAGCGGACAATAGGTGACTGCCATCAACCGCAGCAGGAATACTGGCAACCAGGCCAGCCAGGTCTTCTGCCAGTGTGGTGTCGAACTCAAGGTCATAGCGCATCGCAATTTCATTGGCCGTCAATTTCGTGGTGCCACCGGTCATGCGTGGTGCCCTGGCAACTATTGCGTTTAGCTCTGCAACACATGTCTCGTCAAGGTTTGGAAAAGTCAGGCCCGAATCGACATCGAGATAGCTGCGGGTTGTGCTGTTCGGGTTCAGGAGTTGTTGCGCAATTTTTTGCAAATCGAGGAAACCGGAACCGTAGCTGGAATAGCCTTTTTCTTTGTTCATGATGGCCAATGCATTGCTTGAGGCGATACTGTTTGTGGGCATTTCCTGACCCAGCAAGGCCGGCAGCAATTTTTCCTCGGCAGTGAGGGGGAAGACGCCCAACGCAAGCTGTTGGTCAAGGATGGCGATGTAGAGTCCTGCCGGTGAACTCTCTTCTGCCAGGCGCCAGTATGCGCTGCCGTTGAGGCTATGCTCGGGGATGTCAAAGCCCATTTTGGATTCAATGCGGGCAAGTGCAGCACGCAGTTTCTGTGTGTCCTGTATCTCAAACCGGGCAACAGGAAATACCCCCATGGCATAGAAAGCATGGTGAGCTTTCAAGCTTATCCCCAGTTTCTCAAGGTTTTCCACGCTGATACTCCCACCCAGCTCATCCAGTATGGCAGTGGCCAGCTCAGCCGCAGTATCGCCTTCATATTCACCGGCTTTGTAGGCACTCAGGAACTGTGAAACCTGTTCGGTGACGACATCCATGACGGGTTGGAATCTTGCGATATAGGCATCAGTAATGGTTTGCGGAATGGCTTCCAAGTCGGCGAAGACGTAGGCAGTATCGGCTGGAACATAGGCCAGCAGAGGGTTGCTACCTGTCGTCATGGCCACAGTTGAACTGTCTGGTTCCTTTCCGCAGGCTGCAAGAATCAGGGCGGCTGCCGTCATCAGGGCAATGGCTCGAATAGATTTCATGTTGGTCGTATCCCGTGTATCAGTTATGTATAGGTGGTATACCACACTATAACACTATGTACAATTATCAGAAAACCCCGGTAGCGGAGCGCCGGGGTTTCCTGATGTCTTGTTGACCGCGGGTTACAGTGTTTTGAATACTGCGTCCAGCGTGTCCTTGGCGTCTCCAAATAACATGCGAGTGTTTTCTTTGAAGAACAACGGATTCTGAACGCCGGCGTAACCGGTAGCCATACTCCGTTTCAGTACGATTGTGACCTTGCTGTTCCAGCACTCAAGTACCGGCATGCCTCCAATTGGCCCATCAGGTTCGTCCAGCGCTGAGGGGTTGACAATATCGTTGGCGCCGATGACAACGGAAACATCGACAGCGGGGAAGTCATCATTGATCTCGTCCATTTCAAACACGATGTCATAAGGTACCTTGGCCTCGGCCAGCAGCACATTCATATGGCCGGGCATGCGGCCAGCGACCGGATGAATGGCAAAGCGGACGTTAACGCCTTTTTCACGCAGCACTTTGGTGATTTCGTAGACGACATGCTGGGCCTGGGCGACTGCCATGCCATAGCCGGGAATGATCATCACCTGTTTGGCACCTGCGAGCAGCGCGGCTGTTTCCTCAGCATCGATAGGCACAATTTCGCCTTGTTCATCACTGGCTGCTGCCGATGTACCGCCGCCGGTGCCGAAGCCACCTGCTATTACAGAGAAGAACTTGCGGTTCATCGCCTGGCACATGATATAGCTGAGTATGGCACCACTGGAGCCGACCAGAGCACCGGTAACAATCAGCAAATCATTATTCAGCATAAAGCCTGTCGCGGCTGCGGCCCAACCGGAATAACTGTTGAGCATGGATACCACCACCGGCATATCAGCACCGCCGATCGCCATCACCATGTGGATACCGAACAGCAGCGCGATGACGGACATGATGACGAGTGCTTCCATGCCACCACCAGCGGCTGATTGCAATACGAACTCACGCCCAAACCAGATGGCGGCAATTAACAGTCCAAGGTTCAGCCAGTGTCGGGCCGGCAAGGTCAGCGGTTTGCCGCCAATGCGCCCGGACAATTTGCCGAAGGCGATGATGGAGCCTGAAAACGTCACTGCACCGATCAGGATACCCAAATAGGTTTCGATATCATGAATAGTGAGTTCGACACCTGTGAGATGCTTGTTGGGGTCCATGAAGTTGGCGAAACCAACGGCGACTGCTGCCGCACCCACCAGACTGTGTAAAATAGCCACAAGCTCCGGCATTTGCGTCATCTGCACGCGGCGGGCTGCAATGATGCCGATGCTGCCACCCACCAACAATGCGGCGAACAGAATTGTGTAGTGTTGTGTAACGACCCCCAGCACGGTTGCGATCAGGGCGATCACCATGCCGATGATGCCGTACCAATTGCCTCGCCTGGCGGTTTCCTGATCAGAAAGTCCGCCCAGCGCGAGGATGAATAGTATGGTCGCAATGATGTACGACACGGTAACGATTCCAGCGTTTATCATGGCGGCCCTACCTCCTGAACATTTCGAGCATGCGGCGCGTGACGGCAAAACCGCCCGCGATGTTGATGCTTGCGATGAGTACGGTGCCGGCTGCGATCCACATGACCTGGTCTTCAGCCGAACTGATTTGCAATAATGCACCGATAATGATGATGCTCGATATCGCGTTGGTAACACTCATTAGTGGTGTGTGCAGCGCAGCTTTCACGTTCCAGATCACCATGTAGCCAATAAAGCATGCCAGCACGAATACCGTGAAGTGCGCCATGAATGACGGCGGCGCAACGGCCCCCAGGCCCAGCAATGCGATGCCAGCGGCGAGCGCGCCAATAATCGGGCCTGCGACTGAGCGTTTGGGTTCTTCAACCACGGGTGCCGGTGCCGGTTTCGCCTTTGGCGGGGCGGCAGAGAGCTTCGGCGCGGGCGGTGGCCAGGTGGTCTGGCCATCTGTACATATGGTTGCACCACGAATGACTTCATCCTCCATGTTGACAACAATCTGGCCATCTTTTTCTGGCGTCAGTTCGGTCAGCAGGTGGCGCAAGTTGGTGGCGTACAATTGGCTCGACTGTGCGGCCAGGCGACTCGGTAAATCGGTGTAACCAATTAGCGTAACGCCGTGGAGCCTGACCACCTTTTCGGGTTCGGTCAGCTCACAGTTACCGCCTTGCTCGGCAGCCAGGTCGACGATGACACTGCCGGCTTTCATGGATTTGACCATCTCCGCAGTGATCAGGCGGGGCGCCGGTTTACCCGGAATCAATGCCGTGGTAATGATGATGTCTACGTCGCGGGCCTGCTCGGCAAATAATGCCATTTCC
>JAJRUM010000058.1 GCA_024277815.1 Gammaproteobacteria bacterium
CAGCCTTGGCGTGTTGCTGCAGCATAAAGTCGGCACCATGATGACCGTGCTGGTACTTGCGATCGCAATGTTTCTGCCGCTGGGCCTGTACGTTACGCTCACCAACCTCGGCAGCCTGAACCTGCACCAGGACGAATGGAGTGCGGTGACAGTTTTCTTTGCCAGTGGCACCGGTGAGGCTGAAGTCCGGCAGGTCGCTATGGAGGTGGAAAAACGTTTGCAGCCGGAAAAAGTGGTGGTCGTCAGCCCGGCGGAAGGGTTGGTGGACTTTCGTGATGCATCCGGTTTTGGTGAGTCGCTGGATATGCTTGAACAGAACCCGCTGCCGTGGGTGATGCAGGTCAGCCCGCAGCCCGGGCCGACCGCACAGGTAGAAAAAAAGGTCGCACAACTGACCGCTTACCTGGAAGCCGTCGACAGCATCGAAGTGGTTCAATTTGACTACAAGTGGCTGCAAAGGCTGGGTAGCATGCTGGCGCTTGGCAAAGCCATGGTGACCGTGCTGGTGCTGCTGTTCGGTCTGGCGGTTGTGGTCGTGGTGGCTAACACCATCCGGTTGGATGTGGCCTCGCGCGCCGAAGAAATCGAAATCCTGGCGCTGGTCGGTGCCGGCAATGCCTTTATTCGCCAGCCATTTTTGTATACGGGCCTCTGGTATGGCTTGCTGGGAAGTCTGCTCGCGATAGGCATGCTGTACCTGTCCGTGCTGTACCTGTCGGGCCCGCTGGGCTTGTTGCTGGAGACTTATGGAACCGCTTTTGCCATGCGCGGCCTGGGTGCCAGCAATACCCTGTGGCTACTGGCTGTGGGAGGCCTGCTTGGCTGGTCAGGGGCATGGGTATCGGTGCAGCGCTACCTGCGCATCCTGCAGGTGGGAGGCCTGCTCGGGCGGCGTTGAGCCTGTCTTCAGCGATACCTGTGGCGGGGAACAAAACGGCCATATCGTGGTCATATCCTGTAGTTGAAAAATAAACACACGCCTGGTTCAGCGATGGCGCATCCACAGGGATTTGCCGGGCATTATTTTTGCCGTTAATAACAGTAATTTACTGGAAACCGGCTAAAAAAATGCTACAATTGACCGCTTGCGTAAAGGAGGTTTCATGAATACAGCACTTGTTCCCAGCCATTTGATGGTTCCTGCCGGTACAGGCAGTCTGGATGCATACATCCAGGAAGTGAACAAAGTTCCAATGTTGACATTGGAAGAAGAGAAAGACCTGGCGCACCGGTACCTCAATGAAGGTGACCTGGATGCAGCCCGTCGTCTGGTTCTCGCACATCTGCGTTTTGTCGTGCACGTTGCCAAAGGTTACGGCGGCTACGGCCTGCAGTTGGGTGATCTTATCCAGGAAGGCAATATCGGCCTGATGAAAGCCGTCAAACGCTTTGACCCTTCACGCGAGGTACGCCTGGTATCGTTTGCTGTGCATTGGATCAGGGCAGAAATGCATGAGTTCATACTGCGCAACTGGCGTATCGTGAAAGTGGCTACCACCAAGGCCCAGCGGAAGCTGTTCTTTAACCTGCGCAAGTCCAAGAAACGTCTGGGCTGGCTCAATATGGAAGAAGTCAACACCGTCGCCAAGAACCTGGGGGTCAAGCCCGAGGTGGTTCTGGAAATGGAATCACGGCTTTCCGGCCAGGATATTGGTTTCGACCTGTCATCCAGTTCGGATGATGACGACAAGCCTTATGTATCACCTTCGGCTTACCTGGTGAGTGGTTCTGAAAGCCCTGAAGTCGAGGTTGAAGCCTCCGATATGGAGACTTACCAGAATGGCTTGTTATACCAGGGCCTGAGTGAGCTGGATGAACGTAGCCAGGATATTATCCGCAGCCGCTGGTTGTCAGATAACAAGGCTACATTACAAACACTGGCAGATCGCTATGGCGTATCAGCAGAGCGAATCCGGCAGTTGGAAGTAAACGCAATGAATAAAATGAAGGCAAGCCTCAGCGCCTGATTCCGCACAGAGGACTTTCTTCAGACGGCCTCCCACGCGGAGGCCGTTTTCGTTTAAGGAACAAAAAAATGCAACAAGATATCTCCCGCCGCTGGATTGTCATGAAGTTCGGCGGCACCAGTGTCAGCAAGGCGGAGTTCTGGGAAACCATCGCCAGCCAGGCGCAACAGCGCAGCACCGATGGCTGGCACACGCTGATCGTGGTTTCTGCACTGAGCGGGGTGACAGATTTGTTGACCCGGCTGGCTAAAGGTTGCGGGAAGACCGAGCGCGAGGAAGTACTGAAAGATATTGAAGGCCGGCATGTCACCTTGTTTGCCAGCCTTGGTCTGCAGCCAGGAGACCGGTTCCTGAGTGCCTGGCAGCACTTGCTTGAACTGGCAGGGCAGCACTCTGCTGACCCGGATGCATCACAGCAGGCACGGATACTGGCCTGCGGCGAGCGGCTGTCGAGTGCACTGGGCCAGCAGGCTCTGCAGCACCGCGACATTGATACCCACCTGCATGACGCGACCGAACTACTGACGGCGGATGGTGGTTATGATGATTCACCTCTGTCTGCAAGTTGTGGTGCCTGGTGTGAACCCCAATTGGAAGCAGCGCTGGCGGCTAAGGGAGCCGTACATATCACCCAGGGCTTCCTGGCCGCAGGCCCGCAAGGAGGGACCTGGTTGCTGGGCCGAGGCGGATCCGATACTTCAGCGGCCTGCCTGGCCTCTCGGCTGAGTGCGGAAAAGCTGGAGATCTGGACTGATGTACCCGGAATATTTACCGCCGATCCGAGGGTGGTACCGCACGCCTACCTGTTACAACGGCTCAGTTTCAGCGAAGCCCAGGAACTGGCCTCGATGGGGGCCAGAATCCTGCATCCGCCGAGTGTGCGTATCTGTAAACAGGCGGCAATCCCGTTGCAAATCAGGGATACCGGCCGGCCGGAAATCGTCGGCACTTATATCGAGCCACGTTCGGCCGCAACTGATGCGCAGGTCAAAGGCATCGTCAGCCGCCGCAAGATCACGCTGGTGATGATGGACAACCCGTCGATGTGGCGGCAGGTCGGTTTCCTGGCCGAAGCTTTTGAGTTGTTCCGCAAGCACGGCCTTTCTATTGATCTGGTCTCCACATCAGAGTCCAGTGTTACCGTCAGTCTTGACCCGGCCCGGCCCGGGGTGGATAACGATGAGGTACTGGCTGCGCTGCTCAAAGACCTGTCAGTGCTGTGTGATGTACAGCTACGCACCAACTGCGTATCCATCAGCCTGGTGGGCAACGCCATTCGTACCATCCTGGGTCGCTTATCCGAGGCGCTGGATGTGTTCCAGGACCGTAAAGTACACATGGTCACCCAGTCGGCCAACGACCTGAACCTGACGCTGGTGGTGGATGCAGAGCATGCGGATCGCCTGGTGCAAAAACTCCATGAACTGCTAATCTCCCCACAGGTCGGGCAGCGGCCTGAGTTTGGCGACAGCTGGATGGTGTTGACCGGCCCGGCCAGAAAACCCGCTGCAGACCCCTGGTGGCGCACTGAAGCCAGCCGCCTGGGGCAGTTGATGGGTAGCCGGCCGAGTGCTTTTGTTTATCACCTCGAGTCCATTCGTAACGCAGCGCAGGCGCTGCAATCAATGAATGCTGTCAGCCGCATCCTGTATGCGATGAAGGCCAATGATCACCCCTCGGTGCTGCGTACCCTGCATGCTGAAGGCACTGGCTTTGATTGCGTTTCGGTCGCCGAAATCCACCACCTGCGCAGTGTTATCCCGGCACTGGAGCCTGGAGAGATTCTGTTCACGCCCAATTTTGCGGGCCGGGATGAGTACCGCGAAGCGCTTGAGATGGGCGTACAGGTGACGATTGACAACATCCACCCGCTGCTTGAATGGACAGAATTGTTTGTCGGCCACGAGGTATTCCTGCGGGTCGACCTGGATGTCGGCCACGGCCACCACAAGAAGGTCATCACTTCCGGATCACACTCCAAGTTTGGTATTGCCATTGACCAGCTTGCTGAACTGCAGGCTGTTTTGGAAGCTAACAATATCCGTGTCACCGGCCTGCATGCGCATACCGGCAGTGGCGTCAACGATGCGACCGTGTGGGGCGAGCAGCTGCAGCGCATGTTCGAAGTGGCGCCGCTGTTTCCCAGTGTGCGGGTGCTCGACCTCGGTGGCGGCCTCGGCGTGCCCGACCGGATAGGGCAGCCAATGATGGACATACAGCGGGTAGACCAATTGCTGGGCGAGACCATTGCGTCATTCAGCAGCCAACAGCAGGTCGAGGTCTGGCTGGAGCCCGGCCGCTACCTGGTTGCTGCCGCCGGCGTGTTGCTGGCGCGTGTGACACAACTGAAATCCAAGGGCCAGTACCACTACCTGGGCCTGGAAGTTGGCATGAATACGCTGATCCGCCCAGCCCTGTATGGCGCCTACCATGAGATCGTCAACCTGTCGCGCCTCGACGAACCCGCCGTGCAAAGGGTCAACGTTGTCGGGCCCATCTGTGAATCCGGCGATATCCTGGGCGAGAGCCGCTTCCTGCCGAATAGTGAGGAAGGCGACATCATGCTGATCGCCAATGCCGGTGCCTATGGGCGTGTTATGTCGAGCCATTACAACCGCCGGGAACCGGCTGTGGAGTTGATATTTGAGGATGAGGTATGATGGATTCCTGTGGTCTCCGCAGGAACTCAAAGAAAAAGTGGGTTATTGTCCAGTGCCAGTAAGTAGCAACGGTTTGAAAATCCGGGGCTGTGTATTGTGAGACAGGCAGGACGCAACCATGCGTAAGATACTCGTAATCAATGGCGCTTATCGCGCTGGCGGTATTACTGACCAGGCTGTCGAAACCACCATCGGGGTGTTGCAGTCGGCCGGTGCCGAAGTTGAGCAGGTTTTGCTACGTGAATACCCCATCGGCTTTTGCCTGAATTGCCGGGAGTGTACGCAACAGCCTGGGGAGTCACCCGGCCGCTGTGTCCAGCACGATGGAATGCAGGCATTGGTCGATAAGATTGATCATGCTGACGGCTATGTTCTTGCTGTCCCCACCAACTTTGGTTCAGCCACCGCCATCTTCAAGCGCCTGATGGAACGCTTAATTGTTTACGCCTACTGGCCGTGGGGCATGAAAGCTCCCAGCTAAAGAAAAGAGAACGCAGCCAGGAAAAAGTCCGTGCTGATTTCTTCCTGTGCCGCTCCGGGAATCATGGGACGCCTGATGTATGGCACTCTGAAGCAACTTAAAGCGGTATCGAACCTGATAGGCGCTGATCCGGTTGGCGTGGTGTTCACTGGCCTGGTTGCCGGAGAGCCTCGCCAGGTATTGTCGACAAACACACAGAAAAAGCTCGGCAGACTGGCCAAAAAACTATTGCGCGCTGGTCACTGAATCCATGCACGCTTTCATTAATAGAATTTGATAGCAGCCATGGCAACGGATTAGCTGCGGAGCGTCATCTTAACGATGACGCCGGGTGCTAAATGAGCTTGAAGCCTACCGGATCAAGCGGCGCGGGACTCTATTAAGGGGTGTCCGGTTAACGTGCTCCTGCCGTTTGTGGCGTAAACCACACGGGTGAAGAATAGGCACGTTCCTGAATAGTCGCAACGGCCTCTGCCGGTATTTCTGTGCCAAACTTGCGGGAGTCGTACAGTGTCCAGCGAGGGGTTGGGATTTCCAACACACGGACATAGTAGAAAGCACGTTGCGACGGGTTGAAATCCGGATCAATCCAGAAGGTCTGGAACTGGGGTGCACCGATTGAGTTTCTGTAGCTCGGTGTGCTGGTATCTACACTATTTCCGACTGGTGTTCTGCAGCGACCGTCATCACCAATTTTGCGTCCATCGGAAACGGCGACGTCGTAAATTTTTTCCTGCGTGTTGCCATCAGAATCCAGCCAGCCCTTGATTACCTGTACGCGGTCGAGGTTTGCACCGTCTGGGTCGCGCAATGCCTGGATAAGGAATGTCGGGGCTGCGCCGTCATCGAGGTTCAGGTCACCACCCATGGGTACGCCATTCTGATAGCCATACTTCGCCAGTCCAGGCCGGCTGAGGTCATCTGCACTAAAATGACCACCAGCAAACAGACGCAGGCGGATACGTGTTCCCGTGGTTGCGTAAACTTCCCTGCGAGCGAGCGCATCCCACAGGGCTTCACGTGTATTTTCCCTGGCCCAGACAGCTGCCAGACCAGAAGCACTGGTTTGCCAGGCCAGGTTCTTTACTTCTGGCGCCCCCATTCTGCCGGTGATAGCCAGTTGCATACGTTTAGTCCTGACTTTTGGTTCCAACAGGGATACTTTCCCAAAAAAATTATTTTCTGTTGTGGCTGCCAACGAGGTGTGGGAATCAGTCGAGCCAATCATGCCAAATTTGAAAGGGTTAACACCCAGTTTCTGTTCCCAGGCAAGCCCGCTCTTGAGCGCTTCACGGGCATACTCACGCGGCAGCATATCGTTGGTCTTGGGCTGGGTGCCAAAGCTGCCTTTGTCCCAGGTCTCGAAATCTGCAAATTCGTCTGTAGGTGACAGCAGTGGGTGGGCTTCTCCATCCCCCTTTATCTGGGTTACCTCATACAGGGGTTCCCAACGTGCACGGGTCTCTGCATAGTGTCGGCTCAGTGGCTTGCTGGCCATGGTAACCGCATTAAACATCAGCCCATTGGAGAGGTTTCCATTGTGTGGGATGGCGAGTATCTGGCCACCGGTACGCCTCTCGTAGTCAGCCATCCAGGCCCACAGATCCTCCGGGTCTGAAGTGTCGTACAGGGTGATGGGCAGCTGTTGGTCAGCTCTTTGCTTGTCGTCACGAAAAATGACCACGCGATGCAGATTGTTGCCGTTTGGCATGGAGGTCCACTCAAACCCGATAAGGGCAGTGAATTGACCAGGGTCGTTAAATTGTTCAGCGATGGTAGTCTGTCGTTCCCAGAAGCTCTTGACCACATCCTGTAAATCAACCAGCGGGTCGCCTTTTTCCATCCGGGTTCTTGACCACAGTTCGTATGCTTCGGTGTTTTTGCCCGCTTTGACCAGTTCAGAGAGTTGAGTGCCGATTTCGGTTTGTAGTAGCCGCACATTCGATTCTGCAATCATGGGCGCCAGCCCAAGGCTTTCTGCGTGATCGGCAATGACCAGTAAATCCAGTGGTCGCTGCAGGCGGGCTTTAAGTCCTGTGCTCGAGGTTACTACTTCACCCTGCGCAAAGCGGTAGGCTTCCGCAGGGCCCAGTGTGTTGGCAATCATGCCGGCATCACTCGAGTAGGACGTGTGTAAGTGGGTGTCGCCGAAATAGACCTGGTTAGGGTAACTGTCTTCAACGTAGGGTGAGTAGTTCGAGATTTCGTCCGCCGAAGCATACTCCGCGACAAGGGTGAGCACACAGAGCGCAGTAGTGGTGAGTAGGTTTGATATATTCATGAGAGTTTCCTTCACATTTAAACCACTATGGTGTGTACCAGATTGGTGATGTATAAGCTCTTTCAATGGTAACCATCGGAACCTCGGTTGACATCTTTATGTTAAAACGAAGTTGGTCATAGGCAGTCCAGCGTGGGGTGGGTATTTCAAGCACACGCAGGTAGTAAAAAGCAGCCTGGGCAGGATTAAACTCGGGGTCTCTCCATACGGTTGAAAGCTCGGGATCACCAATGGAATTGCGCCAACTGGCAGTTGCAACATCTACAGTATTGCCAACGCTTGGTAGCTTACCATCCGTACCGCGTTGCCGATGGTCGGCATCGCCCCATACCACGTCAAAGACTTTCTCGTGAGTTTTGGCGTCTTCATCCAGCCAGCCTTTGACAACCTGGATACGATCCAGGTTTCCGCTTTCCGGGTCTTTCATAGCAGCCACCAGAAAGGTGGGAGACCGACCTTGTGGCCGTTCAGGTAATTCTCCTCCCATCGGAACCCCCCGTGAATAGCCGGCGTCAACCAGTTGGTGTGTCAGTGTGTCTTCTTCCGAAAAATCCCACCCACCAAAGAAACGAACACTAATACGGGCACCGGTGGTGCCATAGACCTCTTTGCGCTGCATCGCGTCCCATATGGCTTCGCGGGTGTTTTCAGTGGCCCAGACTGCGGCATAGCCACCTGACAGGTAATGCCAGCCAAAGTGCGTTGCATTATTGTCACGCCTGGCGACGTGACTCCAGCGGTTTGGCGATGGTAACTCGCTGGCATGCTTGCCAAAATAGTTATTCTCTTCAACTGCGGCCAGCGCCGTGTGTGCATCTGTTGAGCCCAGCATACCGAACTTGAATGGGTTGGTGCCCAGTTTGTGTTCCAGCAACAAACCGTTCTTGAGTGCCTCACGAGCATACTCATACTGAAACATATCCGGTGTTTTAAGTTCTTGTAGTGTCAGGTTACCCAGTTCCCAGCCTTCAATGCCATATCCGGCAAACTCATCATCCGGCGAAAGTTGGGGGTGCGATTCGCTGGCACCCTTTATCTGGGTGACTTCAATCAGGGGTTCCCAGCGGCTGCGTTGCTGCACGTAAGCGCTATCCAGTAAGCCGCCCTCAAAATTGACCATCGCAAACATACGTCCATTGGACAAGTTACTGTTGTGTGGAATGGCCAGTACCTGACCACCTGTGTTCTTCTCATAGTTGGCAAGAAACTCCCAGAGCTTTTCCGGGTCTTCACTCAACCAGGCAGAGAAAGGCAGTATCTGATCAGTTTTTTTCTTACCGTCGCGAAATACCACAACCCTATGCAAGTTGTTACCACCGGGAACAGAGGTCCACTCGTACCCAATCAGTGCAGTAAATTGTCCGGGCGTGTTAAACCGGTCGGCCAGTTCCGTATAGTTATTCCAGACACTTCGCATTAACGGTATGGCAGTTTCCGGATCGGTGATCAGTGTCGGCATGGTGCCTGAAGTGTGTGCCTTTATAAGCTCGCTGGCAGCGCGGGCTGCAGCTTCGCCACCCTCATTCATCATTTCATGCCAACGTTTTATGGTCGGATCGGTCAGCAGATTTGAGTTACCGGCGTAGATTTCAGCACCAATCCCCAGGCCAACGGCGTGATCTGCAATCACCAGGAAGTCCAGCGGCTGCGACAGTTTCGCTGTCTTGCCTGCCAGGTACTCAACTTCTTCACCTTTTGCAAACCGGTATGCTGCTTCGGGACCGAGACGGGTACCATAGGCAAATGCATCACCGGAGTTTGAGGTGTGCAGGTGGGTGTCGCCCCAGAAAACACGAGTGGGGTAATTCCGGCCAGCATAGGGCGAATAAGCTACTTGCCCTTGTTGGTTATCGTTTTGGCCTGTGTGGGTGCCTTCTTCACAATTTCCGGAGACCAGGAAACAGGTACCGAGCAGGACGATGACAGGCCTGCTTATATATTTGGTGATACGGTGATTTCTCATTTAAAGCTCAGGTCGATAATACATAACTCAGAATACTATTACAGGCTGTTGAGACCTGTCACCTTCAGGACAAATACACATATATTCTGTTGGTAAACTTGTGGATATCGTGGATATTCAGGGATTATCAGAAAATGAACCAGACCCCCGCTTTGGATGAACTGCCTTTCCTTGATGGGTTAAAGAAACAGTTTAGCAGCGTGGCAGAAATGATTGTGACACGTGCACATGAACTTCCGAACCGATGTTGTGTGGCTTTTTATGACCGCCAGATTACCTATGCTGAAATGAATGCCAACGCCAACCGGGTGGCCCACTATCTTTTGCACAAGGGTATCAAGAAAGGTGATGTGATATCACTGATGATTCTGAATTCTCCTGAAGTCTACGATTGCATGTTCGGTATCCAGAAAATTGGTGCGGTGGCTGGTTTGATCAATTTTTCCCTGAAGGGCCCTGAAATTGCTTTTTTGCTGGATGACTCACAGCCTGAAATCGTCTTTGTCAGCAGCGAGTTCATGGTTGATTTTTCCACTGGTGTCGAATTGGCAACGCATAAGCCACTGGTTGTTGAGGTACAGACAAATTCTGATTCCCCGGCAGGTATAACCGCGACGACGCTTGCAGAGATTCTCGCGGCTTATCCTGCGGATGAAGCCCTGATTCCCCAACAGGCCGACGACCCTTTCCTGCTACTGTACTCGTCAGGGACAACGGGGCGTCCCAAGGGTATCCTCCTTGCAAATAAGGGACAGCTTTCTGTGTGTCGTGACATGACACGCTCGGGACTCATCGAGGGTGGTGATGTCATGCTGATTCTGTTACCAATGTTCCATGTCAATCCAATTTGTGTGTGGACACTTCCGTTGATATTTGCAGGGCAGACGCTTTGTATCCGTACCGCGTTTTCTCCCGCTGATATCTGGCCGGCAATTCTCGAAAACCAGGTGACCATCCTGATGGGTGTTCCTGCCATGTACAACTATGTTTATTACTCCACTGATACATCAGGTATGGACATGTCATCATTGAAACTGAAATGGGCATTCTGTGGTGCGGCGCCCTTATCGGTAGAACTGATCAGGGGTTTCAAGGAAAAATTTAATGTCAGTATTGTTGAGGGTTACGGTCTGAGCGAATGCACCGGTGTCAGTTCCGTGAATCCCCCACTTGGAGAATGTAGAATCGGGTCCATAGGTCAGCCACTTTCAGAGCAGGAGATCGAGATTCTGGATGACGCTGCAAACCAGCTTCAGGCCGGAGAACATGGGGAAATTTGCGTGCGAGGCGATGCTACGATGCTGGCCTACCTAAACCAGCCGACGGCAACCGCGGATGCTTTTCAGGGCGGATGGCTGCGAACCGGGGACGTAGGATTCAAGGATGATGATGGCTATATTTATATCGTCGGCCGAAAAAAAGAGATGATTAATCGTGGTGGTGAGAACATTTACCCGCGGGAGATCGAGTCAGTGCTGGAGGCCCATCCTGAAATTTCGGCTGTTGCGGTAATCGGAACCCCGGATGAAGCTCTGGGTGAGAGGGTGAAAGCTGTGATCGAAACCACCCAAGCCGGAGTCTTGTCTGCAGCAGATATCAAGACATTCCTTGAGGACAAACTGGCCAGGTATAAAATTCCTGATAAGATAGAATTTATGGACCGGATCCCCAGAAACCAAACGGGGAAAACTCTTAAAACAGAATTGAGTTAGAGGGCGTTGATCGATTGGGCAAAGCATGAACAACAAAACCAATGAAATTGGCCAGCAGGCCGCACAAAGCACCACGGTGTTCAATCCGATCGTGGGCGCTCAGTTCTCCGAGTTGCTGCACTCTGCTGCCTATGTGGCTGGCCAGGCTGTGCGTCACCCCCGTATTCTGGGCAGTCACTTACGGAGCTTTCTCAACGAGGCCGCTGGCATCATTCGGGGTAACTCTGAGCTGGTTCCGGATAGGGGGGATCGGCGGTTTGTCGATGCAGCCTGGTCCCAGAACCCTTTGTACCGGCGCTCACTTCAATTTTGGTTGGCTGCCAAAGCCGGTATCACTGAATGTCTCGATGATATCGAGATGGATAAAACAGCGCGTGCACGCGCCTTGCTATTGAGTGACATCGTGCTTGATAGTCTTGCGCCAACTAACACCCTGATAGGTAACCCTGCAGCTTTGAAACAAATGTTCGATACGGGTGGCCTGTCCCTGCTTCAGGGTGCCAGAAATGCTTACGAAGACTTTATTTCAGGTAATTGGTTACCCGCGCAGGTCGACAGCCGAAACTTCGAAGTAGGTAACAACCTGGCCAGCACCGAGGGTGCCGTGGTTTTTCGAAACGACATGCTGGAGGTTATCCAGTATGCCCCGCTGTCGAAACAAGTGCATGAAATACCATTGCTGATTATCCCACCGCAGATCAACAAGAACTATGTCCTGGATCTAACCCCGGATAAGAGCCTGGTTCGTTACTTGCTCAAACAGGGCTTCAGGGTGTTTTGTATCAGCTGGTTCAATCCCGGTCCTGCGCAGGAGCATTGGGGCTTGGATGACTACGTCAACGCAGTGATTGGAGCCAGTGACGTTGTCATGACGATTACCCGCCAAAAGAAACTGAATGTAATGGGTGCATGCTCCGGCGGTATCACGCTTTCAACCACCCTGAGTCACCTGGCAGTTTTGGGAGATAATCGCATTAATAGCTGTACGTTGCTGGTGTGTGTGCTTGACCCACGCCCGGAAGATACTGAGGTCGGTGCGCTGGTGACTGATACTTCAATTGAATTCGCCAGATCCAGATCGGCCAAAAAAGGTATTCTTTCAGGTAAAGACCTGTCGACGACGTTTGCCTGGATGCGTCCCAATGACCTGATCTGGAATTACTTTGTCAACAACTACCTGATGGGAAACAATCCGCCCGCTTTTGACATATTGCATTGGAATAACGATGTAACCAATCTGCCTGCAAACTTACACTCTGATTTTCTCGATTTCTTCAAGAATTCACCATTCGCGCACGCGGGCGAATATAGTTTTATGGGCAAATCGCTGGATCTTTCCCGGGTAAAACAAGATATTTTTATGGTCGCAGGACTCACTGACCACATCACGCCGTGGAAGGCTTGCTATCGCTCCATTGACATGTTCGGTGGGGATGTGACCTTTACACTTTCCAACAGTGGTCATATCCAGGCATTGATCAACCCACCGGGAAATCCCAGGTCTCGCTATATGTCCTGTAATGTCCGTACGCGCAGTGCTGAGGAATGGCTGGAGAATGCTGAACAGTACCAGGGAACGTGGTGGGAAATGTGGTCTGGATGGCTCACTGAAAGGTCTGGTCTGCCGCGCGGCGCGCCCAGAAAACTGGGCAATGCCAAGTATCCGGTGCTGGATAAAGCCCCCGGACTCTATGTTTTCGGTTGATTGATCTTGAAGGAACACCGTGGACCACTACACACCTGAAATATGTAACATCAAGATAGGTAGGCAGGAATTTCGCACTGCCCGTTGGGCTGGTGATTCCAGAGTTCGGCCGTTGCTGTTCTTCAATGGTATAGGGGCCAATCTGGAACTGGTTCAGCCGTTGGCACGACGCTTGAACCGCAGTCGGGACTTGATCACCTTTGAGCCACCGGGAATAGGCGGTTCACCCGATGCAACCTTTCCATACCGGATTTGGTCATTGGCAAAGTCAGCGTCGCGTATTCTTGACGCGATGGGCTACACCACGGTCGATGTCTATGGTGTTTCCTGGGGTGGGGGCCTGGCCCAGCAGTTTGCTTTTCAATATGCCAACCGGGTCAGATGCCTGGTGCTGGCGGCAACTTCTCCCGGTGTCATAATGGTTCCGGGCCATATCTCTGCTCTCAGTAAAATGGTGCACCCGGCACGCTACACTGACTCTCAATACATGCAAAGAAATTTCAAAGCACTGTACGGCGGGATATCTGAGGATGTCCTGCTCAAGCACACCAACCGTATCCAGCCACCGACCAGGAAAGGCTACCTTTATCAGTTGTTGGCAATGGTGGGTTGGTCGAGCCTGCCTTTTCTCCCATTCCTGTCACAACCAACGCTGATACTGGCCGGTGACCGGGACAAGATAGTACCACTGGCCAACGCTCAGATTCTAAAAACGCTGATCCGCAATTCCAGGTTGCAGGTCATCAAAGGTGCAGGGCATCTGTTTTTCGTTTCCAGGGCGGATGAGAAGGTCCCGATGATCAGAAACTTTCTGCGTCAGCACAAGGAGAGAAGACATCAGGCACAAGACACGCTGGTTGCTGAGGCCTGAGTTAAAGACCTGTTTTTCGGCGCTCACCACGCAGTGCGCCGGGGTTTAAAATTCTGATTTTTCGAAACCCAACCTCAACCAGGCCTTCAGACTCCAGGTTCTTCAACAAGGCATTAACAGTTTGTCGTGAACAACCGATCATTGAGGCGATATCCGCCTGCGACAGAGCCAATTCTACGGCCTCTCCTGCAAACCCCTCCGAATGAACCATATCGGAAATATCTGCCAGTCGAATCCGCAGGAAATCCCCTGGTGGCAGAGTGTTGCCCTGACCCAAAAGTCTGTACAGAATGGCGTGGCGGGTGAGTAAAAGTTTTACAAACTCCCTATAATAGTGTGGTTCGATATCAATAATTTGTCCAAATTTGGAAGTAGGCAAGAACAGGGTTCTAACGCTTGTACGCGCAGTTGCCGTAATAATTGCATACTCTTTGTTTAACAGGCCGGACTCTCCGAACCAGAAACCCGGTCCGCCCAAGTGAAAGAAGAACTCACCTGAATCAGTGGCTTGTCGGGTAATTGCCACTTGGCCTTCCAGCACCGCAAACATACCGGCAGGGTGTGTTTCTTCGGTAATCAGGACCTGGTTCTCTTTCGCCGACCTGAGTATGGAGTTGTCCAGCAACAGTGCTTGCAATTTAGCCGGAAGGCCACCAAACCAGTTGCCTTTCTTAAGCAGGCTGAGAGAAGCTTGTCGATACGCTGCACGCATAAAACTTTTAGATAACTCCGTTTCCCGTGTTTAAACAGACGTGAATTATTCAAGTTACCCCTGAATATTACTCGATTTGAAACAGGTGTTGTCGCATTATTGACAGAACAATGCTTCAAGATCTTTAATGATATAAGTAAATCTGCTACTTATTTGGTGAGGAGCCTCCTGGATGAACCCGAAAAGCAAGCGCGTAGACCGGCTGTTATTCAGCATTTTTTCGGCAAGCCTTTTATTGCTTGTCGCCTGTGACGAGCAAGCTGAACTGTCAGTTACTTCAACCACCCAGGCTAAAACAACGGCAGCGGTGGATGCTGCGCGCATTGTGGATGCCAACAACGAGCCAGGTAACTGGCTGGCACACGGCCGCACCTATGATGAACAACGCTTCAGTCCGCTGGCTGATATCAATGACAACAATATTGAACGCCTCGGGTTAAGCTGGTTTTATGATTTCCCGACCAACCGGGGAATGGAGGCCACGCCTCTGGCTATTGATGGAGTGTTGTACGTCAGTGGTTCATGGAGCATGGTTTATGCCTTCGATGCGGTCAGCGGCGAGTTACTTTGGCAATACAACCCTGAAGTTACCAAGGCGAAGGCACTGCATGCCTGCTGTGATGTCGTGAACCGGGGCGTGGCTGCATGGGATGGCAAAATATATGTGGGTACCATTGATGGTCGGCTGATCGCGCTTGATGCCGCAGACGGCCATGTCATCTGGGATGTGCAAACCACGCCGGAAGATGCGGCCTATACGATCACAGGTGCGCCCCGGGTTGTCAAAGGTAACGTCATCATCGGGAACGGTGGTGCCGAATTTGATGTTCGTGGGTTTGTCTCCGCCTATGATGCCCAGACCGGTGCACTGAACTGGCGTTTTTATACGGTTCCGGGAGACCCTTCAAAACCTTTTGAAAACCCGATTCTGGAAAAAGCGGCAGAAACCTGGAGCGGTGAGTGGTGGAAAATGGGTGGTGGTGGCACGGTATGGGATTCAATGGCCTATGATCCCGAACTTGACTTGCTCTACATCGGCGTTGGCAATGGTGCCCCCTGGGACCGTTCAATCCGCAGCCCGGAAGGTGGAGACAACCTGTTTCTTTCATCGATTGTTGCATTGCGACCGGACACCGGTGAATACGTCTGGCACTACCAGACTACCCCGGGTGACAGTTGGGACTATACCGCCACGCAACATATGATCCTGGCTGATCTTCAGGTTGGCGGCACAACCCGCAAAGTGATCATGCAGGCACCCAAAAATGGTTTCTTTTACGTACTCAACCGTGAAAACGGCGAGTTCTATTCGGCAGAAAAGTACACTTTGGTGACCTGGGCCAGCCATGTTGATCAGGAGACGGGCCGGCCGGTTGAAGCAGCAGGTGT
Organism: Gammaproteobacteria bacterium; assembly: GCA_024277815.1. Taxonomy (GTDB): domain Bacteria; phylum Pseudomonadota; class Gammaproteobacteria; order Xanthomonadales; family SZUA-36; genus SZUA-36. The sequence continues at coordinate 15,742 of JAJRUM010000058.1, forward strand.
GCGCTACGATGCCGGCGTGCCTGCAGTAAATTTCCCCGGCTCACAAGGTGGTCACAACTGGCACCCGATGAGCTACAGTCCGAATACCGGTTTGGTATATATTCCTGCCCAGCAAAACCTTGGCGTCTATGCGCATGATGACGGCTTTAGCTATGAAAAAGGTTTCTACAACACCGGACTGGACTGGACCAAGGCTACATTGCCTGATGATCCTGAACAGCGCGCGGGGGTTATAGGCCAGTTCACCGGCTTTATCACCGCCTGGGATCCCATTGCACAGAAGGAGGTGTGGCGCGTGCCGCACAGCAACCTCTGGAATGGCGGTATTCTTTCCACTGCCGGTAACCTGGTGTTTCAAGGCAATGCGGATGGCCAGTTTGCCGCCTATAAGGCGGATAATGGCGATCTTCTATGGAACTTTGAAGCACAGACCGGGATTGTGGCCGCACCCATCAGTTATCGCGTTGGAGGCAAGCAGTATGTGGCTGTTGTCGCAGGATGGGGTGGCTCCTTAATTACCTTTGGTGAAATCGCCAACAGGTCCAAAGGCAGCGTAAATCGCAGCCGCATGCTGGTATTTGAGCTCGATGCCAATGGCAAGTTGCCGGACCCCGTGCCATTCGACCGTGGCACACCAGAGCCACCTGCAATTACTGCCAGTGCAGAAACTATCCAGCAAGGTGATGACCTCTATCACTCCCGCTGTTTTGCTTGCCATGGCGAAGGTGCAATTTCAGCCGTCAGTTATATTGCTGACCTGCGCTACATGTCGGCGAATACACATAAGAATTTCAAGGCTATCGTGCTGGGCGGCCTATACCAGGATCGTGGCATGCCCTCTATGGCGAGTCACATCAGTGATGCGGAGGTTGATTTGATTCATACGTATTTAACCAGCATGGCCCACCGGGTTCTGGAGGAGACGAACGCTGCGCCTGACCAATGAAGCGCTTGATACAAATGTCGTTTTCACGACAACAAGGATGTACTGATGTCGATTATCCTTACGCGCTTAGGCGTGACAGGGAGCCTTTCTGCTACAGGTGATAAGTGGGATGTACGGTGCCATTGTTAATGCGAATGCGTGATCGATATAAAACCCTGCCACATATTTCTTTATGGTTGGGACAGCAGGTTCGTACTAATTCTGAGACCTTGACTACGGCTAACGATACGCAACACTCAGTACATGATGGTGTAACCATTAGCTCAATGATATCTGTCGATGATGACACCACGATGGAAATTAACCGCTTTAGAAAAGGCTCTGATGGTACTTGGGTATTACTGCCTTATGTACCCATGGTTTCCGGTGAAGGGTTTATGCGTTTTATCAAGTTCCTTGGAAATACGCTGATCCATCCAGTAAAGACATTCAAAGTTCTGCGTGCCAAAGGCAAAGCCGAAAGGTCAATTCTGTTTCTGGTGATGCAAAAGTCGGAAGCTTTTATTCATTTGGAGTGGCGTAGAAAATGGTACCGCTTATTCAGAAAAGATATTTCGGCAGTACAAAATGAAGGCGATACACCTCTCAAGGTAGTTTTTCCTAAAGCTGAAGAGGCGACCAGGCGTTACGCAGAGATTTTGGGGGGTGAACCAGGTTCAGCACTACCTGAAATCATATTGGGAGCACCTTTTACGGCCCACATCATGAGTGGTGTTGCTATTGGCAAAGACAGTAGCAGCGGTGTGGTTGATGAATCAGGGGCGGTATTCGGGTATCAGAATTTACGCGTGCTTGATGGCTCTATTGTGCCAGGAAACCTGGGCGTAAACCCGTCATTGACGATAACGGCATTATCTGAATTTGCCATGAGCCGAGTGCCGGTTTTTAATCAGGAACGTGCCAGTAGTATTAAGCCAGTTCTATTTTCCAAACCATTAGACGGGCAAGTCTCTGCACTGACAGGAATGGGCGATTTAATGAAAGTTATCAATAGGTAAAGGCTTTAGAGTATATTTACCTTCTACGGTTTCCAGTTGTAGCAGGTCGCATCACTGACCATGCTGTTGAGGCTGTCAGCTGGGCGTTGGAATCGGCCAGCGCCATCTCGTGCGCAGAACAGCGATGGTATTTGAAGCTACCTGATCGCAGGCGGGCAGCCATGCTTTCATATAGAATTTGTTGCCAGCCATGGAGTATTCGTGAATGAATCTGGACACCGATTTCGAGTTCCAAACCGTCCAATTGGCCCCTGATTATGAAGGGCCGGTCACCAGTACGCTGATTTCATCAAAATTCAACTGTGGCAACAGGCCAGCTGTCCTCTATCTGCACGGTTACATCGATTACTTTTTCCACCCCCATGTCTGCGTGGAATTTATCAACAGGGGAATCGATTTCTATGCGCTTGACCTGCGCAAATATGGCCGCTCACTGATGCAACACCAACACCCGAACTACTGCCGGGATATGCAGGAGTACTTCGAAGAGGTTACGATCGCCATCCAGCAGATTAGGGCGACCGGTGAAGCACCGATTTACCTGTTGGGCCACTCTACGGGCGGGTTGCTGGCAAGTTATTACATGAATGATGGTCAGGAGAAGTCCAGTATAGATCGGTTGATACTGAATTCACCATTTCTAAAATTCAATAAACCGGCGCTGGAAATTGCAGCGATGCTGGTTGCTGCGAGGGTTGTTTCAGCATTTATGCCCTTCGCGAAAGTCGAAGGCGCTCTGTCGCCGGCTTATGCGCAAAGCGTGCATAAAAACTATTTCGGTGAGTGGGATTTCAATCTGGCGTGGAAGCCAATAGAAGGCTTTCCAACCTATTTCAAATGGATTCTCGCCATAGCGAACGCACAGAAAAGGCTGCTCAGCCCGAATATCCAGGTGCCCATCCTGACGATGCACTCATCACGTTCTTTAAAACTCACCGAATTCTCTGAAGACGCCATGTCGGCAGATATCGTCCTGAACGTGGAAGATATCAAACGTATCGGTGCCCAACTGGGCCGGCAGGTAACCTTACTGGAAATCGAGAACGCACAGCACGATATATTTCTTTCGCCCAGGCAGGTGAGGGGTGCAGCATTCAAACAAATGTTTGCCTGGCTGGGGGTGGCTGAACCATGACAACAGATAGAAAACTTGTCTACATTCACGACCCCATGTGCAGTTGGTGCTGGGGTTTTAACCCGGTGTTTACGCAGTTGGCAGGCATTTTGCCGGACGACATTAAAGTGTCCCGGTTGCTGGGTGGGTTGGCACCGGATAGCGACGATCCCATGCCGGAGAGTATGCGGCGCTACCTTCGCCAGACCTGGAAGAAGATCGCTGCCAGCATCCCGGGCACCCGTTTTAACCACGATTTCTGGACCCGCTGCCAGCCCCGGCGTTCGACCTGGCCAGCCTGTCGTGCGGTGATCTCTGCGCGCCAGCAGGGAGTGGAGTTTGATGCCGCCATGACTCTGGCCATTCAGAAGGGGTATTACCTGCAGGCCAGAAACCCATCAGATGATGCCGTGCTGATTGAGTTTTCGGCTGAGCTGGGTCTGGATGCACAGGCCTTTGCGGAACAGTTGAACGCGAGTTCCACACATCGCGAACTGGAGCAGGAGATGCGTCAGGTTCAGCAGCTTGGGGTTACAACATTTCCTTCGCTGGTACTGTTAAGCGGAAGCCCGGCAAGACCGATAGAGGTTAACTACACCGATGCGGAAGCCATGCTGACTGACATCATCCGTCAGTAACCGCTTCAGGTTTCCCATTCCCCGGGCAGCGGGCAACTGCAAAACAGGTTTCTGTCACCGTAAACATTGTCGATGCGGCTGACTGCCGGCCAGAATTTACCCTGCCACTGGGCCCCGGTTGGAAATGCAGCTGTTTCCCGGTTATATGGGTGGCTCCATTCCCCGACCAGATCGCGCTGGACGTGTGGCGCATTGACCAGCGGGTTGTCGTCCTTATCCATGCTGCCGTTTTCCACTGCTTTGATCTCGCGGTGAATGACCAGCATCGCGTCGCAGAAGCGGTCCATTTCGTACAGGGACTCACTCTCTGTCGGTTCGATCATCAGGGTGCCCGGCACCGGGAAGGACATGGTGGGCGCGTGGAAACCAAAATCGATCAGGCGCTTGGCGACGTCTTCTTCGGAAATACCGCTGGATTCTTTCAACGGACGCAAATCAATGATGCACTCGTGGGCGATGCGGCCATTGCGACCGGTGTATAAAACCGGAAATGCCGTGGCCAGCCGGTGGGCCATGTAGTTGGCGTTGAGTATCGCCACCTGGGTGGCCTTTTTCATGCCGGCGCCACCCATCATGGTGATATAGGCCCAGGTGATGGGCAGGATGCCGGCACTGCCCCAGGGGGCTGCCGCCACGGCACCGCTGCCGGGTTGGGTATTGGGTATTTCGACCAATGAATGCCCGGGCAGGAAAGGTGCAAGGTGTGCACCGGTGCATATCGGGCCAACCCCCGGACCACCGCCGCCGTGCGGGATACAAAAAGTTTTGTGCAGGTTCAAATGCGATACATCTGCGCCGAATTTACCGGGCGCCGCACAGCCGACCAGCGCGTTCAGATTAGCGCCGTCGAGGTAAACCTGGCCACCATACTGGTGTGTAATGTCGCAGATTTCGGTGATCTGCTGTTCAAAAACTCCGTGGGTAGAAGGGTAGGTGATCATCAGTGCCGCAAGTTCATCGGCATGCTCTTCTGCCCTGGCACGCAGGTCATCCACATCGACATTGCCGTACTCATCACATTTGACGATGACGATTTTCATGCCGGCCATCGCTGCGCTCGCCGGGTTGGTGCCGTGTGCAGAGGATGGTATCAGGCAGACATGGCGGTGGCCTTCGCCTCTCGATTCATGCCAGCCCTTGATGGCCAGCAGGCCGGCGTACTCGCCTTGTGAGCCGGCATTGGGCTGCAGTGATACCGCATCATAGCCGGTGCAGACTTTCAGCATGTCCTCAAGATCACTGAATAACTGGTGGTAGCCCTGTGCCTGTTCGGGTGGCGCGAAAGGGTGCAGGTCTGAGAATTCCGGCCAGGTAATCGGCATCATCTCGGTGGTTGCGTTCAGCTTCATGGTACAGGAGCCGAGTGAAATCATGGCGTGGGTCAGTGACAGGTCGCGGTTCTCAAGGCGCTTGATATAGCGCAGCATCTCGGTTTCGGAGTGATAACGGGAAAATACCGGGTGCTCCAGCATTGTGCCTTGCCGTTGCAGGGCGCCGGGGATGGCAGAAAATTCGGCCGCCATGGCCTGGTCAATGGCTTCAATACTTTCCGCCTGTTGCTGGCCGCCATCTGGCCCGTAAAAGGCTTCCCACAGGCTGGCAAGATGCTGGCGGGTGGTCTTTTCGTTGATGCTGACACTCAGACCACCGTTGCCCCGGTACAAATTGAACCCGGCGGCTGCCGCGCGGGCATAAACCTGTTCAGCCTGCTCATCCGGCAAGTCGAAGGTCAGGGTGTCGAACCAGGCTTTATTGGCTGGCTGGATGCCCAGTGGTTCCAGCCCGGCTGCCAGCAGGCACGCCAGCCGGTGAATGCGTTGGGCGATGCGTTTGAGTCCGTCACTGCCGTGATAAACAGCATACATGCCAGCAATGACAGCCAGCAAAGCCTGCGAGGTGCAGATATTACTGGTCGCGTGATCGCGGCGGATATGTTGCTCGCGCGTTTGCAGCGCCATGCGCAGGGCAGGCTGGCCATGACGGTCCTGGGACACACCAATAATGCGGCCGGGTATGGAGCGCTTATAGCTGTCCCGGGTTGCGAAATAGGCAGCGTGGGGACCGCCGAAACCCATCGGCACGCCAAAGCGCTGTGAAGAACCGAGGCAGATATCCGCGCCGGCTTCACCCGGTGGTTGCAACAGAACCAGGCTCATCAGGTCGGCAGCTACCGCTACCAGCGTACCGCTGTCGTGGGCACTTTTAATCAACGGCGCAAGATCGGCTATGTCGCCTTGCGCGCCGGTGTATTCCAGCAGCGCACCAAAATAGTCACCATCGCCAAGCAGTTCTGACGGCTCACCGACCACCAGCTGATAGCCAAAATGCCCGGCACGGGTTTGTAATACCTCCAACGTCTGGGGCAGCGTGCGTTGATCGACCAGAAAGCGTGTGCTCTTGTTCTTGCGGTTGATGCGCTTGAGCATGGCCATGGCTTCTGCTGCCGCAGTGGCCTCGTCCAGCAGTGATGCGTTGGCGAGCTCCATGGCAGTTAAATCGCAGATCATATGCTGGAAATTGAGCATAGCCTCAAGTCGTCCCTGAGATATCTCAGCCTGGTACGGCGTATAGGCCGTGTACCAGCCAGGGTTCTCGAGGATATTGCGCAGGATCACCGGTGGTGTGATGGTGTCGTGGTAGCCCATGCCGATCAGGCTGTGTTTGACCTCGTTGCGTTGCGCCATCTGGCGCAATGCGGCCAAAGTTTCATACTCGGTACGTGCCGCCGGCAGAGCCAGTGGTTCATCGCTGTAAATGGTTTCCGGAATGGTGCTTGCGACCAGTTCATCCAGGCTCTCAACGCCCAGCGTGGCCAGCATGTGGCAAAGCTGCTCTTCGTCCGGTCCAATGTGCCTGCGACTGAACCCGGCACGATCTTCGAGTCGGGTTAACGGCGTGACAACGATGGTCTCAGGACGGCTATCTTTGGTCGGCATATTGTGGCCCGCAAGCAGTGTGGTTTGTAAGCCTCTATTTTACGCTTTTTCAACCGTGGTCAGGTTACCAGCGCAATAAAATAGTGGTCAACCAGCAGGAATATGAACAGCACCATCAGGTAGGTGATCGAAAATGCGAAGGTGTGCATGGGTAACAGAACGTCCTTGCTTATCATCATGCGCAGGGCGTACCACAGAAAACCGGCATTGAGGACGCTGACGCCGGCGAGGTAGACCAGGCCGCTCATGCCCGTCAGGTACGGCAGTGTTGTAATAATGACCAGCAGGATGGTGTACAGCAATATCTGTAAGCGTGTGAATGCCGAACCGTGGGTTACCGGCAACATGGGAATATCGACCAGCGCATATTCTTCTTTCCGGTATATCGCCAGCGCCCAGAAATGTGGCGGTGTCCAGATGAAGATAATCAGGAACAGCAACATGGCCTGGGGATCAAGGCTGCCGGTAACAGCGGTCCAGCCCAGGATTGGAGGCGCGGCACCGGCAGCGCCGCCGATGACGATGTTTTGTGGCGTCGCCCGCTTCAGCCAGGCGGTATACACGATCGCGTAACCGATCAATGACAGGAAAGTCAGCATGGCCGTCAGCAGATTTACCCAGATGATCAGCATGGCCATAGCCAGTACGCCGAGGCCGATGGCGAACACTAAAACATTGCGCTCAGTCAGTTGACCGGTCGCCAGCGGCCGGTTGCGGGTGCGGGCCATCTTCGCATCAATACGGTGATCCAGCAGGTGGTTGATCGCCGCTGCCGATGAAGCTGCCAGGCCAATGCCCAGCGTGCCTGCGAGCAGTGCACTCAGGGGCGGCCAGCCTGGCACTGCCAAAAACATTCCCACTACGGCAGTAAATACGATCAGCACAACCACGCGTGGTTTACACAGTTGCAGGTACTGGTTGAAGTTGGCCGGGTTGAATTTGGCTGGCACGGCTTGTCAGTACTCCGGGCGGTTGGTTTTGTTCAAAAGCCACAGCAGGGTCGCCAGCAGCAATACTGCACCGGCATTATGTGCGACTGCGTTGGCCAGCGGCAGGAACAGCGCAACATTAAGCACACCGAGCGTAAACTGGGCCAGCACCAGCGTCATCAGCAGTCTTCCTCCGGTTTGCAGGCGTGGAATTTTAAACAGCCGGAACGCCAGGGTCAGCAGGATGATCAGTGTTACCACGGCGCCGATTCTGTGGGCCATGTGAACGGCAATTCTGGATCGCTGGTCGAGGATGCCACCCTCGTAGTTGACCCCGACCTCGCGCCACAGGATAAAGCCTTCACGGAAGTTTGCTTCAGGCCACCACTGGCCGGTGCATTTCGGCACATCCGGGCAGGCCAGTGCGGCATAGTTGGCGCTGGTCCAGCCGCCGAGGGCGATTTGCATGACCAGCACTGTGATGGCGGCGATGATGGTGGGTCGAATTTTGCGGGATTTCCTGTCCGGTTCCGAGGTCGCTCGACGGCGGCTTGAGAACATCAGCCACAGGATCATCGAGAAGCTTGTCAGGCCGCCCAGCAGGTGGGCCATTACAATGATGGGCTTGAGCTTCAGCGTGACGGTCCACATCCCCAGCAAGGCCTGAAAAATAATCAATATCACCAGTACTGCTGTAAGCGCTTTCACATTTCTGTTGGCATTCGGATCGCGCCACACCAGCCAGGTGAGTGCAAAAACCAGCAGCATCAGCGTTCCGGCCAGGTAACGATGTACCATTTCACGCCAGGCCTTGGTGGATTCGAAAGGCCGCTCCGGAAAGGCCTCGTTGGCGCTGGCAATTTCATGCGTAGCATCCGGCCAGGTGAGCTGGCCATAGCAGCCCGGCCAATCCGGACAGCCCAGACCCGCGTGGGAGAGCCGTACCCAGGCTCCGAGCACGATGACACAAAAAGCAATGATTGCGGCGAGCCTGGCAAGTTTGTAAATAGTCGGGTTCATGGCACGTTATCCTGCTTGGACCAATTCAGCAAACGCTTGAGATCCTTGTTGATATTACCTGGGTTGGCGCCCACTCTGTAAGCAAGTATAACGTTGCCCAGAGGGTCAGCGACATACGTGCGAATACCACTTGGCGAGTCTTTCTCCGGACTGAGATCAGTACTGATTTGAGCCAGGGTTGCCAGTGTTTCGGCAGGTGCTTCTGCAATAAAATTCAATTCCTGATAGATCGATTCAAGCTTGGATTGTAGCGCGGAATCTGCTTTGTTTTCATGCAAAATTACAATTGAAAGGTACTTGCCCTGCCGCCCGAGTGCGCGGTGGATTTGGCGCATTGCGACGATATCATCGATACACCCCCGGTCGCAGTTACCCGCGACCACGTACAGCAGCAACCAGTTACCATTGAAGCGATTGCCTTCCTGCTGGAGTGGCCCGGCCGGCAACGGCACGGGTGGTTGCACCAGCAGGCCATAATTCCTGAGCTCAGTGGGTTGGTAGCCCCACCAGGAAGAGCGCATCATCAACACCAATAGCAGGGGCGCAAGGAAAAGGGCAAAAATAGCCACCAGGGTGACTTGTTGACGGGTCATGCTCATGGCTTAGCTCTCATTTAACAGGGACTCACGCGCTCTTCTGATGCCGTTGAATATCCACAGGATGATGCTGATGGTAGCCAGTCCGAACCACTGGACTGCGTAGGCTTTGTGCTTGTTGGATGTCAAAAACACCGGTTGCCAGTCGCGCCCCTCGAAACCATCTTGTTCTGTTGCTGACAATTGTATAACCCAATTGGGCAGCGGTTCATTGAGCGCGACGGATATGTCTTTGGGGCTCAGGTAGGTGACCAGTTGCGGCCACTGGTCGCTGACCAATGCATCCGCCGGGCCAAGCATCCGGCCGGGCATCGGGTAAATATTGAGTATGCCCCGCAGCACTGTCGGCTGTTGTGGGGTCGGGATTTTCGGTAGTGTCGTGCGGTCAGCCATGGGTAGCCAACCCCGGTTGACCAGGATAACCGTGCCTTCGTGTGTATAGAAAGGTGTAAAAACATGTACGCCCGCGCGACCGTGCCAGATCTGGTTATCCAGCAGTATATGGCGCTTATTGTCATACCGTCCGCCGGTGTCAATTCGCGCAAAGCGGCTTTCCTGTGCGATGGCCGTTTCCAGCAGCAGGGGCTTTGCGGTTACAAATTGTTGCTCAATGGCGGCTTTCCCGGCACTGCGTTTTGCCTGCCATAAGCCCAGGTTCGTAAACAGCACCGCGAGCAGGAAAAGTATCGTGGTGGCCAGCAGCGACGGTTTGAAAAAGCGGGATACTTTGCTGCTCATGATTGCTTATACTGGTGTTCTTTCAACATCGGTAACCGGGTATGTTCGTTAAAGCCATTATTGTCGCGTTCCTGCTGGTCATCCTGTACACACTGGGGTCGTCTTTCTTTTTCATGGTCAAAGACAAAGGTCAAGGCGACAGGATGCTGAAACGGCTGATGTGGCGAATAGGCCTTTCCATATTCCTGCTGCTAGCCCTTTACGTCATGTTTTCCCTAGGGTGGATTCAGCCTTCACGGGGACCGGTCAATTATAGCGGCTGAAGTTGCAAAGCCCCATCTAAAAATCCATTTATCCAAATTGATTAAGCCCGCAAACGCGGGCTTAATCAATTGTGCACATCAGCCTGTTTCAGCAGGCTGGCTGTGGCCGGTCAGTGTTACAGCACGTAGACAAATATAAACAGTCCCAGCCACACCACGTCAACGAAATGCCAATACCAGGCAACGGCTTCAAAAGCGAAGTGGTTGCGGGGTTTGAAATGGCCTTTCATGCTGCGCAGCATGATCACCGTCAGCATGATGGCACCCAGCGTTACGTGCATGCCGTGGAAACCGGTCAGCATGAAGAACGTTGCGCCGTAAATGCCTGAGCCCAGCGTCAGCCCCAGCTCGGTATAGGCTTCGATATATTCGTGCGCCTGCAGGTAAACAAAGAAGAAGCCCAATGACACGGTGGCGGCCAGCCACAACACCAGCCATTTGCGGTTTTCACTCCTCAGCGCATGGTGGGCGAGGGTCACCGTCAGGCCTGAAGACAGCAGTATCAGGGTATTAATAAACGGTACGCCGAACGCGGGAATGGTGCTGAATTCACCACCGACATTGCCTGGGCCATTGGTCGGCCAGACAGCATTGTATCCCTGATACAGTACTTCATTGGTGATCGCCCCGGCGCCTTCACCACCCAGCCAGGGCACTGACAGTGCACGGACGTAGAACAGGGTGCCAAAGAAGACTGCGAAGAACATCACTTCGGAGTAAATAAACCAGGACATGCCAAGCCGGTATGAACCATCGACCTGGGCATTGTACAAGCCCGCCTGGCTTTCACGGATGACTGTTCCAAACCAGCCAAACAGCATGAAAACAAGGATTGCCAGACCCAGCCAGAATGTCCACTCGGCAGATGCAGAGCCATTCATCCAGTTGGCTGCGCTGACCAGCATGGTGATCATTCCCAATGACCCCACAATCGGCCATTTTGAGCCATGGGGTACGTAATATGCGCCTTCTGCGTGTTGTGCCATATCGATTTCTCGTATTCTCTCTGGTTTATAGGTATTAATTTATCTAGTGGTGATTCATGCCACCCGACGGTGTGTAGCCTTGCCGGTAGAATGTGTAGGACAAAGTGATGTCCTTGATGTGTTCCGGCAGATCATCTTTTATATAAAAATATACCGGCATTTCCCTGCTCTCATGGGGCTGCAGGGTTTGCTCGGTAAAACAAAAACACTCGGTCTTGACAAAATACAGGCTGGCCTCTGGCGGCGCCACGTTATAAGTCGCCTGGCCGGTGAGTGCTTCGTCGCTCGGGTTCATCGCCAGGTACAAAGCTTTGCTGGGTACACCGAGGTTGTACTCGTGGACCTTTTCTTTGGCCTGGAATACCCATGGCAAAGATGAATTGACGGTTGCATCAAAGCGGATACTCACGACCCGGTGTGATGCCACTGCCTGGTTATTGTTTTCCGAAATCTGTATCGCCCGTCCACCGAGGCCGGTGACATCACAAAATACGTTGTACAGCGGCCACAGGGCAAAACCGAAGCCAAACATGCCAATCGCCATCAGCACCAGGCGCCGGATGGTTTTGCGGTTTTTTTGCTGTTGGTTCATCTCAGCGCCCCATGACGGCGGCGCCGATAAATGTTGCAAAAATTACCACGGCAATTAGACCGAGTATCCACGCGGTTCTTACCGCGTTGGCCCGCTTGCGCTGTTGCTCGCGTGCTTGCAGATCGTTATTCATCAATAGTGCCAGCTATCCGTCTAGTCTGCATGCCTGACCATGTTGTGGGACACTTCAGGCGGCGTGGTGAAACTGTGGTAAGGCGGTGGAGATGAGAGCGTCCACTCCAGACCGCGGGCACCTTCCCATACCTGTCCGGTCGCCTTGACCTTGCTTCTGAATATACAATGCAGGATGACGCCAACAAAGATCAGCTGGGTTGCACCGAACGCAAAGCCACCGATCGACGAAATCATGTTGAAATCTGCAAACTGCGGCGAATAATCCGGAATCCTGCGCGGCATGCCGGCCAGTCCCAGGTAGTGTTGCGGGAAGAACAGCACGTTGACAAATATGGTCGACAGCCAGAAATGGATTTTGCCCCATTTTTCGGAGTACATATTGCCGGTAAACTTGGGCAGCCAGTAATAGGTTGCGGCCATCAGCGCGAACACCGCGCCGGGTACCAGTACATAGTGGAAATGCGCCACCACGAAATAGGTGTCGTGATACTGGAAGTCGGCAGCGGTGATGGCCAGCATCAAGCCGGAGAAACCACCAATGGTGAACAGCACGACAAAACCAATCGCAAACAGCATCGGTGTCTCAAAGGTCATCGAACCCTTCCACATGGTGCTGACCCAGTTGAAAACCTTCACGCCGGTGGGCACGGAAATCAACATGGTTGCATACATGAAGAACAACTCGCCTTGCAGCGGCATACCCACCGTAAACATGTGGTGCGCCCAAACGATAAACGAAAGGAACGCGATGGTTGCTGTTGCATAAACCATCGAGGAATAACCAAACAGCGGTTTACGCGAGAAGGTCGGCAGGATTTCGGAGATAACCCCGAAAGCCGGCAGGATCATGATGTAGACCTCGGGGTGGCCAAAGAACCAGAAAATATGCTGGAACATGACCGGGTCACCACCGCCTGCGGCGTTGAAGAAATTGGTACCGAAGAAATGATCGGTCAACAACATGGTCACCGCACCCGCCAGTACCGGCATAACGGCAATTAACAGGAATGCGGTAATCAGCCAGGTCCAGACAAACATCGGCATACGCAGCAGCGTCATGCCGGGTGCCCGCATGTTCAGGATCGTGGCAATAATATTGATTGAACCCATGATGGAAGAGATGCCCAGCATGTGCACGGCAAACACCACGAATGCCAGGCTGTTGCCGGTTTGCAGTACCAGTGGCGGGTACAGGGTCCAGCCGGAAGCCGGTCCGCCGGAGTCCATGAACAAGGTGGAAAGCAGCATGGTGAATGCGAATGGCAGTATCCAGAAGCTCCAGTTATTCATGCGTGGCAGTGCCATATCCGGCGCGCCGACCATCATTGGCACCAGCCAGTTGGCAAAACCGACCCAGGCGGGCATCACCGCGCCAAAGACCATCACCAGCGCATGCATGGTTGTCATCTGGTTGAAAAAGTCTGGCTCGACCAGTTGCAGTCCGGGCATGAACAGTTCAGCACGGATGACCATGGCCATTGAGCCACCCACCAGGAACGCGATCAGTGACAGGAAGAGGTACAGCGTGCCAATGTCTTTGTGGTTGGTGGTGAACAGCCAGCGATTCAGGAAACCTTTGGGCTTGTGATCGTGATCATCGTGTCCGTCATGGGCGTGATCAAGGTCATTGGAAGTAATATCGGTACTCATGGTGCTGTTTCCTGCTCAGTGTTCTGGCGCTTGATTTCGGCAATGGTGATGGGTTGGATGACATCACCGGTATGGTTGCCGAATGCGTTGCGGGTATAGGTCAACGCGGCGGCTATATCAGTTTCAGACAGTTTGTCCTGCCAGGCGCTCATGGCGGTGCCGGCACGGCCGTTCATCACCACATCAATATGTGCTGCCACTGGCCCGGTCGCAATTTTGCTGCCGGCCAGGGCTGGAAATGCAGGTGTCAGTCCCTGTCCGTCAGGCTGGTGACAGGTGGCGCAGGCGCTTGCATAGACGGCTTCGCCATGTTGCATTAGCTCCTGTTGAGTCCACAGGCGATCTGCTTCCTGCTGCTGATCACGGGAATCAGCCAGTTGTTTTGCCGCCCATGCATCGAACTCTGCTTGCGGCAGTGCGATCACGACGATGGGCATAAAGCCGTGGTCTTTACCGCACAGCTCTGCGCACTGTCCACGGTAGGTGCCTGGCTCTTTAATATTGGTCCAGGCCTCGTTGATAAAACCGGGGATGGCATCGCGTTTCCAGCCCAGCGCAGGAACCCACCAGGAGTGGATGACATCATCCGCCGTGATCAGGAATTTGATTTTCTTGCCGATCGGCAGTACCAGCGGGTTATCAACATCCAGCAGGTAGTTGTCAACGCTTTCCGGTGCAATGCCTGAGTTCAGTTGGCGCGCTTCATTTGAAGCTGCGTCCAGGGTAGAAATGAAGCTGATGTCGTGGTCGAGGTATTCATATTTCCAGCGCCACTGGAAAGCGGTGATTTTTATTGTCATTTCAGCGCCGGAAGCATCTTCCATTTTGATCAATGCGGTGGTGGCAGGAACGGCCATGGCGACCAGGATCAGAACCGGAATGATGGTCCAGATAATTTCTGCCTGTGTTGAATGGCTTAATTTTGCGGCTTCATGGCCACGTGATTTACGGTGCAATATGATGGATGTGAACATCGCTGTAAATACGCCGATTCCGATGACCACACATATCCACAAAACAATCATGTGAAGGTCAAAATGGCTGGCGCTCAGTGACGTCACGCCCCGCGGCATATTAATTTCGTTGCCGGTCAGTCCAGGCGCAACCAAAAGCAGCCAGGTGGCGGCTATAACGGCGGCCAAAACGGCAAGAACAACGATGACTGTATTTTCTTTTTTCATGAAAACTCAGGCCTCAAAATAGATGGCAATTGTGATAAGTGCTATGTGTTAATTAGTACTTGTTATTCTTATAAGGTAGACACATAACCTTTAATTGTAACTCCCCTTTTATTATATGAGCAAGGATTAAACCTGTTTATTGCATCATTGCAAAATAATTGCGCTGGTGCTTGGCGTTGGGCTAAAGGGTGACTAAACTTAATGCTCGCACAGGGGTCTTGTGCAGCGTAGGTAAGGAAATCCCTCAGGAGTTTTTTGCATGAGTAAGGCACAGGAATATGATTTTCTGATCGCAGCGCCATTGGAAAGTGATGCTTTGCGGGCCGGAATAAACCGCCTCTATCATGCGGATGAAGCGCTGCTGGTCAGGCAGCTGCTGGCTGCTGTGGGGCTGGATGCTGCGGCGACCACCCGCGTCAATGAAGCTGCACGCGATCTCGTTGCGCGGGTCAGGGTCCGCAAGCACGAGCAGGGCGTGCTCGAAGCCTTCATGCAGGAATATGACCTGTCTTCGGAAGAGGGTGTGGTGCTGATGTGCCTCGCCGAGGCCCTGCTCAGAGTGCCGGATGATGAAACGGCCGAGAAACTGATTGCCGACAAGCTCGCAGGTGCAGACTGGGAGTCCCATCTGGGGCTGAGTACTTCTATCCTGGTCAATGCCGGCACCTGGGGATTGATGCTGACCGGACGACTGGTTCAGCTGGGTAGCAAGACCAAAAAGAGCATCGGCAATACCATTGGCCGCCTGGTGAACCGCAGTGGCGAGCCCATGGTACGTACAGCCATTCGCCAGTCGATGAAAATTATGGGCCACCAGTTCGTCATGGGCCGTACGATTGAAGAGGCCATGGACAGGGCGGATAAAAAGAAGAATCGTGACTATCGCTACTCTTTCGACATGCTGGGTGAAGCCGCCCTGACTGCGCCGGATGCAGAGCGCTATTTTGAGGCCTACAAATCTGCGATCAAATTCATTGGCGAACAAAGCAGCCATAAAGATATTTTTTCGGCGCCGAGTATTTCGGTCAAGCTATCCGCTTTACATCCACGTTATGAGTTTTACCAGCGTGACCGGGTTATTGAAGAACTGACCGTCAAGCTGACCGGGCTGGCGCGGTTGGCGAAGGCGCGGCAAATCGCGTTGACGATAGATGCCGAGGAAGCGGACCGCTTGTTGCTGTCGCTGGATATCTTTTGCGGAGTCTTGAAAAACCATGACCTTAGTGGTTGGGACGGGCTGGGCATCGTCGTGCAGGCCTACCAGAAAATGGCCGGCGCGGTAATTTCCATGCTGGCGTCTCTGGCCAGAGAAACTGGCCACCGGATTCCGGTCAGGCTGGTCAAAGGTGCTTATTGGGATTCTGAAATCAAGCATGCCCAGGTTGAAGGCTTGCCGGGCTACCCGGTATTTACCCGCAAGGCCAATACTGACGTGTCTTACATTGCCTGTGCAAAACAGCTGTTGGACGACCGGCAGGCTTTCTATCCACAGTTTGCAACCCACAATGCCCATACCATCGCGGTGGTTTCCGAACTGGCAGGCGAGCGCCTGGATTTTGAATATCAACGCCTGCATGGCATGGGTGAGGACCTGTACGCTGAAGCGCTGAAATTTAATCAAGGCCACGCCTGCCGGGTGTACGCGCCGGTGGGCAGCCACGAGGATCTGTTGCCCTATCTGGTGCGGCGGTTACTGGAGAACGGTGCCAACACTTCGTTTGTCAACCGCATAATGGATGAGAAACTACCACCGGAGAAAGTTGCCGAGGATCCGATCAGAAAAGTGGCTGGCACCACTCCGGTGGCACATCCGGCCATTCCACTGCCCATCGATCTCTATGCACCCGAAAGGCTCAATTCTCAGGGTGTCAACCTGGTGGATGACGGCTTGTTGCGGGCCCTGGCAGAGGAAATGCAGGCCTTTGCCGGTGTTCGCTATGCCGTTGGGCCGTTGCTGGTAACGGCCACGGGCGATCCAGGTGATGCAGAGGCAGACCTCAACCCGGCCGATCTGACCGATATCGTGGCCGATGTCCGTAACACCAGCCAGCAACAAACCAATGATGCGATCACGGTTGCAACAGATTTTGCCGCGCAATGGGACGCGGTGGCTGTTGATGAGCGTGCTGCTGCACTGGAGCGGGCAGCAGACCTGCTGGAGGAGCAGTTGGCAGAGTTCATGGCGCTGTGCGCCCGCGAGGCTGGCAAGACTGCCAATGATGCCATTGCAGAGGTTCGTGAGGCGGCAGATTTCTGTCGCTACTATGCTGCCAGGGCGCGAGAGCAGTTCGGTACGCCACAGGTGTTGCGCGGGCCTACCGGAGAGCATAACGAGTTGTCATTGCATGGCCGTGGTGTGTTCGTTTGTATCAGTCCGTGGAATTTTCCGTTAGCAATTTTTATGGGCCAGGTGAGCGCTGCGCTGGTGGCTGGAAATACCGTGCTGGCCAAGCCGGCCGAGCAGACGCCGCTGATTGCACAGCGTGCCGTACAGATTTTGCATGTAGCCGGGATTCCCCGGCAGGCTTTGCAATTGTTGACCGGGGCGGGCGCTGAAGTGGGCTCCTGGCTGACCGCCGATCCGCGTATTGATGGTGTGGCTTTTACCGGTTCGACTGAAACCGCCCGGCTGATCAATCTGTCGCTGGCTGGCCGGGATGCGCCGCTGGCCGCCCTGATTGCAGAAACGGGTGGGCAGAATGTGATGCTGGTCGATAGTTCAGCTTTGCCCGAGCAGGTGGTAGCCGATGTTATCAGCAGTGCATTTCTGAGTGCGGGACAGCGCTGTTCAGCGCTGCGGGTTTTATATTTACAGGAAGATGTTGCGGACAAAATTGAAGCTATGCTGGCGGGTGCGATGCAGGAACTGGTCATTGGTGATCCCCGCAAGCTCAGTACCGATATCGGCCCTGTGATTGACCCGGCGGCGCTCAACACACTGCAGGCCCATGTGGTGCGGATGGAGCAGGAAGGGCGTCTGATAGCGCGCGTGCCGATGAATCCGGCGCTGGCCGGTTATTTCTTTGCCCCCTGTGCGTATGCGATTGATTCAATAGAACAATTAGAGCGTGAGGTTTTTGGTCCGGTGCTGCATGTGATCCGCTACCGGGCACGTGATCTGGACAAGGTCCTTGAGGCTGTTAACAGTACCGGTTACGGTTTAACGCTTGGGGTGCACAGCCGCATCGATAAAACCCAGCAGGATATTACCCGTCGTGCCAGAGTTGGCAATTGCTATATTAACCGCAGCATGACCGGGGCGGTTGTGGGTGTGCAGCCATTTGGCGGTGAGCGCTTGTCCGGCACGGGACCGAAGGCCGGTGGGCCACATTACCTGCCGCGGTTTGCAACCGAGCGCACGCTGACGGTAAACACAGCAGCGGTGGGTGGCAATGCCAGCTTGCTGGGAATGGGCGAATGAGCACTGAATTGTTTTGTAGTAGCGCTGGCCAGCTGAGGATCTGAGGCATGTATTTACGTTATTTTGGTCTCAACGAAGCACCCTTTTCGATTACGCCTGACCCGGCTTTTGTCTTTCTGAGCCCGCGTCACCGTGATGCCCTGGCGCACTTGTTGTACGGCATTGGCAAGGGTGGCAGCGGTGGCTTTGTTCAGCTCACCGGCGAGGTGGGTACCGGTAAGACGACCCTCTGCCGGTGCATGCTCGAGCAAATTCCGGAAGGCACCCGTATCGCGCTGCTGCTCAACCCCCTGGTGACGCCGCAAGAGCTGCTGGCGGCCATCAGTGAAGAGCTGGAAATAGACATCAGCGAATCTGCTGACAGCACCCGCTTGCTGGTAGACAATCTGAACCGGTTCCTGCTGGCTGCGCATTCCCGTGGTGAACGTGTGGTGGTGGTCATTGACGAGGCGCAGGTACTCAGTCCGGAAGCCCTGGAACAGGTCAGGTTGCTGACCAACCTTGAGACCAGCAAGGAGAAGTTGCTGCAAATCGTATTGCTGGGCCAGCCCGAGTTAAGAGAATTGCTGCAGCGCCGCAACCTGCGTCAGCTAGCCCAGCGCATCACTGCCCGCTACCATTTGAGCCCGTTGGGGCCAAAGGATACGCACCTGTACATTCGTCACCGCATGCAGGTTGCCGGGGCGCAGCGCAACCCTTTCCGGCGCAGCGCCATGAACGCACTCTATCAGCGTTCACAGGGCATACCCCGCATAATTAATATTATCGCCGACCGGTCACTGGCGGCAGCCTATGCCAAAGAGCGTGCGGATGTGACGGCTGCGATGGTGCACGCTGCTGCCAATGAGGTGCAATTGGGTGAGCGCCAGGTCAGACGTCTGCGCTGGCCGTGGTTGGCCGCCGCAGCTGCCGTGCTGGCAGTTGTTGCGCTTGGTGTTGCCCTGTTCAATGACGGACGCCCATCTGCCGGCAGTGTTCCGGGCGGACTGGATGAGGCCGGCAACCACCCGGTGGAGGTATCTGCCCCGGCAGTGGTTGAACAGGCCCCGGTACAGCAAGTGGCCAGTCCGCTGGCGGCAGTCACAGAACCGGAACCGCTGCCGGCAGAACAGGCGGTTGCTACCCGTCTTGATGCTGACTGGCTCGACAGCCAACAGCAGCAGGTCTGGCAGGCGCTCGCGGGTGTGTGGCGCGACGAAGACGCAGCCGAAGCGGTGCGGGCCGCATGTAACGGTGATAACGGTCGCGGCTATGCCTGTTTGCGTGACCAGGGAAGCTGGTCCAGGATCAAACGCCTGAACCTGCCGGTTGTACTGGTTTTGCAAGGGGATTTTCCGTCGAAGCTGTTATTGCGGGGAATCAATGACGACTACCTGCTGGTCGGCGCTCCGGGGCAGTCGCAGACGGTTACCCGGGATGCCGTTGACAGCCGCTGGCTGGGTACTTACCTGGTGGCCTGGCCGCAGGCATCCGGGTGGCCTGCGGAAGTTGGCCGTGGTGACAATGGCCCGGCAGCTGAGACGATTGTGGCAATGGCAGCGCGTGTTGATGTACCGTATCAGGGTGGCCAGGTATTTGATGCTTCATTTGAACTTTGGCTCAGAGGCTTCCAGATGCGCAATGGTCTTGAACCGGATGGTATCGTTGGCAAGCGCACTTTGCTGCACCTTATGACCGCATCCATCGAAGAGCCACAATTGCTACAGACCTGGGAAAACTAGCTGTGTCCATTTTACTTGAAGCACTTCGAAAGTCAGAACAAAGCCAGCGACCGGTTGAAGCTCCGACCATTCATGGCCAGCAGCAGGCCGAAGCAGAAAGTGACCCGCTCAGAAAAGGGCCTGCAGTCGCGCTGCTTTTGCTGGCATTGGCACTGATCGCCTGGCTGGGTTGGCGCCAGTATCAACCACCCGTGGGAAGCTATCGCCCCCCGGTTACGTTGCCGGCACAAAAAGGCGCAACTTTAACCACTCCGGTAACATCGCTGGCGACCACACAACCGTCAGCAAACCCGGGTGCTGCTGGTGTCCGCGCCAGTGGCAAGCAACGTACGCCGGTTGAAAATTATCAACAAGCAAGTGGAAACAGCGGCAGTTCCACTGCCCGCCGCCAGCAGGCAGGCGAATCCAGTTCGGTTTCTGCAGGTTCACCATCAACGACGCCAACCGCAGTGGACCGCAGGATCAGCAACACTGCGCGCGCCAGTCGCGATACTGCGACAGCCAGGAAAGCGGTTAGGAAGTCCCGTGAGAGAAACAAGAATCCGGCCCCGATCAGTTATTGGGAACTGCCTGACGCAATACGTGAGGATGTCAAGGAAATGAGGTTCAGCGTGTTGGTATACGCAGAAAAACCTGCCGACCGGTTCGTATTCATCGATGGCCAGAGGTTACATCAGGGTGACGCCTATCAGCCAGGGCTCGTAGTCGAGGAAATCCAGCGCAATGGCGTGGTCTTCAGCTACCGCATGTATAAGTTTCTGGTCGAAAGATAGGTCCCGCTGCGGGAACATCTGGTGCACTCCGGCATTGTCACAAACTGGTCGAAGGCAAGGCCCCGGTTTCCATGGGTGACGCTGATCATTTTCCTCTTGTGTGTGGTTGCAAAGCTGTTTCATTCGGCGCTTCCACCATTGGGCCGCAACGCCCTGTTGGAACTGGGCGGTGTGTTGCCCAATCAAATTGTGCCGATCCTGAGCCTGCCGCTGTCCGGCTGGGCAAACGAGCAGTTGTTGACCCTGTTCAGCGCCTTGTTTATCCATACCAGTTGGTTGCATCTGCTGGGCAACATGGCTTATCTGTGGGTTTTCGGTATTCCCCTTGAGCGCCGTATCGGCTGGCTGGGCATGGTCGTAGTCTTCCTGTTTGCCGGCGCACTGGCCAATCTGTCGGTCAGTTTGCGCCTGCCTGAACTGGCCTCCCCGATTATTGGCGCCAGTGGTGCCGTATCTGCCGTGGTCGGTGCTTACCTGGGGTTGTTCCCCTTTGGTCGTATTGGCATGTTATTGCCGTTGGGGCTTTACCTGCAGTTTGCGCGTGTGCCCTCGGTGTTGGTGATAGGCTCGTGGTTCACGCTGCAGTTGGTTTATACCGTGCTAGGCCCCATAACGGGGGTAGTGGCCTGGTGGACACATATGGCTGGCTTCACGCTGGGCTTGATTTTTGCCTTGCTGGTACGGGCCTTTGCCCAGGTAAGGTTGGCTAATTTATAGCGCGTATGCAGGTAGCATGGTTCAGGGGTTGAATGACGTATGGCTAAATCAGACAAACAGAAACTGTTCCGGGTTGCTTTTTTGAATCACGGCAAGGTCTATGAGCTCTTTTGTAGTGGTGTCTGCAGTAGCGGTTTATTGGGTTTTGTGGAAGTAACCGGCCTTGTGTTCGGGGAAAAAGATTCCCTGGTTGTTGACCCGACTGAAGAAAAAATGCGTGACGAATTTGATGGTGTTGAGGTTTTACACTTGCCGATGCACAGCGTGCTGCGGGTGGAACAGGTTTGCAAGAAAGGCCAGGCCGTGATCCGTGACCGGGAAAGCGGCGAGAAAGTCACACCATTCCCAATCCCCCCGGGCAGTCGCACACGCCCCTAGCAGTCGGGCAGGTTTAGCTGCCGGGTTTGAGCAGATCGACACCTTTTAACAGAATCAGCGCCTGGTACAGTGCATAGTCGTCAGCCGCACTCACTTCAGAATTGAATGCCCCGGCATGCGTTTCTGGCTCACCGTCAAGATGGTGGTCGAGATCAACCTCGCGTTTATGCACATCTTTGCTGTCAATAATTTTCAACGCCGGCAACTCGACATCCGGCTGAATGCCCTCAGCCTGTATCGAGCGGCCTGAAGGGGTGTAATAACGCGCGGTCGTCAGGCGTATGCCAGCACCATTGCGCAGATTCAGTACCGATTGTACCGAGCCCTTGCCCAAGGTTCTTTCGCCGACAATGACCGCGCGCTCGTGATCCTGCAAGGCGCCGGCCAGTACCTCAGAGGCCGACGCAGAGCCTCGATTTACCAGCACCACAATGGGTGTATCCGGCAACCATTGCCCGGGGTGTGCAGAGTATTCAAGCTGGTTTTCCGACCGTCCGCGGGTGAATACGATCTTGCCCTGGTCAAGAAAGCCGTCGGCTATTGTGACGGCCGGTTTGAGTACGCCACCCGGGTTGCTGCGCAAATCCAGCACCACGCCTGTCATCGGGCCGCCGTGTAAATCCTGCATATACGCGATCTGTTCCTTCAGTTCATCAGCACTCTTACGGGTGAAATGGGTGATCTGAAAATACCCGAAGTCCGTGTCCAGTGGGCGACTGAATACACTGGCAACGGGAACGTAATCACGCGTCAGCGTATGTTCTGATACCTCGCCATTTTCATGTTCAACGGTCACAGCGACTTCAGTGCCGGCCTCGCCACGCAGGGTGCTGATGGCCTCGCGCAGATTTCCACCGCGCACGCTTTTGTGGTCGATGGCCGTGATAATGTCCCCGGCAACCAGGCCGGCGCGGGACGCAGCGCCGTCATCCATGATGCTCATGACTTTAATGTGCTTGTCCTTGATGGCGACTTCGACCCCAATACCGCTGTAGCGGCCGCGGGAGTCGTCATCAAGCTGGCGGAATTCATCGGCTTCCATATAGGCGGAATGCGGGTCCAGTTTGGACAGCATGCCCCTGATCGCAGCATTCATCAGGGTGTGGTCATCCACTTCTTCAACGAAGTTAGCGCGTATCTGGTTAAAAACATCCGTGAAGGTGCGCAGGTCAGCCAGTGACAGCTGCGCCCGGGTGGCTGTAGTCTCTTCGTTGGCGGTTTTCTCAGCAGGTGCCTCAGCCGCACTTAGCAGCGTGGCGACGGGCAGTAGCAGCAGTATTGTGTAGTGGCATAATCGCTTCATAATCAATTTCCAGGCAATGTTATCGGTCTAACCAGGCGGCCGGGTCCAGTGCCTTGCCGTTTTTGCGGATTTCAAAATACAGCCCGGTACCGTTGCGGGGAGTGGTGCCCACCGTGCTGATAACAGCACCGGGCTGTACCCAGTCTCCGACCTCGTGTAACAGGCTCTCATTGTTACTATACAGGCTCATAAAGCCGTCGCCATGGTCGATGATCATCAACAGACCATAGCCGCGCAGCCAGTCGGAGAATGCCACCCGTCCATAGGCAATGTTATTCACCTCGCTGCCGGCAGCTGCACTGATCAGCCATCCCTGCCAGCGCAGCCCGGCGGACCGGGGCTGGCCATAAGCATGCTTGACGCGGCCCTTTAGCGGCAGTGGCAACTTACCCTTGAGGGCGCCCGGTCCGAGTTGTTTGCCCAGGTCTGCCGGAATGTCAGCCAGCACGTTTGAGAGTTTCTCCAACAAGGTTTCCAGGTCTCTTCTGTCCTGCTGTAATTCGGCGAGCAAGGCTTCCTGCGAGCCGATCAGGCTGGCCAGGCTGTCAACGATGGCCTGGCGTTCCCGGCGTTGCGACTTGATCTCGTCCAGCACCTGTTGCTGGTTCCTTTGAACCTCATCCAGGGCTGACAGTTCCGTGTTGATTTTCAGCTGCATCGCATCAAGGGTCTGCAGCACCTGCCGCAGCTCAAGAATTTGTCGCGCCTGCGAGCGGCTAAAATAGTCATAGTAGGCCAGTGTGCGGGAAAATGCCGCCGGACTGTCCTGGTTGAGAACCAGCTTCAGGCGGGATTCCCGGCCGAGGCGATAGGCCGCCATAATCTGGGCTGTGAGTGCTTCCTTGCGTTGGTCCAGGCTGTTCAGGTAGGACCGTTGCTCCGCATTTAACCGTGCCAGTTCACGTTTGTGGCCCTGGCGGGTTGCATCCAGCTCGCGCAGTGCCAGCGCGCTGGCCTGAATGTTAAGATCGGCCGCCTTGAGCAGTTGCTGCTCGCCGGTATACGACTGGCGTTTGTTTGCCAGGTTTTTTCGCAAGGCATCTATCTCGGTCTCCACGCGTTGCAGCCGGGAAGTGGCTTCAGCCCGGGTCAACCCCTCATCTGCCCGGGCTGCGAACCCACCGAACACAAGCCAACCGGCCAGGCCTGTCGTGATTAAAGTTTTGCAATGCACCACCGGTTAATTCCGGGTCGTGGCGTTGCTGGCAACCTTCAGAAGTGAGTGGCCGGTCATTTGTGCCGGAGGCGTAATGCCGAGGAGGTAAAGCATGGTTGGCGCGATGTCTTTCAACGCACCACCACTCGCCACCTGCGCGCGGCGACCGTAGTACACCAGCGGCACCGGGTTGGTCGTATGTGCTGTGTGTTTCTGGCCGCTGCGGCTGTCTGTCATTTGTTCAACGTTGCCATGATCTGCTGTGACCAGCAACTCGCCGCCGGTCGACTGTATGGCATTGAAGACCACGCCCAGGCACTTATCGACGGCCGCCACGGCCGCGATAGCTGCTGTCAGGCTACCGGTATGGCCAACCATGTCGGGATTGGCCACGTTACAGATAATGACATCAAATTTACCACCACGTATGGACTTGTCCAGCTCCTCCGAAAGCTTGCCAGCACTCATCTGTGGCTGTAAATCATAGGTCGCCACATCCGGTGACGGCACCAGCAACCGTTGCTCAGCAGGGTAGGGCGACTCCTCCCCGCCGTTGAAGAAAAAGGTTACGTGGGCATATTTTTCTGTTTCAGCAATACGCAGCTGTGCCAGGCCATTGTCGGCCAGGCATTCACCGAGCAGGCCTTCCAGCCGTTCCGGCGGGAAGGCAACGGCCGCCGGCAGACCCTGTAAATACCGGGTCATGCAGACGAACGCAGAAAGTTGTGGCTGGCTGCGCTGAAAGCCGGAAAAATCTGTTTGCACGAACGCCTGGCTGATTTCGCGGGCGCGATCGGAACGGAAGTTAATAAAGATGATGGCGTCATTGGTGCTGACACCTGTGTAGTCATCAATGACCGTCGGGCTGACGAATTCATCATCCTCACCCCGCTCATAGGCACTCTGCAGTGCGCTCTCTGCCGTTGTGCTGCTGTATGCTCCCCGGCCGTTGGCCAGTGCTTGCCAGGCCTTTTCTACCCGCTCCCAGCGCTGATCCCGATCCATGGCGTAGTAGCGGCCACAGACTACTCCATAAGCAGCATTGTCATAAGAATCGAGGCACGCCTGCATGTTGTCGATGGAAGGGCCTGCACTGCGGGGCGGTGTATCGCGTCCATCCAGAAAGGCGTGGACCCTGATGTTATGGGCGCCCTGTTCAACTGCCATGCGCACCACGGCCAGGAAGTGATCTTCGTGGGAGTGGACGCCACCGGGAGACAGCAGGCCCATGATGTGCAAGGTGGAAGCGTTATCGCGACTGGCATCGATGGCTTTGCGCAGTGCGGCATTGTCTTCCAGGCTGCCATCTTCAACCGCCTTGCTGATACGGGTGTAGTCCTGGTACACCACGCGCCCGGCGCCAATATTCATGTGCCCGACTTCTGAATTACCCATCTGGCCGGCTGGCAGGCCGACCGATTCGCCGGAGGTTTCAATGGTGGTATGACAACCTATGTCGTTGAGCAGGTCCCAGCACGGTGTGTCAGCCAGGCTGATGGCGTTGTCAGGCGCGTCCTCTCTTGCGCCCCAGCCATCCAGTATCATGAGTACCAGCGGACCGGTCATTGGTATTTGTTTTTTACTGCTGATCATGCAACACCCATATATTTTTGCCTGGTACCTTGCAAATTCAAACCTGTGCCACCACATGACAGGGGCGCGCCGGCGGCTTATTTGACGGTGGTGAGAAAATTAAATTCGCACCGGCATGATGGTAGATATATTATTTCACATCAACCGCTTTGTCGCTTTGATTGCTTGAAATTTGCCAGGAGTACCAACCTTGGAACAATTGATTGAATTTGCAGGTAACCACGGACCCCTGTTCGCCGGGTTTGCCGTTGTGTTGCTGTTGATAGTCTGGACGGAGATCGCCCGCTTTACACGTGGTTACCAGGAACTCACACCGGCGCAGGCGGTGCAAAAAATGAACCAGGCGGAAACGGTCGTGCTGGATATCTCTTCATCAGGAGACTTCTCCAAGGGCCATCTCAGCGGTGCTATCAATATTGGCCTGTCCCGGATCAGTGATTCCGACCCGGAAGTCAGCAAGATAAAAAGCAGCCCATTGCTGGTGGTGTGCAAAAATGGCAATACGGCTCACCAGGCGGCAGCCCGGCTGGTCAAACTTGGCGCTACAGACGTGGCGGTCCTCAAAGGCGGGATCACCCAGTGGCAGTCAGACCAGTTTCCGCTGGCTTCCAATTAATCAGTAATCTGGTCTTTCAGATAGCGTAATGAGATAATTTTCCTTCGCTGCCCGTGAAATAACGGGCGACGGCAACATTCAGACTTAAAGAGAACCACGATCATGGCAGAAGAACAGACTCCGGAAGCCGCTACAGAAGAGCAGCAGGCAGCACAATTTCAGCTCCAGAAACTTTATATGAAAGATGTTTCTTTCGAGCTACCTAACGCACCGCAGATTTTTCAGGACGATGGGCAGGTTGAGATAAAAATGAACCTTGCCCAGCGCGTGGATCAGCTTGCAGATGGCGTTCATGAGGTGGTTTTGACCGTCACGGTTACCGCTAACCTTGGTGAGAAAACGGCCTACCTGGCTGAAGTTCAGCAGGCTGGAATTTTCGCAATTTCCGGCTTGAATGAACAGGCAACGCACGCCGCGGTCAATACGCTTTGCCCGCATACACTGTTCCCGTATGCACGCCGCGCCATCACTGACCTGGTGGCCGATGGTGGTTTCCCGCCGCTGGTGCTGCAACCGATCAACTTTGATCAGATCTATACCCAGCGTATGCAGGAAGCACAGGCACAGACCAACGGTGCAGGAGAGATGGAAGTTCAGGGTAACGCCTGATTCCCCCGGTGGCTGATGCGCCCGTCATCGCTGTGCTGGGGGCAGGTTCCTGGGGAACCGCCCTGGCGCTGCAACTGGATCGCAGCGGTTCCCACAGTATTCTGTGGGGCCGTGACGCGGAATATATCGCGCAGATCCGTTCCAGTCGATGCAACCGTCGCTATTTACCGGACATTGACCTGCCGGCATCCATTCAACTGGAGGCCGATATTGGTACGGCGGTTCAGGCAGCAGACCATGTGCTGCTGGCCACGCCGAGTTACGCTTTTGCAGCAACGATTGAAACCATTCGCAGCACACTGGTGCCCGGCCAGGGTGTAGCCTGGGCCTGCAAAGGCTTCGAGCTGGGCAGTGGCCGTTTATTGCACCAGGTGGCGACTGAACTGCTGCCGGCGGGTACGCCGCAGGCTATCGTCACCGGACCCTCATTTGCTATCGAAGTTGCCCGGGACCTGCCCACCGCAGTGACCGTCGCAGGCACCGATATGCAGTTTACCCGGACCCTGGCCGCAGCCTTGCACGGTGGGCGTTTTCGCGCCTATACCTGCGATGACATGGTGGGTGCCGAGCTGGGTGGGGCAGCCAAGAACGTGATGGCTGTTGCGACGGGTATCTGTGACGGCATGAAGTTGGGCGACAATGCCCGTGCTGCGCTGATTACCCGGGGGCTGGCGGAAATGATGCGCCTCGGTGCAGCCTTGCAGGCAAAGCCTGAAACCCTGATGGGACTGGCGGGAGCGGGTGACCTTATACTGACCTGCACCGGTGATCTGTCACGCAACCGGCAGTTGGGGCTGTTACTCGGCCAGGGTGCAAGCGTGCAGCAGGCACTGGAAGAAATTGGCCAGGTGGTTGAAGGCGTTAACAGCGCCGCCGAAGTACAGCGCCTGGCAGCGCAGCATGGTATCAATATGCCAATTTCCGAACAGGTAAACGGCATCATCCACAAACATTGGAGCCCGGTCGAGGGCGTCGCCCGCTTAATGGCCAGAGAGCAGAAAGCGGAACATATCAGCTGACGGGTATTTCAGCGGTTACGGGGGAACCCCAGTTGCCGCAAGGCTTCATATAATCCTATCGCCACGGTATTCGACAGATTCAGGCTGCGGGAGTCGTCTGCCATCGGCAGGCGCAGGCAATATTCGTCGCCAGCCTCGGTTAGTACCCCGGTGGGCAGTCCGCGGGTTTCCGGCCCGAACAGCAGGCCGTCGCCCGTCTGAAAGTCTGCCTGGTCGTAACGCCGTTGCCCGCGCGTGCTGAAAGCCCAGATTCGCATCTCCGGAAACTTCGACCTGAACGCATTCCAGCTGACATGCTGCTGTACACAGGCCATCGCCGCGTAGTCCAGTCCGGCACGCTTCACCCGGCTGTGATCCAGTTGGAACCCAAGTGGCCCAACCAGGTGAAGACTGGCACCGGTATTGGCGCACAGCCGGATAATATTGCCCGTGTTAGGTGGGATCTCCGGCTGGTAGAGGATGATGTGCAAGTTCAGTCTTCAGCGCATGCTGCGAAGTAAAAAACGGGCTTTAAATAGCGTTTCATTGGTGAATCTCCATATTTTTTAAATTTTGCGACAAAGCGAAAGCCTGAGTTACCAACGCTTGTGTGCCTCTCTTACAGGACGCCGAGCCGATGAAAAACGTCGCAGGTTTTGTAAGCGTATGAATTAGCGAAAATATTGGTGAAGTATAGCTGAATACCCTACTTGTTGATCCACATTTGACAGTCTTGGTTCCGGTCGGTATCGTTGAGCACCGAAAACACAAGATATTGTGTTTCGAGAGCGGGGGAGGCACAATAACTTGTGTCTATAATCAAATAAAACCAAAAGATTATGCAGGATAATTCATGAGCAGTGTTCGGGTTGAGGCCATAAGCACTGATATTCAAGCAGTTCCTTTCCAGGAAGCATCGCTCGATATCTGGGACAAAAAATACCGACTCAAGTCAAAACTTGGTGAAAATATTGACGCCGATATTGATGACACCTACAAAAGAGTTGCGCGTGCAATTTCCAGGGTTGAAAAAACCCGCGAACTGCGCGAGCAATGGTATGAGTCATTTCTGTGGGCGCTGCGTCGTGGGGCCATACCTGCCGGCAGAATAACCTCCAATGCTGGCGCGCGTGAGCACAAGCCAGCTACCTCAACCATCAATTGTACGGTTTCAGGAACCATCAAGGACTCCATGAATGGTATTCTTGATAAAGTTCATGAGGCCGGACTGACACTGAAGGCTGGTTGCGGAATAGGTTATGAGTTTTCCACGCTGCGTCCCAAAGGTGCCTATGTATCGGGTGCCGGGGCTTATACTTCCGGCCCGCTGAGCTTCATGGATATCTATGACAAGATGTGCTTCACCGTGTCTTCGGCCGGTGGGCGCAGGGGTGCCCAGATGGCAACCTTTGAGATCGGCCACCCGGATGCCATGGAATTCATCCGCGCCAAGCGTGAAGATGGCCGCTTGCGGCAGTTTAACTGCTCGCTGTTGATCACCGATGAGTTTATGCAGGCAGTGGCCGCTGATGAGGACTGGTCGTTGGCTTTTCCCATTACACCGCAGGAAGTGATAGAGCTGGATATCGATGATCCCGACCAGGTTCTGTGGCGTGAATGGCCGCTGGTAGATGATTATGTTACCCGGGAAGACGGCCTGGTGGCCTGCAAGGTCTACAAAAAAGTACCGGCACGCCGTATGTGGGACATGATCATGTCATCCACTTACGATTTTGCCGAACCGGGCTTTATCCTGATCGACCGCATCAATGAAATGAATAACAACTGGTTCTGCGAGAATATCCGCGCAACCAACCCCTGTGGTGAGCAACCTTTGCCACCTTATGGTGCCTGTTTGCTGGGTTCAATTAACCTGACCCGGTTTGTTGACCAGCCCTTTACAGATGGCGCGGCGTTTAATTGGGAAGCATACCGGAAAGTCGTGAAGGTATTTACCCGCATGCTGGATAATGTCGTTGAAATCAATGGCCTGCCTCTTGGTAAGCAGCGTGACGAGATCGCGCGTAAGCGCCGTCACGGCATGGGTTTTTTGGGCCTGGGCTCAACGCTGACTTTGCTGGGCATGAGATACGGCGACGAAAAGTCACTGGAGTTCACAGAGAAGGTAGCCCGTGAAATGGCTGTTGCCGGCTGGCAGGAAGGGCTGGAACTGAGCCGCGAAAAGGGGCCGGCACCGATCATGGAAGAAGAGTTTGAAGTGACTGCTGCCATGTTGCGTAAGCGACCGGAAATGGCGGCTGACGGTTTCAATGTCGGGGATCCCGTGTGTGGGTCTGTATTGCATACCAGGTACAGCCGATATATGCAGCAAATTGCCGAGATAGAGCCTGAACTGGTTGCGGCGCTGACCGAAGAAGGTGCCCGCTTTACCCATCATACTTCCATCGCCCCCACCGGGACGATATCACTGTCGCTGGCAAACAATGCATCCAATGGGATTGAGCCAAGCTTCGCCCATCACTATAGCCGCAATGTGATCAGGGAAGGCAAGAAGAGTAAGGAAAAGGTTGAAGTATTCAGCTTTGAATTGCTGGCTTATCGGGAGTTGGTGAATCCGGGTGCGATGCCGGATTCCAGTGATGAAAGTACAAAATTGCCGGATCAGTTCATCGCAGCCGATGAAGTTTCTCCGACGCAGCATGTTGATATCCAGGCCGCCGCGCAGAAGTGGATTGATTCATCTATTTCCAAGACGGCCAATGTGCCGACTGACTATCCATACGAAGATTTTAAAGAGGTCTATACTTATGCTCACGGCAAAGGTTTAAAAGGCTGCACGACTTTCCGTTTCAACCCGGAGGTTTTCCAGGGCGTACTGGTCAAGGAGGAAG
Organism: Gammaproteobacteria bacterium; assembly: GCA_024277815.1. GTDB lineage: Bacteria > Pseudomonadota > Gammaproteobacteria > Xanthomonadales > SZUA-36 > SZUA-36. The sequence continues at coordinate 46,601 of JAJRUM010000058.1, forward strand.
ACCTGGCAAACACCACTTACCGCTTTGTATTGGAAGACGGCGAAGTGGTTGAAGTGAAGGGTAATGAAGAAATCGAATACGATGGTGAGGTACACTCTGCTGCCAACCTGTTTGATGCCCTTAAAGAGGGCTATTACGGAAAATTCTAGGTAGATTACAGACCATGACTATTAAAATAACCAAGAATATTGCCGGTTACGAAGTCGTTCGACCGGAAGAAGAACTGGCAGCCAAAGAGGCGGCCCTGGAAGCACGTAAGACACGTGGCAGAGCCAAGGTGATTCGCATGACCGAGAAGGTTTTGCGACCGGAAGGCATGGAGGCACTGGAGGGGTCCACCTACAAAATCAAGACACCTCTGGATGATCATGCGATGTATGTGACCATCAATGACATCATACTCAATCTGGGTACCGAACATGAACAGCGCAGGCCGTTTGAAATATTCATAAATTCAAAAAACATGGATCATTTTCAATGGATTGTGGCGTTGACGCGGCTGATGTCAGCCGTCTTCCGCAAGGGTGGGGATGTGACCTTCCTGCCCGAAGAGTTGCAGGCCGTATTTGATCCAAAGGGTGGTTATTTCAAGCCCGGCGGTAAATTCATGCCATCCATTGTTGCCGAGATTGGTGCGGTTATAGAGCACCATTTACAAAAGATCGGCCTGATGGAAAAAGAGACCCTGTCGGAACAGCAGCAACTGATTCTGGACCAAAAACGCGCTGAAGTAGATGCGCAAAAGACAGCCACGGAGTCAGCCGAAGAGGACGCCGAATACCCGGCCTCAGCCACTTTATGCAATAAGTGCAATACCAAGGCCGTGGTCGTGATGGACAATTGTGCGACCTGCCTGTCGTGTGGCTATTCCAAGTGCGGGTAAAAGTTTCAGTGGTTACCGTCAGCTGATATATCCGCCAGGCCCGGACGGACTTTCCCGGTCGGCCTGCCAATTTACAAGATTATATTTTCATTGGCTGAATAGGCCACCCATCCCCGTTTTCACTGCTATAGTGGGTATATGTTGTTACCTCAGGAACTAATACGAGCGAAGCGCAACGGTCAGATATTGACGGCAAGCGCGCTCCAGGACTTTGTCAATGGCGTTGCCAGCGGACAGGTCAGTGATGCCCAGGTGGGGGCCTTTGCCATGGCTGTGCACTGCCAGGGAATGAGTATGGCCGAACAGTCGGTTTTCACGCTGGCGATGCGTGACTCCGGTCACTGCCTCAGTTGGCCGGGACTCGATGGGCCGGTGCTGGACAAACATTCAACCGGTGGTGTCGGCGACCTGATAAGCCTGGTGCTGGCTCCCATGCTGGCCGCCTGTGGAGCCTATATACCAATGATTTCAGGTCGGGGCCTGGGGCATACCGGTGGCACGCTGGATAAGCTGGAAAGCATCCCCGGTTTCAATGTCTACCCAAGCCCGGAGTTGTTTAGCCAGACGGTCCGTGAAACAGGCTTGGGCATGACCGGCCAGGGCAAAGACCTGGCACCGGCAGACGGCCGGATTTATGCAATTCGGGATGTCACCGCAACTGTGGATTCAATACCCCTGATCGTTGCGTCGATCCTTTCAAAGAAGCTTGCCGAGGGCCTGGATGGCCTGGTGCTGGATATCAAAACGGGTAATGGCGCCTTTATGGTTGAGCGCAATGCCGCCAGGGATCTGGCGGTCAACCTGGTGGAAGTTGCTGAGTTAGCCGGATTGCCTTGCCGGGCGATTATCACCGATATGAATCAACCCCTGGCCAACAGCGCCGGCAATGCCCTGGAAATATTTGAAGCCATCGGCTTTCTGAAGGCGGATTACCAGCACCCGAGACTGCATGAGGTGGCGCTGTCCCTGTGTGCTGAACTGATGTTGCTGGGCGGTCTCGCTGACAAGCCCAAACCGGCGCGGTTGCAACTACAGGCTGTGTTGGACGATGGCACGGCGGCCGAGCATTTTGCGCGCATGGTGGCACTGCAGGGTGGCCCGGCAGACTTACTGGACAGGCCGGACAAGTACCTTGATAAGGCCCCGGTTGTCCGGCCTTACGAGTCGCCGGCCAGTGGTTGCATCGAATACATTGATACCCGGATGGTTGGGCTCTGCGTTGTACAGTTGGGTGGTGGCCGGCATAGTGTCGAAGACCTGATAGACCACCGCGTGGGGTTGTCCGGGCTCTGCCACGTGGGTGACCAGGTGCAGCAGGGGATGCCGTTGGCGATCATCCATGCAGCAGATGAAACGGCCTGGCAGGCGGCAACCAAAGGCCTGGATGCCGCGATCAGGGTTGGCCGGGATACAGATACGCTGCCGGCGGTATACGAATATTATTAGGCTCTGACAGGCACCAGAAATCCGAGGAAAAAGCATGACCGGAACTCCGCATATTGAAGCCGCGCGCGGCGACTTTGCTGAAACTGTATTAATGCCGGGAGATCCCCTGAGGGCGCAGGCACTGGCCAAAAACCACCTGAAAAATGTGCGCCAGGTTAACAGCGTCCGTAACATGCTGGGATTTACCGGAACCTACAAAGGCAAGCCGGTTTCTATCATGGGTTCGGGAATGGGGATGCCATCGATAAGTATATATGCCCATGAATTATATGACTATTATGGTGTTAAACAAATCATAAGGGTAGGTACATGTGGTGGGCTATTGGCTGATATGCAGGTGGGTGACCTGGTACTGGCTGCGGCTGCCAGCACAGATTCAGGCATGAACCGGCAACGTCTCGGTGGCTGGGATTTTTCTGCTGTAGCGGATTACGATTTGCTCAGCCGTGTGCATGACATGGCCGTAGAAAACGGTTTAAAAATCCGTACCGGGAACGTTTTTGCAACCGACTGGTTTTATCACCCCGACGAAGCCTTCATTCAGAAGTTACAGAAAATGGGCATGCTGGCCCTGGATATGGAGTCGGCTGCCCTGTACGCCCTGGCTCAGCAGCACGGCGCACGCGCATTAACCATACTGTCTGTTAGCGATGTAATCCCGACCGGTGAGCAGGCGTCACATGAGGCCCGCCAGAACGCGTTTGGTACCGTTATTGGCGTCGTTCTGGATGCTGTGCTGGACAGGGCACCAGCGGTATGACCGGACCTGTTGTTGATGTTGATAAAGCCGTTGCCAGCCTGCTGGACAGTGCCCGCGCGGCCAGTGACCATGCGTACTCACCCTACAGCGAGGCCAGGGTAGGGGCCTGCGTACTGGATGAAGACGGCAATATACACAGTGGCTGTAATGTAGAAAGTGCATCGTATGGATTGACGCAGTGTGCCGAGCGTAACGCGCTGGCCAGTGCGATCAGTGCCGGAATGCGCCCGGGCGGCGCACATGTGCTGTTGATTTTCGCGTCAGGTTTTGAAGTATTGTCACCCTGCGGTGCCTGCCGCCAGGTGATGAGCGAGTTGCTGCCTGCGGATGCGGTGGTCATTTCATGCGTCAGCGACAGCGAATATCGCTACTGGTCGGTGAGTGAGTTGCTACCCGATCCTTTTATTCTGAAATAAGTCACCCTGGGAGACAGAACAATGCAGTGGGTTCTTAAATTGCTGGGTATTGCTATCCTGGCGCTGAGCACCGTCGTATTCGCCGGTGGGCCAAAGGTTACACACTATCCGATACCGGGTAACGAGGACCTGCCTTTTTCCGATGCCGTGCAGGTTGGGCACATGCTGTACCTTTCCGGCCAGATCGGTGTGAATCCAGCGACTTCCAGGCTGGTTGAAGGTGGTATCACTGCGGAAACACGGCAGACCATGGAGAACATCAAGGCCAGCCTGGAAAGATACGGGTCTTCAATGGCAGAGGTTGTAAAGTGCACGGTGTTTTTGGCAGATATCCAGGAATGGTCGGCGATGAATGCAGTGTATATCAGCTACTTCCCGAATGACCCGCCTGCCCGCAGTGCATTCGGCAGCAGTGGGCTGGGCATGGGCGCCCGCACTGAGATCGAGTGCATTGCGACTGTGAAATAGACCATTCGGGGGAGAGGCCAATGCAACGATCAAGCCGGTTCGGAGTAATCTCTTTAGTCGCCCTGTGTTTCAGCCTGCCGTTGCAAGCGCAATCCAGCACGGCAGTCGGCCGTTTTGCTGAGCTGGCACTGGGTTGCGTACACCAGGAATACCCTAACAAGATTTCACATGTCATGTCCGGTGACCAGGACTTGGCACCGCCGCGTGAACTCACGCCGGTTTTCTATGGCTGTTTCGACTGGCATTCCTCTGTACATGGGCACTGGCTGCTGGTGCGTTTGTTGCGCCTTTATCCGGGTGAGGCGTTTGCTGACCGGGCAGAGGCGGCACTGGAAGAAAGCTTCAGAAGTGCCAAAGTAGCAGCCGAAGTTCGCTATGTGAGCCACGCACAACGGGCATCCTTCGAGCGACCTTATGGTATTGCCTGGCTGCTACAGCTGACCGCCGAGCTACGGGAGTGGGATGATCCGCGCGCCCGGCGCTGGTTATTGGCACTTGAGCCGCTGGAGACAGCCCTGGTGAAAAGTACCGGGGTCTGGCTGGGTAAGCTGGCTTACCCGATCCGGGTAGGAGAGCATGCGCAAACAGCTTTTGCCTTCGGGCTGTTCATCGACTGGGCACGGACCGCAGGCAGGGCTGATTTTCTCGCACTGGTGACACGCCGTTCGCATGAATTTTATGACGCTGACCGGAATTGCCCGCTGGCTTATGAGCCGGGCGGTCAGGATTTTTTGTCACCCTGCCTGGCCGAAGCTGATCTGATGCGCCGCATCATGCCAGCGCAGGAATATGCCGGGTGGTTACACGATTTCATGCCGGCTATCCCGAACGACGGCCAACAGAACTGGTTGCCACTGGCAGTGGTAACAGATCCTTCTGACGGCAAGCTAGCGCATCTTGATGGCTTGAATATCAGTCGGGCATGGATGCTGGAAGGCATGGCCGCCGGCCTGCCTGCTGACGATTCCCGCCGCCAGGCGTTACGCAAGGCGGCGGCGGTGCACAGGCAATCGGGGTTGACCGCAGTCACCGGTGAACACTATGAAGGTGGGCACTGGCTGGGCAGTTTCGCAACTTATCTGCAAACCGGACGGGGCCTGGGAACCAAATAAGCCAGTTTAAATCCAATAAGTTGTCAGGCATTTATTGATTTCGATCAACAGGCCCGGACAGCAATGGATTTATCCTATAGTTGAAGTTGCAGGAGAACGAAATGGCAAATTATCAGAATATTTTGGTGGCTGTTGACCTTAGCAGTGAGTCAGACCTTGTGCTTAAAAAGGCACAGCTTGTTGCTGACGATAATGCTGTTCTGCATCTTGTCTACGTACAGGAGCCAATGGATAGCGTTTACGTTGGCATAGTTCCACAAAGTGCCGCCTTCAGCGGCCTTGGAGACCTTGAGGCCCAACTTGGTGAAGAGTTGAAGCACAAGCTGGCTGCATTGGGTGAGAAGTTTGGCATTCCTGTCAGCCATTTGCATATACTCAGCGGCTCTCCCGCGCATGAGATTCACCGCTTTGCCAGGGAACATGATATCGAACTGGTGGTTATCGGTACGCATGGCCAGAAAGGCTTGAAATTACTGCTGGGTTCAACGGCAAATGCCGTTCTGCATGGCGCTGGCTGTGACGTACTGTCCGTCAGGATTGGCGCTTCAGATTAGGCTGGCAGGACCTGCGCGTGGACAGGTTTCGAGTTTTCCAGAGTTTACCCGGAATGGGACAAGGGGCCTGGCAGGCCATCGCCGGCGGCTTTGTCACTGTCATTCATGGCCGTCAGCCGGGTATTGATCCGGGCCATAATTCCATCTGCGTTGAGACCGGCATCTGCCAGGCAGTCCTGTATGGCGCCGTGCTCAATATAGCGATCAGGCAGGCCGATATTGAGTATCTGGAAGTGCCCTCCAGTCGCCAGTAACAATTCATTGACGCCGCTGCCTGCGCCACCGGCAATTGCATTGTCTTCGACAGTGACCAGTAGTTTGTGGCTGAGCGCCATTTCATTGATCAGGTCGGCATCCAGAGGTTTAACAAAACGCATATTGACCAGAGTTGCGCCGATACGTGCCGCAACTTCGCCTGCGGCAGCCAGCGTGGCGCCAAAAGCGAGGATTGCAATGGTTGTGCCTCTGTCGACGATTTCGGCCTTGCCAATCGGCAATTCCGTCATGCTTTTCTCTACCGGCATGCCGGGTCCTGCACCGCGCGGATAGCGCACCGCAGCCGGGCCCTTGTATTTGAAACCGGTGTAGAGCATCTGCCGGCACTCGTTTTCATCGGAGGGGGCCATGATCAGCATATTTGGAATGCAGCGAAGAAAACTGAGGTCGAAGCTGCCGGCGTGGGTGGGGCCGTCGGAACCGACCAGTCCGGCGCGATCAATCGCAAACAGTACCGGCAAGCCCTGCATGGCAACATCGTGGATCAACTGGTCATAGGCACGCTGCAGGAAGGTGCTGTATATCGCAACCACCGGATGTGCCTTTTCACAGGCCATGCCAGCGGCAAGGGTGACCGCATGTTGCTCGGCGATACTGACGTCAAAATAGCGTTCCGGGAAGCGTTGTTCAAACTCAACCAGCCCGGAGCCTTCGCGCATGGCCGGGGTAATGGCCAGCAGGGACTCATCCTGCGCTGCCATGTCGCAAAGCCACTCACTAAACACATCAGTGTAGGTTGGCAGAGGTTTTACCCTCGGCGCAGATGGCACGATACCGGTATCCGGATCAAAAGGTGAAACGGCATGGTACTTGACCGGGTCTTCCTCTGCCGGTGTATAGCCTTTGCCCTTGGCGGTGATGATATGTAACAGATTCGGCCCGTCCACGGTCTGAATGGTTCTCAGTGTGCGCACCAGCAGGGCAACATCGTGGCCATCTATGGGGCCCAGGTAATTGAAACCCAGTTCCTCGAACAGCGTGCTGGGCACGATCATGCCCTTGACGTGCTCTTCCCAGCGACTCATAAAGCGCCAGACGCGTGAATCGCGGTGCATCATTTGTTTGCCACGTTCGCGGATGTTGGTCACTGTCGGGCCGCTCATCAGGCGCGCCAGCACCTTGGTCATGGCTCCGACATTGGGCGAGATTGACATCTGGTTCTCGTTTAACACGACCAGCATGTTGGGGTGTAGCGAGCCGCCATGGTTCAGCGCTTCGAAGGCCATGCCAGCGGTCATGGCGCCATCGCCAATGATAGAGACCACTTGCCGGTCTACCTGTTGCAGGGCTGAGGCCAGGGCGATACCGAGCCCGGCGCTGATGGAGGTGGAGGAATGCCCGACACCAAAACTGTCAAATTCACTTTCGGCACGTTTGGGGAAAGGGGCCAGGCCGCCGGTCTTTTTTATGGTGCCGATGCGGTCACGCCGGCCGGTAAGAATTTTATGCGGATACGCCTGATGGCCAACATCCCAGATGAGCCTGTCGTGTGGAGTCTCAAAGCAGTAGTGCAATGCTACGGTCAGCTCGACACAGCCCAGCCCGGCACTAAAATGCCCGCCACTCTTTGACACAGTTTCGAGCAGGTACTGGCGCAGCTCATCAGCGACCTGTGGTAGTTGTTCCTCATCCAGCTTGCGCAAATCTGCGGGTACGGTAATTTGCTGCAATAGTGGGTATGTATTGGCGTTCATCATGTTCGGTATTTAGCTGTCGCGGTCTACAGCGTAAGCTGCCAGCCATGCCAGAGTGTCTGTTTCACCCGGTAAATGTACCAGTTCTGCCAGTGCCAGGTCTCGCAATTCGTAGGCTCTTTTATACGATGCTTCTACTCCGATGATGGAGGGAAAGGCGGGTTTTGAGCGCGCGGCATCAGCCTGGCTGGGCTTGCCGGTCGCTTCACTGTCGCCGGTAACATCCAGCAAATCATCAAAAACCTGGAAAGCGAGGCCGGTCAGCTTGCCGAAGCGGGACAGGGCCTCAAGTTGTTCAGTGCGTGCCTCTGCCACCAGGGCAGCCGCCATGGTGCTGATTTCTATCAGGGCGCCTGTCTTGAAAGCGTGAATACATTCCAACTCAGCCAGCGTCAACTGGTTACCAACGCTGGCAAGATCAAGTACCTGCCCGCCAGCCATGCCACCGGCTCCACAAGCCCGTGCCAGGCCCAGTATCACGGCTGCCTGGGCCTTTGGATTGGTAGACAGTAGGTGGTCAGCTGCGAGAATTTCGAATGCCAGTGCCTGCAGCGCGTCGCCGGCCAGTATGGCGGTTGCTTCATCAAACTGGCGGTGGCAACTGGCTTGCCCGCGCCGAAAGTCATCGTCATCCATGGCGGGTAAATCATCATGGATGAGGGAATAAGCATGTATGAGCTCAATCGCAACAGCAATGCCGTCAAGCGCCTGCTCATCCAGCCCCAGCGAGCGACCTGAAGCATATGCGAAAAGAGGCCGAATGCGCTTACCACCCGCGGTAGCAGAGTAGTGCATCGCCTGGTACAGGAGTTGCGGCGTTTTTTCCGGCCCCGGCAGGTAGCCGGGAAGAATCTCTTCAAACCGGGAATGCCAAGCCTGGATAATGGCAGTGCTTTCAGGCATCAGAATCGAATGGAGTGATGGATTCCTCATCTTCCGGATCCATAAGCTGATCGACAGTTTGCTGGGCGTTATCCAGTATAGACTGGCATTGTCGGGTCAGCTCGATACCGTGTTCAAAACCCGATAGTGATTCATCCAGTGACTGCTCACCTTTTTCGAGCTTTCCCACCAGTTTCTCAAGCTCTGTAAGCGTAACTTCAAAGTCGGGATTTGGCGTACTTTTTTTACCCATGATTCTGTATTCCTGATTCAGCCGGGCGACACTAACGCACCGCATCGGAATGGTCAACCGGATGCTGTTGCGCAACAATATATTTTAACAGCGGAGCCGCTGGTTGCCAGCTTAGTGTGAGTTGATTTTCGGACAGCCAGGCCGCAAAGTTATCATCAAAGCACCAGTCACCGATGGCGACCAACACGCCCTCAAGCTGGCAAATTGGAATGGAGTCCCTGAGCCAGCCCGGGATACCCGCCGCTTGAAAAATATTTTTCAGGCTTTTATTCACTGCACCCTGCCTGATGGCTTGCCCCTGACAGTTTTTGCGACTGCTGATCAGCAGTCCTGGTGGTGGTTTTTGGGTGTTTTTGCCTACCAGCAGCAACCGGCCGCGGCCGTCACCCAGCTCAACGGTGGCCGAATCGCCCGGCCAGGTGAAATCATCGCCAGGCGGCCGGGGGTTGATTCGCTGTAGCCAAAGTTGCTTCTGGTAGAAGCGCAACAGCCAGCCGGCCCATTCAATTCGGGTGTTTCGTCCCTTTCCGGACTGGAATACCTGCTGATACAGGCTTTGCAGGCTGCGCGCCGGAATAGGTGGTACAGCTGCTCTTTTCAGCCAGCGCCGCATGGCCAGCTTGAACAGCGCAGGGTCCCCGTCCAATTGACTGGAAACCCGCATAATCAGAGGGTGGCACAAGTTATTTGCAAGGTATTCATCTGCCAGACGTTCAAGCAGTGAGCGGGATTCTGCCATCGCATTGCGGGTCAATAACAGCCGCTGGCCCGTACCCTGCCAGCGGCTTTCCAGTAGTGGCATGAGCTGGTGGCGGACGAAATTGCGATCATGGGTCAGAAGCTGGTTGGAAGGATCTTCGATCCAGCTGACATCATGCCGGTGTAAATACTTTATCAATTCGGAATTTTCAAAATTCAGTAATGGCCTTTGCAGTACGCCGGCTGCCAAAGGCCGGCTTGCCGGCATTGCCGCAAGGCCATCCACGCCACTGCCACGCATCAGGTTCAGTAACAGCGTTTCGGCCTGGTCATCGGCATGGTGGGCTGTCAGCAGGCTGTCGCCCGTTTTGAGCAAAGCGGACATGGCCTGGTAACGCAGTTGGCGGGCTTCTGCCTCCAGGCCCTTACCGCTACGGTTCTCAAGCTCGATCCGGAGGCAGGTCAGGGTAATTTCGCGATCCTGACAAAACTTCTCGCAATGTTGCTGCCACAAATCAGCGTCGGTATGCAGTCCGTGATTGACATGTACCGCCGCGATGGGGTGCGCGAGTTCATCCTGTAGCCGCCAAAGCGCATGCAGTAGCGCGCTTGAATCAGCACCACCGCTAAAACCAACCAGGTAGCTGTGTGCGCGCAGTTGTGACTTCAGAATGTGTAACAAACGTTCCGCAGTGAAGGGCGGCAAACGGGTATTCATGGGGACAGCCCGGGCTCAGTCCTTGTATTCGCCATACGAGAGCAGGCGCTGATATCTTTCTTCCAGCAAGGACTCTGTGGTCAGTTTATCCAACTCTTCAAGCTGGGAAGCGAGGCAGTCGCCGACCTGGCTGGCCACTTTCTCCGGGTCCTTGTGGGCACCGCCCAGGGGTTCCGGAATCACTTCATCGACCAGGCCCAGTTGCAACAGGCGGTCAGAGGTGATGCCGAGCGCCGTTGCTGCGTCTTCCGCCATGGCCGCATCTTTCCACAAAATGGATGCGCAACCTTCCGGGGAAATCACCGAATAGGTACTGTACTGAAGTATGTTGACACGGTCACCCACACCGATGGCCAGCGCGCCACCGGAACCACCTTCGCCGATGATGGTACAAATCACGGGTACCGGAAGCTGTGACATGTACTTAAGGTTGGCAGCAATGGCCTCGGATTGCCCGCGTTCCTCAGCACCGACGCCCGGATAGGCGCCAGGCGTATCGATGAAGGTCAGCAACGGCAGGCGAAAACGTTCTGCCATTTTCATCAACCGCAAGGCTTTTCTGTAGCCTTCGGGGCGAGGCATACCAAAATTCCTGAAAATCTTGGCTTTGGTATCCCGGCCTTTTTGCTGGCCGATAATCACCACCGCGCGATCCCGGAAGCGTGCCAATCCGCCGATGATGGCGTGGTCATCAGCGAAGGCACGATCACCATGCAGTTCATGAAATTCATCGAACAGGAAATCCACGTAATCCAGCGTATAGGGCCTGAGTGGATGGCGGCTGAGCTGTGAAATCTGCCAGGGTGACAGGTCTTTGAAGATACTGGCCAATTTCTGGCGCATCTTCGATTGCAGGCGCTGAATTTCTTCCTCAAGGTTCAAGGCATTGTCAGAACCGACGTTGCGAAGTTCGTCAATCTTGGCTTGCAGTTCAGCAATTGGCTGTTCGAAATCCAGATAGTTCGGGTTCATATCAATTCGCTTCCACAATAGAACGCAAAGTATAACGGCTACGGCACATTTAGGTTAGACCTTTGCAGCTGACGGCGGCTTGCTGCGCGGAATGAGCTTGCTGTTCCAGTTTTCAATAGCCCACTCCCACAATGGCGTCAGTGCAAGGCCTGCGGGTGGGTTCTGGCCAAGGAAAAGCAGTGCCGTTGCGACCGCAACCGCTGGAGCGTGATGCTTCACCGGGTCTGCCTGAAGGCGCTTGCTCAGCTTGTGACCATCGGCAGAAAGGGCCAGTGGCAGGTGCATATAAGCGGGGGAATCAAACCCCAGAGTCTTTTGTAAGTATAGCTGACGGCAGGTTGAGTCGAGCAGGTCAGCGCCACGAACAACCTGTGTAATGCCCTGGAACTGGTCATCAACGACCACAGCAAGCTGGTAGGCATACAGGCCATCAGCCCTGTGGATCACAAAATCCCCCACATCACGGGTCAGTGAAACCGACACATTTCCCTGTAGCGCATCGCTAAAGTCACAGGTTTCCTGTGTGACCAGCAGGCGAATAGCCCGTGGTTTCCGGCCGTTTCTGATACCGTTTCTGCAAGTGCCCTGATAAACACCTGATGGTGGCAGATCCTTGCGTGTACACCAGCAGGCGAATGCCCGCCCGGCTTTCAGCAGCTGATCGATACTGGCCTGGTAAGCTGCATATCTGGAACTCTGGTAGAGGATTGGCCCATCCGGCTCCATTCCGAGCCGGTATAAATCATCAATGATTCGGCTGGCGCTACCCTTTACTTCTCTGGGTGGATCGATATCCTCGACCCGCAGCAGCCATTTTCCGCCCTGGGTTTTGGCTTCCAGAAAGCTGCCCACAGCAGAAATAAGCGAACCAAAGTGCAGGTCGCCGGTGGGTGAGGGCGCGAAACGACCGACAACAGGAACCGGGTTCATAAAGTGCTGTTCAACTCAGGTGAAGGTTATTGCGGGGCGGCTATTGGCCAACGACTTGGGGAGCCTCATTCAGGAAGTCTCCGGTTACCAGCTTTACGCCGCACTGCCAGAGTATGGATAAATCAGATGCATCCTGCACCTCATCGGCAACGATAAACAGATCATGGGGCTCTATGCTTTTGACGACTGCCCGGATAATGTCCTGGTTACTCTTTTGGGTGGACAGGCCCTGTGCAAGTCCAGGACGAAGTTTGACCATACTGACGGGCAAATGCTCGAGCAGTTGTATTGTCCGGCGGTCATTATCAAATTCTGAAAGGACCACACCACAGCCCAGGTTCCTGAGTTCATCAATCAGGTGATGTGTTTCCTTGAGGTTGGCTTCTGCCATCATTGCAGATACTTGCAGGATTAGCTGGGAACCTTCTGCTTCGGTTTCTTCCAACTGGTGTTTAAACCAGCTGGGGAAGCTGAAATCAAGCACCGAGTTTACGCTCAGGGAGATAATATGCCGGTCGCCCGTACCGGCGATGGCTGCCATTAGTTGCGGAATAACATGCCGGTCGATGACACCGCCAAGATCGTGACGTTCGGCAGCCAGCATGAACTCGCTGGCAGGCGAGTCGCCTTGTTCTTCGCGCATGAAAGTACGGTTTTCGAACAGGCCTTCACTTTCGCCCTCAAGGTCGACAATGGATTGTTGCACGGTATAGAAATCGTGATTGTTCAGCGCATGGCGGATTCGCTCCACCCAGTCCCGTTCGGTTTCACCGGAACTGACCGTGGTCAATGCCGGCTTGTAAGTGACTAATGTGCTGCCTTTTTGTGCCGCTTCCTTAAATGCGCTGGTTGCCTGGCCAATGATCTCTTCTGCATCCCGTGTGAATGAACCCAGCGTAGCCAAGCCTATGCTGCAGGCTGCAGGAATGGTTTGGTCATCCACTTCAACGACATGCTCTGAATAGCTTTCAATGATGCTGTTGGCCGTATCGAGCATGTCCGACTTGTCGTCGCGCTTGATCAGGGCGACAAAACCACAATCACAGAAGCGGGCAGTGAGGTCTTCATCGTTCACGTTGCCCCGGATAAAATTGGCCAGATCCAGAATATAGGCATCAAGACCCTTCATGCCCAGCTTCTGTTGCAACTCTGCAATGCCATCCGGTTCGATGTATAAAACCGCACTTCTGGTGTCGGTATCACGCTCTTCATCAATGAAAGCAGACAGGCGATCGGTAAATGTCTGGCGATTGTTCATCTGCGTCAATGGGTCGGTTTTGCGCAAGCGATCCAGTTCTTCCTGCAGAACGGAGTTGGCATCCTGCTCACGCACCATCATCTGGATACACTGTTCACCATTGAACCGAGCCGGGGAAAAAGTCAGTTCTGCTTTCAGCTGTTTGCCGGATGGCGCGTTAATCGTGACCACTGGCGAGCTTTCCGGGAAAATATCCCGGTTCATGTCGCGCAGAAGTTTTTTCAGGTTATGGCCTTTCTTGGGCGCCATCAGTTCCAGCAGCGACAGCCCTTCAATATCATCCATTGCCTGCACCTGCAAAAGCTCCAGGTAAGCGCGATTGGCATAGACGTGCAAGCCTTCATGAATGTAGGCAATTGAATCCCTGGCGCTGTCCAGGAGAAGGTCGTAACGGTGTTGTAGTTCGGTCAGTCTGAGGTGTAAATCATCGTGCTCGCGGGCAGATTTTCCACCGGAGATGTGTTGTTGAACCACCTGCATTAACTGATCGTTCTCTTCGGCATTGATGAGCATGACGGAATGCGAGGCCAGTGCTTCGTCAATAACGTCAGTATCCGCCGCTGATATTTGCAAGGCCACCGGTGTGGAATGCTGGTCTGCGGCCTGCAGTATCTGGCCTATTTTCAGTGTAGAGGGCAGTTCGGTAGTGACCAGGATCAGAAAGGGCGAAAACTCCTGTAAATAACTTTTCAGTTCACCCAGATTGGCTGCGTTGGCCACGCGCACAGCCATGCCGGCGTTACGCAGCAGGCTGGTAACAGCCTGTGCATGATCCGGGGAACTGTCGATAACCAGCAGGTGGGAACTATTCATGCACTGATTATGACGTATATTTTGCTTTTTTTGTAGAAATTGTCCGTTGCTCTCAGTATTCGGCGGCTATGCCAAAGCCCTCTAACTGTGAAACTCAGGGCCAGCATGTGCGCAAAATCTGTCGTCTTATCCGAGTTCGAGTTATCATTGCAGCTCTTTTTATCCTGTGAGTCTGTTCAGACTGAATCTGCAACGACCTGCGCAAAAAACTGCCTGGAGACAGCAATGGCGTCTTATAGCACCAATGAATTCAAAAGCGGCCTGAAAATCATGATTAATGGTGACCCGCATAATATTGTTGAGAATGAATTTGTTAAGCCCGGTAAAGGTCAGGCGTTCAGCCGTGTACGGGTTCGTAACCTTAAGACCGGGCGGGTGGTGGAGAAAACCTTCAAGTCGGGAGAATCTGTTGAGGCCGCCGATGTGTTTGAAACTCCAGTCCAGTATTTATACAACGATGGTGAGTTCTGGCATTTCATGCACCCGGAATCCTATGAGCAGTACTCCATCAGCAAGGAGGACATTGGTGGTGCCGCTTACTGGATGCAGGAAGAGGGTGTATGCACCATGACACTGTTCAATGGTGAGCCCCTTTATGTGCTGCCGCCCAACTTTGTTGAAATGAAAATTGTTGAAACCGACCCGGGGGTGCGTGGAGACACCTCAGGCGGTGGTGGCAAGCCAGCCAAACTCGAGTCCGGGGCGACCGTGCGGGTGCCGCTTTTTATCCAGAACGAGGAAGTTATCAAGGTTGATACCCGTACCGGCGAGTACGTATCGAGAGTGAAGGGGTAACTCTTTTGTCACAGACGGTTCTACTTTTGCCGCGCTGGTTGGTGCCAGTAAGGCCTCGCCTGCAGGTATTGGAAAACATGGCCGTGGCTATGGAGGGTGAGCGAATTGTAGCCGTGCTGCCACGCGCGGACGCGTTTGCCCGCTTCCAGGATGCCAGTCACGTGGAACTGCCCAGGCATGTTTTATTGCCGGGTTTCATCAACATGCATACTCACTCGGCCATGTCCCTGTTAAGGGGCTATGCGGACGACCTCAATTTGCAGGCCTGGCTCAATGACCATATCTGGCCGGTAGAAAAAGCCTTCGTGGGCCCAAAGTTTGTGCATGATGGAACGCGCCTGGCGATGGCGGAGATGTTGCGCGGTGGCACCACCTGTTTTAATGACAACTATTTTTTCCCCGAAGTCACCGCTGCTGCCGCCGTTGCAGCGGGCATGCGCGCTTCTATCGGTTTGCCGGTTATCGATGTCCCCACGGCCTGGGCAGACCACGTGGATGATTACATTAACAAAGGCCTGAAAGTCAGTTCCGGTTGGCAGGGCGAGACGCTGCTCAGCACGGCATTTGCACCGCACGCACCGTATTCGGTGGATGATGAGGCCTTTGGCCGGATTATAGCGTTATCTGCCAGGCATGATATGCGGGTTCACATGCATGTGCTGGAATCAGAGTGGGAGGTTGGCGAGTCTCTGCGCCAGCATGGCAAGTCAACGCTGGACCGGCTGAATGATCTTGGCCTACTCAACGAACGCCTGCTGGCTGTCCATATGACCCAGTTGGGCGCCAGTGATATCGCGCTGTTGTCGGACACCAATGTAAATATCATCCACTGCCCGGAATCCAACCTGAAACTTGGTGACGGTTTTTGCCCGGTTGCCCGCTTGCTTGAGCAAGATATCAACCTGGCGCTTGGCACCGATGGGGCGGCCAGCAATAACAATCTGGACTTACTGGCAGAAGCCCGCACGGCGGCGCTGCTGGCCAAGGGCGTTGCCGCTGACCCCTGCACGCTGAAAGCTTTTGAGGCGCTGGAAATGCTGACCATCAATGCAGCAACTGCTCTCGGTCAGGCGCAGGAAATTGGCAGCATTGAAGCCGGTAAACTGGCTGATATGTGTGCGCTTGATATGGATTTCCTGCAATCAACACCCATGTATGATGTGGTGTCACACTTGATTTATGCAGCATCCAGCCAGCAGGTGACCCACGTCTGGGTAGGCGGCCGGATGTTGCTGGAAGATTCCAGCTTCACAGGCATGGATCTGGACGAAATAATTGACCGCGCAAAGCGCTGGGCTGTGCGTATTGCAGCGGGCCGCGGTGCGACAGGAGCATAAGTCTGATGACGGAAGTTGAGACAAATATTGATCCGGCGGAACGCCAGAAATTTGATGATATTGCTGCGTCCTGGTGGGACCCTGATGGTGAGTCACGGCCGTTACATGATCTGAACCCCGCGCGCCTGGCCTACATTGCGGAACGGGCGGAAATCAAAGACGCCAGCGTCGTTGATGTGGGTTGTGGCGGCGGCATTTTGTCTGAATCAATGGCTGCGCTGGGGGCGAAGGTCACCGGTATTGATGTTGCTGACAAGGCACTGTCGGTGGCGCGTTTGCACTTGCATGAGTCAGGTGTGCAAGTGGATTACCAACAATCTACAGCGGAATCCTGGGCGCAGGAACATCCTGCCAGTGCCGGTATCGTTACCTGCATGGAAATGCTTGAGCATGTGCCTGATCCGGCATCGGTGGTTACTGCCTGTGCCAGCATGCTGGTCGAAGGCGGTCATTTGTTTATGAGCACCCTCAACAGGAATCCGGCCTCCTTCGTGGTGGCCATACTCGGTGGTGAATACATTACCCGGATAATCCCCAGGGGCACACACCAGTATGAGCGCTTCATCAAGCCATCCGAGTTGTCCGCCTGGTTGCGGGCGGCCAGCATGAAAACTGCAGAAATAACGGGTATCCACTATAACCCGTTGGACCGTACTGCCCGTACCGGCGGGAGTGTCAATGTTAACTATATAATTCATGCAGTTAAGTTAAGCAGCCAGGCCTGACCCATTAGCTTGCTGGCGGCATAATGTCACCCATTGCCACATCTGCACTTGAGCATTGCAGTGAGCTTGCGCTGACGCCGGGCAGTCTTTTTGAGTTCACCAGTCGCTTCATCCCCACAGCGCGGCAGCAGCAGTTGCTGGCGCTTTACGCGCTGACGCAATCCATTGGCTCGATTCCGTTCATGGCAAGTGATGATGCGGTCAAGTGGGCCAAGCTCAAGTGGTGGAGCAAGGAGTTGGTGGCTGAGCCTGGTGCACCCTCCCGGCACCCGGCGCTGCGCGCGCTGTGGGAATCAGGTGCGCGGCAACAGCTGGACAATGGTTGCTTACTCAAGCTGGTCAACGATGCCGCAGTACAGATAGATGTTGTCCCTGCTGCTGATGAAAAGGCTTTGTTTGAGCACCTGGCAGTGCAGGGGGAGACGCCCGTAGCGCTGGAACTCGCATTGGATGGTGTTGAAATCGACGCGTCAGCCTTGTCTTTGATGGCAGCAGCCAGTGGGCTATTGATGTTGATTTCCGGGGCTTCTGCTCATGGTGGGAAAAGTGGTCCGGGTTTACCACTGGACCTGATGGCAAAATACCAGCTTGAGCCTGATCTGCTGGTACAACAGCCGGCATCGGCAGAATTACAATCGGCCATTGTGCAGTTGGCTGGCCGCGGTATAGAGTGGTTTGATAAGGGTATGGCTGGCCTGGATGTTGGGACCCTTGCGGGCAGCGGCATACATTTACAGCTGCGTTGGATGCTGGAAACAAGGCTGCTGCAGAGGATCTGCAAGCAGCCGGAAAAAAGTTTTGCCAACGGCTTTCGCTTTGGCCCGGCAGATGCCTGGTTGGCGTGGCGGCTGTGCCGGCGTCTTGGCAGGTTATGATGGCGGCAAAAGACAGGTTGAAGAGGCTGGCATATGCACACTTGTAAAGGCGGCTGTCATTGCGGGCGGGTCAGGATTGAAGTTGAAGTTCCGGACGCGGTTGTCGTGCGTCGGTGCAACTGCTCAATTTGCCAGAAATCCGGCTATCTGCATTTGATTGTCACGGCCGATCAGTTTCGCTTGCTTGCTGGCAAGGAAAGTCTCTCCGGGTATCGTTTCCATACCGGTCAGGCCCGCCACCTGTTCTGCGAGCATTGTGGAATCAAGTCATTCTATATTCCGCGCTCTCACCCAGACGGCTTCAGTGTGAACCTGAACTGCCTGGAGTTAGCTGCCGAAATCGAGGTTTCAATCGAGGAGTTTGATGGCCGGAACTGGACTGCCAGCCGTGGGAGCCTTGGCTGAAGGCTATTGTTTATCGGTTATAAAGTCCGGCCCTTTACCCGCAGTTTTTTCATACACGCCTTTCTCAACTTTCCTGAACTGGGTGAAACCATGTTTCTCCAGGTTGTCCTCTTTCAGTGATGGCGCCGGGCTGGCGAGGTTGGGCCGCGATATCTTTCTTTGTACCGGGTTATGGCAGTGGGGACAAAACCTGAGCTGGTTGTCAGTCAATTTTTGCATGACTTCAAACACCGTCTCACAGTGGTCACAGTTTTTCTCACTTGCTGCGTGGTATTCATAGATGGGCATAGCGGTTACCGTTGGTGTTTTCCGCTACAAGAATCTGTCGAATCGCGGTCGGAGTCAACCGCTTTGGCAGCTTAAAGCAGTGAAGCAGGTATCTTAGCGCTGAACAAATCGCTAGAATTGCCGCCATGAAACTCAAAGGCAAAACAATTTTGATTACCGGTGCCGCCGGTGGCCTGGGCGAGGCGCTTGCCTGGCAATGTGCCGCTGAAGGTGCTGAGTTGGTCCTGCTGGATAAGAACCGCCGTGGTCTGACTGACCTAAGTGACAGAATGACAGAGCAGGGCAACACCGCGCCGGGGCTTTACCCGCTGGATCTTGCGGGAGCGGGCACGGAAGAGTTCAACGCCCTGGTTGATACCATCGAGTCGGAGTTCGGTGGCTTGCACGCCCTGGTGCATTGCGCCATTGATTTTGACGGCCTGCAACTGCTGGACCAGATCGAGCCACAGCAATGGCTGAAATCGATTCAGGTGAACCTCAATGCACCGTGGCTGTTGAGTTGTGTCTGTTTACCCCTGCTGAAGCAGGCAGGTGGGGGCTGTTTATTCTTCCTGCTGGATGATCCCGAAAGAGTCACTGGCGCCTACTGGGGGCCATATGGTATTGCGAAAGTGGCACTCACCGGCCTGGTGAAGCAGTTTGATGCCAGCCTGGGCAATTCTGCTGTTAAGGTGAGAGGAATTGAGCCTGGACCTATGCGCACCGGCTTCAGGGCCAGTGTTTATCATGCGGAGAACCCGACAGAACAACCTGATCCGGGCATCACTGCGGGCAAAATCGTGGCGATGCTGAGCGGTGAGTCCAATCCGTCTGAATTAATTACCCGTTTGAACTAGTGCTGCGTTTTTGCGGCTTCATAGCCGATCATCGCCTGCTTGGTGTGGAGGCCCCAACGGTACCCGCCCAACGTGCCGATGCTGTTGATCACACGGTGGCAGGGGATCAGCCATGAAACCGGGTTGCGGCCAATAGCGGTGCCGGCGGCCCGGCTGGCTTTTGCATTTCCGGTCAA
Organism: Gammaproteobacteria bacterium; assembly: GCA_024277815.1. GTDB lineage: Bacteria > Pseudomonadota > Gammaproteobacteria > Xanthomonadales > SZUA-36 > SZUA-36. The sequence continues at coordinate 66,172 of JAJRUM010000058.1, forward strand.
CGATGCCAGCTGGCCATAGGTGCAGTGTATGCCGGAGGGCAGGGCGAGTAGGGCTTCCCAGATCCGCAATTGGAAAGGGCTGCCCCGTAGCCAGACTTTGAGTGGTTCATGTTCCGGTCGCGAGAAAATTTGCAAAAGCCTGCGTTTCGCAACTGACTGGTCTTCAGTCAGGAGTGCGTCCGGCCACTGTTGTCTGAAATGCGTCCAGGCATATTTTTTTCCTTCCACATGGCTAAAACCGAGGAAACAGATCCCCTTGTCAGTCCAGGCTAGCAGTGCTTCACCGAATGGTGTTGCGCCATAGCCATACTGTACTTCAACGCCAAGACCCTTGCGTTTGGCTTCGCCGGGTGTCATCGCCTGGGTTGAAATGAGCAGGTCGTGCAGTCGGCCCGGCCCGGAGAGGCCGCTCGACATTGCCGCATCAAATACAGTCTGGCCCGCTTGCAGTCGCTCAAGTGCGTGATTTTTAGTCAGGTATTTCAAAAATTGCTTAGGTGATACACCCGCCCACGCCTGGAAAAGACGCTGCATGTAGTGTGGGCTCAGCCCGCAATGCGCAGCAAGTTGCTCGAGGCTGGGTTGGTTTTGCTGGTTTTCACATAGCCAGTAGAGGGATTCTGAAATAGTCTGAAAATGTCGCTGCGGTTGCATATGCTCATTTTAGAAGTTTCCGGCTACATAGCCACCCGATTCTTGCTATGTTTATGTACAGGTTCAGGTTTGTTTAACACACAAGGTAAATAATAATGTCAGACGATTTATTTCTAAAGATCATCGCCCGGGAAATTCCTGCAGATATCGTCTATGAAGATGATGATGTGCTGGCATTCAGGGACGTCAATCCGCAGGCACCGTTGCATGTGCTCGTGATTCCGAAGACCCACATCCGCACTATCAACGATATGCAAGAGCATGATGCTGAACTTTTTGGGAAGTTGTTTCTCGCTGCAAAAAAGATTGCAGAACAACAGGGTGTTGCAGAGGATGGCTACAGAGTCGTAATGAACTGCAATGCAGCTGCCGGGCAGACAGTTTTCCACGTTCACCTACACTTGCTTGGTGGCCGGGGGTTTAGTTGGCCGCCGGGTTAGGCGTAAACGCAAAAGCTTTCTAGGATTTAGATACAAGGAAATAAAGCCTTGAAATTGTCTAGCCAATTTGGCTATGCCATGTCTTCGTTAACGCTACCGAGAAAGTGCCCCTGCAATTGCAGGGGCAAAGTGTTCTCGTTGATAACTGATAGAACTAAGGCTATTGGCGTAATTCGGTGGTTAGCGCAACAACAACCTATTTCTCATCATTTCTTACCTAAAGCTATTCTCTTCAATCCAAGGGACGAGGTCATCATCATATGACTGGCAGAGGCCAGTATTGCCCATGACCTGTACTTTGTTGAAGTAAACAATCTCTGAGTAGTCTGAATCCAGGACAGAAACTGTAGCTGTTTGGCAGTTCAAAGAAATTTCAAACTGTAAGCTTGTGGCGACTGTAATGCTTTCGCTTCCAGTGCCACCACCGACAACCAGCGCACCAGTGCCGCCACCGACAACCTGTGTACCAGTGCCGCCACCGACAACCTGTGTACCAGTGCCGCCACCGACAACCTGTGTACCAGTGCCGCCACCGACAACC
>JAJRUM010000004.1 GCA_024277815.1 Gammaproteobacteria bacterium
CGCGGGCATTCAGGGCACGCAAGGCCATGTAACCGCCAGTGTGCGGACAACCCGAACAGAGTACCGGTGGCCTCACCAGTTCTTTGATCTCAATTGAGCTTTCTGTTTTACGTGATTTGAGCAGGCCTGCCTTGGCGAAACCTTCATGCACTAATTCGGGTGACAGTTCACCCGCCCGCGGGAAGAATACTTTGCCTTCAACCTTGTAGCCCATGGCAGCAATTTCTGTCTCAAGGAACGGTTCAAGCTCCTCAACAATAATGACGCGATCTACTGCATCACAAAACTCGCGCACCGCATCGCGCGGCAACGGGAATGAGGCTGGCAACTTCAGTATGCTGACACCCGGCAATACTTCTCTTACATAGCTGTACGACATGCCGGCAGTAATGACACCAATACTCTTGTCACCCTTGATCCATTGAATTCTTTCAGACTGACTGAAGTAAGCCTCCAGCAGGGCCTCACGCTCGATGACAATTGGGTGGCGGGCGCGCGCTGTGGTCGGCAAGGCGATATTCTCCGGGCGCTCGACAAAGCCCCGGTCTTCCACTTCCTCACGATCTCCAACGACGACCGGACTGCGCGTGTGCGCGATCCGCGTGGTGCTGCGAACGATGACCGGTGTATCAAACTTTTCACTGAGCTCATAGGCCCAGCGCGTAAAGTCGAGCGCCTCCTGAGCGTCTGATGGCTCCAGAACAGGGACATTGGCCAACTTGCCAAACATACGGGTGTCCTGCTCGTTTTGTGAACTGTGAATTCCAGGATCATCACAAACAGCCAGTACCATGCCACCATTAACGCCAATGTACGCTTCGGTCAGCAGCGCATCGGCAGCCACATTCAAGCCCACATGTTTCATGGCACAAAAAGCGCGTACACCGCCATAAGATGCGCCGTAGGCAACATCCAGCGCGACCTTTTCATTGGTCGACCATTGCGCATGCAGGTCTTCACTGGGGTATTTCGCGAGGTTCTCAAGAATCTCTGTGCTGGGCGTGCCCGGGTAAGCCGCTGCAACTTTGCACCCTGCTTCCCATACACCCCTTGCGATGGCTTCATTGCCAGTCATTGGGCGCGCGCCATCACCCGTTTGGGTGACAAATTTCAATTTTTCGGGCTGTTTGGCAGGTGTCTGTTCCTGGATAACTTCACTCATTTAAGCTGCTCCGGCTTTATGATACAGATTTATTAAATTTAATTTCTTTTTTGTATCACATTTGAACGAAGTTTTCAAAACAAATAGTCATTTTCAGGCATTATTTTCCCTGACCAGCCCCTCATCAGGGAAAGAGCCCATGTACAACACCTCACCAATGGTGCAAAATTCTTCATCTTGATAAAAGCTCGCCGGACAGCCACGGTTTTATTGTTTGAACATTCACACAGGGTCAGAAAATGGACGTTATCGTCATTAACGGGGGTAAAGCGTTAAGCGGCACCGTGGCCGCCAGTGGCTCAAAAAATGCGGCGTTGCCGCTGCTGTTTGCCTCACTTCTGGCAGAGGGAGAACACCGCTTCGATAACGTCCCCCGCCTGAAGGATATCGACTCGACTGAGCTGCTGCTCAACCACCTTAATTGTAAAACCCACCGGACAGGCCACCAGCTGGCGGTTACAGTCAAGGCACCTGAAGATCCTGTAGCGCCTTATGAGATCGTGCGTAAAATGCGCGCCAGCATCCTTTGCCTCGGACCGTTGCTGGCCCGTTACGGCAAGGCAAAAGTCAGTTTGCCGGGTGGCTGTGCCATCGGTTCCCGGCCAATCAACCTGCATATTGAACCGCTGCAGCAACTGGGTGCCCATATTGAAATTGAAAACGGCTACGTCATCGCAGAGGCGAAAAGGCTGGTGGGCGAGCGCATCGTATTTGATTTTGCCACCGTGGGCGGTACCGAAAATATCATGATGGCAGCCAGCCTCTGTCGCGGTACCACCGTACTGGAAAATGTTGCCAGAGAGCCTGAAATCGTCGATCTCGCCTGCTGTTTACGTGGCATGGGGGCACAGATAGAAGGTGAAGGCACCAGTGTCATCACCATAGAGGGTGTCAACGAGCTGAAGCCGGCTCAACACAGCGTTATTCCAGACCGCATTGAAGCTGGCACTTTGTTGCTTGCTGCGGCCATCACCGGCGGCGATGTGAAAGTTGTACAGTGCGTACCGGCAGATCTGCATGCGCTGATCAACAAACTTTCTGACTGTGGCTTCGAGATTGAAACAGGGCCGGACTGGGTGCAGATCAAGGCCTGCCACCAATGGCAATCCATTGATATCGACACCGCACCCCACCCTGGCTTCCCAACCGACCTGCAAGCCCAGTTCATGGCCCTCATGACACAAGCCAGTGGTGCCTCGGTGATCACTGAGAAAATTTTTGAAAACCGCTTCATGCACGTACAGGAACTGGCGCGTATGGGTGCAAATATAAGTCAGGAGACCCAGGTGGCAGTGGTGCATGGCAATAAAGGTGGTTTAAGTGGCGCTCCCGTCATGGCAACGGATTTGCGCGCCAGCGCCTGCCTGATACTTGCCGGCCTGGCCACGGCAGGGGAAACGGTTGTCAGTCGGATATACCATCTGGACAGGGGTTACGAGAACCTTGAGACAAAACTGGCCGGACTCGGGGCGCAGATCGAACGCCGTTCAGCCTGAGCCTGGCCCGCGGGCGAAACTGACGGTCAGGGCAGTAAACCTGAAAGTGCTACTCCTGCTTTTTACCAAATGAGCTGTCCAATGGGACCAGCATCGTTACGATAAATGACGGCAGCGTGGCCACCAGCACCCAGATGAAGAAAGTCTGATAACCCACCAGTTCCTGCAACCAGCCGCTGAACATACCCGGGATCATCATGCCGAGCGCCATGAAACCCGTGCAAATCGCATAGTGCGCTGTTTGATGGGGACCATTCGATATATACAGCATGTACAACATATAAGCGGCAAAGCCAAAACCGTAGCCGAACTGCTCCAGACCGATTGCAAGGTTGATAAGCAGAAGGTTCTCCGGCAGTGTACTGGCGAGTAGGATATAGACAGCATTCGGCAGATTGATCGCCACCACCATCCACAGCAGCCAGCATTTCAGCCCATCCCGGGCCGCCAGGAAACCGCCGGCCAACCCGCCCACAACGAGCATCAGAACACCCATGGTGCCATAGGCAAAACCCACCTCTGCAGTGCTCAATGCAAGCCCGCCCACCTCCGATGAATCGAGCAAAAAAGGTGCGGACAACTTGACCAGCTGTGCCTCGGAAAATCTGAAAAGAAGTAAAAAGGCGAGGACTAACGTTATCTGAGGCTTGCGAAAAAAGGCCACAAAGGTCGCAACAGAATCCCGCATGACTTCTGCGTAGGTAGCGTGCAGTCCGGGCACATCTTCAGCTGGTTTTGGCAAAACAAAACGATGCCATGCAAAAAACAGTACAAACATTCCGGCCATCAGGTAAAACGTAAGTGTCCAGGTCAGCACGGTACCGTCTGCAGGTGGGGAACCTGTCACCACCTCAGCCGCCGAAGACGGCCCGGCCAACATGTTCTCCAGCATACCGGCCAGCATAATAAGCAAACCCTGGCCGGCGATCATTGCGAGGCGATAGAAGGTACTGCGGATACCCACAAACCAGGCCTGTTTGTGCTTCGACAGACCCAGCATATAGAAACCATCGGCAGCAATATCATGGGTTGCAGAACTGAACGCCAGCAACCACAGAAAAGCCAGCGATCCCCATAAAAAGTTTCCGGTGGGAAGCATCAGTGCCACGCCACCCATAGATGCCCCGATCAACAATTGCATGGCAACAATCCAGGCGCGCCTGGTCTTGATGATGTCGACGAAGGGGCTCCAGAACGGCTTAATCACCCACGGCAAATAGAGCCAGCTTGTATAAATCGCAATGTCGGTGTTTGAAATGCCAAGTCGTTTGTACATCACCACCGACAGGCTCATCACCACCACATAGGGCAAGCCACTGGCAAAATAGAGACTGGGCACCCAGGCCCAGGGATGCTTGTCAGCTTGCTTCGACACTAGTGATCGCTGACCGGTTTCATGGGCGTATCCCGGCCTCGCCAGGGTGGCTGCTGCCTGCCTTGTCCGGCCAGGCCCACTGGATCAGCCAACCTGCAAACCAGGTAATCAGCGCACCGGTTGCGGCATACCACGGCCAATAGAGATTTGTACCAATGGCAATCGCCGCGAGACCTGCAACTCCGGCAACAAAGCCCAACAGGGCAGCGGGCTGTTTGACATGTGCAGCCGATACCGCCAACAGAAAAAGCCCCAGCACCGGGCCGCTCGCGAACCCGGCAATTTTCAGTACGCTGAAGACCGTACTCTCAGTCGTTCCCCAGGCGCCGGCAAAAGCGGCGATCGCCACCTGTAAAACACCAAATACAGCAGTCGCGATACGGCCAGCCTGTAACTGCTGTTGCTGTGATGGTGATTTTTTACGGGTCGGCAACCAAATATCATTGACCACTGCAGTGGCAGAGGCATTCAGCGAACTGGACAGCGTCGACATCGCCGCTGCAAATACTGCGGCCAGCGTCAGTCCCACCAGTCCAACCGGCATGTAATTGACAATAAACCAGGCAAACAACTTGTCACCACCAGCAGCCAGCGATTCTGACTCCGGTAACTGTGAGAAGAAACCCGCCAGCGCAACACCCAGCAGCAAAAACACTGCAAACTGCAGAAACACCACGATCCCGCTTAGCGCCAGCGCAAGGGATGCGTCACGCTGGTTTCTGCTGGACAGGTAACGCTGCACCATCAACTGGTCCGTACCGTGGGTTGCCGCTGTCAGGAAGGCACCACCCACCAAACCCGCCCAGAAGGTCATTGTCGGTTTGGACAGGCTGAGTTCAAAATCAAATATACGCAGCTTGTCCGTCTCCCCGGCAAACTGCAGCAGGCCTGCGAGCCCTCCAGGCACCGTCATCAGCATGACGGTAAAAGCGGCACCCGCGCCCAGCATATAGATGACAAACTGCACACCATCGTTCCAGATCACCGACCTTGCCCCACCAACCAATGTGTAGATGACAGTAAACAGGCCAAGCAAAATGACCGCCATGGTCAGGTCCAGCCCCAGCACAATCTGTAGCACCAGGGCCGTCAGGAACAACCGTAGTGCGTCGCTCAGGTTTCGGGTGAACAGAAACAACACCGAGGTGAGCCGGCGACTCAGCTTGCCGAAACGAGACTCCAGCACCTCATATGCAGTAAAAGTCGCACGCCGGAAATAGATGGGCAACAGCACATAAATGATCAACACCCGTCCAACGATATAGCCGATGGCTATTTGCAGGAAGGTCAGGTTGCCATCAATGGCCGCCGCAATACCCGGCAAGCTGAGGAAGGTGACCGTGCTGGTTTCAGTGGCAACGATCGACAGCAATATCACCCCCCAGGGCAATGCACGGCTACCGAGGAAATAGTCCTCAGAGGTTCGTTGCCCGCGCCCGACCCAAAGCCCGAAAGCCAATACGGCCAACAAATAGACAATCACAATCGCGCCATCCAGCGCCGCAATGTTCAGTGAAAAGCCCATGCGGGGAATCTTAACCCACCGAACCTGTAATTTATTTCTCTATACTATTTTTTTTCTTCCTGTTTATCATAGGCACTCCAACTACAGGTAACTTCCAGCATGAGCCATATGGGCACTCCAGAATTGAAACACAGGCTGAAACTGGCTGGTATGTTGCTGTCGATGTTATTGCTTGCTTCCAGCTGCGCAACACAAGGCCAGGTAACCGTGGAATCAGCCAACCAGGATACGCGTGTCCGGGTCGTGGTGATCCACCACACAACGGCAGATTTCCAGCAGGCACTGGAGCTGTTGACCAAGCCCTCAGACCGGCCGGTCAGTTCCCATTATCTGGTGCCGGAGCCTGATGACCCCAGCTATACCGGACAGGACCTGCAACTCTACTCGCTGGTAGGCGAAGATGGCAGGGCCTGGCATGCGGGCCAAAGCTACTGGGCTGGAAAAACAGCGCTCAACGACATTTCTATTGGCATAGAACTGGTCAACCAGGCCTATTGCCAGACTTCCACGGAACCGGCCAGTGATACCACTGCCTCAGAAGCTGCCCGTATCTGCTTCTATCCTGACTTCGCCGACCAGCAACTGGAGTTGCTGACTGACCTCCTGCGCGGCATCCGCGTACGGCACACTGCGGTCAAACCAACCCACATTGTCGGCCATTCAGATATTGCACCGCAGCGCAAAACCGACCCGGGCCCCAGGTTTCCATGGCAGAGGCTCTACCGGCTGGGCTTTGGTGCATGGTATGACGACGATACGGTTGTCCGCTATTGGGAACAATTCAGGACAGACCTGCCAACGATACTCGCACTACAGACGGCGCTGCACACCTATGGCTATGACATCATACTTAGCGGCCAACATGATGAGCAATCCCGGAACGTGGTACGGGCATTTCAAATGCATTTTCTGCCATGGCGGGTAAGTAGTGAGTTCGATGCTGAAACTGCCGCCGTACTCTATGCGTTACTGGATAAGTACTACCCGCAGGAACAACAGCCCTGAACAACAAGGTGGGCAGGATCAGGGCAGGTAAGTAACCGGTACCCGCCCGGTCAGGCCGGACAATATCTCGTAACCGATGGTGCCGGCATGCGCTGCCACCTCATTGACACTGAGCCGCTCACCCCAGAGTTCCACCGGATCACCTACTTCCACATATTCAAGTTCGGTCAGGTCAACCGAAATCATACCCATCGAAACCCTGCCCACCAACGATACGCGCTGGCCGTTGACCAGTACCGGTGTTCCACTGGCTGCATGGCGCGGGTAACCATCTGCATAACCCATTGAAATTGTACCGATTTTAGATTCTTTCCTGGCCACCCATTCGAGGCCATAGCCAATACCATCCCCGGGTGCCAGTTCGCGGATACTGATAATTTCCGAGCTCATCGTCATCGCCGGAACCAATCCGTGGGAGGGGTTGCCGCTTGCTTCTGTGCCAGCAAAACCGTGTGGATCGTTGCCATAGAGCATATAGCCCGGCCGGTTCCAGCTGGCGTGGGTTTCCGGCCAGGACATGATGGCTGCGGAATTCGCGATGCTCAGCGGTAAATTATGCCCGCTTGCATAGTCCCGAAGCGTGCGAACCTGTTGCCTGGTCATTGGATGGGTGAGCTCATCGGCTACCGCGAGGTGGGTACACAATACCTGCTCCCGCTGCACATTGTCCGATGCAGACAAATCTGCACAGACCCCGTCAAGCTCGCTCACTGCGAGGCCAAGGCGGTGCATGCCGGTATCCACTTTGATCCACACCCGGACCGGTCCAGGCACATCAGCACGCAGTACTCTTTCAACCTGCTGGCGGGAGTGCAGCATCAACCAAAAATCCCGGTCTGCCGCTTCAGCGGCATCGGCATCACAACTGGCACCCTGCAGAATCAGTATTGGCCGGCTGATGCCCGCGTCACGCAGTTGCACAGCTTCTTCAGCAAAAGCAACAGCAAAAGCCGGCACATGCGCTTGCAGGGAACGCGCCACCTCGATTGCGCCGTGGCCATAGGCATTGGCCTTGATCACCGCCATGATTTTTGAATCGGGCGCAAACTGCCGGGCAATTTCCAGGTTGTCGCGAATCGCGCCGAGGCGCACTGTGGCCTTCGTTGGTCGCATCAGGGCAAGCTGGCGCTTACATCAACAAGAACTGGCCTCTGAATGGTCTGGCAAAACATACCTGCTATTTCCGGTTATCTCTATGGGCATCTATCTCAACATAGCCCTGCAAGCGTTTCAACCAGCCATCCAGCCAACGCGTTTCCTGGCGCTCCGGCGGCGATAACTTTACACGCATACGCAGGCTTTGCTCCGCAGCTTGCCTGAATTGCTCAACCAGGCCGGTCTCAACGGCTGTCGGATCACGGTTTGTCTGTATCAACTGCAGTACCTGCAACAGGCCCCAGCCCTTTCCCTGGTAACGTTCGCGGGGGTTCTTTCCAAGCCCCTTGAAGTTGTAGTAGTCGATTACCGCAAACAGGCCTTGTGCAGTTCCCGCCAGCTCCTGCAGCAAGGCAGTCAGCTGCTGGTATTGGTCTGTGAGCATCCCCAGGTTTCGCCAGCGCTGCTCGAATGTTGTCGCGATAAACCTGGCCTGCAACTGGCGGGTAGACTCCAGCCAGCGCCTCATCTCAGCCATCTCCACACTATCAAGGCCGCGGTCAAATTGCTGCTTGTTAGTCCACGGTGCTTTAAATGGTTGCAGCCCGCGCAACCAGCCAGGCATCTGCAGGCCCGGTGGCGACTGCCGTTGCAGGAATGCAACCAGCGCCGGGAAGGTCTCATCGAAAGGCGCGTCAACGCCCGCGGGGAACCAGATAAAATGTCCAATACCAAACGAAGGGAAATCTTCACCTTCACCCCACCACGTCAGGTAGCGCGGGTTACCTGAGGCTTCATTCTGATAGATGCGTGCAGCGACCCAGTCGAAATCGCTGTCACTCAATTCCGGCAAGCTGAATTTGACCGGCGCCTTGACCCCGGGCCGGGCTGACTCAGTTCTGTGGTTCATCAATAACGTGAACGCAACGATTACCGCCAACATACCCAGTAACGCCGCAACAACCGACTTGCTATTCACAGTTGAGGCTCACCGACACACCACTCCCGCCAGGGGGCAAATGAGCGCCATCAAACAGTCTGGTAATACAGGTTTTGCGGATGATTGGCCTGGGCGAAGAAAAACCAGCGCTCCAGCAGCAAGCTAACGTACTGAACCAGGAATGCCAGCACGAACAGAGCCGCAGACTGGGTTCCGAGCCCCAGTGACAGTATCAGCAACGGCAGCGGGAACACCAATACCAGGAAAAGCCATTTTATCGATTTGTATTTACGCTTTGACGCTCCGTGGAAATACTCGCGGGTGTTAAAGGAGCCTGCCATGGCACCTTGTGCCTTCTGTTCAATTTTAGCGTGGCGGATACCAATGGCGGTTTCCAGCGTGGACTTATGACGCAGGCGGGCATTGCGCAACAGGCTGGCGCTGCGAGTCGCAAAAGCCAGCAAGGTCAGGATAATCGACCAGCCGGCAAAAAAGTTAACCATGCCAGCGCCATGAATAGCGGCGAAGGCAGTGGCAAGAATAAAACCCGACGCCCCGCCAAGCAGCGTGTAGTTAATAGTCGTCAGCGGCGTGGCCCATTCCTGCAGCATCTTGATACAGGCATAAATCATGCCGGTGAACAGGAACAGCGTAAAACACAGCAAGGTTGTCACTCCGCCAACCAGCAGCGACAGGTCAATCTGAGTACCCCTGCCGAGGGTCACCAGCACCGGGTTCCAGCCCAGGTAGTGAATCAGGCCCCAGATCGCAACGGCACCCATAAAAGCCGGCAATGCAATAACCTCGCGTGACAGCCACGAGGTGCGCCAACGGGCAGCCGAACGCCAGGCACGTTCCGGACGGCCGAGATGGAAAAATGAGCTTACCAGGCCAGCCATCAGCAACAGCAACGCAATGAAGCTGCCGAGCGCATAGAAATGAACAGAGTCCTGCTCGGGCAAAAGCTTGAACACCGAATATAGCTGGCCGGTATAAAGTGCCAGAAACAAGCCTTGGCCAGCACCGATCAACGTGGTCAGAAAAATTACAGAAAAGGCGGGATGCATATTTAATTGTTCTCCAGTATCAGCACCTGATCACCAGCTAGTCGTTTCGTCCAGGGTCGGATCGTCAGCATCCGGCATCGGCAACTTACGTTCCTTCTTGAGCGGGTTGTCAGCGCGAACCAACTCATCCTCATGAATGGTAATGCTCATCTTGCGCCGTGGCAGGTAGTGGTTGGCCGGTCGGGTTCCCCACTCGGGCATCAACTGGTACCCGCCGCTATCACGTATCGCGTGTGACACCTCGGATTCCGGGTCATTGACATCACCAAACAGGCGTGCACTGGTCGGGCAGGCCAACACACAGGCGGGCTTGCGCTCTTTTTCAGGTAACGATTCATCGTAGATCCGGTCCACGCACAGGGTGCACTTCTTCATGATCTTCTGTTCGGCATCCAGTTCGCGGGCACCATACGGACAGGCCCAGGAACAATAATTGCAGCCGATGCATTTTTCGCTGTCGACCAGCACAATGCCATCCGACTCACGCTTGTAACTGGCACCTGTGGGACATACCGGCACACAGGGTGGATCTTCGCAATGCAAACAGCTCTTTGGAAAGTGTACCGTTTCAGTATTTGGGAACTGGCCCACTTCAAAGGTCTGTACACGGTTAAAGAAGGTGCCTGTCGGGTCTTTGCTGAAGGGGTTCATATCGGACATATAGCCCGCGGTACCGGACGTATTCCATTCCTTGCAGCTGGTAACACAGGCATGGCAACCCACACAGACGTTCAAATCAATAACAAGCGCCAACTGGGTCATGACTTACCCCCTTTACCGGCAAAGTAAGTCAGCCAGCGGCCCGGCTTCTTGCCAATGTCCTGGCCGGGCACCGGGTGCAACGTATCGAATTGAGGTGAACTGACTTTGGGTTCTTCAGCGTCCGCCGGATAAATACGTACCTGCACGTCATACCAGCCTGCCTGGCCAGTCACCGGATCCGAATTGGACAGGTGTTCGCCCGGTGTCGTCGATGGTAGTTCTTCATTAATCAGGTGATTGAGCAGGAAGCCCTGCCGGGCTTCATTGGCATCACCATCCAGTGCCCAGGCACCCGAGGCTTTGCCAATGGCATTCCAGGTCCACACCGTACCGGGCTCCACGGCTTCAGAGTAACGGCACAGGCAACGCACCTTGCCGTGCATGGACTCAACCCACATCCAGCCACCATCCTCAATACCGGCCTCCTTCGCCGTCCTGGTATTAACGTGCAGGAAATTATAGGTATGAATCTGTCGCAACCAGGCATTTTGTGAATCCCACGAGTGATACATCGCCATCGGCCGCTGGGTAATGGCATTGAGCGGGTACTTATGCAGATCAGACTGCTGCGTTTCCAGCGGTTGTGAATAAAACGGCAGCGGATCGAAATGTGTCGCCACCCGCTC